>DATJOO010000050.1:0-112339 GCA_035506955.1 Verrucomicrobiia bacterium
TGCGCTGGAGACTTGCTATTTTTCGGCGAAGCATTTTGGGGGTTTGTTGTCGGAGTCGCTGGAGCAGGAATCGCTGTTCAAAGTTCTGGAGCGCCATTACAACGTAGTGTTGGGCTACGCGGACGAAGAGGTGGACGCCACCGCGGCGGATCCGCGAACGGCGGAGCTGCTGGGAGTGCCGAAGAGAGAGCCGCTGCTGCGCATCCGGCAGGTGATCTACTCGACGAAGGGCTCGGTGATTGTGTACGTGCTGGGACTGTACCGTTCGGACCGGCACAATCTGGTGATCCGCCGGTTTCGTTGACCCGGCGCCATACTTCAGGGCTTATGATGATTGGGCGCGAGTTGCGGTCCCATGGCTCGCCTTTCCTTTGCCGGTCCTCAACAAGATAGGTGAACACATTGAAAGCGTTTAGGGTTGCAACAGCGATCGCGGGAAGCCGGTGGACGTTTGTTTGCGCGTTCATCGTGATGGCGGTGGTATTGATTCCGGTTTCGCGAACGCAGGGGCAAGCGCAGTCGGCACCGGCGAGAGCGGGTGTGGATGTGATTCACGACATGAACGCCGCGTTCGAATCGCTGGTGAAGCGCGCGTCCCCGGCAGTGGTGGAAGTGATGGTGACGGGATACGGGTCGACGGACGACGAAGAGGATGAGGACAGCAAGTCGCCGAGCCCGTTTGGCCGCGAGCGCAGCCTCGGCTCCGGCGTGATTATCGATCCCGATGGATACATCATTACGAATTATCACGTGGTGAAAGGCGCGGATCGCGTGCGGGTGGTGTTGACGCCGAAGCTGGAGGAACAAGGGCAAGCGCCGGCAATGCTGAAGTCGAAAGGACAAATCCTGAACGCGAAAATTGTGGGAGCCAGCAAGCAGGTGGATCTGGCGGTATTAAAGGTGGAAGCGACGGGACTGCCGACGTTGCCGTTTGCGAGGTACGACCGGCTGCATAAAGGAGAAGTGGTTTTGGCGTTTGGCAGCCCGGAAGGATTGGAAAATTCGGTGACGTTCGGGCTGGTGAGTTCGGTGCTACGGCAGCCCGATCCGGACGATCCTATGGTGTATATCCAAACCGACGCAGCCATCAATCCCGGGAATAGCGGCGGGCCGTTGGTAGATGTGGACGGAAACGTGGTGGGGATTGACACGTTTATTTACACGAAGTCCGGAGGAAACGAGGGCATCGGATTTGCAATCCCCAGCGGGATTGCGCGCTATGCGTACGAGCAGATACGCAAGTATGGGCGCGTGCGGCGGCGCACCATCGGCGCGGATTTGCAATCGCTGACGCCGGACCTGGCCGGAGGATTGGGAATTACAGACACGCCGGGCGTGGTGGTGGCGGACGTGGACGAAGGGGGCTCAGCAGCGCAAGCGGGCCTGCGCGTCGACGATGTGATAGAAGCGATCGACGGCATGCCGGTGGACAATGTGGCGCTGTTTACGTTGAGCCTGTACCTGCGCACCAGCGCGGACAAAGTGAATCTACAGGTGGTGCGCGGCGGAAAAAAGCTAAACGTGCAGGTGCCGGTGCTCGAACCTGTGCACGACTTGAGCCGACTGGCGGACTTGTCGGACCCCAGCAAAGACCTGATCCCGCGATTGGGAATTGTTGGAGCTTCGGTGAACGGCGAGGTCGCAGACCTGATTGGTCCGCTGCGCATTCCTGGAGGCGTGCTGGTCACGGCGTTGGTGGCGAACCGGCTTGCGGTGGATTCCGGATTGCAGGAAGGCGACGTGATCCACGCGTTCAATCGCACGCCGATTCGAAATATGAACGACTTGCGAGGAGCGTTCGAGAAGTTGAAACCGGGCGATCCGGCGGCGGTGCAAGTGGAACGTAATGGCAAGCTGACGTTCCTGACGTTTGAGATGGAGTAGTTCGTGGTCGTTTGTAGACTCGGGATTATTCGAGTTGCGATTTCAGGCGATCAAGAATTGCGGCTTGACCTTTCAGGATGCGCTTGTGCGCCTCCGTTAAGGCAAACCAGTCCGCGCGATCAATTTCTGGAAATTCCTGTTGGCGCCCGGACTTGGGGGGCCATTCCATCGAAAAAGTGTTGCTGCGAATGTCGGCAACCGAGCAGTCGCCCTCGAGAGCCCAAGCGATAATCATTTTTCCACTGGGCTGTTTGAAAGAACCGAGAAGCAGGAAATTTCCCTGGACCTTCATTCCTGTTTCCTCGGCAAATTCACGCCTGGCCGCGGCGAGTGGATCCTCCTGTTCGGCATATTCGCCTTTGGGTATCGACCAGGCACCGAGGTCTTTCTTTTTCCAGAACGGACCGCCGGGATGAACCAGCAGCACTTCGAGGGCAGAGGAGCGCCTGCGGAACAGCAAAATGCCTGCACTGAGTTTGGGCAATGACACCACCGAAAATTGGATATTGGACAGCAGTTTCAGAGTATCACTGGATTGTGGTCTTAGAGTTACGTCACATGTCGAGCACGAATTTGTAATCTTCGTTTCGATCCTGCCGGTACAAACTTCTAAAATCGAGGGTGGGGTGGTTGTCTATTGCTGGTGGGTACTTAAGAAAAAGTGGAAGAAGGTAATGTTCCAGTATTTTGCGAAGTGGAAGAACGTGTCGCTCGGTGGCTTTTTGTGTTGCCTGTTCGCGGTGTTGCCCGCGAAGGCGCAACTGCCGGTGGTGGCTGGTAAATCGACGGCGTTCGATGCCAGCTTGGGCGTGGAATACACGCGACTGACCGTGCCCGGTTCAGGAAATACGGGTATGGCTGGACCGAAAGGCACATTCACGGTGACGCCGTTTCGCCGGTGGGGCATACGAGCGGATGTGGCCTATCAACGGTCCGACAATCTTCTGGGTACCGGCCATTACAACGATGCGTTCACGTATATGGGTGGCCCCGTGTTTTACGCGATTCGCACGCGACGGACAAACGTGTATGGACAGTTTCTGATCGGGGGAGCGCGTGTGGCGGGAGTGAACAATTCGGAGTCTGCAAACTATTTGAACGGGTATGTGAACCACCTGGCGTGGTCGTTTGGTGGAGGCGTGCAACTGAAGATCACATCACCCCTGGCGCTGCGGGTGCAGGGGGAGTATCTGCACACGTCGTTTTACAATACAGCGGAAGTGGTGCAAGGCAGTTACAGTCCGAGTGGATCGTTAGTGCTGGTATACGAGTTCGGCGGCGGACATTCGCGCTAGCCTGGCGCGGTATTTCGGATTGCCACGCTGAGGTACGTGCGTGCCTAGTGGCCGTTGTGGGCGCTCTGAAGTTCTTTGAGGCGGCTAACGTCGTCGCTCAGCACGGAGCGGTCGCGTTCGGATAACCGGGTGTCGTCGGATGACTTTCGCAGCGAGTCGATGACGTCATTGACATGGCCGTTATCCCAGACACCGTGGTCGAGCTTCCCTTGCAACTCCATCAATTCCTGCTTCGTGCGGTCGAGGCGCTCGCGCTCTTTGTCGGTGGCGTGGTTGGCACTGTAAATATGGTCCAAATCGGTGCCGATGTCGGCAAAGACATGAGAGCGCCAGCTGTTGCCGTTATAGCGAGCGTCGCGGTCGTGATACCAATCTTGGGCTTGCACCGCAACATTCAATCCAAGAAACGCGACGGCCATCAAAGCAGCCATCATAATGATTCTCTTCATAAACGCGATTTCCTTCCGAGCGCGGAGGTCGAGGACATGCGCTAGCAAACCAACGGTTGTGACTATTTACCGAAACTGAAAGCGGGACCATCGGGAAGATGGTGTAGCTAGTGCAGGGGGAGGCCGTAATCGGGCATGGTTCAAGCGGTCAGATCACGCGACTGCAACTGTTCAGTCGTCGCTGGTTGCTAGTTTCCAGGAAAAGGCGTGCTTACATCGAAGGCAGTCGGCATCAAACTTCTCGATCGTGTAGCTTTCCTCTCTGCGCACCATTTGCGCTGCCGCGACCTGGGCGGCTTCTACGGTTGCAAAGGGTTCCCAATCCAGTGGTTTCCCAGACCATCGAATGTGATAGTGAATGGGACTCGGCGCAGAAATCGCACCGTCCATGCTCCTCCCCCAGAGAATAGAGCCGAGCCGGCTTCAGAACAGGAAGGATTTTCAGTTGGAAGGCAAAAACCAGCTCGGCTTTAGGTTTAAGGCTAGGTTGCGTGCGAGCGGCTGGCAAGAGCTAAACGTACAAAGCTATCGAGTTCTTGATACTATTTAGTATCAAATGCGACCCGCGCTCTTAGTTCGTTGCTCTCGAAAAGAAGCCGAACAAGTCCGGAAACAAGCTGCACTGCAGCGGCGCACGGTCAGCGGCTACGTGATCCATATCGTTATGAGGTCCGTGCACTTTAGCGCTGAGCTAGTTTCCAGCCTGGGCCAGCGGGCATTCTTCAAGCTGGGCCGAGGAAAGCGCGTGAAAGCCATGGCGCCCCGCACGGCCTTGCATATTTACTGCGCTGCCGAAGAAGCAAGACGGATTCGCGGGGCCGCGTCGCAACGAAAAATGAGCATCAGCGGATTTGTGCTGGAATGCGTGCACCGGTCTTGGGAAACGGAAAGGTCCGCGGAGTTAATGGCGAAGACTGCCGCCGAGCGCAAGGCGCGTTGGTGAAGTGGATTGGCGAGGTTGGCCGTCAATTATTAGCGGCGGAGAGTTCGATGATGGTGATAACGGCGCCGTCAATTTTATTTTCCATCGTGCGATACGGCAGAATCCGCAGTTGGTAGCTCTTGCTGCGGGAATCGGTAATCTTTTTCTCAACGACGCGGAAATTGGACATCACTTGCAGGACGATGGCCTGGAAGTCTGGGATTTCGATAATGGGATTGATGTTCAGCAGGGGCCGCCCAACGTCGGCGGCAATCAAGCCAAAGAATTTTTGCGCCTGAGTGGTAAAGCGGCGGATGGTCAGGTCGCTGCCGATCATAACCACGGCGATTTCGATGCTATCGAGCAAATTGGTGAGGTCGGTGTTGACCTGAGTAATCTCGAGATGCGGAACACGCCAGACGGGCCTATCATGCGGCCCAACGATTTCTGCGCGGAGCGCGGCTCACGCCCGAAATGGACCAAGCCTTAAGCGAAAAGATAGAGCGGCTGCGAGGTTTGCTGGCACAGCTTTGGTCGTCGCCAGAGAGAAAGAGCACGCGATTCCGCGGCAATCGGAAGGTCCAATGACGAAGATTCAGATCCGTCTCGAAAATGGAATGATTCAAGCCATAGATGGGCTTCCAACGGATGTGGCCATCGAGGTATTCGACTACGACATTCACAAATACCAGAGCCGCCCGTTATCCGAAGATGAGCACGGCAGAGCTTGCGACATCAAGGAATGGCACGCACCCGAATAATCGCCGGCAGGATATGTGAGGAGAGCAGAGATGAGCAATACAGAGACTCTTATTAAATGTACGCACCCACCCTGCCAGTGCCTGGTCGAACCGGAGCAGAGATTCTGCAGCGCAGCATGCTCGAGCGCCGATGGATCCACACGCGGTCCGTGCAGGTGCGGACATGAAGGCTGTATCGCGGCCGAACGGCTGATGGAGAATGAGTTTGATCCGCACTCGCGGGATTCTCGTTGAGCAGAAACGAAGTGAATCACCGCCAGCCAATTACGCGGCCGAAATCAGTGGTTTGCTGTACAAACTTTGCCGCGGTTCAGTGTCTAAAGCGTTTACTGGCGAAGTCCCGGGAACGGTCGTGTATCGGTGCAGTAGCAATGAGAAAAACTTACAGACAGGTGGAATGAATTCCCCGCGGTGGCGAAATGTATGCCAACTAATTTGATGGATATCAGGATGGCTAATTACGTGCATGATGAACGAAAGCAGGGTTTCGGTCCCAGCCAACCGTCGTGGCGAGAACGTTTTCAAGCCAGAGGTAAATGCTGGAGGGGAAATGAACATCGGAAAAGAGGGAGCCACATTCAAGACTTCGTTCTGTGAGCGATATGAAGAACTGTTGATGCAATCTCAAGATGCGTTGGAAACGTGGTCCAAGAGACAGGGAGAAATTCAAGAACTGGGATTGCAGGGCAAAGCAGTAGGCAGCGAGTTGACGCGGCTACAGGCCGATTTTGCAAAGGCCTATGCGCGGTTGCAACGACATACGCGTGAGTGCGAGTTGTGCCAGTTGGTCAGCAAGCTGTCCGGGACAACCGTGAATACGGCGGGTTACTACGTGAATGAAGGTTCGTCGAGACCAGCGTAGACGGCACAACGGTCCGTCGTCGAGAGCCTTAGGCGTGTTTGATCTTTCGGACCAACGACCACAACGCCAGGGATACGGCGCTCCAAACGCCCAAGGCCAGTAACAACGCGAATACCGCGTGCAAGCTTGGTGGAAGCAGCCAAACAGCAAGGCCGAAGCTGGCGAGCCCCACACAGCCGAGAATGGTCCCCCGATTCTCGATGGCGGCAGCCTTCCTCCCACGAGTTGCGCCGGGCATGCCGTGTGCGGCCTTCTGTTGAGCCTGCTTTTTGGCAAGCAATGTCACACTTGCGGGGAAGATCGCGGGAAACGCCAGGAAGAGGCCACCCGCGAGCGGTCCCCAATAGCGCGCCACGAGTCCGGCCGCAGCGGTAATCACGCCTCCAAAGAAGAAGCGGATAGCAAGTTGATTCCATTTCACCTTTTTTACGGCATCGAAATGGAACTGAACGAACATAATTACCGGAGTACGAAGAACCAAAAAACAAAAGCGCTAAGCAGCCATACAAACATGGAAGCGGAGCTGGCGCGGAGCGCAGTCCAATTCCGATAGACCAGGAGAGCAAAGCAGCAGCACGCATACAAAAGGAAGGCAATGGCACCCCAGACCATGGCCCGACCCTCTGCCGCGGCGTACCACCGGCCATTTTGACGAACCGTGAGCAGAAGTGTGGCGAGAGCAACCGAGGGCGCCGCGCTAAACACACCAGCAAGACTTTTGGGCCAAATTACTTCGCCTACCAAGGAAAAGGCCGTGACGATAACTCCGCCGAGCAAAAAACGGATTAGCAGTGTCGCCATCCCGGTCCATCCTCTCAAGTGACATAGTTTAAGACCGGGCTGATCGATGAGGTCCCTCGGAAGCGTGGGTTTTTACCGGGATTCGCCGAGGGAGAGTCAGGCACTGGCAAACGGAATTGTTGATGGTATGTAACAACTATGGTGCGCGATTCGAGAAACCTGACAACGAAACTCGAGACATAAGGGTATGTGTGTTTCGACTTATCGAAATACAGGTTCAACGGGATAGGCGGAACTGGAGTTATGGACGCGAGGACTAACTTTGGCGCACGGCCGAATCTCGCAAGTGCGCCTCCGTTTCCGAAGCAGCAATATCGATATGCTCGTGCTTGATGTCCAGGCGCAGACGGCCGAAAAGGCTCATATACGTATTGGAAATCCAAACCAGGCTGAGCCAGGCGATCAGAAAACCACGCCAACCGGGAAGAAGCAGTTGAAAGTGGCACAGAAGCACAAAGGCGGCGGCGACATAGTGGCTGAAACAGTATTCGCAGGTGAGGAGATAGAAAAACTTTCTTGATAAAGGCGAGGCGAGTGCTTACTGCGATCCGCTAGCCATAAACGGAGTTCGCGAAATAGTTCTTCGTGCGTCACGGTCCAACTGACACAGGCGACCGGGATACCGAGGACAAACAAAACCAGAAGATGTTGACCGGAAACATTCATTGGAGGAGTGGTGACGCGGCAAGGAGCAAAGAACGCGCAAGGTTATGTGGGATTTTCGATGTCGCAGCCATCATCATGGGTGAGCTTGCCGCGATGTACCTCAGCCATACGCGCTGGACCGCGATGGCTGTGACCGTGTTCTTCTTCGCGAATTTGCTCTTCGGCTTTCAGCCAATCGCGTAAGGCGTCGCCATCGGTGTCGCCGCGACCTAGATAGAGTTTGTAGGCGCGCTCGCGGACCTTGGTGTTTTTGTCGCTATCCATGGACGTGGGCTACAGGCTATCCGGCGGGAATGTACAAGAAAATAGGTAATTGTTGGTACTTCGGGAAAGGATTGAGTGGAGGGGCGGCGGAGTCAGTCTGGCGCGCCCGGTCGGAATCGAACCGACAACATCTAGCTTAGAAGGCTAGCGCTCTATCCGATTGAGCTACGGGCGCGCTACTTGTTCGAATTCTAGCATGCTTGCGGAGAGCCAGCGGATTGTTCGCAGCGGTATGTGGCGAGGTTGAACGGAAGGGACGCAAAGTGTTCTAAGTGATGGGCCGGATGGCATTTCCGGGGAAATTTGTGCAATGTCTCTCAGGCCGCGAGGGCGATTTTGTTTGCGGGTTGGGCTAAGCCGCGGCTCAGCGAAATTGAGGCAGGCCACTAACCAAACATGGACACAAGCGTATTCACTTCCATTCTTTTTGTAGGATCGCTGTTGGCCGGATTTCTGGGGGCGCTCACGGGGTTGGGCGGGGGCGTGGTGGTTGTGCCGTTGCTGACGCTGGCGATGGGCGTGAACATGCACTATGCCATTGGGGCATCGCTGGTGTCGGTGATCGCGACGTCTTCCGGTGCCGCTGCCGCGTATGTACGTGAGGGCTTCTCGAACATACGGATCGGGATGTTCCTGGAGATTGCCACGACGCTGGGCGCATTGCTGGGAGCGTACTTAGCGACGCGGCTGCACACCAGCACGATCGGAATTATCTTCGGAATAGTGCTGATCTTTTCCGCGTACTTTTCGGCGCGTGAACCAAAAACGGCCGATGCCGGACGATCGATCGATCCGCTGGCACACAAGTTGAAGCTAGAAGGAAGCTATCCAGCGAAGGATGGAAAGGAAAATTATCGGGCGCGGCGCGTGCCATTGGGGTTTGGCATGATGTTCGGCGCGGGGACGCTGTCAGGACTATTGGGTATAGGTTCAGGGGCGATGAAGGTGCTGGCCATGGACCAAGCGATGGGGCTTCCTTTTAAGGTTTCGACGACCACCAGCAATTTCATGATTGGAGTAACCGCGGCAGCAAGCGCTGGGATTTATTTGAGCCGTGGGTTTCTGGACCCTGTGCTGGCGATGCCGGTAATGCTTGGGGTGCTGGCAGGATCGCTGTTAGGCACGAAAGTGCTGGTGAGAGCAAAGTCGCAATCGATTCGGATGGTGTTTAGCGTGGTGGTCGTCGTCCTGGCAATCGAGATGATCTACAACTCGGTTAAGGGACGCTTGTGATTACCGATAGCCAAGTGGAAAAGTGGATCGCAGTGCTGCTGCGAGGTGGCGTGCTGCTGGCCGCATCGGTCGTGCTCTTAGGAGGCATTCTGCATTTGGCGCATCACGGGACGGTGCGACCGGACTACCACGTGTTTCACGGGGAACCAATGGAGTTGCGGAAACCTAACTTAATTCTGCGCGAAGCCTTTACTGGACGGCCTGATGCCATTATTCAGCTAGGGATGCTCCTGTTGATCCTGACGCCCGTGGCGCGCGTGGGGTTCTCGGTCGTGGCATTCGTGGTGGAACGTGACCGCATGTACGTGGCGATGACGCTGGTTGTTCTGGCCGTGCTGCTTTATAGCCTTCTAGCCGGGTGATTGCGGCGCTAGGATCTTTTCGTCCCTCAGGTAGCCGCCATTTCGCAGAATCTCTTGTTGTTGTAAACGCCTTGGATTCAATGTGTTACCGCAATTAATGGCTTTTTTCGCCAATACAGCGAGGTAACCCGGGGCCTACGGCATTCCCCCGATGGTGTGTTTGTGCGTGTCCCACGAAAATTGCCCAAGAAGCCAGCATGATGCCGCAGCGATTCCGCTGTGGAAATACGAGGGGAATAGCCAAATGCTCCACCGGACATTTGCGTTTATTACCGCGGCGCGGAGCGGCGCTTTGCTGGGTCTATTGGAGCCGGTTTTGGCAGCGTCGAATGCGGAAAGACTGTCGCTAATCGCCCTGGCGGCAGCGTGCTTTCGCTCTTTGCTGTGGCTCACAAACTCTCGAGGCGGCAGAAGGGCGGCAAGAGCATGACAGTGGATTATGAGGAAAGCTCGGAGCGGGAACTTCTGGCACTGGCTCGAAAGGGCAACGATAGCGCCTTTACCGAGTTGGTGAGGCGGAACTGGCACATGATCTATCGCGTTTCGCGGCGAGTGGTGAAGAACCACGAAGATGCGGAAGATACATTGCAGAATGTACTGGTGAAGGTGTACCAGCGGCTCAACGGCTTCGAAGAAGCGTCGCGATTTTCGTCCTGGTTGTTCCGTGTAACGTTCAATGAAGCGCTAATGACGTTGCGGCGAAACCGCTCGCGGCACCAGGACAGCTACGTGGACCTGGACTATTCCGATGGGAATGGACACGGCGTGGCCGAACTGCAGGATGTGCGCGTGAACAACGAAAAACAACACATGCACCGCGAACTGGCGTTCAAGGCGATGCACCGGCTGAGCCCTTCTTTACGGCGTGCGTTTCTGCTGCACAAGCACGAAGGGTGGACGCATCGCGAAATGGCGGAAGAACTGGGCATCACGCAGGCCACCGCGAAGATGCGGGTATTTCGAGCGCGCCGGCAGCTTCGGGAAGAATTGGAAGTTTTGACACGATAGTCAGTTCCTTCGGCCAACTTACTAAAGGCCTCACCCCTGGAAGGGGTGAGCTAGGCTAGCGGGCACAGGGCCAGGATCTAAGGCTAAGTTTTCTCCAAATAATGGGTGGCGGGTAAGTCGCGCAATTGTTTGGCGGCTGATTCCGGAGTGATATCGCGCTGCGGCATGGCCAGCATTTCGTAGCCGACCATGAACTTGCGAATGGTGGCGGAGCGGAGCAGCGGCGGGTAGTAGTGTGCGTGCAGATGGAATCCGGGATAGGGGCCGTCATCGGTCGGGCGTTGGTGAAAACCCATGGTGTAGGGGAACGAGGTTCGGAAAAGATTGTCGTAGCGAATCGTGAGTTGGCGGAGGATTTGCGCGAGTGATTGGCGTTCGGCTTCCTGCAAATCGGGCAAATTGGAAACAGAGCGACGGCTGATGAGGAGAGTTTCGTAAGGCCAGACCGCCCAGAACGGAACGACCACCACAAAGTGTTCGTTGGAGCAAACAACGCGCTCCTGCCTTTCGAGTTCGAGCTGTAGATAATCTTCCAACAAACTGGATCGATGCGCCTGGAAATAGTCGCGCTGCGTGGAGGTTTCGCGCGCGAGTTCATCGGGGACGGTTTCATTCGCCCAAATCTGGCCGTGAGGGTGGGGATTGCTGCAACCCATCATGGAACCGCGATTTTCGAAAATGTGAACGGCGCGAACGTCGGGCTGGGCAGCGAGTTCGGAAAATTGAAGGGACCAGGTCTCGACGACCAGGCGGATTTCCTCGACGCGCATGCGCGCGAGAGTCAAATCGTGACGCGGAGAAAAACAAACCACGCGGCATTGCCCGGCTTCGCTTTGCGCGAGGAGCAATTCCCTTTCCTGGATGCGGCCCGACGGAGTATCCGAGCGAAGAGCGGCGAAATCGTTTTCGAAGACGAAGGTGCTGGTATATTGCGGGTTGCGTGCGCCGCCGGCCCGCGAGTTACCCGGACAGAGATAGCAATGAGGATCGAAGGCAAGGGATGTTTCGGCGGGGGTAGCTTCCACTTGGCCTTGCCAGGGCCGCTGGGTGCGATGAGGGGAAACCAGGACCCACTCTCGTGTCAAAGGATTGTAGCGCCGGTGCGGATGCGCAGTTAAATCGAAATGCGGCATGAGCTCGTCTCTAACCGTGCGGATAACCGTCGGGAAAATTCTTGTGCCATTGCCAAGCGCTGTCCAGGATCGCGTCGAGTTTCGGGAATTGCGGTTGCCAATGCAGTTCCTTGCGAATTTTTTCGGAGCTGGCGATCAACACGGCGGGATCGCCTTCGCGGCGCGGCGATTCGACCACGTGGATAGGGCGTCCGGTAACGCGGCGCACTCCGTCGATCACCTCGCGCACGGTGAAGCCGTGACCGTTGCCGAGGTTATAGATGAGCTGGCTAGAACGCTCGAGGCCATCGAGGGCAAGGAGATGGGCGGTGGCGAGATCGCTGACATGGATATAGTCGCGCACGCAAGTTCCGTCGGAAGTAGGATAATCGGTGCCAAAAATTTCGATGTGCTTCTGGCGGCCCAAGGCAACGTTCATCAGGCGCGGGACAAGATGCGTTTCAGGCTGGTGGGCTTCGCCCCGATCAGGGGCAGCGGCTCCGGCGGCATTGAAGTAGCGCAAACTGGCATAGCGAAGGCCGTGGATACGGTGGAACCACTCGAGCATGCGCTCGACGAGCAACTTGGATTCACCGTAGGCGTTTGTTGGGCGAAGTGCGTCTTCTTCGCGAATGGGAGACCGGGCTGGATTGCCAAAAAGCGCGGCAGTAGAGGAAAAGACAAAGCGATACACGCGGGCCGCGAGCATGGCTTCCAGTACGGACAATGCGTTGGCGGTATTGTTGCGGAAAAATGTCTCGGGCGACTTCATGGACTCGCCGGCTTCGATGAAAGCGGCGAAGTGCAGGACGCCATCGAAGGAATGAGCGCGAAAGAGCGCGGCGAGGTTTTCCGCGTCGCTGAGGTCGGCAACGACGAGTTCGGCACCTAGCGGGACGGCTTGGCGATGGCCGCGGCTCAAATTGTCGATGATGACGACTTGGTGGCCAGCGGCTAGAAGTTGGCTGGCGACCACGCTGCCGATGTAGCCTGCGCCCCCTGTGACCAGGAGCTTCATCTTGGATGGTGGCCCTTGCTGTCGGATTCCGGCACTACTCCTCCCACTCTCACGGAGTTAATCAAGTTGATGCACGCCGTCGCCGGCGGTACAGACGTAGATCTCCGGCGGTTGTCCGGTGGCTGCGTGGTAGCTTTGCGCAACGGTGGATTGAAACACGTCTACGTCGCGGCTGCGAACCAGATTAATAGTACAACCGCCAAATCCTCCGCCGGTCATGCGCGAGCCGAAAACGCCGTCGACTTTGCCGGCCAGCTCCACCATGAGGTCCAATTCGCTGCAGCTGACCTGGAAATCGTCGCGGAGGCTGGCATGCGATTCGCGCATAAGCTGCGCAAAGCGGGGTAAATCGTGCAGCTTCAGGGCCTCGGCGGCGGCCAACACACGGGCGTTCTCTGTGATGACGTGGCGGCAGCGCTTACGCACCGTCTGCGGGAGGTCCGCGCTGTGCTGTGCAAACTGCTCCAACGAAATATCGCGTAGAGCCTTCACGCCGTGGAACACGCCGGCAAAATAATTTGCGCCGATTTCACATTCGCGGCGGCGCTGATTGTATTCCCCGCCGGCCACGCTGTGCCGCACCATGGTATTACAGATGACCAAACGAACGTCCACAGGAATAGGTTCAGGAGTGAAAGTCAACGAACGGCAATCCAACAGCAGCGCGTGATCTTTTTGTCCATGGACGGAAACAAACTGATCCATAATTCCGCAGCGCGCGCCGACAAATTCATTTTCTGCGCGCTGGCACAGCAAGGCCATATCGACGCCGTTCATTTTTTCCTGAGCGACTTGCAGCAGTGCCTGGCAGACGGCCACTTCCAATGACGCGGAAGAGCTTAGCCCCGCGCCTTGCGGCACATCACCGTGAATCAGCAGATTTGCACCGGGCACGGGAAAGCCTTGTTCCGACAATTTCTGCGCAACTCCGACGACGTAATCGCTCCAGTGATGACGAGCCAGCGAAGGCAATGCGTGCATGTCAAATTCGATTTGTTCGGAATAGTTCTGCGAAGAAACGAGCAAGCGGCGGTCTGTGCGCGGGCTGATGGCGACCGTGGTGTGAAACTGGATGGCGACAGGAAGCACGAAGCCATCGTTGTAATCGGTGTGCTCGCCAATCAAGTTGACGCGGCCGGGTGCCTGTACGAAACGAGGCTTGGCTCCGTAAAGGGCGATGAATTTTTCCAAAAGCGCTCGGAGAAAGGTGCTGGATTTTTCCGCGGACACTGGCGCCAAGTAGCTCCTTGCGGCAAGTATAACTGTGAATGGGCAAGCGTGCTGCCACCGAGTACAAATTTCGGGTCAACGCTCGGGTTTGAACCGATTAAATAAAGGAAAGAGCTGCGAAAAGTGTGCGGTTTTCTACCGAAAAACCGGGCAGTGTGAGCGATGGAGAGCGTGAACGCACACGGCCCGCAACCGCTTCATGCCAAAAGAGTTATTTCTAATTCAGGAGCTACGGCGAAAACTGTAATTATTGACAGTTCCCTTCCCAAGGCTTCTAACGCATCCTCTTGACCTCGAAGCGTGGGGTAGCCGAAGTTTCTTCAAAGCGGTACGGGTTCCTGTGTGCCCACTTTCGAGCAGCCCGAGCGGTTCGCAGGATCGTTTCGTTATTTTAACGGGGCGGAGTGCATCTAGAAATTCTTGGGCGGAGAATTTCTAGGCCGTGATGGGTTGCTCGATGGTAGGCACACCTTCCAGAAGATGTTCCCAGGGAATTTTCGTGAGAGTTTTGCAATGTGGCAAGAAGCGTTTGCGCTTGGGGTATGTCTCTCGTCCTTTCCAAACCAAGCAGAATTGATTTACGATTCCAGCCAACGGGTGGTCGAGGCCGGAGGGGGTAAGTGGCCAAAACACGTGTACTCATCGCGGACGACCACACGCTGGTCGCGGAAGCGTTCAAGCGGCTGCTGGAGCCGGAATGCGAAGTCGTGGGCACCGTCGGGGACGGGCGCGCGTTACTGAAAGCGGCGCCACAACTACAACCAGATCTGGTGCTGGTGGATTTGAACATGCCGCTGCTGAACGGACTGGATGCCAGCGAGCAGTTGAAGCAAAGCCTGCCGAAAATCAAAATCATCGTGTTGACCATGAATGAGGATCCGGAAATCGCCGCAGAGACGATGGACAAATGGGCGTCGGGTTACTTGCTGAAAAAATCGGCGGGCAGCGAGTTGTTGAAGGCGGTACGGGAAGTGCTGCACGGCGGGAAGTACGTTACACCGGCGCTGCAGGAAGCGATTGCGGAAATTGTGGCACGCGACGCGCGATCCGAGCCTCCGCGCACGCTGACGCCACGGCAACGGGAAGTGCTGCAATTGCTGGCGGAAGGCCACACCATGAAGGAAGCGGCGGCCATTCTGAACGTGGCTACGCGAACAGTGGCGTTTCACAAGTATCGGATCATGCAGGATTTTGGGCTGGAGAATAATTCGGAGTTGCTGCGCTTCGCGATGAAGCACAAGCTTGTGAATCAGACGTAGCGTTTGGAGAAGCGAAAACTTACCCCAGAGGCCACGGGAATTCAGGGATCATGAGGACATGGGGCGCAGCGTGCTGCGCCCCTACGCAGAAAGAGCGAGAGCTTACTTTGAAAGGGTTTGTTGGACGGTTTTATCGCGCCAAAAATCCTGGCCCAATTGCGGCAATGTGTAGATGGGGTCGAAATATTCGTAGCGGCGGCTGAGGGCTTCGGCGTCGTCCCCTTCAATGCCAGTGCGGTAGTTCTTGGTCCAGTAAGAAATGCCCAACTGGCGATCGTACTCTTTGACTTGATGAACCCAGCGCTTGCCGACGAAGGGCACATCGCAAATCATACGGGGAGTGGCAAAGCCGGGCAGATAGCCCATGATGTCGTGCTGTAGCTTCTGCACTTCGTGGATGGCCAGGCGCCAGTGCTCGGCGTTGGGAATCATGTCGCACTGGTAGAAATAGTAAGGCATGATTTTGCCGTAATCGAGAAGCGTAAAGCAGAGTTCGAGAAGCTCGTTGGCACTGGCATTCACGCCGCGCAAGAGCACACCCTGGTTACGAACATCGCGAAAACCCATGTCGAGAAGAGCCTGCACGGCCTTGCGTACCAGCGGTGTAACCTGGCGAGCGTTGTTGACGTGGGTGTGTACGGCGATGTCAATGCCGCGTTCGCGTGCCTTCTTGGCGAGGCGATCCAGGCCAGCCAGGACTTCACTCTGCAAAAAGTGCTGAGGGATGCCAATGAGGCCCTTGGTGGCCAGGCGAATATCTTTGATGTTCGGAAGATCCATCAGCTTGGAAACGAAATCTTCCAGGGCGCTGATGGGAGAGTTGGCGATGTCTCCGCCGCTGACCACCACATCGCGGACGGAAGGAGTGACGCGGAGATAATCGAGCATCTGCTGGTAGCGGTCTTTTTGTGGGATCTGAAATTTCAGCTTAACGATCTGGGGAACGTCGTTGCCGACCAGGTCCATGCGGGTGCAATGGCCGCAATACTGCGGGCAGGTGGAAAGGAGTTCCGCTAAGACTTTCGTGGGATAGCGGTGGGTGAGACCTTCGACGGCCCACATGTCGGATTCGTGCAGAGAATCGCGGCTGGCTTTGGGATGGCTAGGCCACTCCGGATGACGATCGTCAAAGGCCGGGAGCATATAGCGGCGCACGGGATCATTCCACAGATCCTTCTCGTCCATGGTGTTGAGCATGTGAGGAGGAATGAGCATGGACATGGTGGAGCGCTCTTTGATGTCGCGCTCGATGCTGGCGGCGAGAGAATCGGGAAGCAGGTCGCCAAACACTTGTTTGAGTTCGGCAAGATTCTTGACGGTGTGACGGCGCTGCCAGAGAGCCGTTTCCCACTCGTCTTTCGTGACGCTTTTGTAGCCAGGTAAGCGCTGCCAATCGGGCTCGATAAATTCCCGCTTCAGGGGATAGGCGAAGGGCTGTTCAGCCGCGTGTACTTTTCCCGCAGGCTTCCAGGTGGGCCGAGCGGGCTTGCTTCCGGGTGGCGCAACGGTTTTCGTGTCATTCATGAGCGTTTTCCTGTGTCTGGGACCGGTCCGGCGAAGGGATACTTCGGAACTCGTGTACGTCTCAGAATAACGTACGTGTGTGTATTTGCGCCACCCCCTGTGATGCACGAAGGGTACGCCGAAGGGGTGTGTTGGTGACCGAAGACCCACCCGCATGACCCGAGGGTGGGCACGCGAAGAGAAAGGCCCGGGTCGAAAGACCCGCCGCTACACAAGCAATACTGAGGAAAAAGGAACGGCCCGGCTCAGTTCTTGCGGTGGATTCGCGGTGAAATAAAAGCAGGACCGGGGTTCAGCTGACGATGCTTGAGAAGGGCTTCATGGTGGGGCCTCCGCTCCTTATGGTTACAAAGCAAGACCAAGAAAAGTCTCCAGAAGCGGGCATTCTGCAATGTGTCGGCAGACATAGCGGGTGGTGAGATGGGGCACAGCATCGGCTGCGAGAATGTGAATAGTGACAAGACTAAGTGGTTCTTCGCTCCTTCGTCCCAATGACTCTCACCTTCCGCTCGCGGAGACCAAAATGAGATTTAGGCGGAACCTTTCGTGTATGGCAGTACTGGTGTGTCTAGTTATTTCGGCCACCTGCCCGGCGATTCTGTCTGGGCAATGTTACCTAAGCCAAGGATGCGCCCCCGTAGACTATCTGAACTATATCCCCAGCGGGACCAGCCAGGTGTATCACGGGGATGGCGCATCGAATAACGGCGCCGGAGGCTGGACCACGTATTTTTCGGACGTGAACCAATGTTTGGGTTGCCATTATGGAACGGACACGATGCCGTACCTGATGAGTGGCCATAAGAACACGCTGCGTAAGATTGCGCCGACGGTGCTGTGGGGCGGTCCGGATGGCGCGACGTACCCGACGACCGATGGCCATTATGGGTCGGGCAGCGTTTTCAATTGGACGACCGGGCAAGTCACGATGGGATGGTGCACGCCGCTGGCGACTCCGATGCAGAACGGGCTTAGCGCGACCGATCCGAGCTGCGAATATCCGTACTACACATTGCCCAACGCACAAGCGCCGGCTTCGTACACGCCGGTGGCGCCGACAGTGCAGGCTGGCGGGGTGCGGAATCTATTTTATATTTACGGCGGCTGGATGAACTATGGCGGTAGCAGTAATCCCGGGAATACTCATCTGAATGCCGTTATGAATGGCGGCTTTATTGGGGACCTCTATCCCAAAGGCAATTACGAGTGCGCCCGTTGCCACGCAACCGGCTACAGCTTTGATAATTGGGGGCCCGAGCCCACACAAAACACCACGACGGTTTCTGCGATTCCGGACATGGAGTTCAGCCGAATCCCGAGCGATGGGTTTGTCGCTCCAGGCACAAACGGGACTTCTTCGTGGTACTTGACGGGAATTCAGTGTGAGCGTTGCCACGTGGCGGCGTATCCCTGGGGTTCGCACCCGTGGGATAACGTCACTGTGACAGTACCTTATAACGAAGCGGCAACGGCGCTGTGTGTGGAGTGCCACCGGTCGGAGGTGGTGACGCCGGCGAATGCAACGAACAATCCGCCGGTTCCTGGCAGCATCAATCCAAACAATGCACCGGAGACCGTCGACAAAGGATATTGCTCGGATCTTTCGGGCTCGACCTATCAGAATTGCGTGACGAATGCAGCGAACACATGGATATACAAACCGCGGTTGATGCACGAAGCAGGACAGGCGTTCCTGAACAGCCCACACGCACGGTTGACGGGTTCGCTGGTGCAGAACTCGCAGAATTCACCGGATCTTTCGGTCACGATCGCCGGAACGTACGGAAGCGAGTTTTCGGAGAACCTGACGGATCCGACGAAAAACATGGGCTGCACCGGTTGCCACAATCCGCACCAGAGCACGGTGGCAGCGGTAAATGCCCCGCAACCGTTTTTTAACCGTTGCGACCAGTGTCACGCGCTGTCGCAGACCATTCTTTCCACCATCAATCATCCGGCGGGACCAGGCACACCGTTCCCGACGGGCACGAGCGCGGATATTCCCGGTGCGTGCATCACTTGCCACATGCAGGCCGCTTTGGGTCGCGCGAATAGCCACTTGATGCGGATCAACACCAACGTGAACTACGCAACATTCCCAACGCCGGATCAGTTGTACAACCAGAACATCACGGCGCTGAACTTGGCACCGGAAACGTCGCTTATCGATGCGACCACGTATGCTCCCGCGGCTTGGCTGGACGTAGACTTGGCGTGCGGGCAGTGTCACGTGGGAAATGACGGAGTGACGAACCCTTACGGGCTGACGCTACCTCCGGGGATGCCAGGGGCGCACGCGTTTACGAAGAGCCAGTTGGCGTATTGGGCCGCGTACATGCATCCTGCGGATCCGGGGGTGCCGACTCCGACATTTTCTCCGGCGCCAGGGATGTACACCAGCCCGCAGAATGTGGCGATTTCTGACTCGATGAGCGGCGCGACGATCTATTACACGCTCGACGGTTCGCTGCCGACGACGAATTCGGCGGTGTATTCAACGCCAATCGCGGTTTCGTCGCCAACCAATATCACGGCTATCGCGTTTCATACCGGCGTCCCACATAGCGCCTACGCTTATGCGCAATACTCGATCCAGTTGCCGACCGCACCACCGCCGCTATTTCAGCCGCCACCAACGACGTTTAGTACCGCGCAATCGGTAAAACTTTCGAACACCGCGAATCTGCCGATGTACTACACGCTAGACGGGACGGTGCCAACGACGAACTCCACGCTGTACGCGACGCCGATCCCGATGACGACGAATACGACGATCAATGCGATCACCGCCGCTCCCGGGTATCTAACCAGCATGGTATCCACCGGGGTGTATTTGATTCAAGGACCAGCGCCGACGTTCTCTCCGGCTTCGGGGACTTATTCCAGTACGCAGAATGTAACGATTTCCGACACTACGGCCGGAGCCACGATTTACTACACGACGAACGGATCCATACCGACGACTTCGTCGACGCCATGCGCAAATCCGTGCAGCCTGGCAATTGCAACCACCACGACGGTGAGGGCCATTGCATCCGGCGGAGGATATGCGTCGAGCAACGTATCGCTGGCGACGTACACCATCATGGCCAGCATGCCGAGCTTCTCGCCAGCAGCGGGCACGTATTATTCGCCACAAACCGTGACGATTACCGATTCCACTCCGGGGGCCACCATCTATTACGCCGTGAATGGCTTCCCGTCGACGTCATCTCCCTCTTGCGTGAGTCCGTGCAGCGTGCCGGTTTCGACTACGACTACACTGCGAGCGATTGCTGTAGGCAACGGAATTTCGCAAAGCAACACGGCGGTCGCGGTGTATACCATCGCCGCGTATACGCCGACGTTTTCGCCGCCGTCAGGGACCTATAGCACAGCGCAAAATGTGACGATTTCCGACGCGACGAGCGGTGTGACCATCTACTACACGACCGATGGCACTTTCCCGAGCACGTCCTCGACGCCGTGCACAAATCCGTGCAGCTTGACGGTTTCCACCAGCACGATCGTTCGGGCGATTGCCGCGGCAACGGGCATTTCGCAAAGTGGCGTAGCGATTGGGAATTACACAATAACGGGCCACTAAAACCAAGCTGATCCAAGCCGAGGCGCCTGGGACGATGACGTACCAGGCGCCTTATTTTTGCATCAGGCGCGACGAGACGGCGTGGGGCTGGACCTGTCCGAACGTCCGGGTACTCTTTCGCGTTTCCTCGCCTGATGGGGCGCTGCTTTGCGCACAACCGCCCTTTAACATGGAGCACGTCTGCCATACCCATATCACGAGGTAGCAAAATGAAGATGACGCTTGCCATCCTCTCGGGCACGCTTCTGGCATTTCCTGTGCTGTGCGCGGCGCAAAGCGTGCAGCCGACGAAGTCCAAGAAGACAACGACGAAAACAACGACACCGGCGGCAAAACCGGCGGAAGCGGCGCCCAAACCGGCGAAACCGGTATACACGGAATTGACGATTACGGAATTGGTGGGAGAAGACGCGAATCGCTGGTCGGACAGAATGTCGTCGCGGGCGGCCATCGGGGGATTTATCACGCAAATCTCGAAGTCCGAAGAAGGGGACACGGATGTGCGCATCTGCGAGAATCCCAAGATTGAAGGAATGGACCGGGCGCGCTGCATCGTGGCCAAGTGCATCCCAAAGGTGCCGTGCGATCTGCCGCCGTTGGGCCATCCAGTGACGGTCAAGGGCATCACGCGATACGATGCCGGGGTCGGCTCACACTGGTGGGAGATTCAGCCGATTGAAGAAGTAGAGAAGTAAGGCTGCGTTAACTTTCAACCTGCGTCGTGCGGGGTCGAGGACGTCACGGCACTTCTGCTGCGCCCGGATGACAGGCATCTTGCAACAATAGGCTCATCCCAAGGTCCCTTCACAATGAAGCGGAAACGCCCGTTGAGGCCTTTAAATCACGGCAAGTCCAGGAAAGTCGGATCGGCGAAAAGTTGTTTGCGGCGCTATCGAGTTTTACCTGGGTGATACCCGATTTCAGCAGTGGCGAGAGGAAGTCGCTTCGCCGGCTTTTCGAGAAAATGCTTCACAATTGGGATCACTCGGTCCTGTTCCGAGGACAGAGCAAAGTGACTTGCATCCGGGATAACTGCAAGTTCAGCGCTGGGTATAAAATTTACGGTTTCGACAGCGTGCTCCAGCCGGACGAAGTCGTTATCGGCGACAATAATGAGGATGGGAACCTTTATCGAAGCCAACTCCTCCTTCGTAAATCCTTCCCAGTGGAGACCAACCAGCTTCTGAAAAATCTTGGGCCAGTAAGTTGGATCCGGAGCCGCCTGCTGGTAACTTTCTCTTTGAAATTGGATGCCGCGGGAGTCGGCATCAAGTGGCCGCTCAAATCGCGTGGTCTTCGGGTTTAGCGCAACCTGAGGCGGGCCAAAAGTTGCGGAATAGGTCACGACGCGGCGAACAAGTTCCGGCTGGCGCACGGCGATCATGGCGGCAGTATTGCCACCATAGCTTTCACCAAAAAAATCGGCCTGAGCGATCCCCAGGTGCTCTAAGAGGGCCATCACGTCTTTGGCGTATTGCTCGATGGACAGCGGACGCTCGGGGATATCCGCGGTGCGGCCATGTCCCTGAAGATCGACGGTAATGACCGAATGGTTTTGAAGCAGCGCGGGGAACGATTTCAACCCGGCAAATTGGAATGCGGGAGGAATAAAAACAAGAGGATCGCCCGCGCCCTCGATTTCGTAATACATCTTCAAGCCGTTGACCGGGGCGTAGCCGCGAGTTTCGATGATTTTTCCGTTGCTCAGTTTCATGGGTGATCCTCTCCACGATAAACGGCGCTTGCTGCCGAAAGTGCGGGTTCCGTAAATCGCGACCTAGTGGCATAGCCAACCCCTTGTGACAAGGCTATCATCCCATGTCCAAGTTCACGGGCTTGTTCCCCTGGTGAGCCGGAGCCAGCACTTCATGAAAAAGCTCCTTCTTCTGCTACTTTTGTCGCCGGCGGCGGCGCCTGCCCAAAGTCTGTTCGATGGTGGTTGGATTTTTGATGAGGATTCGGTACACCAGACTGAGCCGCCAAAACCTGTGAGGTATTTAGTTGGGAACGGAGTACTTCACTGCTCTGACTGTTTTGCGAGCCCTGAAATCAATGCAGACGGGCGTGACCAGAAGGTCCATGCGACGAGCTACTGGGACACAGTGAGTGTTCGAATTGAGGATGCCTTCACGGTGGAGATCATCGCCAAGAAAGCCGGGAAAACGATGTTCACGGAAGTCGATACCGTTTCTCCGGACGGAAATACATTGAGCCAAATTGTGAAAGACACAACGGAAGCACAACCCGTGGAAAGTGAAACACTCAGCAAGCGAGTTGCACCAGCGCCCAGTGGTACCCATATGCTTTCCGGTTCGTGGCTGTTCTTCAAGAAAGTAAAGTCCAAAGCCGCTCCCAACGTTCCAGCAATCTCTTACAGGTGTACGGCGGAGGGATTCAGTGCATGGACACCCCTGGGCGAGAGATACGACGCAAAATTCGATGGCAAGTTCTATCCCGTAGAGGACGACCCGGGACACACGATGACCTCCGTGAAACTACTAAGCTCCACCGAGGTGGAGATAACTTCCAAACGCGAGGAGAAAATTGTTAGTGTTCTTCACCTTACTGTGATGCCAGACGGCAAATCCATTCATGCCGTTTTCGAGAACAAGGAAAATAAAAGTACCTCGAGCTACCAATTGCGGAAACTGCCGTAGCAAGACGTTTGCTTCCGAACCCCGAAAAGCCCCGGTCGATAGATGGCGTATGCAGCGTATGCACAGGCAAGAGTGCCTGTGCCACCGTCGTGCGGACATGGGGCGGTGCTGCGCCCCCAGCGCAGGGTTGGACGGCTTAGACAACTGCCACTGAAAGAAAAACAACGGCCGCCTCGGAAGGCGGCCGCTACAAAAGCGAAGACTAACGCGAGCTTGGCGGCTCAAGGAGGACTCGCCGGCGCTTCAGCCTAAATGCCGGGAGGCTTTGGTTGGTTCTTGTCCTGGGGAAGCAGGCCAAAGACGGCTACACCGGTTAGGGTGCCGACGAAGACGCGGCCGTTAGCGATCATCGGAGTAATGAACTTGTTGTCCGAGAAGGCGTCGCGGCTGTGCGCCTTTCCGCTGCTGCTGTAGAGCTCGTTGGCAAGATTGCCGGCGTCGTAGGCATGGAGAATCCCAGCTTCCGAGCCATGCGCCTCGACGGCCCACACGATCGCATCGGCGGAACCGTTAGCGGAAATGCTGGGAGTAGCGCCGGGATAAGCGAAATGGGCCGAGCTTTTGGAAGTGGGCGTGGGTACGAGTTTGGCATTCGAAATGGAAAAGGCTTTCATGGTGTCGTTGACGGAAGCGAAGTAAACGGTGTTGTTGAAATAGGCGGGCATGGAAAAAACCGGACCGGCGAGCATGTGGTCGATTTCCTGATAAATCCGGGCATTCTTTTTGTGGGTAAACTTGCCCATGTCGTTGCGATCCACAACATAAATGCGGCGATCTTTGCCGGCACCGACGGCCAATTGCCAAGTGCGGCCGGAATCATCGTGCAAATCGGGCAAAACGAGTGCGCCCCCAGAGCCTAAGTCTTCATCGCGCCCGGATTGGGCTTGCGTGTCGTGAGTGTTGAAATAGTCGGTGACACGCAATTTTCCAGCCTGCACGGAAAGCTTGAGGAAAGCGTTGCCAAAGTCGCCGTTGACCGGCATGTCGCAGGAATCAAGCTTCTCGTCGAAAGTGCCATTGCCGTCGAGGATATAGATGTTGCCTTGGGAGTCGGCAGCGGGACCGGCGCCGGACATCCAGATGGCACCGGCGCTGCCGTTGGGAGTGAGGTTCAGGACGTGAGTTTGCTTCAGAGTTTCCGCGTGGTAGCCGATGATCCAGCCGGTATAGTCGCCTTCGTCGCAATGGGAAGCCCAGGAGGTGTAAACGATGCCATCGAGAAGAAGCAACGAGGCGCGCTCTTTGTATTGCTTGGCGTCAAAGGTGGTTACGCCGTGGAGGTTGGGGAAAGTGGCCTGAACCGTGACGGGACTGCCGGGAAGTTCGGCACCAGAAGCAATGTCGAGCGCGTGGAGTCGGTGAAAATAGTTGCCCACTTTGTCTTTGGACATGGCGACGACATACATGACGCCACGCCCCTCTCGCAAAGCGATAACGGGAGTAGCGGTGACCCCGATTTCAGGAGTGACTTGGCCACAGCGACGGTCGTCGCTGGGAATTTCGCCGGGAGCGAGCATGGTGACGCGCCAAAGCTGGGTCATGGTTTCGGCGTCGAAGGCGTAAACGAAGTCGTGCTCGGTGGCGACGAAGACAGCGTTGCGGGCGTGGCCGGAGACGGTGACGTTGGAAACGTAGAGCGGCTCTGCATCGACCAAGCCATCGGTGGTCAGGAAACCAAGTTTGCCGAAGGTCTTGGCATTGACATTCGCACGGGTCAGGATTTTCTCTTCGAGATTCTGACCGGTGCGTGCATTGTCATTGTGATAGGTAAGAACTTGGACGGTGCTGGGCGGGGGAGTCGTCAAGACTCTTTGCAGGCCCTCGCCCAAAAATACGGTGAGGACTGTAGCTGTTATCCAGAACACGACCACGACCGCCCGCTTGTGCAACACAATCCTCCAGAAAGTCCACTTAGTTGACGCTTCATTGCGAACGAGGGTTACGTGAAAGGCGGAGAATAAGTGCAGCGCGAAGAACGGCGGAGGAGATTCTTCAGGGGCTGAAGCCTGACTTATTCCGTACGACTTACGTGGGGGTTGAAACCCCCACCTCCTAAAAAATAGTGATCCGCAAGCCTAAAGGGTGCGGGTAACTCCTATGTTAGCAGAATGTGACTAAACCCAGAAAAGGTGCGGGTGCACGGTGGGCCCGTCGTGGTGGCCGGTGAGATTCTTTTCCAGTTGCTGGCGCGAAGGTTGCAGAGTTTTGCGCAGCCGGTCCATGTCCCCTTCCGGGAAGGGAGAAAACGCCCGGGCGATCGCAATGTTTTGATCGAGCATTTCTTTGTGGGGCATACCGACAACCGCGGCGGTTACCGGAAGGCTGAGGGAATAGCGGAGCAGCGAGTCGATATTGCTATTGCCGGCGGGACTTTTCAGCAAAAATTCCTGACCGGTGATCTTCATGGCGATGACGCCGAGATTTTTCGCGCGAGCGGCGGGGAGCGCCAATTCCTCGAATTGGCCATTTTGCGAGGCGTTCAGGGCCATCTGGACACAATCGAGATCGTGTTTCTGAATAGCCTGAGCGAGCACTTCCCCGCTGGTGTGGCTGGTCATACCGATAGCGCGAGTCATTTTCTGCTCGCGAGCCTCGAGCAGACCCTTCAACGCGCCGTCTGGCGCTTCGATCTTTGCCAGATCTTCCGCGCGGCCGAGACTGTGGATGTGCAGCAGGTCGACATGATCGGTTTGCAAGCGAGTGAGACTGCCTTCAAGGCGGCGCATGAACGCGTCGCGGGTGCGGTCGGGAATTTTTGTGGCCAACCATACTTCTTTGCGGCGTGTGGCCATCACTTTGCCGACACGCGTTTCGCTCTTGCCATCGCCGTAGGCGTAGGCGGTGTCGAGGTAGGTGATGCCCTGATCGATGGCGTGATTGAGGACAGCCAACGCTTCCGATTCATCCTCGTACATCAAGAAGCGGCTTCCACAGCCAAACGCGAGAATCGAGACTTGCGCGCCGGTGCGTCCGAGAGTCCGCGTGGGTAGCGCGTTAGGATTGGCGGGGCGCGCATCGGTCAATTCACCGAGCAGCGAATAGCCTACTCCGGCGGCCGCGCCAGCGCCAACCTGTTCGAGAAATTGTCTGCGGGAGAGATCTTGCGCCATGGCTGGACTCCTTGATGCTGGATTCTTGTTTGTATGCGGTTCCGGGGCTGGTGTCAAACGAGAAATATTATAAAGGCACATCGCGGTCCGAGAAGCGATTCGCTATACTTTTTTGACCCGGCTTCCAGCGATTTTATTTTTTGGAGGAGTTTCATGGCAAAGCGAGAGGCGCGGGTCGAACTGAAGGGCAGCACACGAGCAGCAGTGCCGGGCAGTCAGGATGTGGGCCCGGCGGATCCCCATCAACAAATCGAGGTTAGTGTTCTGTTGCGCCGACCGTCGAAGCCGCGGAAATTCCCTTCCGTGGCGAAAATCGGCGCCAGGCCGCTTGCCAAACGAAAATACTTAAGCCGGGAAGAATTCGCGGAATGGTATGGAGCTTCCGCCGAGGACCTGGAAAAGATTCGTGCCTTCGCAGAGCGCTACGGGCTGAAGGTAGTCAGCGAGAATGCCGCGACGCGCACGGTAAAACTTTCGGGAACGGTGGAGGCATTTAATTCGGCGTTTGGCGTGGAGCTGCGGCGGTATGAGCACAGTTCCGGTGGCTATCGCGGTCGCACAGGAGCACTGACGATTCCCAAGGGGATGGGGAAGATCGTGCAAGCAGTGCTTGGCCTGGATGACCGGCAGCAAGCCAAGGCGCATTTTCGCTTAAAGAAAAATAGCGTGAGGCCGGAGGCGCAGGCGGCGGCAACGTCCTACTCGCCAGTGCAAGTGGCCGAAGCGTACAGCTTCCCGACGAGCGTAAAAGGCGCGGGGCAATGCATCGCGGTGATCGAACTGGGTGGCGGTTACAACGCCAGCGATTTGAGTGCCTTTTTCGGCAATCTGGGGATTACGCCGCCGCAGGTCACCTCAGTCTCTGTGGACGGGGCGAGTAATTCGCCCTCGGGCAATCCCAGCAGCGCGGATGGCGAAGTGGAACTGGACTTGGAAGTGGCGGGAGCGGTGGCACCGGGCGCGCAATTGGCGGCGTATTTTGCGCCGAACACGGACCAAGGATTTATCGATGCAGTCAACACGGCGGTGCATGACACCACGTTGAAGCCGTCGATTATTTCGATCAGTTGGGGCGGCCCGGAAAGCTCGTGGAGCGAGCAGTCGCGAAGCGCGCTGAATTCGGCGTGTGAAGATGCGTCGACGATGGGAGTAACCGTACTGGTGGCTTGCGGCGATGATGGCGCAACGGACGGCACCTCGTCGCCCACGGTGGATTTTCCCGCGTCGAGTCCGTACGTGGTGGCCTGCGGCGGCACAACGCTGAAGCTTGCGGGTACGACGATCGAGAGCGAGACGGTGTGGAATGATTTGTCTTCGAATGAAGGCGGCACGGGCGGAGGCGTGAGCGAACTTTTTGCGCTACCGAGTTTTCAGGATAGTGCGAAGGTGCCGAAGGCACCGAATGGCTACGTGGGCCGCGGCGTGCCGGATGTGGCGGGCGACGCGGATCCGGAAACGGGTTACAACGTGATTGTTGATGGTGCGCAGAACGTGATTGGGGGCACTAGCGCGGTGGCTCCGTTGTGGGCAGGATTGTTCGCGCTGATCAATCAATCGCTGGGAACTAACGTGGGGTATGTGAATCCACTGCTGTACACCGCGAATGCGAAAGCTGCGTTTCATGACATTACTTCGGGGAACAATGGAGATTATTCGGCGGGGCCTGGCTGGGACGCGTGTAGCGGGTTGGGCACGCCGAATGGATCGGCGCTTTTGGGAGCGTTGCAGAA
This sequence comes from Verrucomicrobiia bacterium, assembly GCA_035506955.1. Classification (GTDB taxonomy): domain Bacteria; phylum Acidobacteriota; class Terriglobia; order Acidiferrales; family UBA7541; genus Acidiferrum. The sequence continues at coordinate 27,734 of DATJOO010000050.1, forward strand.
GAAGTAGGGGAGAGTGATCAGGGATTAGAGACCAGGGACAAAAAAGACGAGTTTCCACCTAGATTAGACGCAAGATACAGAGCGTAAATGCGGCAGCAAGTTGGCGCACTTCCAAGGCACGGGTCTAAAGACCCGCCGCTCCACGAGGAGCAGGAGCAGCGGCGTAAAGCCGTTGCTACAACGGAGGGCACAGGGGCTAAAGCCTGTGCTAAAGGGGAATATTGCAGCGAGACAGTTAGAGGGCGCGGGCTACTACTAGGGTTAGGTCGTCGAATTGTTCGCCGGCGCTGAATTGTTGGACGGCGGTTTCGATGGCTTGCAACAATTCGGGTGGATTGGCGGTGAGGTTTGCGCGAACGACCTGGCGTAGACGCTCTTCGCCAAACTCGTTGCCTTGGGCATCGTTGGCTTCGGTGACGCCGTCGGTGTAGATAACCAGAACGTCTTTCGGGCAAAGCGTGACGGTTTGCGTTGTGCATTCCCAGTGCGGAGCGATACCGATGACCGTGGCGGTGGGCTCAAGACGCTCAATCTGGCCCGTGGCGCGAAACAATAAGGGCGGATTGTGGCCGCAATTCGCGTATTCCAACTGGCGGGACTTGTCGTCGTAGACGGCGAGGAACAGGGTGGCGTAGCGATCGTCGGGGGTGTTCTCGTAGAACAACTGGTTCACCGATTTCAACAAGCCCGGAAGCCACTGGCCATCGCGGGTGACGTTGAGCATGTCTTGGCGGGCCATGGTGGAGCGGCTGCGTAAATTCGCCTGGAGATTAGCCATCAGCAAGGCGCCAGAAATGCCTTTGCCGGAAATATCGGCGAGCACGATGGCCAAATGATTCGCGCCGAAATCCCAGAAATCGTAATAATCGCCGCCGACTTGGCGCGCCTGAATGCAGTTGCCGGCATATTCCAAAGTGGCGAGAGGCGGCCTGGTTTTGGGGAAGAGGTGCGACTGGACCTCGCGAGCAATGTGCATTTCATGTTCGGCGCGCCGGTCGAGTTCCAGGCGATCGGCTATTTGCTCGGCCATGGACATGTTTTCGAGCGAAACGGCGGCTTGGCCGGCCACGGAATCCAGCAGGCGCTTGTCCTCGCGCGAGTACGGCTCTTCGGAGAGCGGGCGACCGAGGACGAGCAGCCCGACCATCTTGGCTTCGTGACCCAGCAAAGGAACGAGGCATTCTGGGGAAAGGGGAGAAAGGGGGGGCGGCTGGGGATAGTTGGGATCATCAGCGGGTGGAACATCCCAGGCGCGGCCATGTTGCTGCAAGGCTCTTAAGAACGGCGAATCCACCTGTAAAGTAGTCAACTCTGGGGGCACCGGCCTCCCGGTGGCGGTGATGACGCCATTGTTTCCCCGGAAGTAGATGGCCAAGGACTGCGGGTGAAAAGCCTGAGATAAATGTTGATCAAGAAGTGCAGCGAGTTCGTTGCGGTTGGACACCGTGCGCGCTTTTTCGGTGAGGTCCTGCAAAATGACGCGCGCGTCGTAAGAACTGCGGAAGAAGGCGCGGTCGATGCGGTCAGTGCCTTGTTTGACGAGCGGGCTGGAAACCCAGACCAGGCCCACGCCAAAGGCCGCGCTCAAGACCATGGCAAATTGGGAATGTTCGGAGAAGAGGCTCGAGAAGAGATGCGTGAAAACGAAAATCGTGAGCAAAGCAGCGCAGAACAAAAGAAGGAAATAACCGCGCTGGACGAGGACGTAACGGGCACTGCGGCGGAGGAGCACGGGAATTTCGAGGACGCGGTGTTTGATGATGGCGTAGGCGAACAGCAGAGGATAGAGCAGCACGAGCAGGCTCAAGATCGTGTTCATCCAGAACGAGGGATGGTAACCGGTAAAATCCATCACAGAATGGACCACGATAAAGGGACAAACACCAAGCAGTAAGCCGGCAAGTAGAACCCGCGACTTGCGCCGAGCCCCCGCAGATGTAGCCGAGGTGCAGTTCCAGACCAAGGAAATGATAGCGAGCAAGGTAAGAGAATAGGTCAAAGCGTAGCGCAGCCGGCCAGCACCCGTTGCTCCAAATTTCTCGATAAAAAAGGCCGGCAAACGCGCGGTACCGGCGTCAAATCCGGGGACCACCTGTATGAGCCCGATAGCCAGAGCTACCCACTTCAACCAGGGAGCGCGCCGTTCGAGCGGTGATTTCTCAGGGAATAACGCAAAGAAAATATAGAAAGCCGAGGCGATGCATGAGAAGAAAAAGGCGCGATAAACACGAATGAATACGGCGAAGGCGTGAGGATAGGCATCGGGATTATTGAAATCACTTACGGAAATAAAACAAACAAAGAGCAAAGCTAGAAGCCAAGCATCGAAATGTTCCAACCTGAGAAATAGCACGGCGAACCCGACGACGATAAACATGATGGGGAAAAAACTAAGGACTTCGCGGGCAGAGGCTCGCGCTACTCCCTCGGCGGGCGTCCCGGTGCTGGCCATACGGAAGACAGCATGGAAGGTGAGGGGTTCGGAAGAGCCTTTTCGTCGCACGGTGATGTCCACGGAGTCACCGGGATGAGCATGGCCCCAAATCCGGCCCATGAGGGCATAGGATTTGACTTGCTGACCGTCCAAGGCAACGATTTGATCACCAGCGCGCAATCCGGCATGTTCCGCGGGACTGGCAGGCATAACGTTGAAGATGGCGATCGAACCGGTAGCTGAATCAAAAAAAGTAGGTTCCGAACTATTGAAGCCGATTTCGACCTGATTGCGATCGGGGTGCCACGAATCGTACATCCAAGCGGCAGCATAGATCACTGTTGCCGCACAAAAGAGCACAGCGAGCGCGAAGAGCACAGGGCGCGGAAGAAAAGGTTTGCGAGTACGCAGGGACCGGGTTGGATCGGTGGCGGCCATATGCAGTCAGATTATGAGTGGAACGGCGAGTTGGTCAATGGGCGCAATGAGGGCGTTTGCAGTGCGGGGCGGCGGTCCTCGGGCCAGACGCAGGGATTTTGCGGGCATGGGGCGCAACGATGCGGCGCCCCTACGCGGGGCGTAGAAATTGGATGGCGATTTTTTTGCGGGATTTGTGAGAGAATCCGCGCAGAGGCCGCGCGGATGGCCGCAAGCCTAATGTCTTTACCGCTCACGCACCTCAAAATTGTAATTTTTGCTGTTCCGCCCACGTAGAAGTGAGAGAGGTTTGGCCCGCACAGGAATCCATGAAGCTTCGTAGAACGTCGCTGGCGTTGTGCATCGCCTTGATCGCCCTAGCCGTGAGCGTGGTAGCACGCGCGGACGATTTTAAGAATTTCAAACCGACGGGCTATGTCAGCGATCGCGCCGGAATTATCAACACTCAGACAAAAGCCCAGTTGGAAGCGCTGTGCACGGAGTTGGAGCAAAAGACCGGCGCGCAAATGGCGATTGTCACGGTGAAATCGCTGGACGGCAACGACATCGATTCCTACGCGCCGCAGTTGTACAAACAACTGGGCATCGGGCAAAAGAAGCAAGACAACGGGGTGCTGCTGCTGGTGGCGCCAAACGACCGGCGCTACCGCGTGGAAGTCGGCTACGGCTTAGAGCCGATCATCAATGATGCGCGTGCAGGCGACGCCGGACGCTTGATGACGCCATATTTCCGGGAAGGCGATTACAGCAGCGGGATCACCGCAGCAGCGTGGCAAATCGCAAAATACATAGCGGACGACAAAGGTGTTACGCTAACGGGCGCGCCGCAACTGAAGGCTGCGCCGAAGCAGCAGGACGACCATCTGGGGCTCTGGATATTTCTCGGGATCATCCTGCTGGTTTTTCTGCTGTCCCGTTCGAGCGGCTCTGGCAGTAATATCAACCGGCGCGGCGGAGGCATGGGCAGCGGCTGGTGGGTTGGCCCGGTGATCGGTGGAGGTTGGGGCGGAAGCCGCGGTGGGTGGGGCGGCGGTGGAGGCGGAGGAAGTTGGGGCGGCGGAGGCGGTGGCTTCGGCGGCTTTGGCGGTGGAATGAGCGGCGGAGGGGGAGCCAGCGGCGGCTGGTGAGTGAAATTCATAGAAGGCTTCGGTGCAGCCATGGATACAAAGCTGGAAGAACTGGTGAGCCGGCTAAAAGAAGCGGCCGGGAAAAATCTGGAGTCGGTGGTGCTGTACGGTTCGGCGGCCAGCGGAACGTATAAGCCGGGCACGTCGGATTTAAACGTGCTGTGCACGCTGGTAACGATCGATGTGCACGAACTGCAACTGCTGGCGCCAGTGGTATCGTGGTGGACGCAAGAAGAAAAGGAACCCACGCCGTTGTTCTTTCTGAGTGAAGAATTGCAGAGCTCCACGGACGTGTTTCCGATCGAGAGCCTGGACGCAAAACGGGCGCATCGCGTGCTATACGGCAGCGATCCTGTGGCCGGCCTGGAAATTCCCATGAACCTGCATCGCGTGCAGGTGGAGCGCGATCTGCGGCTCTTGCTGTTGCGCCTGCGGCAGCACGTATTGCACGCGGGGAAAAATGAACTGGAATACACGACGATTCTGAAGAGAACCGCATCTGGCGTGCTGACGCTGCTGCGCCACACCTTGCTGGCTTTCGGGGAAGAGCCGCCCGCCGAGCCCTCCGCCATCTTTGAACGGATTGGCGCGGTGACGGGCGCGGAAGCCGGCGCATTTCAGGCTGCCTACGACTTTCACGAGGGGCAAGGCCTGGCCGACGATTCCTTCGTGGTGTACGACCACTACATCCACGCACTGGAAAAAGTGGTTATCGCCATGGACCGCCTGATACCGAAGACCGAATGGAAGAGGGTGCCGCAGTAAGACCCGGAAACTTACACGACTGAGGTGGCTATGAAAGTTGCGATAGTGTTTGTTGTGATTTTGTTGATTTTGGCGTTCGTCTTCGGCTCAATGTACGTCAGCCGGCGAAACGAGATGGTGACCAAGCGGGAATCGGTGAACGCGGCGTGGTCGCAGGTCGATGTGGTGTTGCAGCGTCGCGCCGACCTGATTCCGAACCTGGTACAGACCGTGAAGGGCTATGCGGTACAGGAACAAACGGTGTTTGGCGATATCGCCGCGGCTCGCGCGGCTTTGGTGGGCGCCAAGACGCCTGCGGACAAAATCGCGGCGAACAACCAATTGGATGGGGCGTTGAGCCGGTTGCTGGTGATCGTGGAAAATTATCCGCAATTGAAATCCAACGAGAATTTCATGCGCTTGCAGGACGAGTTAGCGGGGACGGAGAATCGCATCGCGGTGGAACGCAAGCGGTATAACGACACGTTGCAGGACTACAACACATACATCGGGTTGTTCCCCAATAACATCGTGGCCGGCATGGCGGGCTTTGCACGCAACGATGCGTATTTCAAGACGGAAGAAGGCGCACGTCAAGCGCCGAAGGTGAATTTCGACTACAGCAAGCCAGCTACGAGCCCGCCAGCGCAGACACCGGCACCAGCGCCGGCGAAACCGTAGGAGTTGATTGCTGGCGGTAAAGACCCCACATGCAAAAAACGGCATGTGGGGCACCCATGGCCAGTACCGGTGTTCGGTAATCAGTAAGTCCGGCCACTACCCAAGCTCGACCCAGGCCGCATCTTCAGCGGAGGAATTCGCTCAGGAGCATGTGGAAATGGTGGACACCGTTTTCGCGTTTGACGGAGTAGCGGCCGCGATCGTAGGTGACGGACTGTAGACCGCGCTGCACTGCCTCGCAAATGTGGATATCTTCCTGCTGGACTTCGTCGCTGAAGGCGATGGCTTTTGCGGCGCGTTCGCGGGCCTGCGCGGAAGTGGGATCGTGGAAATACCATTCGAAAATGGTCAGCGTTTTATCGTGGCCGAGCGGAACAACGAGGTTCATGGAGACATTGTCCGGGTAAAAATTGAGCATCAGGTTAGGGAAGATCCAGAAGTACAGAGCTTCTTTTAGCCCTGCGGCGTCGGGAGCATAGACACGTTCGTGGGCCTCGCCCGGTTTCACTTCCTTCACGGGACCAAGTTGCTGGGAATGATAACGAAAGGTTTCGCAGCGATAGCGAGGATAATCGATCTCTTTCATCAGGCCGGGATGCACGATAGGGATGTGGTAGCCCTCGAGATAATTATCGACGTAGACCTTCCAGTTGCAGTTCACGATGTAATCGCGACGCTCGACCAGAGCGAGTCCGGCAAAAGAGAAATCGCGAGCCAATTCCGGGATGTTGCCGAGGTATTCGTCGAGGGAAGGGCCATCAGCAGAAAAATTCACAAAGATGAAATGCTCCCAGGTTTCGCAACCTAATGGCACCATACCCAGGGTGGAGCGATCGAAAAACTCCATGCCATCCGCTTCGGGAGTGCCGATGAGACGGCCATCGAGCGTATAGGTCCAGCCATGATAGCCGCAGTTGAAAACTCTGCGGCATCCGGAGCCTTCGGCAATGGGCCCGGCGCGGTGACGGCACACGTTACTGAAAGCGCGTAATGTGCCTGAAGCGTCGCGGACCACGACAATGGGTTCGCCTGCGAGATCAAAGGTGAAATAAGATTCCGGGTCGGCGATGGTGCGTTTCTTGCCGTTCATTTCGCCGCAGGGATGGTTGAGCGTGCCGACGAGTTGCCAAGTGCGATGGTAGATGCGGTCTTTTTCCAGGGCGAGCACCGCCGGGTCGGTGTAAAAGCGCGATGGCAGCGTTTCCGCGCATTCCAGTTGTGGATTGAGAGCAACGTGGAGAGGCTTGAGCATGCGGTGAAGGTATCATGAATTCGCGATCAGCGATCAGAGACCAGAGATCGGGAATCTTTCGCATTGATGAGGAGAAGTAATCGGGAATTAGAGCAGTGGCGCACCTACGGCGCTTGTCTTGTCGGCTTTCGCACCCAGCGCTTTCGCGCTGGGCTAATTTTGTGGCGCGCCGCTGGCACTGGTTGGGTGTGATGGAGTTGAAGCTGGACGCGTTGTTCGTCCTCGTTCATTTTTGAACTTAAGACTGCTGAGTGCCGATCCCAAACTGGTTCCGGCGGACTTTCAATCACGGACCGCCGACTTGGTTGTCAGAATTTGCGGGTTTCCTGGCGTGACCAGCGCTCCACGACAATTTTGGATTCGGTGTAGAACTCGACGGCATCTTTGCCTTGGGCGTGGAGGATGCCGAAGAAACTGTCTTTCCAGCCGCTAAAAGGGAAATAGGCCATGGGAGCGGCGACGCCAATGTTGATGCCGATATTTCCGGCGGGGGCTTCGTAACGGAATTTGCGCGCGGCCGCGCCGCTGGTAGTGAAAAGCGAAGCCTGGTTGCCGTAGGGACTTTTGCGAATGAAGTCGATGGCTTGGTCAATAGTGCTGGCGTGAATCAGGCTGAGCACCGGACCAAAGATTTCGGTATTGGCAAGTGAACTGGAGGCGGGAACACCATCTAGAATCGTAGGCTTTACGAAATTACCGCTTTCGTGGCCGGCGATTTTCGTATTGCGACCGTCGACGACGGCCTTGGCGCCGTCGGAGACGCCGGTGGCGATGAGCGATTCCACGCGCGACTTACTTTCCCTGGAAATCACGGGGCCCATCTGGATGCCGGAGTCCAGGCCAAAACCAACCTTGATGGAAGAGGCTGCTTCGGCGATGGCGTCGCGAAAAGTTTTTTGCGCTTCGCCGATGGTGACCGCGACGGAGACGGCCAGGCAGCGCTGGCCCGCGCAGCCAAAGGCGGAATCGCTGATGATCTGCTTGGCCAGTTCCATATCCGCGTCGGGCAACACAATCACATGATTCTTGGCGCCGCCCTGGCATTGCATGCGCTTCCCTGCCGCGGCGGAACGCTGGTAGACGTGTTTGGCCACAGGCGTAGAACCGACGAAGCTGATGGCGCGAACGGCGGGATGATCGCAGAGCGCGTCGACCACTTCCTTGCCACCGTTGACCACGTTGACGACACCCTTGGGAATGCCGGTTTTTTCGACGAGTTCGACGATGCGGCGCACGGTGATGGGCACGCGCTCGCTCGGTTTCAGAACGAAGGTGTTTCCGCAGGCGACGGCGTAAGGCAGAAACCAGAACGGAATCATCGCGGGAAAGTTGAAGGGCACAATCGCGGCAACTACGCCGAGAGGCTGGCGAATCAAGGTTTCGTCGACACCGGGAGTAATGTCTTCCAGGTTGTAGCCTTGCATCATCATGGGAATGCCGCAGGCCACTTCGACATTTTCGATACCGCGGCGCATTTCCGCTTTGGCTTCGCCAAAGGTTTTGCCATTTTCGAGAGTGATCAGGCGGGAGAGCTCGTCGATGTGTTCTTCGAGCAGATTTTTCAACTTGAAAAGGCACTGGATGCGCTCTCCGGCGGGAGTGCGTCGCCACGCCGGAAACGCCTGGGCCGCAGCTTGCACCACGGCGTCCACTTCCGCTTTCGATGAAAGTGGAGTGCGGCCGATGAGCTCGCCACTGGCGGGATTGCTGACGTCGACAAACGCGGTGGCCGAAGACTTGTGCCAGACCCCATCGAAATAGTTGAGAATGTCCGTGAGTGGGGTGGTTGCTGTACTGCTCATGCGCGGGCTCCGTGCCTCCACCCGCGTCGCAGCGAGCGGCAGGACTTGCCATATGAAGGATAGCGGTCCATGGGACCGTGGATCAGAGCAGCCAGTTTAGCAAAAATTAGCGGGAGTGAGACTGTTGGCTTAACTCGTCCACGGATTTATGAACTGGACCGCGACGTGGGCAACATCAGCGGCATTGCGGGACACCAAGGCCAAATTGTGATGGAGCGCCGTCGCTGCCAGAAGTCCATCAATAACGATTAGCGGTCTGCCCGGTTTCTTCGCCGTGGCGGCAATCAGCCCCCAACGATCAGCGATTTCTAAATTGATGGGCAGGATATGTCCAGAAAAACGGCCTCGGAGTTCCACCTGAAACCAACTTTCCAAGCGAACCCTGCGTTTACTGGCAGGCCGGGCGGCGATTCCTTTTCGAATCTCTCCCAGAGTGAGGACGCTCAGGTACAGCAGGCCTTCGTCCGCTGCGTCAATCCAGCTCAATAACCTGGCATCGGGCTTGGACGGACAAGCTCGGAAATGCAGTTGGTATCGAGGAGGAATCACCGCTCGAAGAGCTGTAATCCAATGGTCGAGGTGCTGAGGGCTGTTACTTGATGCCGGCGTAGGCTTCGTAGGCGGCGCCGATCAGGGGCGCGGACTCGTTGAGTACGATGGAGACGGGCACGGCGTCGAGCATGTCTTCGAAGTGCCATTTGTCTTTGAATGCTTTGAAGAAGGTGCCATCGGTCATCTTGGGCAGGATTTTCACGGCGATGCCACCAGCGACGTAGACGCCACCGAGGGCCAGCACTTTCAGAGCGAGATTGCCGGCTTCGGCGCCATAGATGTTGGTCCACAGATCCAGAGTCTCCACGCAGACCGGGCAAGAATGATCCAAACCGCTCTTGGTGATGAAGGGCGCCGGATCGGCATCGGGATCTTCGAAGATCGGATGCTTGACGCTGGGGGCAATGAATTCGTGGAGAGTGCGGAAGCCGCGTCCGGACAGGATCAACTCCCAACTGACCTGCGGGTAGCGGTGACGCATAAACTTGAGGAGTTCGATCTGCTGGTCGGAGCGCGGGGCGAAATCGGAGTGGCCGCCTTCGCTGGGCACCACCTTGTAGCGCTTGCCTTCCCAAAACAAAATGCCTTCGCCTAAGCCGGTGCCAGCGGCAAGGAGCGCCCGGGAAGCACCAGGAACAGGAGTGCCGACGTTCAGAACGCAAAAGTCTTCGGGAAAGAGGTGTTGCAGGCTGTGACCGGTGGCGCCCAAATCGTTCATCAGAGCGATGTTTTCGACGCCGACTTCCTGCGCGAGAGTTTCCGCCTCGACAATCCAGGGCAAATTGGTGGCGTGAATACGATTGTCGATGACCGGACCAGCCACGCCGAAACCAGCGGCGTGAATTTTCTGCTGACCGAGATAGGGCGCAGCGCGGCGCAAAAACTCTCGAATGATCAAATCAAACTTCGCAAATTCCTTGCTGGCAAATCTTTCGCGAAAAACGAATTCCAGCTTGCCGTTCTTTTCCGCAAATAGCGCCAAGTTGCACTTGGTACCGCCCACGTCGCCTGCGAGAATCACCGTGCCTCCCGACCAAAGCCCATAATCCTTATATTAAACCGTTTTAAGGGTTATACCACTGTCTACCATCTCTTTCGAGCAGTTGGTCGGATTCCTTTGGCCCCCAGCTACCAGAAGGGTACTCCGGTATGGTGGCGGTCTTGGCGGCGCTCCAGACGTCGAGGATGGGATCGACGAGGGCCCAGGCGGCCTCCACGGAATCGCCGCGATCAAAGAGGGTGGCGTCTCCTCGCAGGCAATCGTTTAACAGCGTGGCATAGGCGCTACGGGAACCGTTGCCGAAGGCCTTCACATAGTTGAAGTCCATGGCAACATTACCAATGTTCATTTCGGTTCCGGGCTTTTTGGCGCCAAAGGAAATGCAGATGCCTTCGGAAGGCTGAATGTTGAGAACGAGGCGATTGGCTTGCACGTCTTTGTCGCGGAAAACGATGTGAGGGGCGCGCTTAAACTGAATCATGATTTCGGTGGTGCGTTTGGCTAGACGTTTACCGGTGCGCAAATAAATGGGCACGCCAGCCCAGCGCCAGTTATCGATGAGCACCCGCATGGCCACGAAAGTCTCGGTACGAGAGGTGGGGCTGACGTGGGGTTCTTCGCGATAGCCAGGCAGGGTTTTTCCGTCCATGGTCCCCGGGGCGTATTGGCCGCGGACCACCCATTGCGCGACCATCTCGAGATTGAATGGACGGATGGATTGCAGGACTTTCAGTTTTTCGTTGCGGACGGCGTTGGCGTCGAAGGAAGCAGGAGGCTCCACGGAAACGAGAGAAGTAAGTTGCAAGACGTGGCTCTGGATCATGTCGCGCAAAGCGCCCGCAGTTTCGTAGAAACCGCCGCGGCGCTCGACCCCGAGTGTTTCCGAAGCGGTGATTTGCACGTGGTCGACGTAGTTGCGAGTCCAAAGCGGCTCGAAGATGCCGTTGCCAAAGCGCAGCACGAGCAGATTCTGCACGGTATCCTTGCCGAGATAATGATCGATGCGGTAAACCTGTTTTTCTTCGAAGACGTTCAAGACGATTTTGTTGAGTTCCTTGGCGGAGGCGAGATCGCGCCCGAAGGGCTTTTCGACGATGATGCGCGCCCAGGAGGAAGGCGACGAGGGACACGCCAGGCAGGCCTTACCTAGTTGCTCGATGATGTCTTTATAGACTTCGGGCGGCGTCGACAAATAGAACAAGCGATTGCCACCGAGTTTCTTTTGCTCGTCGACTTCGGCGAGCCGCTTGGCCAGGCGGGAGTAAGAGTCGGGATCGCCATAGTCGCCGGCGCAGTAGTAAAGATTGGAGGCGAAGGCGTCCCATTTGGCGGGGTCGATCGGACCGACCTCCGAAATGGTCTTTGCGGCTTCCCCAATGGACTGACGAAAGGACTCGTCGGTCATAGGGGTACGCGCGAAACCGATGATGGCAAAACGGTCGCCTAAAGAATTGTGCTGGGCCAAATCGAAGAGCGCCGGGATGACTTTGCGCTTGGCCAAATCGCCCGAAGCGCCAAACAAAACGATGGCACAAGGCTCGGAGGTCCCACCATAGATAGAGCCACGTCGCGCAGTTTCTTCGGCCATAATGGTCCCTCCGAAAGGATGTAAGAGCAAGAATTGGATGCGGTTGCGCTTTAGAACTATACCTCAATCCCAAGGCTTTGCAGGTCCGCGCGCAACTGCTTGGCGTTCTGATGATGGATGACGTGCATGCCAAGGCGGCGCGGACTTTCCAGGTTGAGCGGCCGGTCATCAATGAACACGGAGGATTCCGGCGCGCGTTGGGAGACCTCCAGGGCGATACGGTAGATGGTTTCTTCGGGCTTGCGGGCGCTGAGATAACAGGAACTGAAGAAGGCTTGAAAATCGTTGCGAAGGGAAAAGGCTTCGATGCGGTAGTCGTTGAGCTCGCGAGGCTCGTTGTTGATGGAGGCTACGTAATATTTTTCCTTCCGCGACACGTCGTCAAGAACGGCGCGAGTTTCCGGATACTCCTTGGACTGCGCGAACATAAAGGCGGTGAACTCTTCGCGAGTGAAGGAACGTGGGCGGTAAAAGAGGGTGCGGTCGAGATATTGGTTTAAGGTGATCTGGCCGCCGTCAAAAGCGGGAAAAGAGAGGTCGTGGCGTTCGCGAAATTCTTCCCAATCGAGTCCGAAGGCCTGGGTGGCGGCCATGCGGGAGTTATGGTCCCAACCGTTAGTGAGGATGACGCCACCGATATCCCAAAACAGCGAAGTAATTGGTGCCACGCAGCGCCTCCGCAGGAGCCAACGAGACATATCAGATTCGCGAGCGCCACGGAAGGAAATATTTGTTTAACGGAAAGACTTAACGCGGACTGAAAGCGGTACAGCGTCATGCCCGTATGTGTTTCGACCGTTATTAACAGTGGAATCGATGCAGGGCTTGAGCAAAGACGTGGAGTAATTGCTCGAGGGCCGCAGGAAATTCCCGGGACAAGTGCAAACGAAGCACCGGCCGCTGCCAGTGGACCAACGTGTCATATTCGCTGAGGCAGAGGGCTTGATAAAACTGGCCAAAGGTGTAAGCGGCGCCAGGAATGGGTTTGTCGGTGAGCAAATCCGTGGTGAAGATCAGGCAGAGACCGTGTGGCAGCGATTCGCGGAAGAAGTACACGGTATGTTCTCCGGCGTGGGGTCCGAAAACCATAGCCACCGGCCGCTGCAGGGCTTGGCTCAGCAAGGTGCGAAGAGTCGTGAAACGGGAAACGATTTTAGGTTCTTGAGGCAAATCCACCAGGAGCGTTACATGGCGGGCGGGAGTCCAGATGCGCAGAAAGGAGCGCAGTGCTTGCGGGAGATTCAAGGTGGAAATTTCCTGGCGAGTGACGCCGTCGGCAAAAAGTTGAAGCAATTTATCGGTGAGGCGAGGTGAACGGCGAAGCGGGTCTTCGCCGCGAGTGATCCCGTCGAGGAGTTCGTCGCAGAAGGTACGGGGAATGCGGTTGTCGGACAGATGGAAGGGATTGAGTTGCAGGCGTACCGAGGCAAGAATCAGCGCGGTTTCCCAGAGAAACGAAACTGTGAGCAGTTGCAGCGGTTGCTGCATTTGAATGTGCAGGACAGGGGTGTTGTGCGACTGCACAAGCCCGACGGCGTCCTGAAGTTCGGCGCCGTCGTCTGCGGCATAGGAGAGTACGACCAAAGCGGCATCGTTCTCGACGGAAGATAAATCGCGCGGGTTCATGTCGACCAGAGGAAATAGTCCTGGCTTCTGTTGCGCAAGGCTGCCTCCGATCATCTGCCCAAGGCGCCTGGCATAAGCTTGCAGAGAAGGCGAAACCAGTAAGGCCAAGTAACCTCGGCGATCGGCGATCGGCGATCATCGCGGAGAGGAAGGCGGCGATCTGCAGGGCCGGATTGGCAAAAGAAGGATCACCGCAGCTTTCCCGCTGTTCGGCGACAGCAGTTAGAATCTGTTCGGGGTCCGCTTGTCCGTGAGCGGTCAACGCAGCGCTGAAGTGGACCAACGGAAAAAAATCGCGGGAATGCGAGGCGGGTCGGTAAGGCTGTCACGAAACTTGTGGCCACGGCTGACACCGGCCAGATAGGAATGCACTTCCGTTTCGGAAATGAAGTGCTTCGCTGAGCCGTTTCCTTTGTAGGACTGCAGAAGATCCTGAAAATACAGAAAGAGACAATGATCCTTGAGGCCGTATCGTTCCTTATTGGCTACGAAGAAGACCGTGCGGCTTAGGTCAATTTGAGCTTCCGCATTGCGGATGAACTCCGGGGAAATGCTATCGAGAATGATTACTTTGCGAGCGCAAGGCACACCCGAGAGTGTCGTTAAGGCGGCGCCACAAAGATTGGCGCTTTCGGAGGAAAGAACGGCGTGGTCGACAAGGCCATCGGCGTCGGTCCCGGCCAAAATTGCCCTGACCTGAGCGAGAAAGCGCCAAATCGTTTCCGGCAGAGAGACCCAGTCCAGTTTTGCGAGAGCCGGATCATGTTCGACGAGTTCGGGCGGCCAGAGGCTGGTGTCTTTGTTCCAGAGGCGGGTCACTACGTTCTGGGTCAAATAGAAGTGGAGTTCTCGTTCAAAACGGGATTGCAATTGTCCCAAGGCAAGAGATTGTTTCGGCGCCCCCAACGCTCCACCAATCCACGAACTGGTGCTAGGAATGCCCGGGAAGAACCGGATCAGGAGAAGAGGAGCGTGCAGTGTATTTCCCGAATAAGTGCAGCATGCTATAGCATAGCCGGGTGTGTTGCAAGCCAGACACAGCTGAAGGACAATGAATCCTCCCGGGAGGAATTAATGGCAAACGACTCATGCGAACCGACGCCGCCGAGCGAACCAATCAAGCCAGGCACGCGTATGGTGCATTGTGTGAAATTCGACAAGGACTTGCCGGGGCTGGACCGGGCTCCGTGGAAAGGCGAACTGGGCAAGCGCGTATATGAGAACGTGTCTAAGGACGCGTGGAAACTGTGGCTGGAATATTCGAAGATGGTGATGAACGAGTACCGGCTAAATCCTCTCGACCCCAATTCGCAGAAGATCATGGAAGAACAGATGGAGCAGTTTTTCTTTGGCGAAGGCGCCAAGCTTCCAGAAGGCTACGTGCCGCCTAAAGCCAAGGGCTAAGCGGCTATTTTCCATTCCAATATAAGGTGAGCTTAAGGAGCTGACGGTAGTTTGTGGCTCAACGGGTGTTCCACGGGAAGCCGGGGAGTCAGCGTGAAACGCAACTGGCGGTGCGCTTCGCGTAAGGCTTGTTCGGCTTCGGCGGACGTGGCGGCGCGGGCGAATAGGAATCCGAGATAGCTGGAGCCTTCGGGCCACGCCGCGATGAAATCGTGAAGACGCGCCGTGATTTCGAGACTGGTGATCCCGGGCGTGGCGCGGGATTGTTCTTCGCCTTCAACTCTATCCAGAATGCCGCTGTGCGGGACCGGAATCATCATCGCAGCGGATGCTTGAGTTTCCCGCGGGGAATCGTAGCCCGGCAGTTCTAATGCGTGGCGCAAGAGCAATTCTTCCAGTCCGATGGGAGCCGCTTCGCCGGGAACCACGAAGCGCAACGCGCGCGCGCACAAGCCACCGATGGGGCGAGCCGCAATCTCGATAGGCCAGACGCCTTGCGGATTAAGACGAAACTCTCCGTGCACAGGTCCGTGCGACAGCCCCAAGGCACGCACCGCATTTGCGAACGATGATGCAATGGCACGCTGGTCGGGTTCAGACAACTGCGATGGCGTGACGTAGATCGATTCTTCGAAATACGGACCTTCGAGGGGATCCGGCTTGTCGAAAATCGCAAGAACGCGCAGTTCCCCGTTGGTCAACAAACCTTCGACGGCCACTTCCCTGCCCTCCAGGTAGCCTTCGACCAGCATTTGATCAAGGTGCGGTTCGCGGGTGGCGCGGACTTCCGGTGAATCCAGCAAACGCTTGAGTCGGGCAGCCCCGGCGACGAATTGGTCGCGATGGTTTGCGCGCACTACGCCTTGACTGGCGGAAAGCGACAGCGGCTTCAAAACACAGGGATAGTGAATGCCGAGCAGGGCGGGCTCGGGTAAAGGTTCGAGCTTCACAGTTTGGAACCAAGGCACGGGCACACCCGCGCCACGGAAGACTTCGCGCATGCGCAATTTGCTGCGGCAGGCTTCGACGCTTGCGGGATGATTGTGCGGCAGGCCTAGCCCGCGCGCGACATAGGCGGCGGTCACACTTGGCCGGTCACCCACCGCGAGTATGCCATCCACAGGCAAACCGCCCTGCGATTCCAAAATTTTAGCGGCCGCGCCCTCGGGTAACTCGAAATGAACGGGGAGAGCACGGTCATTCCAGGGATCGTCGAGATGGCTGCAGCGGTCGGTAACGTAGGCAATCTCGACGCGCAAGCGATCCGCCGCGGCTTGGAAAGAGCGGGTTTGGTAGCCGAGTTTGGTGGCAAAGAGTAGGACTCGTTTGTTAGGTGTCATGGCACACGTCTATAAGAAGGTTTCCACCTGACGAAGGGTATCGCGAGCTTTGGCGATGGGGACCAACTGGTCCCGCGTGGGCTCCGCTCAACAATACCAAGGCTCATTGAGATAAGGGACAGTGGCGCGCGAGGCAAGAACCGGTTGCATGGGCATGTCAACATCTTGATTAGCGGCTTGACGTACGGCACGCCACATTTTTTCGAAGGTCGCGGAGCGGGAGCGCTTGAGCTTTTCGCTGGTGGCGACGATTTCCTGCAGGTCGTCGCTCAGTTGGTCGATGGCGGGGTTCCAATTTTTCCAGGGATAGACCAGGGCGTTGGCGTCGAACGGGCCAACGAGGTCGCGGATTTCCGACAATTCCAGCAAGCGCGAGCCAGCGGGAATCAACAAGCGAATAGCGAGCTGGATAGGGCCCACGGCTTCAAACAGGTCGAGCGTGTTGATTTGTGTGAACAGATCGAGTAATTGGTCGAAGGTGGTCCAGGGCGTGAAGGGAATAAAGGTTGGCTGAAGGGAGACGCCCGCACGGCGGCATAATTCGACAGCATCGAAGAAATCCGGGCGCGTGTGGCTTTTCTCCAGCTTCTGCAGCACCGCGTCATCCAGCGATTCTACGGCGGAGATGATGAACAAACAGCCGGTATCGTGGAGGGTGGGAAGCAAATCCGCATTCTGAAGAAGATGCTCGACCTTGATGGTGACATCGTAGGTGAGGTCGGGAAATTCGCGGTGGAGCGCTTCAACGATGGGAATGGCATGTCCCGGACCATTGAAAAAATCGGGATCGCCAAACGTAATGTGCCGGGCGCCGGCAGCGACTTGCTGACGAATGTCCGCGAGCACTACTTCACGATCCACAACGCGGAATACCCCTTCATAGACCGGGACCACCGGACAGTGTCGGCACAGATGTTTGCAGCCGCGGCTCGCTTCTGTGTAGCCTACAACTCGATGCTCGCCGGAGGGCAGCACCAAGTGCGCGTAGGAACGGAGTGGAGGCAGGCCGGAGCGATCGGGCACCTGAAAGCGCAGGCGGCTCAGCGATACGTTCGAGTCCAAAGGATGAATGTGCGGCAACGCGGAAAGTCCGGAAAGATGCTCGGCAAGATCGGCGAGGGCCTGCTCAAATTCACCGCCCAACAAATGGGCGATTCCCTGAGCGCGAAGAATCTCTGCGGAGAGCGAAGCGTACAAGCCATAGGCGCAAAGATACGCCTTGGGATGCAATTCGCGGATGGAGGGCAACAGTTCCACCGTGAGGCGCGTGGCAGTGTGCATCGGCACATAAAAAGCGATCAAACCCGCTTCGCGAATAACTTGTTGATTCAGCGGCTCACGCGATAAGTCGAGGCAGCTGACGAGATGGCCGCGTTGGCGGAGCCACGCCGCGGGCGAAGCTAACCCGAAGGGCTGACGGCCCAGTTCATATGTGGAGATCAGCGCAATGTTCACGACGCCTCATTATATCCGCGTCCGCCTGCACCTGCGATTTCGGTTATCATAAGAAGATTGCCCCTTCGAAAGGACCCGAGCATGCCGATTTCCGCCGCAAATTCGTTTGGCGCCCGCGACAAACTCAGCGTAGGTGCACAAGTTTTCGAGATTTATCGTCTGGAGAAACTCGAACAGCAGGGACTCGGTTCCGCAGGTCATCTGCCCTTCTCGTTGCGCATTCTTCTGGAAAATTTGCTTCGTTGCGAAGATGGCCGCTTCGTGCACGCCGACGATATCCGTGCGTTGGCGCAATGGAAACCGAACGGTCCGCAAAAAGAAACTGCGTTCATGCCTGCGCGCGTATTGCTGCAGGATTTTACGGGCGTGCCCGCGGTGGTCGACTTGGCCACAATGCGAGAGGCGATGCGGAAGTTGGGAGGAAATCCCAAGAGGATCAACCCGCTGTTTCCGGCGGAACTGGTGATTGATCATTCGGTGCAGGTGGACAGCTTTGGGCAGAAAAACTCGTTTGACCTGAACGCGGAACTGGAATTTCAACGCAACCTGGAGCGCTACCAATTCCTGCGCTGGGGACAGACTGCCTTCCGCAATTTCAAAGTGGTGCCGCCCGATACCGGCATCTGCCACCAAGTGAACATCGAATACCTGGCGCGTGTGGTTTGCTCTATGCCGAATGGCAATCGCCTGGAGGCATTTCCCGATTCGCTGGTGGGCACGGACTCGCACACGACAATGGTGAATGCGCTTGGCGTTTTCGGCTGGGGCGTTGGCGGAATTGAAGCAGAAGCGGCGATGCTGGGCCAGCCGCTGTCGATGCTGGTGCCGGAGGTTGTCGGCTTCAAACTGCACGGACGGTTGCCGGAAGGTTCGACGGCGACGGATCTGGTGCTGACGGTTACGGAAATGCTGCGCAAGAGAGGCGTGGTCGGAAAGTTCGTGGAGTTTTACGGTTCTGGACTTTCCAACCTGAGCGTACCGGATCGCGCGACCATCGCGAATATGGCTCCGGAGTACGGCGCCACAATGGGATTCTTCCCGGTGGACGACGAAACGCTGTCGTACCTGCGCTTCACTGCGCGGAGCCATGAACAAATCGCGCTGGTAGAAGCGTATTGCAAGGAACAATCGCTGTTTCGCACGGATGGCACGCCCGATCCGCAATTCAGCGACAAGCTGGAATTGGATTTGGGCACCGTGGAGCCGACGGTGGCCGGCCCGAAACGGCCGCAAGATCGCGTGCCGCTGAAGAACGCGAAAAGCTCGTTCACGAAGATCGTGGAAGGTTCACCGGTGAAGGAAGTTGCGGTGAAAAATAACGGCAACGCGTTCCCGCTTTCGAGCGGAGCCGTGGTGATCGCGGCGATCACCAGTTGCACGAACACTTCGAATCCTTCGCTGATGCTGGGCGCCGGGCTGGTGGCAAAGAAAGCGGTGGAGCGCGGGCTGCAAGTAAAGCCGTGGGTGAAGACCAGCCTGGCGCCGGGCTCGAAGGTGGTCACCGACTACCTGCAAACGTCCGGACTGATTTCGTATTTAGAAAAACTGAAATTCCACCTCGTCGGCTATGGCTGCACCACTTGCATTGGCAATAGCGGACCGCTGCCGGAACCCATTGGCGCAGCAATCAAGGAAAATAATATGGTTGCCGTGGCGGTACTGAGCGGCAATCGCAATTTTGAAGGGCGGGTGCATCCGCTGGTGCGCGCGAACTATCTGGCTTCGCCGCCGCTAGTGGTGGCGTATGCCCTTGCCGGACGCATGGACCTGGACCTCACCAGCGAAGCGATCGGCAACGACTCCGCGGGAAAACCCGTGTATCTGCGCGAGATTTGGCCCACACCGCAAGAGGTGGAGGCCACGGTGCGCGCGGCCGTGAACACGGAACAGTATCGCAAAGAATACAGCGAAGTATTCGAAGGCGATGCGCATTGGAAAGGCATGCAGGTGCCGGAAGGCGATTTGTACCAGTGGGAAGACAATTCCACGTACATCAAGTTGCCGCCGTATTTCGAAAACATGCCGAAGAATCCGCCGGCGCTTGCCGATATCGAGGGCGCGCGTGTTCTGGCGGTCCTAGGGGATAGCGTCACGACGGACCACATTTCGCCCGCCGGGTCCATTGCGGTGGAATCGCCCGCCGGGAAATACCTGATTGCCCACGGCGTGAAACCGCACGAGTTCAATTCGTATGGCGCCCGGCGCGGCAATCATGAAGTGATGATGCGCGGTACCTTTGCGAACATTCGCCTGCGCAATCAACTGGCGCCGGGCACAGAAGGCAGCTGGACTCTGCATCTGCCCGACGGCGAGAAAATGTTTATTTACGAAGCGGCGGTGAAGTATCGGGAAGAAGGCGTGCCGCTGCTGGTGATCGCGGGAAAAGAGTATGGCTCCGGATCGTCGCGCGATTGGGCAGCCAAGGGCACGCGTTTGCTGGGAGTCCGCGCGGTGCTGGCGGAAAGCTTCGAGCGTATCCACCGCAGCAACCTTGTGGGGATGGGTGTGCTTCCGCTGGAGTTTTTGGCGGGAGAGGATCGGGAATCGCTGGGCTTGAGCGGTCACGAGGTTTACAGCGTCGAAGGCGTGTCTACGTTAGCGCCGCGCAAGGAAGCGACCGTACACGCAAAATCGGCGGACGGCAAAGTGAAAACGTTCCAGGCGCGCATCCGCGTGGATACGCCCGAGGAAGTGTCCTACTACAAGCATGGCGGCATCCTGCAGTACGTGCTGCGGCAGATGCTGGAGTAGATTTCACGCGGGCAGACAGGAAAGCGGCCTGTGAACAAACCGCAGAGGCTTCAGGGGCTGAAGCCCAACTCGTTCGTGACGACTTGCGTGGCGGCTGAAGCCGCCACCTCCCAAAGAGAAATTCCAGGAATTTGCGGGACGCGACGTTAGCTGACCGCGCGATTGCCACGAATGACAAAAGGTAGCAGCGCGACACCGGCGATTACGGAAACCACGCTGGCGACTTGGGCGTTGGAGAGACCGAGAATCCACGGCGGATTGATGCGAATAATTTCCACCAGGAAGCGTGCGATACCCGTAAGAATCAGATAGAGGCATAAGATGGTGCCGCTAGCCTGCGGATTCTTGAGGATCTTGCCTCCCAGGTACCACAGCAATGCGCCGATGGCGCTCCAGATGACCAGTTCGTAGAGCGGAGCGGGATGCACACGGCAATCCGCAGGAAAGCCGCGCTCCATGCAAGTTTGCGTCGTGGGGACAACGCCGTTCGGAAAAGCCATACCCCACGGCAGGGATGTGGGCTTACCGTAATCGCCATCACCGGAGAGAAAGCAGCCAATTCTCCCAATGGCATATCCAAAGCTGGCGGCAGGGGAACACGCGTCCAAAAATTGCAGCAGCGGAAACTTGGCTCGCCAACCAAGCAGCAACAGCGCGCCGAAGCCACCGAGGAATCCGCCGAACCAAGCAAAGCCATAACGGCTGAGGAGCATGTCCCAAGGATGTTCGAAAAACAGTTGGCGATTATCGGGTTCCAGCAAGTGATACAGCTTGGCGCCGAGGATGCCGGTCAGCCCCGCGACGGTGATCATGAAGAAGGCATCGGCCTTCATGCCGCGGCGGTCGAAATCGGCTTGCAGGATATACGCTGAGGTGATCAGCGCCAACGCCACCATCAAGCCAAATGTGGGGATCGTGAGTGGTCCTAGATGAAGGTAAGGAATCATTCGCGCGTGTTGGCCAAACTAAAAGTATACACGAGACGTTTCATCGAGCCGGGCGCAAGCGCCAGTGGAAGAGAAAACCCAACGCCAGCCAGGCTGCTAGAGCGATCCATTCTGCCAAACTGAAATGGCCCGGAACCCACGGCAGCCACTTCATCAGCACAAACACCAGGGAGACGAGGCCTCCCGCGGCGGACAACCAGCGGAGTCGCGTTTCCCGAACCACTATATATAAGGATACGCAAGCCGCCAGCCAGCCAAACGCAGAAGCCATGGAGCCTACTTCGGTAACCGGCACAAGTAGCGCGTCGCCGACGAGCAATCCCGCGAGCGTGCCAACCGTGACGCCCGCGATGGCCACCGTGGGTGTTTGGTGGACGGGATCAATCGCGGCAAACATTTGCGGGATGGTGTTGCGCCGGCCGAAGGCAAACACCATGCGCGAGGCCGCCACGAAGTTGCCATTAAATACCTGGAGCAAGCCTACCAAGGTAACCGCCAGAATCAATCGCGAAATCCAAGTGGTGTGGGTGCCTTGCGCAAAGGCAATTGCGGTTGCGAACCTGCGGTCCAGCAAACCTTGCCAAGGCGCGATGTAAGAAACGGCTCCAATCATCAAAGTGTAGAAACCCGCGCCCACCAAGAGAGCCATGGCAATCGCCTTGAAAAAATTTTGAGGTGGAAATCCCGGATGCGATTCTTCGGCAACTTTGGGCACGGATTCGAAACCCGTGACGAAGTAGGGCACGATTTGCAGTGTCAGCAAAATCGAAAGCAGCGGCGCCTGGCGGAAGTACGGCTGCAAATTGGCGGGGTGGCCGCTGTGCGCGCTAGTGAGCAACAGAAAGAGAAACACGGCGAGGACCGCGGTGGTCGTCCAGTTCTGGAAAGTAGCGCTGGCGCGGATGCCGCGATAGTTCAACCAAGCGAGAAAGAGAGTCAGCGCTGCGCCCAGCAACAGGCGTGGAAGAAATACGGGCTGTCCCGAGACGCGGTACAACTCCCAAACATCCAGGCGCGGGAACAGAAAGGCCACTAATTTGCCAACCGCTACTGCCTCCCACGGACAAACGATGAAATACGCCAGCAACATGATCCAGCCGGTGATGTAGCTGACGAACGGCGGGAAGACTTGCGCGGTGTAAGCGGCTTCACCTGAAGCGTCTGGCAAGCGCTTGACCCACTCGCCGTACACATAGCTTACGGGCAGCAGCAAAACGCCGCCCAGCGCAAAGCCGAGCATCGCGCCGACGGAGCCACCGCGGCCCAGCCAATCGTCCATGACCACCACCCAACCGGTGCCAATCATGGTGCCGAAGCCGAGGGCGAAGTAATTCCAGAGGTTCAGTTTGCGCGCAAGAGTGGGCATTCAGGCGATAGGCGAAGTGAAATTCACGGGGAGCGTCGAGTCGTATGCTATGGGCGGTGAGGCGCGAAGTCAATCACCGAAAGCGAGAGTACCGGCGCGCACAACCCCGGTGGCTCTCGATTGCAGCCGAAACATGGGCGAAATTCGGTGTAATTTGAACCTTGCTTAACGTCATTGTGCATGTATAATCCAGCACACTTGGGGTACCCGCGGGAATCACAAATCACAACGTGGAGCGCAACTTATGTCTGAGCTGGGCAACGAGCAAGTCAGCCGGAAGGCACTCGCCTTATTCCTGATTTTCGGTTCTCTGGGGGCGATTGTAATGAGTTGGATCTCCTACTCTCTGGTGATCGTGCAAGCTCATTAAGAAGGGTAACGACAGCCCGGCGTGCATAGTGGATCGCACCGCCGGGCTGTTCTGTTTTTAGGGGGCAGTGGTTGAGATCCTTCGCTGCGCTGAGGATGACAACTGTCCATTGAGCGGGCACTTGGCGAGAAAGCGATGACGGGTCTGGTGAGATTTATTGAGAAGCATCTACAGCTTGCGGTGATGCCGGTCTAAGACCAGCCACTACACAAACTTTTCTGAATACAAGTGGCTGGAGTGAAGCGCAGGGCCATGCTGGTCGCTGAAATGGACTACTCTTCCATTTGGGTAAATTTTTCGGAGTTGCCGTCGTTGAACTGATTGCGTTTTTTGTAGGCCATCCAGGTGATTCCCACACAAAATAACGTTGGAGGTACGGCGAGAATCAGGATGCCGCTGCGCAGGGCTGCAATCATGCGGGAACCGGAGCCGGCCGCCTGTGTATAACAGAGGGCACAACTCTGGGCCCAGGTCAGCGCTGGTGTCGCCAGAGCCACGCCGAAAGCGATGAATCGGGAAATGTGCCGCAGTTTGGTCATGGTTCCCTCCCGGGCTACCGAGCGCATAAGAGCCTACTGCGCTCCGGGGCGCATGTGCAAGAGGCGCACGCCGTCTGACCACCACATATTCATCATGAGCAACACAAAGATGGTCACCGGAATAAGAGTCAAGAACAGCCCGCGGCGCTCCTCGCCAAGATGCATGAAGTACATCAAGCCAAGGCTGGCGCTGCACACCGCCAAGAGCAAAAGCAGAACCACGAGCGCGCTGGTGGAGGTGACGTGGAAGGCGAGAAATAACTCCACCAGAAAGATGGCGATCAGCACAAAATATACCGGAAGATATTTTCGCAGGACATTTCCCGAAGCAGTGGCAGCGCTCATTATTTCTCCTTGCGTGGCAATCTCAACGCACAATATTGGTCAAATAGACCATAGGCACCACAAACATCCAGACCAGGTCAACAAAGTGCCAGTACAAGCCGGTGGTTTCCACGTGGCTGGGTGTCAGACGGCCGCGGGAAAATTTCATGGCTACAACAAACAGCGCGATGACCCCGCTGATGACGTGAAGCAGGTGCAAGCCGGTAATGGTAAAGAAGGTTTCACCGAACAATCCAGAGCTGATGGTGGTGCCTTTGCCGATCAATTCCGACCATTCCCGGATATGCAGAATGGCGAAAAGAGCACCAAGGGCCATGGTCGAGTACAAAAAGCGCATGGCTTTGGACTTGTCGCCGGCCTTGGCGGCGTCCACCGCGCCGAGCATGGTCAAGCTGCTGGTGATGAGCACGATGGTCATGATGACCACGTTCAGAACGCTGCCGGTCTCGAACGGGCGGATCCAGTTTGGCGTGGCCACGCGGAGGTATCCGTAGGACATAAGAAACGCGCCAAAAGTGACGGCGTCCGAGATAATGAACAACCACATGGTGAACTTGCGCGAAGGAATCGCGTACGGCGATTCCTCCATTAAGGGTCCGTGTTCGTGTACTGCCACGTCCGTTTCGCTCACTGTCTCTCCCCCGAAACCGTCGCTTAGAGCTTGGTGCGGCACAACAAAAGCAAATAAACCCAAAGCACAGCTATGAAATGCCAGTAGATCGCGGTGTTCTGGAACAGGCTGCGGCGCAAGGTGCGATGGCTGCCTACCAAACGGCCAGCCACGTACGCCAGCACAAGAATGCCTACGAGAACATGCAAAGCATGCAAAAAGGTGAGTAGATAAAAGAAGGAACTGTTCGGGTTGGTGGCCAGGTAAATTCCGTCCGCGCGCAGTTCTTGCCAGGCCCGGAATTGCCCGGCGCAAAATCCCAGGCCGAGCAACAAGGTGAGGAGCACCCATGCGGTGGCTTTTCTGCTGGGCTGGCTGTCGTGTATCGCTGCGTTTCCGTAGAGCGCGCGTCGCGCAGACTCCAGCGAAAAGCTGCTAGCCAGAAGCACCAGAGTATTCAGATAAAGAATCGAGGGCAGCGCCAGGTGAATCCAGTCCGCAGTTCCCTCACGCACAAACAACGCACTGGTGAACGCCGCGAAGCTCATGGTAATGGCGAAGAGCCCCACCCAGATGCCGCTGGTAGAGGCGCGCTCCTGTCCGGAGTTGGCCAGCGCGGCTTGGGCGGAAGCGCGCTGTGGCGGACGGAGTGCATTCGCGTGCGTGTTCACCGTGGCAATCGTGGAAGACATAAGCTCCTATTCCTTAACCAAGTCTCGCGGCGCGGAGGACATGGCAGACCCCGCGCCGCGCCCCCCTTGCTAATCACCACTCGCAGGTACGACTTGCTCGGGAGAGTCCTGCATAACGAAGTCGCCCTGTGAGCCCCTCACTCCATACTGATAAGGATCGTGGTACACGACCGGATGCTTATCGCCAAAGTTGTTCCAGGGTGGAGGCGACGGAATGGACCACTCAAGCGACGTGGCTTTCCATGGATTGATGGGAGCGACTTTGCCCTTGAAACGGCTATGAATCAGGTTGAACAAAAAGATGAATTGCGCAGCGCCGGTGATGAGCGCGGCAATGGTCATAAATTTGTGGACGGAAAGATAGGGCTGCATGAAATCGTCCACAAAGGATTGGTAACGACGGACGTTGCCGATCAATCCCAAATAGTGGAACGGCATGAAAATGCAATAAGCGCCGACGAACGTAAACCAGAAGTGCAGTTTGCCGAGAGTTTCATTCATCATGCGCCCGGTCATCTTCGGGAACCAGAAATAGGTTCCAGCGAACACGCCGAAAAGCGAAGCAACACCCATGACCATGTGGAAGTGGCCGACCACGAAGTAGGTGGCGTGCAGGTAGATGTCGATCGACGGTTGAGCGAGGAAAAAGCCGCTGACCCCGCCTGCTACGAACATGGAGATAAATCCCAGAGCAAACAGCGAAGCGGAGTTGATCTGAAGATTCGAACCGTACAAACTGCCCAGCCAGATGAGCGTCAGCACGGTAGCGGGGATGGTGATGGTCAAAGTCGGGAACGAGAAGGCCAAGGCCGACATGGGATTCATGCCGCTGAGGAACATGTGATGTCCCCAAACCATGTAGCTCAGGAAGCCGATGGACATCATCGAGTAGATGACCACCTTGGCGCTGAGCAGGGGCTTGCGCAGGCTGTTCATCAGCACATGCGAAACGATGCCCATCGACGGCAAGATGGCGATGTAGACCTCTGGATGGCCGAAGAACCAGAACAAGTGTTGCCACAGGAGCGGTGAACCGCCCGAGTGGGGCTGCAAGCGATCGCTGACCACCAAATTTGCCGGGATGTAAAAACTGGTGCCGGCGTGACGATCAAGAATCAGCAGAATGCAGGCGGGCAGCAATACGGCAAAGGCCAGTAACGCGATGCAGGAAGTGATGAACCACGCCCAGGTGCACAGCGGCATGCGCATCAGGGTCATGCCCTTGGCGCGCAGATCCAAAGTGGTGGCGATGAAGTTCAGGGAGCCCAGCAGCGAAGCGATGCAAAAGATAGCGATCGAAAGGCCCCATAAGCTCATGCCCCATTGCATACCGGGCCCGGCGTCTTTGCCGACGGCGCTGAGCGGAGCATAACTGGTCCAGCCGGCGATGGGCGGGCCATCCGGGATGACGAAAGCAAGCATCAACACGACCCAGGCGATGAAGGTGGTCCAGAAAGACATCATGTTGAAGCGGGGGAAGGCCATGTCTTCTGCGCCGATTTGAATCGGCAGGAAGTAATTGCCAAAGGCGGCGAAAGGCGCGTTGGTGAGCACGAAGAACACCATCAGCGTTCCGTGCATGGTCATCAGCGAGAGGTAGTATTCCGGAGTGATGATACCGCCCGGCGCACCGGCGCTGGAGAGATGCTCCAGCAAGGGAATTTTGGCGGCGGGCCAGACCATGTGGATCCGCATCAACCAGGAAAGAATCATTCCGGTAAACACAGCGACCAAGGCCAAGGCGTAATACTGCTTGCCGATTACTTTGTGGTCCAGGCTGAAAATGTACTTCCGGATGAAACCTTCCGGTGGCGCGTGTACGTGAGCCTGTTGAACCGAACCTTCCGTCATCGAATCACCTCGCTCGAAGAGAGCCACGCTCGCCGCGTTTGGGCATCGCGGCAGCGCGAAAGATTTGCTTCTACTGTGCCGCCTGATCCTTCAACCATTTTTCGTAATCGGGCTCGGCCATTACGTTGAGGTAGGCCTTCATGTTGTAGTGCCCCAAGCCGCAGAGCTGGGTGCAC
Organism: Verrucomicrobiia bacterium; assembly: GCA_035506955.1. Taxonomy (GTDB): domain Bacteria; phylum Acidobacteriota; class Terriglobia; order Acidiferrales; family UBA7541; genus Acidiferrum. Next base: position 54,824 of record DATJOO010000050.1, read on the forward strand.
ACAATTTCGTATTTTCCGACTTTGGTGGCGGTGAAATGCAGGGAGAGATCCAGTCCGGGCACGAAGTCCTGCTGAATGCGCAACTCGCGGACGTAAAAGGAGTGACCTACATCCTTGGCGTGCATCATGAGATGGACTTCGCGGTTGACTGGCACGACCAACTCGCCGGACACAATGTCGTCGCGCGCCTCCACTTCATTCGCCGGGTCCAAGCCAAAATAGTTCTGGTTGCCTTCGTCGATTTTGTCGGGATGTAAACCACCGAACTTGCCGTCCGGGCCGGGATAGCGGAAGTAGAACGCAAACTGTTCGGCTTGCGCCTGGATTTGAATGGCGTCGGGCTTCGGCGGAGTGAAGTAGACATTCGCCCAAGCTTTCTGTCCCAAGACCCCGAGCGCCAGTATTTCCGTACCGACGAGCAAAAAAGCGCCGATGACCATCACGCGCGCTCCGCCGGGAAAATTCTTGAGTGGGGCGCCTTCTTTGCGTCCGCTGAAGGACCATACAAAGAAGGCGAGAACCAACTGCGCCGCGACAAAGGAAACGCCCGCTTCCCACATCGTGTCGTTCAACTGCTCATCAATCGCATGGCCGTGTGTGGAAATATCCTCAGGCAGCGGAAACATGTGCGTCACGATCGGGTAGGCAGACGCTATGGCAATAATGATCAGTACGATCGCTAACAGCTTCCCCATTGCTCCTCGCCTCCGCCCCAAAAACGGGGGCGATCTTGGTTGATGTTGACTTCAGTTACCTTAAACGCCCTGAACCAAACGGAACCGCCAAGCCCTAATTAATAGGGCTTGGCCTTGAATACGAAGTTGACCGGTTTTGTTTCCGAACCCGTAATGGTCACTTGCTGAGTGAGTTCGCCGTAGGATTCGTGCCATGCGGTGATGGTGTATTTGCCCGGGGGCAGATTCGCCAGCGTGAAAGCACCGCCATCGCCGGTAACCGCGTAGTGCGAATTCTTCAGGACCGCGAAGTTGCCGTGCATCCACGGGTGAACGTTGCACTTCACCGGGAAGATTTCCGCCTTGTCATACTTTTCGCTGATCGGCGGGGTCCCGGGAGGTTGCGATTTGTTCCATTCGCGGTTGAGTTTCGGTAGCGGGTGAATGTTGTGAGAGGTCTGGTCCTCGTTGACGATTTTCAGTTCCTGGTTGACCTGGAAGGCCAGCACGTGCGGGATGTAGCGGCAGCCTTTCTGGTTAAATACTGCCGCCGTGGATGGAGCGGGATCATCGGGAGCGCCCGCGGAAATGTAAACCACGACATTTTCCAGACTGTTGCCGGGCCCGGTGACCACCGTTTCCGCCAACTGCGGCGTGGCATACATCTTGGCGCACGACGGCTCCTTGGACATGTCGATGGGCTTCATCTTGGCCGGCGTGCCCTCGTAGGTTACTTTGCCAGTGACCGTGCCCCCGGCGGGCGTCGGCCCCGCAGCGGCAATCGCAGCCGCCGCCAGTCCTACGAAACCGGCGAGAACCACTTGCTTGATACGCATGCGACTTCCTCCTTGAAGAAAACAAATGCCAAGAGCGTTTATGGATGAATACCCGAACCGGTCTCGACGTTCATAACCTTTTCCGATTGCACGTAGGCGCGGCCTTCCGGCGTGCTTTCCCAGAGGGCCAACTCCGGACTCTTGTGCCAGATCTGGAGCGTGCGCAGGAAGTGCACCAAATCCCAAGCCTCTTCGGGCTTGATGACATCGGCGAACGAAGGCATCGGGGTTCCATCAACGCCCGTCATGAAGATTTTGTAGAGATCCTGATTGGTGGTACCACACTTGAAACGGTAGCCGGTGTAAAAGTTGTAAGGACGAATGGGCTGATCGTTGCTGTCGGTGAGTGTGCTGGCGGACGGGCCGTCACCGCGGCCTTGCGGGCCGTGGCATTTCCAGCATTCCAATTTAGTGAACAGTTCTCTGCCATGCTTGATGCTTTCCAGCGTGACTTTTGGTTCAGGCGGAATGGTGATGGGCGTGCCAGGCTTTTCGGTGGTCCAACGCGGCGAGAAGGTTTTGATGAAAGCCACCAAGTCCGCGCGGTTCTGGTTGCTCAGGGTGTTCCAGCGGGGCATGTTGGAGGTGATGATGCCCCGGTCTAACGTGTTGTAGAGGTCCTCGTCGGTCGGCAAATAGCCAGTCGGCGTGGAGCGGCACTTGAACACCGCAGCAGTGAAATTGCGCGGCGTCGGCGTAACGTAGGGCGCATTTTCGCCGTTACCGTCACCGCGAGCTCCGTGGCAGCCCCAACAGTAGCGGTAGTAGAGATCCCCGCCAGCATCTTGACCGTTCGTATGGCCGGTAAGGTTGCCGATGTGCGAGGTTCCCTCGGGATAACGCATGCCCGGAGGAGTGGGCGCCCGCGGTATTGGCACGCTTCCCGGAGCCGCTTCCGCGGGAGCCGCCTGCGCCGAAGCTTGCCCGGAATCCTGAGCGGCCGCACGGGTGGAGTAAAGAAAAGCACAGGAAAGCAGGACGAAACTAGCGATAACGAGCGAGTAGTTCATTTTGCGCATGGTCGTCAGCTCCCTTTAGAAGTCGAAGTCAAACCCAAACAGCAAACTACTGGTAGTTAAGTTGCCGTTGGTGACCGGCGAAGCGCCTTTCTGCCAGATGATGCCGTATTCGGCGTGGTACGCGAATCCCGCGCGGCTGTTGATGAAAGGATAGTAGCGGGCGCCAAAGGTTAGAGTGTCGAGGTTGCCCAGGTTGCCCGGGTTGCTGGTGAACGCCTGCTGCGACATGCGTACCAGTTCATAGCGATTGATGAGGACGAGGCGCGGTCCCCAATCATAGTTGCTTTCAAACAGAGCGCCATTCCAGGTTGGTGCTTGCGCCCCGGCGGGCAATACGGCACCGGGGAGGGCCGCCGTGTCCGTACCAAGCCATGGGCTGTCGTGACCGCGGAAATAAATCGCGGTCAGGTTGTATTTCTTGATGTACATCTCGCCGATGATGCCATAGCGCTCGAACCATTTGTTTCCGGTGCCGGTTCCCGCAACGGGCGTGGTTGTGCTCGAATTCACCACTGCGCCGGTCACGCTGTCCACACCGACTTCGGTGGTCGAGGTCGAAGTGTACTGGTAATACGTCGGCGCTTGGCCAATGTAGGCAAAGCCGCCAATCCTCTGCACGCCTAAATTCCCAACCTGAAAGGCGCGACTGGCCGTGAAGAACATGTCGTAAGAACTGGAGTAGGGCACGTCTGGGTTTCCATCACTCGAGGTGAGGATGGAAGCGGAAACGCGTGTTCGGTCGTCGGCGGAGTGGCCCAGCCATTCGAAGCCGACCTGGTTGTCACCGATGCCGAACGTGTAATTCTCAGGGACACCCGGCGACGAGAAGGGCTGGAAGTGGTAATTCCAATATTGGCCGCCCACGGAACTGAGTGTGAGAATACGTTTTTCCGACAGCAGATTGTCGAGTTCGAACTTACCCATCTTGAAGTTCAGCCAAGTGCTGCCCGCAACGTTGTCGAGTCTTGCCCATACGGACTCGAAGTGGAAGCTGCCGAACTCGTCGGAGGAAGGCAGCACGTAAAAGGAAATGTTCTTTGCCAGTGTGCCGCCGGTGTGAAAGTCCAAGCCGGTCCAGTTGAATCCGTCCGTAGTGACCTTGGCCTGACCATTGCCTTGGTCGACTGCGACCTGACTGGTGCTCTCTCGCGACCAGAAAGGAGTGATGCGGAAGGTAACTGGCCAATAGGCCGCTTGCTGGAAGATAGGGGCATCTCGGTCGTTTCCGAGTTGGTACCCATTGTCCTTGAACTGCTGCCCGAAGTAACTGAGCTTCGGCCAGCCTTCATGGCAAGAAGAACACGGGAGCCCGTACTTCCGCGCAAAAGCCGGAATCGCACTGGCGGGACTACAGTTGATCAGAAAAATCGCCAAGAAAATAACGCCGAACAGCCAAAACCTAACCGGACGGACGAACGGACTCCGCGAACCCTCTGAGCGCAAAGATTCCATACCCGCCTCCTCCAAACGTGGGCGACTACGTTGAGCAGACAACTAGGGTCTCGTTCTATTCAGTTTTTTTTGAGGGAGTGTGTAACCTGTGTACACCAAGAAGAGAAAGCCCTTCGCCGCTCACCCCTAAGCACGCGAACGACCGACCCCACTCACCGAAGGTTCCGCCGACTCTCCGTCAAAAGAGCTCGGTCAAAACATCCAGCCCCTGAACCGGGGCGGATGCTACTCCGGTTTTTATGCCGAATGCAAGAGTTTTCTTGCAACGATTAAAAAAATTATTCAGGATTTCCAACGAGTACGTTCTGGTACGGGGTCAGGGTTATCCGACTTTCCGGAAAAACAGGGCGAATTTGACAGAAAACGCGGTTCGCGCTAACAAGGGTACTCACGAACACAGGACTATGATTCAGCGCAAAGCCGCAAAATCGTTATTGTGCCGCGCACAGAAAGTGGCGAATCGCTTGATGCTGCTCGGCGCCGCATCTCTTCTCGCGATGCCGTCGTTGTCGCCGACGGAACTGACGACGCCGGGCATCGTACGTGAATTTCTGGCACCCATCGACGACGTGCGGCAAGCGGTAATCTCGGTGCAAAGCGACCACATCGTTCATGGCACGTTGGTTTTCGACAAAGAGCCGACTTTAACGGGCGCGGAGGCGGTTAAGTCGACACCGCTGTTCGATCCTTGGACCGGACCCGGCGAGGTCTACTACAAGATTCGCGAGAAGGCCATTGCTCCGCGCCATTTCCTGGACACCGCGGACATGGGCACGATCGCGGTACGCTATGTGGTGATTCCGGTGAATCCTGAACGTACGCGCGTGAAGATCGATGCCGTTTACCTCGAAGGTGCGCACAATCGAGTGCATGCCTCGGACGGCAACGTCGAGAAATTCGAAATGAACGAAGTGAAGGACGCGCTGGATTCACTGCAGGAAGCCGCCATGGAAGCGGCGGATGCGCGGCGCCGCGCACTGAGCGCAGAACTGGTGCGGCAGAGCTATGCGCGCCAGCGTGAAGAAGAAGCCGCGCGGGTTAACAACGCGCAGACGAGCGAGAAAGACCTGGAACAACAAATCGATGCGCTGCGACGCGAACTGGAGCGCCACGTGAAAGCACCAGGGGCGGATCTCAAGGGCGCTCCGTTCCAGTCCGCGGCGAATTTAAAAACTTTACCCGCCCATTCGGAAGTGGTGGTGCTGATCGTGACTCCTCACTGGTTGGGCGTGGAAACCGCGGAGGGCCAGCGCGGGTGGCTTCCGGTGGAACAGCTGGAGCCGTTACCGTGAAGTGCATACATGGGTACACACGCCGCTGGATCACCGCAATTGCAGTACTGATTGTTTGTGCGGCTGCGGTTCAAGGACAAACGACTCCCTACGCGCGCAGCTTTGCGAAAGCAAAGCCGGAAGTGGAGCAAGCCTTAAAAGAGCTGCAGGGTTACGCTGGGCAAAAGCTCCCCGTTCTGGACGGTTTTGTGGGGCCCGTCAGCAAGCCGCTGGAGCGCTACGAACGCGGCTTCTATCAATTCACGATTGAAGTTCTTCCCGGGGACAATGGCGCCACGATGGTACGTCTTTCCGCCAAAATCACCGCGTGGTATGCGGATCGTGACGTCAGCAAATCCGGCTACGACGTATTGCCTTCGAATGGACGCCTGGAATTGGACTTTCTCGATCGGCTCGAAGAAAAACTGACCGGCAAGCCTGTGGCTTCGGCAGCGGGCGCATCCGCAGAGACGCCGAAACCGAAGCTCGATTTGTCGGGAGTGCCCGGTGCAGGAGCGCTGATTCCCCAACCGCAAACATCGGCGGTGGCGAAAACTCCCGACGAAGTGGCGGCGCTGCGCAATCAGCGCGTTCTGGAAGAGCGGCGCGTGGCACAACTGACCACGCAGCTGCAAAATCTGCAAGAGATCCAGAAAAACCAGGCGCATCCGCAGAATCTGGTGGCCGTAGAAATATCCGGCACGCCGATCTATGCCAAGCCTGCGGCGGAGGCGCGGGTATTGTTCCAGGCCGCCGCGAATGATGAATTTGAGTTCATTGACGATGCGAATGGCTGGATCCACATCGAAATCTCGGGAGACTCGCGGGGCTATGTGCGGCAAAGCGCGGTGCTACTGCCGGAATCGATCGCCGCAAGAATTGGCAAAGAAGAACACGGACCCGAAGAAAAGTATGCTGGTTTCCGCATCGAACATGATGAAATCGGCAACTTTCCCGCGGACTGGCCGGGGCTGAAGGGGAAAGTCGTAAAAATTTACACGGTACAGCCGGTGTCGCAGAACGCGAAAGAGACAGGACCTGCGGTGCGCCTGGAATATTCGCTCGCGCTGTTTCAAAAAGCGCTGAAAGAATCGGCGGGCGTGTCCAGCAAGATGGAAGGCGTGACGGTGATTTTCGACGCCATCGATGGTGGAATCGCGGCGGCTACGCTCGAGGATATTCAGAAAGTGGTTGCGGGGTCGCTCACGCACGATGCGTTCTGGAAGCAAAGCTATCTCGATCCGTTGGAGGCGTTCCGAGCCTCTGGTGCGCCGTAATTCGTCCCATCCCTCGTTACAGCGTTGCACGGGAATTTCACGCTAAAATAGCGTCGCTGCAACTCCACGCAAAAAGGATTCCCTATGCAACTCAACGCCGCGATTGTTGGGCTGGGCTTTGTGGGCCGCGCGCATTTGGAAGCATTGCGCCGTCTCGGAATTTCGGTGCAGGGCGCACTTGGCAGCACCCCGGAGCGTTCGAAGGCGGTGGCCGATACGTTGCACTTGCCACGCGCGTACAGTTCGCTGGATGAATTAGCGGCCGATTCCTCGGTGCAGGTAGTGCATTTGTGCACGCCCAATTATCTGCACTTTCAAGAATCCAGCCAGCTATTGCGCGCGGGCAAACACGTGTTGTGCGAGAAACCGTTAGCGTTAGATTCGCGAGAATCCGCGGCGCTGGTTTCGCTGCTGAAAGAAACCGGATTGGTCGGCGCGATTGCCTACAATTTGCGGTATTACCCGCTTTGTCAGGAAGCGCGCGTTCTGATTCGTGAAGGTGTTATCGGGCGCGTCAAGTTGATCCACGGCAGCTTCCTGCAAGACTGGTTACTTTTCCCCACGGATTGGAACTGGCGACTTGAAGCGAAACTGGGCGGAGAACTTCGTGCGGTTTCGGATATCGGGACGCACTGGCTGGACCTGGTGACCTGGCTGGCAAACAGCAAAGTCTCCGAGTTGTGTGCCGACCTGGCTACGGTTCTGCCGACCCGCCATCGGCCCAAAGGCCGCGTGGAATCCTTCCAGAAGGCGAGTTCGGGGGAAACCGAAGAAGTGATGATCACCACCGATGATTACGCGTCCGTGTTGCTGCATTTCGAAAACGAAGCGCGGGGCGTGATGACGGTTTCGCAAGTGAGTCCGGGGCGCAAAGCGCGGTTGTGGTTCGAAATTGACGGCGCGGAAGGTTCACTGGCGTTCGATTCTGAATCGCCGAATCATCTATGGATCGGCCGGCGCGAACGCGCCAGCGAACTGCTTCCGAAAGATCCGGCACTGCAATCGCCCCATTCGCGGGGCTACGCCGCATATCCGGGCGGACATCCCGAAGGCTATCCCGATACGTTCGTTCAGCTCTTCAAGGACGTGTACGCGTATATCGCCGCGGGTGATTTCCGTGCGGAACGCACATTTCCGACCTTTGAGACAGGACACGAAGAACTGATGCTGTGTGAGGCGATCTCGCAGAGCGCGCAGGAAAAATCGTGGGTAAGCGTGGGCGCTTGAGTCGTTTGGAGGACAGAAGCTTTGCGTTGTCGTCGTGAACACGGTTTTTGCGCGTCGGATTTCGAACGGTCCCGGGCTTTCGATTTGAATTGTGCTCGCGGTGTACGTTGAGATCCTTCGGCCAAACAGCGGCCTCAGGATGACAACGCGGTTTTTTGGGTGGTGGGGCCACAGGCTAAAAGCCTGTGCTACTTTGCCGAGTTTAGGATGATGACAAGCTTCGAGTGGATTCCCGGACGACCAACTCCGCGGGAATTTTGCGGCGCAACACCGGGATTTGCTTTTTCTGATCCACGGCCTGGATGGCATCGAGCACCATGCCGACACTCATCGAACCCATCGCTTCCATGGGCTGGCGAACCGTGGTGAGTGAAGGCACCGACAGGCTGGCCTGCGCCACATCGTCGAAACCCACGACGCTACAATCTTCCGGTACGCGCAGACCTTTGAGTTTGAGCGCGCGCAAGGCGCCGAGCGCGGTCATATCGTCGAACGCCAGCAGCGCGGTAAACGATTTTCCGCTGCGCAGTAATTCCGTGGTGAGTTGTGCGGCGGCCTCAAAGCTGGAATTGGGATCCTGCGATTCCGGTAACTCTGCAATGCGCTTCGCATCCAGACGCAAGCCGGCCGATTGCGCAAAATTACGGATTCCCTTCCAACGCTGGCCGCTGCTCGCCAGTGTTTTCGGCCCGCGCAAAAAGGCGATTTCGCGGTGTCCGAGCCGGCAAAGGTGTTCCAGCGCCAAAGCAGCTCCACTTTCGTTGTCCACGGAAACGGTGCTGATGTTTTCGATTTCGAAGGCGCGTCCGGCGATTACGGTGGGCACCTGTTTCTCTGTCAGGTCTGCCAGCAGCTTGATATCGGTGACCAGCCAGTTGGCCACAACGATGAGGCCTTCCACGCGACGATCGAGCAGCATTTCTAGATAGCGTTCGAAGCGATGCGGTTCGTTATGCGCATCCGCCAACAACGACAGATAATTCGCCTGATATAAGCCGTTTTCCAGGCCGCGCAAAATGGGCGTGCAAAACGGGTCGGTGATATCGAAGACCATCACTCCGACGATGTTCGAGCGCTGGCTTCGCAATGAGCGCGCCAGCGGATTCGGGCGGTAGCCCAGGCGGCGAGCAGCCGTGTGGATTCTTCCTTTTGTTTCTTCCGGAATATAGCGGGCCAGGGGCGCGTTATTCAAAACAATGGAGACCGTCGACGCCGAATACCCGCTCTCGCGTGCCACATCTCGTATGGTAGAGGCACCAGTTCTGCGCATGAGCGCTCCTCAATTGGGCGCGGGATATTCGTAGCGCAAATTCCCCGGCATGCGATCCGAACGTTGCCGCGTGTTGTAATCCAACTGATAATTCAGATGGTCCGGGTCCATCGGGTATTCCTGGCCCGCGGGATAGGGATAAGCAATCAAGCCATGCCGTGGCAAAGGCTCCACGGTGAAGGCATTCGCAGCGTAGAAGTCGAGGTCCTTTTCGAATCCATCAGCGTAGAAGAAGTAATCACGGACCCACCCTGCGGGAAGCGGCGGCACACTCACTGGATTGAATTCCAGTTTCACGCCTTCGCCGGAACTGAAGACCGTAAACTTGTCGTCTGAGCGTTCGAGCAGATTTTTCACGTCGCCGTAGCGCGTGTAATTCCCTGCCGCGCGGGCATACGGGCCTGTGGCGCTGCGATGCGTGTAGGAGTAAACCGTATCGCTGGCGGGATGCAGGCGAATTTCCTTGGGATAGCCGAGGAATGCTAGCTGCGCGGTGGCCAGCGGCACTTCGCTTACGCGGACGTTGTTCTGCGGCGGAGTCTGATCGATGCGGATGCGGTCCCAGTAAATCTTCAAGTTCGATACGATGCGAATGCGCCGCGTGCTCGGGGGAATTTTTCCGGTCAGGTCCGTCACCATCAGGCGCTCCAGTCCGGCCGGGAAGCCCATATCGTCGACCACACGCACCCACTGGCCTTGCGCGCTCTGCGCTTCGACGTAAGGCGCGATCACTTTGATACCCGCCTGGTCTGCGGCGTACATCGAAGTGGCGGTGAAGTAATCGGTATACCCATCGAGCAGCAAGCGCAGCGCTTTGCTGGAATCCCAGTTGCCAAGGTCGAGTTCGATCCAGTGCAACTTGGCAAAGCCGGCAAACGGCAGGCCTGCGAAATCGGTCACGTATTTCCGGTCACGTTTCGCGAGCAAAGGCAACACGTCGCGCCCCTGGTCGTCCCACGCGCCCGCGGGAATGTGCGCATTTTCTGTAGCGATTACGCGAAATTCCGGGAATGGCGGATTGCTGACGAATCGCTCGTTCGGATTCACTTCGAGGTTCGATGGATGATCCACGGCCACCAGGCGCACCTGGTCGAGATACACGGTTTCTTCCATGGGCTCCATGAAACGGAAGCTGAGCAAGCCACCTTTTGCGCTGGCCGCTTTTGCCGGCACTTTCAAGTATTCATCGGAATCCGGAACATCGCGCACGCCGGGGGCGATCCAGTGGCCAACCACGCCAGGCCCGATCATATCCGCGATGAATTCGTATTCTTTGCCGTTCCACGAAAATAGAATTGGGCACGAACTTCCGCGACGGTCCAGTTCACCAATGGTTTGTGTTTTGTTGGCGGCCAAATCGATTTCGTCCTGGGGCACGCCGGTTGGCCAAAGCAAGCGCACGGCATCGGTAACTTTTTCCGAGCCCAGGCCGACCAGCAGCGTTCCGGAATTGCGTCCGAGATAGCCCGAGGTGCCACCCGCTTCGAATTTTTGATACAGTGCGCCTGCGAAAATTTCGATCTTGGTGCCGATGCCACTCTTGTTGTCGTTGAGCGCTTTCAGATCCACTTGCATCCAGTGATTCTTGTTGCCGCCGACGTTTTCCAGCAGCACCGGCGCCCCGGACGACTGGGTGACCACGACATCCGGACTGCCATCGCCCTTGAAGTCTGCGACGGCAAGAGCGCGTGGCTCATTCAGCTTGACTTTATCGAGTTGCAAATCCTTCGTGACATCCGACCAGCCTGCGTAACCCAAATTCCTCAATACGCGGATTTCCGCGCCATTCGTGCCTTCGCCAACGGCAAGGAGGTCCAGCCAGCCATCATTGTCGTAATCGATGGAAGTCAGGCCCCACCCTTGCTTCCAGGCGAAATCCGGCAGAGGAACACGCTGCAATTGTTTTCCTTCGACGTTGCGCCACAAAGTGATGCCAGGCGCACCGGCATGCGTAAATGCGAGATCCATCCAGCCATCCTTGTTGAAATCCAAGACGGCCACACCGACTGCAGGGGGCAATTTTTCTTTGGCAAAATCAATGCCGGGGAAGGCGGTGAACTTTCCTTCGCGTGGGTTCAGATAAATCGCGGCGCCCGGAGCACCGCCCGCGACGACGAAATCGATGGCACGATCATTGTTGAAGTCGGTGATGGCCACGTCGGCGCCGGTAGCTTGTACGCCTAATGCGGTTTCGGCGGAAACATCGGTGAAAGTGGAATTGCCATTGTTACGCCATAATTTATTGGTGCGGGAATTGGTTGGTTGCGTGGGCGCCATGGTTACGTACAAATCCAAGTCGCCATCGTGGTCGTAATCGACGAAAGTGAGGGTGACGCAACCCTTTTCCCGTGCAATGCCGACCTTATCGGTGACATCTGCGAATTTTCCGTTGCCTTGATTGCGGAACAGGCGTATGCCATCGGTTTCGCAGACCGCCAGGTCGGTCGCGCCATCATTATCGAAATCGCCGACGGCGCAACCTGCTCCGCCGCCCAAGCCAGAAAGCCCAGACTTCGCGGTCGCATCTTCGAATTTTCCGGCGCCCAAATTGCGTAGCAGGCGGCTCTTGCCGGCGGCAGCGCCAACGAAAAACAGGTCGGGCTTGCCGTCACCGTCGTAATCCAACAGGCATACTCCCGCGTTCGGGCCAGCCAGTTCTGCAAATGGCTTGGCCGAATAACTTACGGGAATTGCCATCGGCGCGGACGTGCTTGCGCCATGGACAAATTCGGCGAGAGAGAATTTTCCCTGGTCGCCATATCCCGCGCCGAATGGAGTGCCCAAATGCTGGGCGGTAATTTTCTGGAAATTTTTCATCCCATCGCGGGCTGCATCGGTATCGCCTTTTCGTTGATATGCGCGAGAGAGTCCGAATTGCGCCGAAGCGTGATAGGGAGCAATGGCCAGCGCTTTCTTAAAGGCCGCGATCGCTTCGTCATATTTCTGTAGCTGCGAGTACAAAAATCCTTCGAAATAAAAAGCGTCCGGCTCATCGGGAGCGATTTTCTCGACATGCTGAAACGCGCCGATGGCCTTTTCCGGTTGGCCACCGTCTTTGTAAGCCAAGCCGAGGTTGTACCAGGCAAAGGGATCCTCGGGCAGTTTGTTGGCGGCTTCTTCGAGTGCGGCGCGAGCCTGCTCCAGCTTTTGTTGCGCCAGCAAGGAAATTCCCAGATTCATGCGCGCCTGCGCAAAATTGGGATCGGCGGCGAGCGCCTGCTCAAAATTCTTTTGCGCCTCGGCGGATTTGCCCTGATTCATGTGCGCGACACCCAGCGTGTTCAGCCGCAATGCTTCCGATGCGAATTTTTGTGGAGTGGAGGGCGATTGCGTGGCGCGGGATCGCAGCGCGAATACAAGAACAGCGACGAGCATCAGCAAAAATAAACCGCTGATTACAGAAGACCACGGACGGGGGCTTTTTCTCATGGATACCATCAAGGGAAGCTCTTTCTGGACGCGCAACACACGAAAACACAAGAATCGTCTTAACGATTTTCGGCGCTGCCTGCCTCATCGTCAACCGTTATTGTATTGGGATTAAGGAGTGTAGCCTGACATGAATCATCGCGTGATGCGATCGTCGGAGGATCTCCCTGAGATGGAGTTTTGGACTTTAGCGCACGAAGGCCAGGTCAACTTTGTTGTATACCGGCGCCGCCAATAATTCCTGCGCGTGTTTCCTGGCATGTGCCAACTGCTCTGCGGTCAATTGCTTTTCGAGCTGCGGCAAATACTGGTCGCCACGCCGGTCTCCCGCCAATTGCGCAGCCAAAATCCAGGCATACGCCGCCTCGGGATCCACACGGCCGGCGCGCCCGCTCGCAAAAAGGTATCCGAGTTTGATGCGCGCGGCGGTGTTGCCTTGTTGCGCAGCTTTCTGGAACCACTGCAACGCGATCGCGTCGTTTTGCGGCACACCTTCCCCACGCAAATACAGATCGGCAAGATTGTTTTGTCCGAGTGCGTCGCCTTGTTCCGCCGCGAGCCTATACCATTTGGCGGCCTCGGCCTGGTTCTTTGCCGTTCCCAAGCCGCTGTCGTACAGATAGCCCAGATCGACCATGGCGCTGGCGTCTCCCATGCCAGCGGCAAATTGCAAATGCCGCATCGCTTCCTGATCGTCTTGGCGAACGGCCAAACCGTTCATATAGAGAATCGCCAGATTCGTATGTGCGCGTGGATTGTTTTGTTGCGCAGCGGCATTTAACCAGTAGAGCGCCGTTCCGTAATTTTTCTGGACACCCCAACCGTTCAGATACAGCACAGCCAGATTCACCTGAGCAGATGAATCTCCCTGGCGGGCGGCCTTTTCAAAGCACTTACGCGCGTCGCGAATGGTGCGGCCTGGCGCGAGCACCAAGGCGGATTCCGCGCCCATTTGATTTTCCGTGAAGGCTTGGCCACTTAGAGCCAATTCCTCAACCGCCCGCGAGTCGCACACCGGCGCTTGGACCTTTGCTTCCGGTGCGGGCGAGCACGCCACAGGCATCACGGAATTCGGGTTCACGAACTGTTGTGCGAGCGCTGTTGGGACAAGGGGCAGGCAGGATGCCCCGGTGAGCAGCGAAGAGAGAATGATTCCGGTTGCAGCGATGCGGTGGTCTTTCATAACGCCCCATGCGTGAAGTCTCTGTGGCCTCGATGGCCCGGCAGGAGATTCAAAATGCGGTGAAGGGACTTGCTACCTCAATGCCTGGAAAGTCATTTGTGTGTCATCGTGCAAACCAATGAAGACGAAGGGATTGCTGCAAGATTATGGTTGCGTAGAAACTGCCGTTGGGATGGAGGAGGTTAACCCCTTGCACTTCTAGGTATACTTGCTTTAAGGTAGGGACGTGTAGAAGGGCTAGGGATGACCATCAAATGCCGAAAAAATCCGGGTTTGGCGGAAATTCATTAAACAAAAACAGCCCGGAGTGCGTCTTTCGAAAGGACAGCATTCCTTGCCTCGATGAATTGAAATGACCGACGGCGGCAAAGCGCGACTTGGATTCGGTCCCTATGTTGTGGACCTGACCACGGGCGAACTGAGCAAGGCTGGGGTTCGCGTAAAGATTTCCGGCCAACCACTGCGGATTTTGCAGGCGTTGGTGGAGCGTCCCGGCCAATTGGTCACACGGGAAGAACTGTGTAAATGCATTTGGCCGGAAGAAACCTATGTAGACTTCGGCCACGGTCTGAACGCGGCGGTGAACAAGTTGCGGGATGCGCTTTGCGATTCCGCGGACAATCCGCGGTACGTCGAAACATTGCCGCGGCGCGGCTACCGTTTTATCGCTGCGGTTCAACCCGTTGAAGAGAGCACCCGCGGCTCCGGAGAACTTGTGCGGCCGGCGCAAGTCCCGCGGGCGAACATGGTCTGGAACGTCGCCGGGAAAGAAGAAGAGTGGGAATCCACGATTACGGTGAGGCGAGATACGCTTGTGCAGCTTTCCGTCTTCGCTGCGTCGCTAATCGTACTGGTCTTTGTGCTCGCCGGGCTTTCATGGCATTGGAGCGCATCGCAAGCCTCGCTGCGGGAAACCGAGCTGCGTGAAAAGGAAAACACCGAGAAACAGTTCAGCGTGGCAGAAGAAAAAGAGTCCTTGCGCAAACAGGATATGCCGGTGCCCGAAGCGCTATTTGTTGATGAGAAAGACACAGCGGTTATGGGACACGCAGGGGAACCGACGGAGGAAACTCGGAGTGCACATCCAGGGCACGCAACGCCCAAGTCTTTTGTGGCGTCTTCGCGGAGAAAGAATCCGCGAACTGACCCGCTGGATGATTCCGCGTTGCTGCAACTGGCCCGTTACGGTGGGAACATGCGATTTTTCCGCGAGCGCCCGCTTGCGGACCAACCGGCTATCCTGCATCTCGATTTGACAAATGGCAGCGACGCCAGCCCGGTTGCAGCGGTCGTTGCCGGGAGGCGTGCGATTGCTGGGCCGCAGCCGTCGCCGGATGGATCGAAACTCGTGTTCATGGCGGGCAGTATAGACATGATGGATATCTGGGCGTGCAACGCGGATGGCAGCGCGCTGAAACAACTCACGTATACGGGAAGAACCGGAACGCCGCGCTGGTCGCCCGACGGCCGGTGGATCGCGTTCGATTCGGACGGCCGAACCCGACGGTCCGGGATTTACGTAGTTTCCGTAGATGGCGGGTCCATCCGAGCTGTGGTGGAAGATGAGTACAACAACTCGGTGCCGAGTTGGTCGCGCGACGGAAAATACATTTATTTTGCGTCGAATCGCGGCTATAGCTGGGAGCGGGACCAAGTTTGGAGAGTACCTGCCACGGGCGGTCCGCGCACGCAGGTTACGCAGCAGGGCGGCTTTGCGGCGTTCGAATCAATCGATGGAACAACGCTTTATTACGCCAAATCTCGCGACGCCAATCCGGAAATTTGGGAAGTGCCGGTGAACGGCGGCGCCGAATCGCGCATTTCGCTCTTGCATCCGAGCACGTGGGCCAGTTGGGCGGTAACCGGCAAAGGGATTTTGCTTCTGAGCAAATATAGAGGGGAATCTTCCGAGCTGCAGTATTTCGATTTCGCCACACGCAACATTCACTCGCTAGCTGCGCTGGAGAACGCGTCTTTTTGGCTGGCTTCCTCGCCGAACGGAACGTCGATTTGGTATTCCGAGCTTACCGACAATCAGGCGCGCCAAGTGTTCAAAGCGGGGTTGGATTGATTCGAACGTCTACATTGCGCGAAATGGACGCTCTCCCTCTACAATAATTCGATGACTTTACCCGTTTACGGTTCCATCGCGGAAGTTTCGGAGAGCTATCAGAAAAAACAAATCTCGCCGGTGGAGTTTGTAACCGCGCATCTGGAACGCATCGAGCGGTTGCAACCAAAGCTGAATGCGTTCGTTCATCTGGACGCGGAGTCGGCGTTGGCGCGCGCGCGCGCCGCAGAATCGGCGATGTCGCAAGGAGAAGCGCCGAAGCCGCTGGCGGGCATCCCCGTGACCGTAAAATCCTGCATCGACGTAGCCGGGTGGCCGTGCCCCGCTGGTTCGCTTCTTCGCAAAGATTACGTGCCGATCAGCGACGCGCCGTTGGTGGCGCGCCTGGAATCGGCGGGAGCGATCCTGCTTGGCAACACCAACACTCCCGAATTCCTGATGGCCTACGAAACCGATAATTTGGTGAGCGGAAAAACTTCCAGCCCTTGGCATGTCGACTATTCCGCGGGTGGCTCCAGCGGTGGTGAAGCGGCAGCCATCGCCTCGGGCTGTTCCATGGGCGGAGTCGGCAGCGACGGCGGCGGCTCGATTCGCACTCCGGCACATTTTTCGGGCGTCTGCGGACTGAAGCCCACGCCTGGACGCGTTCCTGCTACTGGCCATTTCCCTTCGGGCGCCGGCGCGTTCGGTTGGATTGGGGTGGTTGGGCCGCTGGCCAGAAGCGTCGCGGATTTGCGGCTGCTGTTCGAAATCATGGCCGGCCCGGACGCGGGTGACGCGCTTTCCGCTCCCGTGCCAGTACAACGAATCTCCAGAGACAAACTGAGCGGTCTGCGTATCGGCATTCTGGAAAATCCGGAACTCGGTCGTGCCACGCCGGAAACTCTTTCCACGGTTCGGCGTGCCGCGCAGCGTCTTTGCGATCTCGATTACCGTGTCGAGCCGCTCAATTTGTCGCACTTGGATCGTGCTCTGGAATTGTGGTGGTATTTCTTCGGCCCAGTGGTTGCGGATTCAATCTGTCAAAGTACGAGAGGACAGGAAGATCTGTTCAGTCCGATGCTTAAAGGCTATTTGGCCGTTTGCGACGCGGAACCAAAGATTACCTTGGAGTCGTTCCTGCATAACTGTGCCGAACGCGACACGCTGCGCGCCGACCTGCTGCGTCAACTGGGCGATGTCCCCATTTTGCTTTCGCCGGTTTCTACGGCGCCAGCGTTCCGACATGGAGAAGGCAATTATCGCGCGGGAGATCCGCACAATTATCGGGACACCATGCGCTTTTGCCAGTGGCTGAATCTTGCCGGTTTTCCCGGGCTTTCGCTTCCCTTCGGCCGCTCGCCTGAAGGCCTGCCCATCAATGTGCAGTTGATCGGCCGGCCGTATGAAGAAGAGTTGCTGCTGGCGGTGGCCGAAACCCTGGAACAAGCCCGCGGCCCGTGGGAGCATCCAGAACTCTAGCGCGTTCCGGCGCGCTATTATGGCCCGGCTTTCAATTCAGGACTGGGCACAATCTTCTCGTCCAAAGCTTCGTGGTCCTTGTTTTCGCTGGCGGCCATGATGCTTTTCGCTTTGGCAAAATCAGCTTCGGCTTCGGTATGGCGACCCAGTTTCTGCAAAATCTGTCCGCGCAAAAAGAGCACGTTCTGGTCGGAAGGCGCCAGCTTCACGGCAGCATCCGCAGCTTTCAACGCCTCTGCATTGTTGCCCTTGCGCTGATAGACTTTCGCCAGCACAAACCATGCGTTTGCCGAACGCGGATTCAGTTTCAAGGCTTCGCGAGCAGCTTGTTCTGCGTCGTCATCCCGGCGGGCACGATTGTAGAGCAAGGCCAATTGCTCGTAGTTGTCCGCCAGGTCTGGTTCCAGCGCAATGTCTCTGCGGAATTCCGCCTCGGCCTTCTCGTCGTCGTTCAGATGCATGTAGGCTACACCGAGATTGAAATGCACAAAGGGCAAATCCGGCCTGGCCGCGAGCGCTTTCTGCAACTCGGCAATCGCGGCGTCATATTCCTGATGCTGCAGGTGCGCTTTGCCGAGGATCAGGTGGAGTTCCGGCGAATCTCCGCCCACCTGAAGCATTTGCTTCATGGCCTTTTCGTCGAGGGCTTTCTGACCAGCGCTGTTGGCCGCGATGCCCAGCACGTACAAATACATCACGTCGCCAGACATCTGGCTCCATAGCGGCTCAAGGGTGCTTGCAGCGGACGAGTATTGTTCGGTGAACAACTGGCAAAGGCCCAACAAATAGCGCGCTTGCACGGAACCGGGATCATCGCGCACCACGCTCTGCAGCGGCGCGATCGCCTCCGCATAATTCTGCCGACGGAATTCCACCAGACCAATGTTCAGACGGACGCCGACCATCTTCGGCGACAAATTTTCCGCCTTGCGCAGATTGCTCAGTGCGTCTTCCCAATTTTTGCGGCGCATGGCCACCACGCCAAGATTGGCGTAAGCCGCGGCCGATTGGGGATCGAGCGACAAGACATGCCGAAACGCCGCTTCGGCGGAATTCAAGTCGCCGGCATTCAGAGCTTCCTGGCCCGTGTGAAACCACGCTTCTGGCCCGCCTGCCTGTCCCTGTTGTCGCGCCGCACTGGCACTTTCCGCGGCACAACTTGGCGGCGCGATGCACCCCAGGAGGACCACAATCAACGCTAGTTTGGCCAAGCTTTCGAGCCCATGGTTATGGCCTGTCATTTATACCGAACACCGCCTCTTCGCAACACTTTGCCTTGTATCTTCAACCGCTTACAAGTAGCACTTCGGTTCGCGCAACGTGATGAAGAAAAGTTTATTGCCTCTCGGCCTTGCCGTCTTCACTTTAATCCTTGACAGAAACGTGTCTTTGCAATATTAACTCGATTTAACAAGGGATTTTCCGGCTAAGGAATTTCGTGGGTGCGCGTCGAGGACCGGAGATGTCCTAGCGAGTGGTTTTTCTCTTCTAATTCCGCCGGATGGGTGTGTCCGGCCTGCAGGCACTCGTAGGTACATCTCTGTTCGAAAACAGTAATTCAACGGAGGTTTACCGTGAGGCTATCTGCCGCCCTGTCTCCTCGCTCACTGTCTCGGGTCCTGTTCGGTCTAAGCATTACCGTTCTTTGGTTGCTCTTTCCACTTTTTGCTTCGGCGCAGGACACCGGCTATATCAGCGGAACGGTGATGGACAAATCCGGCGCAGCGGTAATCGGCGCCGAAGTGATCCTGACCAACATCGGAGCCGCTTTAAGTCGCAAAACGGTAACCAACGACGTGGGGGCGTTCGTCATCCCCGGTCTACCGGGCGATACCTACAATCTGACCGTCACTGCGAAAGGCTTCCAGAAATTCGTGGCTTCGCGGGTTGTGCTTAGCGTCGGAGAGAAGGCGCGCGTCGACGTTACCCTCAACGTCGGTTCGGTCACTGAAGAAGTGGTGGTAACCGGAGAGAGTGTCGCGCAAGTGGAAACCACTTCCTCCGAATTAGGAACTACCATTTCCGGCAAGCAAGTCGATCAACTGGAACTCAATGGCCGCAACTTCTCGCAACTGGTAAATCTTGCGCCAGGCGTGGTCAACCAAACGGGACAAGATGAAGGTGTGGTCGGCGTAAATGGCAGCATCGCTTACGCCATCAACGGCGGCCGCGTCGAGTACAACAACTGGGAACTCGACGGCGGCGACAATATGGACAACGGCTCCAACGGCACGTTGAACGTCTATCCCAACCTCGAAGCCATCGCTGAATTCAAGGTGCTCACTTCCAACTATGGTGCGCAATACGGCAAGAACGGCTCGGGGACGGTGGAGGTAGAAACGAAATCGGGCGGCAGTTCCTTCCACGGCAGTTTGTTTTATTACGGCCGCAACCAGTTGTTCAACGCGAAAGATTGGGCCCAAGGCTACGCCGACGAACCAAAAGCGCCTTACCACAAGCATGATTGGGGCTATACGATTGGCGGGCCGGTGTATATCCCGCACGTCTACAACGAAAACAAGAACAAAACGTTCTTCTTCTGGTCGCAGGAATGGCGCCGCGAAAAAGTGCCATATTCCTATAACCAAAACGTGCCTTCGAACGCCGAACGCTCCGGTAATTTCAGCGACCTTTGCCCGGCATACTCGCCCACGACTCCGGTGAACGCGACTGTGTATCCGGATTGTCCAACGCAAGTGGGTTCCGGCGGCATGGCTTTTCCTGGCAACACCGTTCCGATCAATTCCAATGCGACGCCCCTGCTGGGACTGATTCCTACGACCAACGGAACGTACAACGGCTACCCGGCATTTTTTGAGACTGTCTCCGAACCCACGGATTGGCAGGAAGAACTGATCCGCATCGATCACAACATCACGGACAATTACCGGGTGACCTTCCGGTACATCCACGACAGCTGGAGCACTATCAATCCCACGCCGCTGTGGGGCAACGGTGCCAGCTATCCCAATGTGCAGACGAATTTCGTGGGACCCGGCACCAGCTTTGTGGCACGTTTGAATGCCAACATCACACCCACGTTGCTTAACGAATTTGTGGCCAGCTACACGGCCGATCACATTTTTCTGACAGCACTTCCAGCTTCCGGCGTGGACATCAGCGTTCCCCAGGGATTCAGCATGGGCTCTTTGTTCAACAACAATTTCGGCGGTCTCCTGCCTTCTTTCAGTACGGGCAGCAACATTGCGTACGGTGGCGGGTTTTCCTCGGACACCGGCTACTTCCCATGGAAGAACGCCAATCCCACCTACACGTACCGCGATAACATGACGAAAATCTGGGGCAATCACACCTTACAGTTTGGCGCCTACTTCGTTGCCGCACAAAAGAACCAGCAAAATTCCGTGTACGTTCAGGGCATTCTCACCTTCAGCAACAGTTCTCCAATCAGCACGGGTAACAGTTTTGCGGACTTGCTGATGGGCAATGTGGCCAACTATTCACAGGTGCAAAACTCCCTTTATTACTATGACCGTTACAAAATTGCCGAACCCTACTTCCAGGACGACTGGCGCATCACCAAAAAGCTCACTCTCAACCTCGGCTTGCGCTGGAGCTTCTTCGGGCGCTACCAGGAAAAATACGACCAGGAGTTCGGGTTCTCTCCCGCGGCCTGGAAACCCAACCTGGCTCCTACCATCGATCCCAATACCGGAGCGCTGGAAACCAACAGCAGCGGCCAGCTTATTGGTTATCAGTACAACGGCTTCATCCAGTGCGGTACGCCTTACAGCAACTATCCCGGCGTTTCCGGCGGGGTGCTGGGCTGCACCAAGAACAAACTCGTGAATCCGGGGCCGCGCGTCGGCTTCGCCTATGACCCGTTTGGAGACGGCAAGACCGCGATTCGCGGAGGCTACGGCATCTTCTTCGAACATATGAATGGCAATGAAGCCAACGCCGAAGTGCTGCAACAAGGGGCCGCTCCTAACTCCCAGAACTCGTCGCAGCCGAACGTCGTGGGCTATCCAAATATTGGAGCTGGTGGCGGCTTGTACTTCCCCGTCAGCCCTATCTCCATCCCCGGACAAATTGCGTGGCCTTATGTGCAGCAGTGGAACTTAGGCGTGCAACGCGAACTTCCCGCGCACGTCGTTCTTTCCGTGGCTTACGTGGGAAGCAAAGGCACGCACCTTACGCAGGAACGAGACATCAACCAACTCCACGCGGTTCCGGCTGCAGACAATCCTTTCGTCGCTACCGGGGCACCGATCGATCCGACGGGTGCGGATTGCAACAATATCGTGACCAACTCCGCCGGCGTTCCGATCGCGGCAACTCTTGGAAATGGCACTGCGGTTCCCACAGCGGCGCTGAACAATCTTTTCGTCGCATGCGGAAACAATTCCAACCTCCTACGTCCTTACTATGGCTATGGCACCATCCAAAGCGTGGAGACCAGCGCCAATTCCATTTACAACGCGCTGCAAATTGCCGCGACTCGTTCCGTGGGACAGCTTACTTTCAGCGCCGCGTACACCTACAGCCACTCGATCGATGACTCGTCGGACCGCTACGACACCGCGTTCGTGGACTCCTACAATGTGGAAGGCTCGCGCGCCAGTTCCAGCTTCGATATGCGGCAGAACTTTGTAGTCAGCTACGTTTGGGCGATGCCCTTCTTCAAGGAGCCGGGCCTGACGCACACATTGTTAGGCGCATGGTCGATGTCTGGTATCACCACGATACAAACCGGCACGCCGGTTAACGTGACCAACGGCACCACCTATGGCGATTCGGCCGGACTTGGCAATGGGGTGGGCACCGGCTCCCGGCCTGACATCGTGGGCAATCCCAATACGGTGAGCGCGGCGCAGAAGTCTGCTTCAGCCGCAGGCGGCGTCTTCGGTCCGCTTTACTACAATCCAGCCGCCTACGCTTTACCGGTGGGTCTGACCTACGGCGACGTAGGCCGCAACACTCTGTATCTTCCCGGCCGCGTCAACTTCGACTTCGGCCTCTTCAAGAGCTTCCCGTTCAAAGAAAGATATGCCTTCGAGTTTCGCTGGGAAACTTTCAATCTCTTCAACCATACGCAATACAACGGAATCGACAGCACCATGGACTGCGCTGGAGCAAGTTTCAATGCCGGCGATCCGACCTGTCTTGCTTCTTCCGGTTTCTTGCATCTGAACAGCGCGCACGCTGCTCGCCGTATGCAGTTCGGCTTGCGCTTCCAGTTCTAAGTTTCCGCCCAGAGGTGCGTGGGGCACCTGGCCCAGCCGGTGCCCCGCACAACTCTCGCAACTTCGAGCAAGAGCATCGCTCTGTTTTCCCGGCAGCGTTCCATGTACAATCGCACCATGAATCGTCGCACATTTATTGAATCATCCATTGCAACTGGTGTTCTTGCCTCGCTCCCTTCCGCTGCTTTCGCCGCCGCTCACTCAATCGAACGCGTCGGCGTTCAGCTGTACACCGTCCGCGACCTGATGAAGACCGATTTCGCGGGCACCATCGGCAAAGTTGCCGGGGTCGGCTACAAAGAAGTCGAGTTCGCCGGCTACTTTAATCATTCACCGAAGGACGTTCGCGCCATTCTGGACAAGGATGGTCTGACCGCGCCTTCTTGCCACGTAAGCTACGAGGTCGTCCAGAGCCACTGGCCGGAAACTATCGAAGCCGCGGGCGTCGTGGGTCACACGTTCATTGTGTGTCCGTGGATCGACGAGAAGGTGCGCAACTCGGCGGCCGGATGGAAGAATGTCATCGACACCTTCAACAAAGCCGGCGCGGCCAGCAAGAAGGCCGGCATTCAGTTCGCATACCACAATCATTGGTGGGAGTTCGGACCTGACGCCGCGCTCGGCGGCAAATTGCCCTACGATTACCTGCTGACGGCTACCGACCCGGACCTGGTCAAAATGGAAATGGACCTTGGCTGGATCAGCGTTGCAGGCAAGGATCCCGTATCGTATTTCACCAAGTATCCGGGGCGCTTCCCACTTGTCCACGTGAAGGATTTCAAAACGCTGCCGCATTTGGCTCCTGACCAGATTGCGACCTTCAATCCGGATGAGCTTGAGAAAACGTCCATGACCGCTCCGGGCTCTGGCATCATCGATTGGAAGCGCATCTTTTCCCACTCCGACCAGGCGGGCATCCAGCATTACTTCCTGGAAGACGACATGCCCAAAGACGACTGGGCGATCCTGAAATCCGGTTACCAGTACCTTTCCACTTTGCGCTTCTAACGTATCTTTTGTTTGGGGTCTGGCCCCGAGTGCCGAGGCACGGCCGGCTGGACCCCACAATCTTTTCCCCGAAAATTCCGCGCCGCTTCACTTTCGGCTTTGCCCGCAAAGAGTCCTCTTCTATAATCCACCCTCAATTGCGGAGCCCGACGCTTGCCCGAACCCGCCAGCACAGCAGAACGTTACTCTCTCGCTCTGATTACCGACAGCACAGAGCCATTCCTGGAAATCCGCAAACATTTGGGCGGCGAGTTCCGCATTCTTCTTGCGACGACCGAGCAGGAAATCAAGACCGTACTGGAACTCTCTGAACTGCACGCTATTTTTTTCAATCTGGACTGCATCGGCGACGGTCCTATCGACGGCCTGGAGGTGCTGGCGGAAATTCGCAGAATTCGCGACGACGTAGCCCTAGTAGCGGTAACCAAAACAACCAGCCGCTCTGTTCCCTTGAAAGCGAGCCAGGCGGGCGCCGACGAATTCTTCCTTTTTCCGTTTAACTGCGATGAGTTGAAGATCATTCTGCTGCGCGCCATCGAAAAACGCGCGTTGGAACTTGAAGGCCGGCGCGCGATTCAGCAGGTGGAAAGCGGCACGGCATTCTTCGGCTTGATCGGTTCCAGCCCGGCCATGGAAAGGGTGCAGCAGGCGATTGAAGCGGTGGCACGGACCGGAGCCAGCGTGGTGCTGCGCGGGGAAAGCGGCGTCGGGAAAGAACTGATCGCGAATGCCATCGTGCAGTGCAGCGAGCGCGCAGACAAACCCTTTGTGGCGCTGAATTGTTCGGCGCTGCCGGAATCGTTGATGGAGTCCGAACTGTTCGGCTACGAAAAGGGCGCGTTCACCGGCGCGGACGGGGCCAAGCCGGGCTTGTTCGAAGTGGCACACAACGGAACGGTCTTTCTCGACGAAATCACCACGCTACATCCCAGCCTGCAAAGCAAGCTGCTGCGCGTGTTGCAGGAGCGGTCCGTGCAGCGCCTAGGTGGGCGCTCCGCGAAGAAGATCGATTTTCGGCTGATTTCAGCCACCAACGACAACCTGGAAGATTGGGTGCGCAAGGGTCGCTTCCGCGAAGATCTGTACTTCCGTATCAACGTGGTGCCTATTTTTGTGCCACCGCTGCGCGAACGGGATGGTGACATTGCCATTCTGGCCGATCACTTCCTGCGCATCTATTGCGCTTCGTCCAAGAAGCCGCTGAAGTCGCTGCACTCGGATGTCTTGTCGATTTTCGAGGACTATAGCTGGCCGGGGAACGTGCGCGAATTGGAGAACATCATCCAGCGGCTGGTAGTCATGGTTAATTCGCCTGAGATCACGCCCGAGCACCTTCCGCAACACATGCTGCAACACAGCGCCGCCAGCCAGGAAGCCATCCTCATCCCTGAGGCCGGGGTCGATTTCGACGCGGAAATGGAAAAGATCGAAGTGGCGTACCTGAATGCGGCTCTACGGCGCAGCAACGGCAAGAAGAGCGCGGCTGCGGCGTTGCTGCACGTCGACGGGCAGAGGATGAAGTATCTATGCCGGAAATACCGCATTGACTAGCGTGCCGGCAGCCGAAAAAGGTTAAAAATTAACCCATGGAAGGTGAATTTTTAGCCAAGGTGAAAAATTCAACCGGCCAGGTACGGCAGTACAGCAGTACCCTCGTACTAAGTGCCGCGTTTTCAGTAAGCCCGTGAGCCGCACTCGCTTCGGTGGGTTTGGCATCAGGCCTGCTTTATAGTCAGGCGTCGGCGGAAATCAAAAATTCCAAGAAGAGTTTGAGGAGGGACAATGTCCATCGAAAAGAAGAGCCTGATCAGCACCCTGAAGACCACCAAGAAGGCCAATGTCGCCAGTTCCGTTTCCAGCGAGGGCGTTTCGAAATCGCTGTCGGTCAATCCTAAGGCCGCAGGCAAGTTCCCGAAGGCTGTCGGGAAATTCCCCAAGGCTGCAGGCAAGTTTCCGAAGGCCGCCGGCAAGTTCCCGAAGGCCGCGTCCAAACTCCCAAAGATCAAGTCGGTGTTCTAGGGGTTTAGTCTTTTACTTAACCTAAACAGGGCCACTTTGGTGGCCCTGTTTTTTAATTTGTGTTCGCACAACGGCAGGACTTCACCAGAGCTTGCGTCCCCCAAAGTTATGAATACTTTCCCACATCAAGCCCAGCAAGCTGCGCCTATTTGAGTAGACTCGGGCATATCCCACCATTCCAGGTTTTAGAATCCCGTCGGAATTCTGAACGATCAACTCAACGAGATAGAAGTGGGGTGCATTCATACCTTGGAAAGCGGCTGCGGCAATCAGCTTGGGGTCCATCTCCGTCGGTCTCGACGAGATAGAAATTACCTGTGCCTTCCATCGCGTCACGGTGCCTTGTAATTGGAGAAGTGCGTGGGCGTGAAGATGGACTTTGTAAAGGTCATACTCAGAAATATAGATCCGTGCGCGCATGGACGAGAGGTCTCCGACCTCCAGAAGCTCCGTACCCGCCGGCAGATATGAACCGAGTAGATCGGTTACCTTGGGAGTGAGAATAGTTCCAGAAATTGGGCTCACGAGTGAGAGTGCCCGAAAAGCCTCAGCCTGCTGATGATATTGAGCAGCATACAGTTGCTGCTCCTGCAGGGCCTCTCCAAAGTGCGAATACTTGAGTGCGGCGTCGTTCACGCCTTGCGCTGCTTGCGATAATCTGGCGCGTGCCTGCTCAAGCTCAGAAAGCGCCGGCAGGCTGCGGACCCGCGCAACAGTCTGACCGGAATGAACGAACTGTCCTTCACGTACATCCAGTTCCGTGAGTCGGCCCGGGACGTGAGCGCGAACAATCGCCATTTCGCTCGGCTCAAGAATGAATTTGCCGGACACCGACTCTCGCCGAAGGGGGAGCGCCACCAGAAGCAGGACTGCCAAGGCCAACGCTCCGGTACGAGAGAGATTAAACCAAGCGAAAATTCGGTCTTTTTTGTCTAGATAAAGAAATTTCATAAAGTTCACCAAGGCACGAATCCTGGAACGGAAAATAAGAAGAGCAACGGCAATTTCGGGTACAAAACCCCAGTCCGGACTGAAATTGCGGACGATGTTTCCCGCAAACCGCGCAATTACGAAGAGAACCAAATAGCTGTAAACCCCCGATAAGGCCGAATAAACAAAGAAGCTAAAACGACGGCTGCGCGGCACATAGGGCACCTCCACCGGCAAGCCCCAGATGTTTTTCTTGACCCAAGCCGAAACAAACGCCGTGGAGTTTTCCTTCAAATCCTCGATGGCCAGAATCTCGCTCAAGATGAAGTAACCATCGAGCTTCATAAGGGGATTCCAGTTGAGCACCAGCGACATGATGCCGGTGAGCAGCATGATGTAGTAGGCTCCGTCGTGAATAAGCGTATCGGGTGGTGTGCCCCACCAGATCGGGGTGGCAATGGAGTACAACATCAATTCCGACCAGACGCCGGCTACGTAAATAACAAGCCGCTGCGCACGCGTGCCCAGCACCGCTCCTTCGGTGGTATCTGTATAAAACGCTGGGGCCAAGTAAACCAAGGCAAATCCCATCGCTGGCACGCGTCCACCACAATGTTTGCACGCGTGGGCATGGGCAGACTCGTGGACGGCCACGACGATCATGCTAACTGCATACAGCAGCAAAACATCTCCCCAGGTTTTGTGCGAGAAATTATAGAACTCGACGGTGTCCCGCCCGATCTCCGCCCAATGTGTGATGGTAATCGCCGCCGCGATAGCGAAAGCGATCAGTGTCAGGATGGTAAACCATGTCGTGTAAATGAATTTCGTGTGGGAGTAAAGCCAGGTGAGGAATCTGTCGGGATTGAAGGCTGGAAAGGTAATCTCGGAGAGGTCGGCCCATTTGCTCTGAGATTTGACCTTCTTTCGCCGTTCATCCAGGCTTTGACTCATCAATGCAATGTTTTTCTCTTGCGGAGTCTTGTACCAAAAACCGTTCGCTTCCATACCGTCGGCAAGTTCGCGAACTTGCTCCACGTCGTAGTGGGTGCTGGTGTCGCTTGAAAATTGCTCGGCGATCTGCTCATACGAGCGTTTGCCATCGAAAAGTTTGCAGAGTTGCCAGACGTTCGGTGGCAAGACATACATGGCTTTGTCGTGGGGGAGATATACCCGGACCATGGGTTTACCGTCTTGAAGGTGTTCTCGCGATGTGGCGCCTGGGTCGAGCCTAGGTGGGCGCTCTGACAGAACACGCGCCGGTATATCGGGCAGAGCATTGTTCAGGACGCGGGTGAGGTTCATGCAACTTCCATCATGGATGATCGATGCGGACGTTGGCGGTCATGCCCGGGCGCAAGGAGCCGCGATCGCCCTTGAGTTCCACCAGCACTTCGAAGGTTCCGCTGGAGGGATCGACAACAGGGCTGATTTCCTTCACGCGCGCGGTATGCTGCTCACCTGGCGCGTCCAGAGTGGTTACTTCGAAGACCTGCCCAGTGCTGACATGCCCAAAATATTTTTCCGGCAAGGTAAACCGCATCAGCAACGGCGCTTCCTCGGTTACCCAGAAGAGCCGCTCGCCCTTGTTCACTTCCTGGCCTTCCCGCACATAGCGGCGCGCGATAACTCCATTGAACGGTGCGACGATTTTCGTTTTCGCCAATTCCAATTCCAGCGAGCGCTCTTCCTCGTGGGAGGTATTCAGTGTTTCCTCGACGCGCTTGATGTCCCACTGGTCGGACTCGGCCTTATACTTCGCGTGCTGCAACTGCTCTTGGGAAATCAATCCCAGGTCCCACAAGTGTTGCGCGCGCACGTAATCCGATTCGAGCACCGCGGCTTCAGCCTTCCAGTTGTTTAAGTCATTGGCGATGCTGCGCGATTTTGCGCGAGCGGCCTCCAGATTCGCCGCGACCTGCCGGTCGTCCATTTGCGCCAGCACCGTGCCCGCTTTTACGCGCGCTGGGGCGTCCACCAGAATCGTCTGCAGCACGCCATCCCGCTGCGCCGTAACGTCGACTTGATGTTCCACGATAATCGGTCCCGATACGACCAGCGTGGACTCGGCTTCCACTGGGGGCGCTGGTTTGGCGGGGTTGGGGGTTGGCGTTGGCGCAGGCGCGGCATTCGTCACCCCTGTGACCACCGGTTTGCTGTCGCCACAACCGACACACACCAGCGTCGCACCCAACGCTATCGCTGCCATTGCACTTCGCATACTTCCCCTCCACGTCTTTACCACCCCAGCCAGTACCAAGCCTTCGCATACATCCATAAAAAGATGCGGCGGAACATGACATATCCTGCCGGGTACCAGCCAACCCGCACTTTTCCGCGGCCTTCCATTCCAGAGCGGATGGCGCCTTCGAGATTCGGCACATCCACGCGCGCGAAGAACACCGGAGTTTCGTGCTGCACCTCGGCCTTGGGACTTACGATAGCCACATTTCCGTGGAAGGTTCGGGTTGGATAGCTGTTGAGCTTCACGACCGCCTTCTGGCCCAGCTTCAGTAACCCGGCATCCACATCGTCAATGGCTACGTCCACCACCGCCTGCGATGTATCGACGACCTCCGCGAATGAATCGCCTTGCTGCAGTTTGCGTCCCGCGAAATTCTCGACATGCGGCGTAGCGACGATGCCATCGATTGGCGACCGCAGCTGTGCCCGGTCGAGCATCTGCCGTGCACGATCGACTTCCGCCTTCCAAAAATCGGCCTGAACGCGATGGATTCCAGCTTCCGTACCATCGTTGGCGGCGAGCGCGCGGTTCATCTGCAGCATCGACGTTTCGTATTTCGCTTGCGCTTCCGCGAGAGCCGAACGCAGGTTCCACGCTTCCATTTCGGCCAGCGCTTGTCCCTTCTGGACGGCTTGGCCTTCGTGAACAAATACTTTGCTCACGACTCCGTCAAATTCAGGCTGAATCAAAGCGCGACGTCCGGGAGCAACCACCGCGTCTCCATCCACACGGAGTGGCAAGGGGCAGGCGACCAGAAACAGCACCGCGGCGACGCCGAGACCCACGTAGGTCCGGCGCTTGCGCTTTTCCAAGGCCATGAACTTCCGTTTGCGCACCAGCACCGGCTCGAGCACCGAGATGAACGCCACTTCCTTGTACATCTGCGCGTTGCGCAGTGCGACGGTGGCCTGTCCTGCCAATACTTCCAAGATTTCAATGTGCGCCGGCCCCAGGAAATCCGGATCGCTGCTTTCCATTGCCAACAGGCCCACACGGCCGGTGTCGTCGTTAAGCGGGCGTGCGTAGAAGCCACGCATTCCCGATTCCGCAAAATATTTGCGAAATTTCGCGCGCGTCTCCTCGCGGTCGCTGTCGATTTCCTCGCCATGCTGGCGCACATGGACCACTTCTTCGGAAAGCGCCGCCCACTGCAAAATCTCGTTCAACGGCGCGATCTCTGGCGCGTCCGCATTTACCTGGGTCAGGCCGGTCACCGCGCTCAATCTGAACCGGCCGTTCCGCTCCAGCACAATGGCCGCGCGTTCATAAGGAATGACAGCTTGCGGGGCGTTGACAATGGTCTGGAGCATGCGCTCGAGGTTGAGGGTCGAAGTGATTTCGTGGCTGACGGTGTTGAGCGTCTCCAAAATTTCCACTTTGCGTTCCGCCATCAACAAGCTCGCGTTGTGCAAGGCCGTGGAGGCGGTCTCGTTCAAACTGCTCAGGGTGAAAAGATCGTCTTCGTCAAAGGGCGTGCCGTCGTGTTTGTTGACCGCCTCCACCACGCCGACCAGTGCTCCTTTATCAAAAATCGGTGCAGCAATCAGCGATGCCACCGGCGATTCCGGCGCGTCCTGATTCCGTTGCACCATGCGCTCGTCTTCCGGATCTTCAATGCACACGCTTTCGCCATTGTCGGAAATTGTCCCGGCGATGCCTTCGTTGGCCTTCAGCACTTGACCTTTAAAGCTGGTGGGGTCTTCGCCGGCCTGGTGGGTCAGTTCCACGGTTTCATCGGGCTGCAGCAACCAGATATTGACGGCTTGACAATCGAGAATTTCCGAGAATTTCGACCCGATCAAAGGCAACAGTTCTTCCATTTCCAGCGTGGAGGAAAATACTTTTTCCAGGTCGTACAGCTGCGTCAACCGTGTGATGGAATTGAGTGTGCCGTGGCGCTCGCTCTCATAGGCGTTCGCAGTCGACAAGGCAGCCGCGGCCACCTCCGCCGCCGGGAGCAAGGTCTTTACGTCTTCCTCGGTGTTCGGTTCTTCGAACGAGAGAATCTCGATCGCGCCGATGAGGTTGTCTTGATGAATGAGGGGGATACAGGCCAGCGAGAGCGCCGTTTTGCGTGTGTCGATGTGTGCATAGTCTTCGCGCTTTAGATCCGGCGCGACCCGGAGCGACGGGTAAGCGTCCAGCAGTAATGTGCCCAACAATCCGGAATCGGCAGTGATGATTTGCTCGTGGATTGCCGCTTCGCCGACGATGGCGCGAGGTTGCCAATAATTATTCTCACCGTCCGAGGCCAGCGAATACACATTGACGGCGCAGTCCGAAAGCAGCCCGGCGACAAAGTTCGCCAAGGCCCGTGCGCGCGGGGTGACTTCCTGCTCCGCGAGCAACTGGCTGCATAACGGGAAAATATCGAGTACGGATTCCTGCTCTGAACTGGCCAAAGGGCTTGCTTTCTGTCCGTCCGGATTGCGGACCCGACCTTTACTCTGGACGGTGTTTCTTGCTTTTTGCGTTAAGATTAATTAACTTGTGCGGCGAACTGTAACAAAGGGCTTCCGGAGTGTCAACGAGTGGAACCTTTTTTGCCGACGGGCTTTCATCTAGGGGGTGGGTGCCTTGGATATTGAGACCAAGACTGTTGATGGCGTGAAACTGCTCAAGCTTAAAGGGCGCCTCTCGATGGGTCCGGCACTCGATCGGTTCAACGCCGCCATGAACGAACTGCTCAGCCAAGGCCAGAATCGCATCGTGCTGGATCTGGAAGACGTGCCCACCATCGATTCCAGCGGCATCGGAATGCTGGTGCGGCACCTCACCGTGGCTAAACAGAACGGCGGAGCCATCCGGCTTCTTAAGCCTTCGAAATTCACCGTGCAGACATTGAAAATGGTAGGACTGCTGAACCTGTTCACCACGTTTGACGAATCGAAAGACGCGGTCGCCTCGTTCCAGTAATTGTGCGGAGCTCACGCGACGCTAAAATCTTGGGTGGCCTCGCTCACCGTCGGGAACACTCGCATCAGCCGATCCACGTGGGTCATCATCAGCGTATCGTGCACCAGCCCGACCGGCCCGGCAATGCGCACTTCTCCACCGGCGTTGCGCACGCGGCCTTCGCACATGACGATGATGCCTACACCGGTGCTGTCGATGCAGTCCAGGTGGCTGAGGTCAAAGACGATTTTCTTGGTACCCTGTTTGAGCAAATCCGCGACCGTCCATTCCACTTGACGGCTGTCGTTGCCCATCATCAGCTTGCCGCTGAACTCCAGGAGGCAAACGTCCGAAGCGGGCTGACTCTTCTGTAGTTGCAGGATCATGACAACCTCACCACTCCGGTAGTTGCAATGTCCGTTTTAGGTAAAACCTGGTTTGAAGCAGAGCGCAAATCGTAAAGGGCGATTTGGCTTTGCCGCAGGTCGCATGATAGTAGGTCTACGCGCCCCGCCCGTCAATTAAAAAGCAAGTCACTTTACTTCACAAAGCGGCATCTCAGCTTCGGGAACCAGGTGACTCCGTAAAGGGAAACACAGTGGATCGCTTAGAGTCGGGGGAACCGCCGATACATCCGCCCGGCCCCTGAAGGAATCCAACTGGGCTGGACGACGCAGTGAGCCAGCGGGCGTTTTGTGGGGGCGTTCAAGTACAATCCAATCTACTGGGGGGAGTTTTGAAACTGAGCCGAACTGCGTTCCTATTCGTTTTTGCGCTGGCTTTCCTGCGGCCGTCTTATCTGCCGGCGCAGCAACCATTGATGCTCGATGAACTGCCGGCGGCTTCGCAAGATCTTTTGACCTGCACTTCGTTGACTCCTCAAGCCCCCCAGAATCCTTCTCCATCTGCTACGTCACAGGATCCCAAGGCCGCCCCTGCCACGAACGGCTCTACGATCGATTCATCCAAGCCACAAACGGAGTCGGATCAAACCGGAGTGCAGACCAAGCGCATTCTGGGGATCATGCCGAACTTTCGGTCGGTCAGCGCCGATACGTATTTACCTCCGCAGAGCTTCCAGGAGAAACTCTGGCTGGCCACCCAGGACAGTTTTGACTATTCCGCATTCATCTATAACGGGATCGTGGCGTCCATCTCCTACGGTGAAAATTCCGAGCCATCGTTCGGCCGAGGTATCGGGGGTTACGGGATCTACTACGCGCACACCGTCGCCGACAACACCATCGAAAATTACCTGGTCGAGGCCTTCGTGCCGGCGTTGACCAAACAAGACCCTCGTTATTACACGCTCGGCCGCGGGGGCTTCTTCAAACGATCGGGCTATGCGTTGAGCCGCGTGTTCATCACCAGAACGGATGCGGGCAACAACACCTTCAACATTTCGGAAATCGCCGGTGCGGGCGCAGCCGCGGGAATCAGCAATCTTTACTATCCGCCGGGGAATACCTGGGTGAAAACCTATCAACGTTGGGGCAGCCAGCTGCTGCAAGACTTCATTTCCTTCGAATTCAAAGAATTCTGGCCCGACATCAACCATTACGTTTTCCACAATAAATACTGAATCGCATCGTGTCGGTCTACACGGATAGCGCAACCAGGAATTTTACATAACGCATTTACGATTGCGCATCAAAAGTAGCAGAATCGTAGCGTCGCTGCGCGTTGACCTTGCTGTTTTTGCGCCGACGGAGTTACTTTACGCGCCGGGAGGTGCTTGTATGGGATCCGCCCTGGACATCCACCGCCTGCATTTTGCATTCACGGTGACTTTCCATTACCTGTTTCCTCAGCTCACGATGGGCCTCGCGCTGTTGATCGTCGTTCTGAAGACCATGTCCCTGCGCACGGACGACGAACACTACAATCGAGCCGCTCGCTTCTGGGCCAAGATTTTCGCCATCAATTTTGCCATCGGTGTGGTAACCGGAATTCCCATGGAATTTCAGTTCGGAACCAACTGGGCGGAATTTTCGAGGGCGGCCGGCGGCGTGATTGGCCAACCGCTGGCCATGGAAGGCATCTTCTCATTCTTCCTGGAGTCCACGTTCCTCGGACTGTTTCTCTTTGGCGAAAAACGACTGGGCCGCATGGGACACTGGGTCGCAGCGGTTCTGGTGTTTATCGGCTCGTGGCTTTCGGGATACCTCATCGTTGCCACCGATGCCTGGATGCAACATCCCGTCGGGTACAGCATTCTTCCCAACGGGGAAATCGCGCTGGCGAGTTTCTGGGCATTGATCCTGAATCCCTGGGCACTTGCGCAATACGCTCACAACATGCTCGGAGCAGTACAAACAGGATGCTTTGTCATGGCCGCGATAGGCGCCTTCTACGTGCTGTCGAAACGAGAATTGTTCTATGGCAAAACCTTCGTGCGCATCGGCGTGACTGTTGGCGTGATTGCCGCGGTTCTGCAACTGTTTCCCACCGGAGATATCCAGGGGAAAATGGTGGCCGATCATCAACCCATCACGCTGGCCGCGATGGAAGGCTTGTTCGTCTCGCAGGAAGGCGCGCCTCTGGCGGTGCTGGGCCAACCAAATGTGCAACACCGCAAACTGGATAATCCGTTGGAAGTTCCGTCCATGCTGAGCTTTCTGACTTATCGCGAATGGAAGGCGCACGTGCGCGGACTGGACTCGTTTCCGGAGTCGGATTGGCCGGACACCATCGAACTTCTTTATTACAGCTATCACATCATGGTCGGACTCGGTACCATCTTCATCGCCGTGATGGGGCTGGCCGCGATTCTTCTCTGGAGAGGGAAATTGTACGAGTCGCGCTGGATGCTCTGGCTGCTGATGCTGTGCGCTCCGCTACCTTATATCGCCAACACCGCGGGATGGTTGACCGCCGAACTTGGCCGCCAGCCTTGGCTGATTTACGGAGTCATGCGCACAGCACACGGTTATTCGACGCGCGTCGCCGCCGGCAATGTGTGGTTCACGCTGCTGGGCTTCATGGGCATGTACACGCTGTTGGCCATTCTCTGGCTCTTTTTGGTCTACCGCGAAATCGAGCAGGGCCCCGAATCCGAAATCGCGCCTGGCGCAGAATCGCCCGCGCTGGCGCAGGCGGACTAAGGAGCGATGATGGAAACACTCTGGTTCTGGCTGGTCGCGGTGATGGTGGCCATGTACGTTCTGCTGGACGGATTCGACTTGGGAGCGGGCGCCATTCATTTTCTGGTGGCGCGTACCACGGAAGAACGCCGCCAGGTGATTGCTACCATCGGCCCGGTGTGGGATGGCAATGAGGTGTGGCTGCTCGCGGCTGGAGGCACCCTGTATTTCGCATTTCCGCTTCTGTATGCCAGTGGCTTCAGCGGATTTTACCTTCCTCTTATGATGGTTCTATGGCTGTTGATTCTGCGCGGCACTAGTGTGGAGTTCCGTAGCCACATTCACAGCCCCATTTGGATTCCCTTCTGGGACTTCGTGTTTTCGGCATCCAGCTTGTTGCTGGCCATCTTCCTGGGAGCGGCTCTTGGCAACGTAGTTCGTGGTGTCCCACTTGACGAAACCGGTTATTTCTTCGAACCGCTGTGGACCAATTTCCAGCTTGGCGACCATACCGGGATTTTGGATTGGTACACCATCTTTGTTGGAGTTACCGCATTGCTGGCGTTAATGATGCATGGTGCTCTGTGGGTGCAACTCAAAACGACTGGACCCGTTCATGAACGCTCAGGCCGGCTTGCTGCATGGGTCTGGTGGGGCGTGCTGATCGCTACCGGCATTCTGACGATGATCACGTTCACGGTGCAGCCACAAGTCATTGCCAACTTCAAAACCTGGCCGATCGGGTTGATTTTTCCAGCCATCGCGATTGCGGGATTGGCGGGAATCATCTTCGAATTGCGCCGCGGTAACGAGCGCAATGCCTTCCTTGCTTCCTGTGGCTACCTCTTGGGCATGCTCACCAGTGTTGTGTTTGGCGTGTACCCGATGGTTCTCCCCGCGCGCAATCCCGCCTATTCGTTGACGGTTGCCAACGCGAAAGCCGCCGATTACGGACTGAAAATCGGGTTAGTGTGGTGGATTATCGGCATGCTGCTCGTTGCCGGTTACTTCACGTATGTGTACCGCACTTTCGCGGGAAAGGTCTCTGTCGGGGAAACGGATACACGCACGCACGGGTATTAGACTTGCGCCCGGGCTGCCGACCTATGGAAAGAACGCTTGACGGGTGTCCAGACAGACCGTAGGTTGGTTGGATGGTTTGCCAGGTGAGAAGTGAGCTTCGCTGGCCGTTCCGATTTCTCGCGGCGTTTCTGGTTTTGTGTCTGGCGCTAGTGCCGCTTTGCGCCGCACGTTGCGCGGTACCGTTTTGTGGGCTGGTTTCCTCCGCAGCGCATGCCGGCAGCTGCCACGATGGCGGTGCTCGTAGCAATACGTCAACGGCATTTTCAGCAGCTTCAACTAAAGCGTGCGTCAGTGCCGAGCTTGTCTTCATCACTCCGCGCTCCGAAAATTTTTTGCCTCTAAAAGGCCTTGCTACTCTCTCGTCCATTCTGCCGATACATCTGAATCTATTGTCGCCGAGCTTGCTGGTTTCGAGCTTCTTCGGTCCACCTGCGGGCGCACTCATTCTCCCGAATTTCAGTCCGTCTTCGCTTACTCCTCTGCGCGTCTGATTCGGCAGCACAGGTTTCAACCTGTGCGCCCAGCCGCAATCCGCCGTATCTCCGCATTTTTTCGCGAGCCTCCCGCTGACGCGATGGTAGGCGTAAACCGCATTCACGCAAAGTTCAACAAATTTCCGTTTTTCTGGAGGCCGCATGAGCACGTCACGTAGAAATTTCTTTCAGGACGCGATGATTTTCGGTGCAGGCCTGTTTGGCTTGAACACAAGGCTCGTGTCCGGAGCGCCAACTCCCGGCGAATCCGATGCGCGTCGGCCCTCTGCAAGGAACTCACCGCCAAAAGCGGCTGTCCCTATGCTCACTCCGGATATTTCGGATTGTCCGTTTGAGCTCGATGGCGCGACCAAAGTTTTTCGGCTGAAGGCCGCGCCTCTGAAACAAAAAATTGCAGCCTTCAAAACCATTGACGCCTGGGGCTACAACGGCACGTCGCCCGGCCCGACGATTCAGGTCACGCAAGGCGACCGCGTGCGCATTCACGTCGAAAATGCGTTGCCCGAAAGCACATCGATGCACTGGCACGGACTGGAGGTGCCCATCGAACAGGATGGCGTCCCATTCATCAGCCAGAAACCGATCGCGCCCGGGGAGATTTACACCTATGAATTCACGGTGCATCAGGAAGGGACGTTCTTCTACCACGCGCACAGCGCCATGCAAGAAATGATTGGCCTGCTCGGCATGTTCATCGCGCATCCCCAAGCGCCGCATGCGCCGCACGTCGATCACGATTTCGGCATTGTGCTGCAAGAGTGGGCGGTGCTGCCCAACAATTCCGTTCCTAACACCACCAACATGGAATTCAACTGGCTCACTATGAATGGCGTTTGCGCGCCGATGACTACACCGCTGGTGGTTCGCCTAGGCGGTCGCGTGCGCCTACGCTTCGTAAATCTGGGCATGGATCATCACCCGATCCATCTTCACGGCAATCAGTTCGTGATTACCGGCACGGAGGGCGGACGCGCTCCAGAATCGACCTGGTATCCCACGAACACCGTGCTGGTCGGCGTGGCGCAAGCTAAGGTCGTCGAGTTCGAAGCCAAATATCCCGGAGCGTGGATGATTCACTGCCACCTGCCGCACCACATGATGAACAGCATGATGGACCTGATGGGCAATCGTCCGATCCAAACCGCGGACACCAACGATTCGCGTGCCATGAGTCAAATGATGACTCTCTCGCAGAGCATTGGCCTCGAGCACATGCAGCATTCTCCCATCGCCCCAAATGCCAACTCCGTTCCCGGCTTCCCTCAGGACGCCTTCATGGAAATGCCTATGGACGCCATCGTGGCCAAACCCGAAACGTATGGCCTGCCAGCCAACTGGTCCGCCGGAATGATGGGCATGATGACCATGGTCCGCGTGCTGCCGGACGAGCAATACAACGAAATCCAGCGGCGCATCCGCGAACACAAATCATAGATGCTCGTTTTCCTGTGGCGCGCGGCCGCAGCGACTTGGCTCTAATTATCCGGTAATACCGCAGTTCAGGAGACTTGCATGATGTTTGGAAAATTTGGAACGACGCTCGCGCTTGCGGTACTGGCGACGGCTCCCGTTTGGGCCCAGCAATCGGTCCGAGCGCCGCACGAGCAGATGCACATGCAGCGGCACGGCGAAATGCAGATGGTCGAGCCAGTGTATCCGCAGCTGGGGCGCGCCCAGGAGCGGTCGGCGGAAAAGCTATTCACTCTTGATGATGCGCGACGCCTCGCTGCCGCTTCGAATCCCACGCTGCGGCAAGCCGAAGCCGAAATCCGTGCGGCAAAGGCACGTACGCAACAAGCCGGCCTGTATCCGAATCCGTCCGTCGGTTACACCGGCGATGAAATTCGCGGCGGCTCCGTCAACGGCGGCAAGCAAGGCTTCTTCGTGGAGCAATCGGTGGTCACGGGAGGAAAGCTGGGCAAGGCTCGCGCCGTCTTCGAGCAGGAAGAGCGTGTGGCCGAACTCGAAGCGCAAGAGCAGAAGACGCGGGTCGAAACATCTGTAAAGATCGCTTTTTATCGCGTGCTGGCCGCACAGGAACTGCTCGAGTTGCGTCGCGATTTAAGCCAGATTGGGCAAATGGTCCAAGAGTCAGAAGACGAGCTCGCGCGCACCGGTCAGTTCGACGAAACGGAACAACTGCAAACACAAATTGAAGTAAAGCGTCTGCATCTCGCCGACCTCGAGCAAGAAAATGTTCTGCGGGAGCAGTGGCGACGACTCGCGGCGGTCATCGGCGAGCCCGATCTTCCGCAAGCCGCCGTCGCTGGCGACCTGGAACACGGTTGGCCCGAAATCAATGAGGAGCAGATTCTGGAAACCATTGCAAATCTCAGCCCGGCTGTAGGCATTGCCGACGCTTCGGCTGCTCGCGCCAATGCGGAAATCGCACGAGCAAAAAGCCAGGTAATCCCCGATATCAACGCGCTCGGTGGCCTGGAGTACAACAACGAGCCCCTCGGCTCTGTGCCCCCGCATGCGATTGGCTGGGAAGGTCTCGCAGAACTTTCCGTGCAACTTCCGATTTTCAATCGCAACCAAGGCAACATCGCGGAAGCGCGTGCGGATTTCGACCGCGCTCAACTCGAAAAGCAGCGCGTCCAACTGCTGCTTCGTGAGCGCGCGGCTTCGTTGCTTGACCAATACGCTACCGCGAGAGTCGTCGCCACCCAATATCGCGAGCAAATTCTGCCCTTGGCCAAACAAGCCAACACGCTGATGACAGAGAAATATGGCCAAATGCTGGCTGCCTATCCGCGCATGCTGGGGGCGCGCCGCAAACATTTCGAATTGGCCACCGAATACGTACAAACCCTCGAAACGGTCTGGGCCACCTCGCTTGCTCTTCAAGGCTTTCTGCTAACCGACGGCCTCGCCGAGCCGGCGTCTGCCTCTGAATTTCCGCACGCGGCCGGCGAAATCAATCCATTGTCGTCAACACGGACTCTGATGCCCGCAGAGCAAATGCCTTTGCCCTAGGCCCGTTCTTGAGCGACAGTTACCCTCCGGGTATTCAGACCAACTCAATCATTACGCGCCGGCCCACCAGCGCGGCCGCTCGCTGCAAGCTTGAGAGTGTAATGTCGCTTTCCGGGTTCAGCAGCCGGTCAACCTGACTGCGGCTGGTCTTCAGCAATTTCGCCATTTTTTTCTTGGAAATCTTCTTTTGCTTCATGGCTTCGTCCAACTGCCATGCCACTACCTCTTTAATGGCCTGGGCTTGGGCTTCTTCAAAAATGCCTTCTTCCCGGAGGAGGTCGTCGATGCTGGACCCTAAATGTTTCCTGCGGTTTTTCATTTTCTTGCTCATCGCTTCAACTCCACCTGGCGCTGTCGCGCCAGCTTCAAATCCACTTCCGGCGCCGTGCGCGTCTTCTTGATGAATCCATGAAGAGCGACCAGATGATTTTCGTGGACACAGATCAACACACGCAGGCAGGTCGGTGCGAATCTCTGGCAACCCACCGCCCAGCGCTCGAACAGCAGCATTCCCACTGGCCAGCGCCATTGTGCCCGCAACAAATCTGCCCCGATCGCGTGCCGTTCAACCCGCGATAACTCCTTCAGCCATTCGCGTACCGGCTCACGGCCTGTGCGCGACCGATAAAACACCAAAGGGATTTTCCTTGGCGCGTTTCCTTCTTCCGCCACGTGGCTGTACCTTATTTAGTACACACTGTATCATACCGTGCTTCGGTTTTTGCTTTTATTCTGTTTTTCCCTGTCCCAAGGGCCAGCGTATCGCTGCGGCACACTAGTACTCCGGTAGCGTTGACCCACCGAATTTGCGCCCGCTACTGTCTTGAGTGGCGAGGGTGTGTGTCTGGCAAAACCTCAGCGCGGTTCGCGTTGGGGTTGGGGGCCAGAACTATTCAGCTGCGCGATCGCACGCGATTGCGCCTCTCACA
Organism: Verrucomicrobiia bacterium; assembly: GCA_035506955.1. Taxonomy (GTDB): domain Bacteria; phylum Acidobacteriota; class Terriglobia; order Acidiferrales; family UBA7541; genus Acidiferrum. The sequence goes on from DATJOO010000050.1 coordinate 94,866, forward strand.
ACCCTTTCCGGCGAACTGGTGTTGATAAGGATCAGCCACCCACTCGTGGCGCTACTCGCATGACAACGATGACCAAAGCAGGGCGGTACGAGATCCTCAGCGAACTCGGCCGTGGCGCTATGGGCGTGGTTTACCTTGCCATCGATCCGGTGATAGGGCGCAACGTGGCGGTGAAGACGATTCGCCTGACCTCCGAAGGGACGGGCCTGTCGCACAACGAACTACTTTCACGCTTCCAAACCGAAGCGCGCGCGGCCGGGTTACTGACGCATCCGAATATTGTGGTGGTTTATGACGCCGGAGAAGAAGACGGCCTGTACTACATCACCATGGAATTGGTCTCCGGCAAATCGCTGCAAGCGAATCTCGACAGCGGCGAATCGTTCCCGGTGCCGCGAGTGCTGCGTATCCTGGAACAAACGTGCAGCGCGTTGCAATTCGCGCACGAACGCAACATCGTCCATCGCGACATCAAGCCAGCCAACTTGATGCTTACGGCGGACGACACCGTCAAGGTCACCGACTTCGGCACCGCAAAGATTCTTCAGTTTGGAACCGTGCAACAAACCACCCACGTCATGGGCACGCCCAGCTACATGTCGCCCGAACAGGTGAAGGGCCGCCCCATCGACGGCCGCACGGATATTTTCTCGTTAGGCGTGGTTCTATACGAAATGCTGACCGGAGAAAAACCGTTTCCGGGTCAGAGCATCACCACGGTCATTTACAAAATCGTCAACGAAGAGCCCATTCCGCCGCGGCAGCTGAATCCGTCGATTCATCCCGGGCTGAATGAAATTGTGATGCGTGCCTTGGCGAAGGAGCCGGAGGCTCGCTATCAATCCTGCCGCGAAATGCTGGAGGATTTGCGCAACTATCGCGCGCTGGGCGGTCACGAGCGCAATCCCGATGCAACGCTGATCTCGCCGCGCGGTCAGGGTTTGGGTCAGCCATTTTCCACGCCGACCACGGCCAATCGCACGCAATACATCGAGGATCCGGCCACCGCTGCCGCCGCACGATCGCTGCAGCAGCGCGCCGCTACGCCATCGCAGACGCCGACGGTCCGCCGCACAGGGTCACTTTCCCCCTTGCAAGAAGTACCGGAGCAAAAATCCGGCACCTTTGCCACCGTGCTCGCCGCTATTTTCCTGATCGCGGTCATTGTCTACGGCGTGGTTCGTCTTCGCCCTGAATTTGAAGCCGCCCGCGAACGCAACGACGAACATGCCATGCAAGCCGCGCATCCTCCCAAAACCGTGCCGGCACCAAAGTCTGCTCCGGCACCCGCAGCGGCGCCCGTCGATGCTTCACCTGCTTCCGCCACAACGCCCGATTCGGTGCCGGCCAGTGATGTTCCGAAAGGCGTGACCAAGGATTCCCCGAATGACTCGACCGCTTCTCCGCAGCCGCCCGCGGAGAAGCCCGTTCCCGCTCCAACACCGGCAAAAAAATCCGAGCCCTCCGTTTCACCCGCTGCGGTGGAATACCAGGGCCACATTGAGCAAGCTATCAGCGACAAGGATTTGGCCGGCCGCGTGAAGGTGACCGCTTCCGGCAGCAACCTCATCCTCGCGGGAAAACTGCGGCCCGCCGAACACACTGCGTTGCTCAGGCTGTTGCGCAACGCTCCTGCGAATGTCCACGTGCTCGACGACATTCAGTATGACGACGCGCCGGTTGCCGGCAGCGAATCTGCCGACAATGGCGCACATCCGGTCCCCTCTGCCGGCAAAAGTGCCATTCACGTGGTCACCGACGTGATTGGCGCTTCCGCGACGCTCTTCGGTCCGGCGGGACGTCAGCTATTCGACTGCCAGACGCCCTGCAGTTTCAACAATCTGAATCCCACACATTACAGTCTGCAGGTGGCTAAAGACGGTTACTTACCGCTGCAAACCGCACTCGAACTGAAGTCCGGGCAGGTGCTCGACCAAAAACTTCACCTGGAAGCAATTGCCAAAGGGCTGTTCGTCACCAGTCAACCTGCGGGCGCGGACATCTTTATCAATGGAGCCAAGCAGTCCGGCCAGACTCCCGCGACGCTGCCGCTCGCGCCAGGGCAATACGATTTGGTTTTGCGGCTAACGGGCTATCAGGCCTTCGCCGGTCGCGTGGCAGTGAAAGACAACGTACAAACGAGTGTTGAAGCGCAGTTGAAGGAAAAGTCGCAATCGCGCGTGGCCTGGGCACAGGTGCACTCCAATCCGGAGGGCGCGGTTATCTACATTGATGGAGCACCTTCAGGCGACATCACCCCTGCCCGCGTGCAAATCCCCACCGGACCGCACATCATTGCGTTGAAACTGAAGGGCTATCAGGTCGCCAAACGTGGCGTGGAAGCCAGCGAAGGCGGCACGGTAATCGTCAACGAAAACCTGCACACACCTTAAGGCCGGGCGGGGCCAGCGAAACAAAACCGTAACTGGTCGATGTGCTTCATTCCATAAGGGCTTAATTGTGTCCAGTTGTTACACACAATGGGCTATCCGTACTATATGTTTTCCCCATTGCCTCTTCCATCCTTACTGTGCCAGATTGGCCGCCAATCGGAGGGCTATCTCCCTCAGTTGGTTCATCGTTTCGCCGCCTAAAGCGATTTGGCCAGTCGGGTAATTTCTTGTGGTCACGCGGGATACGCTCTTGACCTCGACAGCCTCAGCCCTTCGCGATGATCGTGCCGTCGGAAAGGCGCGTGCCAGCACTGGCTCCTACGCGCCGCCAGCGACGCCCGAACGTGTCTCTTTCGAAGATCCACGGTTTCACCAGGTCTCGCAGGCGCTGCGCACGTTTAACCTGCTGCTTCGCGCACACCGGCTCTACGATCCCAGCCACCCGCGTGTGCTTGATAGCCTCGATCAAGCCTATGATGGATTGCGCTCGTCGGCGGTCACGCTGAATGGCTTAGAAGTACGCGTGGAACGCGGCGGTATTGTGGTGCCCAAGCTCAACGAGGGGCACCTGCCCGACGCACGCGGCGAATTCCATTCACTGGCCGGCGATCTGCAACGCGCGGGTATCCATTCTCTATTCTTCGGAGTGAAGTTCCATGTGGGCGAATTGGACACGCTCACACATCTGATCACCGACACCTTGCTAAGATCGGAGGAAGCGGCTAAACGCCTCGGAGCAGGGGGCTGGCCCGCTCGTCTCCGGGAGCAACGCGTGACTGGGATCCAGATTAATACCTTCACAGAGCGCAAAGTCGATTCCGTTTTAGCCAGCCTGATAGCCGCCCTGGTTGCGTACGGAGGTAATGCGCCCGAAGAATCAGGCGACACGCCCATCCACGCGCCACAAATCAACGAAATCACGGAAACGCTGCGCTTGATCGGCCGGCTGACTCCTCCGATGGAAGTGGCTCGGGGCCTTTCTGCCGAAGACGCCGCGCGGGCCATCCACGCGTCCATGGAAAGCGCCAGCCGCGAAACCGTGCGTACCATGCTGGGCGCGATGACCCACTACGCGCCGCAGGAAGGTGAGGCACCTCAGGTCTACCTGAAGCGGCTGTCACAATCGCTGGTTCTCGAACTGCTCACCACGGAATTTATCGAGTGCACTCTGACTCCGGCAGGAGTTCGCCCTCTGCTGAATCAACTGGCGGAGGAACTGGTTGCTGCCGGCGAGTATCGTGGTCCCCATTCTTCGCAGCACTTCTCTTCGCTGGCTTCGGCCTGGGCCAACGATGGCCAGCGCGAGCAATTGATGGAGCGTTTCTGGATGGAACTTGCTCCGCGCGAAAAATCCATCGTTCTGCGCGGTAGCGATATCTGGTGCGTGCCGATCGGAGTGGTTCGCCAGGTGTTGCAGCAATTGGTTGACGCCGCGGCCGATGCCCCGCGCCGCGAAGCCCGCACCATTTTGTTGAATTATGCGCGGCGGTTGGAGAATTCCGATCAGGCGGTGCGTCGCGTGGTTGCCGCTGGTCTCAGCGAACTTTCGCCGCTGCTCGATCGCCTCTGGCCCAATCAGCTACCCGAAGAATTGGCCAAGTTGACGCTTACCGCTCTCACCAAGGAGCAAGCCCCGGAAACCACCGCGCTCTTGGCGGCTTTTCTAGAGACACTGGGCCGCACGGCGGTGGCTCGCGGGGACTTCACCAGCTTCGAGAATATTCTGCTGGCCCTGGAAAAGTTGCCGCGTGATGCCGAGCATGAGCACTTGAACGCTTTGGCGCACCGCCTGGTGGCAAACGATCGGTGGATGCTGCTGGTGGATGCGGCGCTGGCCAACCGTCCGCTGGATCCTCCGCTGCCGCGCCTGCTGCAGCGCGACCCGGATCGGTTGCTCGATCGCCTGACACTTTTGCTGACGGAGCCACGGGCCAACGAGATGATGCCCGCGATGGCACGGCTGCTGCGGTCGATCGGGGTTCCGGCGCTGACCCTGCTGGAGACCCGCTTGTTCGAAGCGCGCCGCCAGCGCGTCAGCGCTGCGATCCGATTGCTGGCCTCGGCCGACCCGGACCGTTTGCTGCGCGGCATCACCCGCGCACTGGGCAGTTGGGAGTGGAATTTGCAGGATCTTGCTGTCAGCGAGCTTTCGCGCCCCACTAACTCCCAATCGGCGCAAAGCACCGCGTTCGTCTTCTCGGCGATTCTGCAGGACGCGCATCCGCTGGTCGTACCCATGATGATCGACCAGATCGGCCTGGGTCAGGAAGCCACGGCGGTGCCGCTACTGATGGAAATTGCTGCCGGTGAACACGAGACCCTCCGCGATCAATTTGTGCGCATTAAAGCCATTGAAGCGCTCGGCCGCCTGCGCGCTGTCGAATCCATGGAGCTCTTACACCAAATTGCCGGAAAACGCGAAGGCCTGGCCTTCGCGGAACCCGGAGGAATTCGCGCTGCCGCCGAAGATGCGCTCGCCCTGATGGAAGAAGGGCCGGGCTCCGCGCGGGCCCGCGCGTCTTACGAGCCATCGGCTCCGCCGCTCGGCAATTTCGTCGTGCCCCGCCGGTATGCCCGCATTCCTTTGGAGTCGCCGCTGCGCGCGCAAATCACCGGGCCGCAAATGACCATGGCGCGGGTGAAAACCATCAGCCTCGGCGGCGCTTACCTGGAATCGGACCATCGCCTGAATCCCGGCGATTCCATCCAGCTGGAAATTCGCTCCGGCTTGCGCAAGATTCATCTCACCGCCATCGTTCGTAACATCGGACCCGATGGCAACGGCGTCGAAATCGTGCACATGAAAGACGAAGATCGCGAACGCCTGCGCAAGCTGGTACAAAAGCACATGCCGGCGTAGATCCTTCTGTTCGTGACTGGCCCGTGGTCCTTCAAATCCGCAGGATTGGTCAACTCTCCATCCATTTGTGTTAACGTAACGTGACCGGATTTCAAACACAACCGAGGCCGCCCATGCCCAAAGTAGCGCCGCTATCGCGCTTTACAGTGTGCGTTGCCACGACTTTCGCCCTGTTGCTCGGTGCACCATTGATCGACGCGCAGCAAGCCGGGGGCGTATCTGCCACTTCTTCCTCCGTACACCTGGTGCGCGCGCTCGTCGGCGCGAAAGGGGAAGCCCGCAACGGACAATTCGTGATGACTGAACCGCGCTCCACGTTCTACGCACCCGAGGATCACGAAGTCATTCTTTATTTCGAGTGGGAAGGCCCTCCCGGTATTCATCATTGCGAAGGCAGCGTCCGGGGACCGGGCGGCGAGTTCGCCACGATGTCTAGCTTCGATTACACCGCCGCATCGCATCGTTTCGCGGGCTTCTGGAAAGTTCCCCTGTCGCAGGGCACTCCATCAGGTGGCTGGACCTTTCAAAGCAAGGTGGACGGCTATCCGGCGGGGGAGGTCTCTTTTCAGGTAGTCGTTTCTGCGAAGCCGGTCGGCTTGGCGGTCGAGCGGCCCGCCCCGGCGCTTCCAACGCCCAACGACATTTATACGCACACGATAGCTGCGACGATAGAACTGGAGAAACTCGATGCACAGGGGCACAGCCTGCAGCACAGTTCCGCGTTCCTTTTAAAGGAAGGTATGGCGGTCACTTCGTTTCGCGCCATCGATGGCGCCACAACCCTGCGCCTTCGATCAGCCAGTGGGGAAATCCTCCCTGCCCCAATGATTGCGGCTTGGGATCGTCATCAGGATTGGGTCCTACTCTCGATCGTTTCAAAAAATGCCCCGCTCAAATTGGCCGAAACCAAATCCTGGAAGATCGGCGATCAGTGCTATTGGCTCGACGTGCGAGGCGACGGCGGTCGTGTGCTTTCCGACGGTCCGATCGTCGGCTTCAAGTCTCCGGCCACTTGGGGCGATCGCATCGATTTTTCGGGCTCCTATGAAACGGCGGGAATCGGGGGACCGTTGCTGAATGATCGGGGCGAAGTGATCGGCATCCTGGGCGGCGCGCTGCCGGAATCCTTTGTGAACATATATGCCTTGCAACTACGTTCCGATTCCGGGGTTATTGTTCCTTCGCAAAACGGCATCGCGGTTGCGGCTAATCTTTTGCCCAGTTCTCTGCCCTCTATGTCCGTTTCTCTTCAGGATCTTTGGAGCAAGGGAGTCATGACGCCACCGTTGGTTAAATCTGACTTCATTCTGTTCGGAATGCTCATGCAAGGTGGCAAACCCGGCACCAAGAAAATCGCCCCTGGAGAACGCGATTACAAGACTACGTTTGAACGCGGCGACAGCACCGCAGCGGTACTGATTCATTTCTCCAACACTACCAGCTTCAAAACCACCGCCACGCTGAAGCTCTACGATCTCGACAATCATCTCCTCGCTGCCAGTAAGACCGAAAAAGTCAGCGTCTCTTCCGGCGAATACGCCGAGCGCGCGTGGCAACTTCCGCTCAGTAATTTGCCTGGCGGCGTTTATCGGGCGGATATTGAGTTCCCGGAAGGCGTGGGCTGGCGCCAGTATTTCAAGATCATCGAGTGATTCGGGGGCAGGCGCCGGCAATCACCAACTGCCCAAACAGGTTGAAGCGGTCGTCGGGCGCGATTTCGCGCCACATGAACGAACGGTTTTCGAAGATTCATGCCCCTTGTCCATAGCCTGATTGACGGCTTGGACACGCCCCAAACCAAACGTCTGTTTTGCACATCAGTTCCCAGTTTAGAGTTGCAAAGGCTGGGGCTTTGCAGTACAAGCTTATAACTCATTTTCAAGCGAAACTCGGGTCATCTCTGTCGAGGACACTCTCATCGCTAGGGGTAGCGTTTGGGGTTTCGGATGCCTTAAGGAGGAAGGGGTATGCAACGCAGGCAGTCGTTGTTTGCGTTCGTGTTGTTGTGTGTTGTTTTGGTAGCAGTCATTTCCACGCAAGCGCAGGTGAATACGGCCACGCTTTCCGGACTCATTACCGATCCGCAAGGGTTGGCGGTTCGCGGCGCAAAAGTTACCGCGAGCAACAGCGTGACGGGCGCGTCCCGCACGGCCTTGGCGGACGACAACGGGCACTATACAATCGTGGGCCTCGTTCCCGGCGCATATCACGTTCGCGTGGAAGGTGGCAGCAATTTCGCACCTTACGAGAACCCTTCCGTCGAAGTCCGCGTCGGTACAGAAGTTCTGTTCAACGCGACGCTCAGCCTCAGCAGGCAGTCGCAAACCGTCACCGTCACCACCGAATCCGCTCCCATCGAGACTACCCGTACCGAGAGCGCGCAGATCGTGGAGCAACAACAGATCGACAACCTTCCTATCAATGGCCGCAATTACGTCAATTTCACTCTGATCAATTCCCAGGTCAATCGCGATAACGCCCCAACGATCGGGCCAGCCCCCACCAGCGGCCTGAGCATCAGCGGCGCGCGCGGCCGCGGCAACGTGGTCACCGTGGACGGTGCCAATTTCGTGGACGCTTCTATCGACGGCATCCGCTCCACCGTGTCTCAAGAAGGCGTGCAGGAATTCCAGATGATTTTGAGCAACTACAACGCCGAGTATGGCAATGCAACCGGCGGCGTTGTGAACATTGTCACCAAGGGTGGCACGAACGAAATTCACGGCGATGCTTTCGGCTTCCTGCGCAATTCTGCGTTTCAGGCGCGCAATCCTTTTTCCTTTGACGTAGACCCCACCACGGGAAATCTCGAGCCAATTAAGCAGGCTTACACGCGCGTGCAAACCGGCTTGACCATCGGCGGTCCGATTATTAAGGACAAGATGTTTTACTTTTTCTCATATGAATACACGCAGCGCGAAGAGACCGGTTTCTCCAGCATCGGCGAAGACAATTTCGGCATGGTGCCGGTCACGCTGCCTACCCCGTCCGGCCCACTGCCGGTGGAGTTGACCACCGCCCAGGCCAGCGCGGTCGGCAGCCTGCTGAACTCCGGCATTCCGCAGTACCAGCAATTGGGGGTGGAATACGGTGTCCTAATGGGCTCCGCCTCGAGTGTGGCGTTGAACAAGCTTGACTACGGCGCGGTTGCCTCGGGATTTACCGGCGGGCTGTTGAATCCCGGGCCGGGCTCGCAATTCCCCATTCCCGTTTCCTGTCCTGCTGGACAGACGGTGAACCTGATGACTTGCACTCCCCTGGGAATCGGTATTGCGCCATTGCCCGCATCGTACGTTGGCCTGAACAGTATCCGCGGAAATTTCCCGGTGATGCAGAAAACGAGTCTGTATTCCGCGCGCATCGACCAGCATTGGAACAGCAACAACAATTCCTTCGTGCGCGTAGGTGTTTCTCCCTCGGAAGTCACCGGCTTGCAATCCACTTCGCAGAACCAGGTACTGGGCCAAAACTCGGCGTCCCGCGTGGGCGAGAGCCACTATCGTGACGTGGACGTCACTTTTGAAAACAACACCATCATCAACAACTCCGCGTTCAACGAATTTACGTTTCAGTTTTCTCGACGCGGTCTCCATTTCGGCTATTCGCCTTCGGAAGGCGGCAGCGACGTCGGCGTAAACATTCCCGGTTACGCTTACTTCGGCCGCGAACCTTATTCCACGGTCGACCGCATCGAGCGCCGCTACCAATTTGCCGACGCCGGCACCATCATTCGCGGCAAACATACGTTTAAAGTCGGCACCGATTTCACCCTGCTGCAGTTGCGTTCTTCCAAACAGCAAATCTTCGAACTCGACTTCGGCGGCGTTGTTGATTTTGGTGGCTTGCCCACCAGCACCTTCGGCCTGCCCAACAGCGTTACTCTGCCTTCCGGCAGCACGCTGGCGCTTCCCGGGGCCACTACGCTTCAGGCTTATGGCTTCGGCATTCCCACCGACTATATCCAGGGCATCGGCACTTCCAACGAACCGTTCGACGACATCCCAGTCGGCTTCTTCGCTCAAGACTCCTGGCGCGTCACCTCCAGGCTGACCCTGAATTACGGTTTGCGCTACGATCCCGACATTACTCCGCTGTTCGCTCCCGCCACGACCATCAACGCGAATGCCGAGCAGGCTCTCCACGTGCAGGAGGGAATTCCGCGCCAGTACAAGGACATCGCGCCGCGCTTCGGCCTCGCCTGGGATCCCTGGGGCAATGGCAAGACCGTTGTGCGCGCCGGCTTCGGCCTTTTCTACGACCACCCGTTGCTGGCCATCGCGTTTGATTCCGTGACGGCCGACGGCGGCCGCTCCGTGCAGTTGCTGGCCGCGGGGGGCAATCCTTCCGCTTGCGGACTGGTCACTGCCGTGTGCGGCGGGGGACTCGACACGCCGTTAAACTTGAACGCCTCTTCCATCTTCCAGGGCGTGCTGAACGCGTTGCCAAGCATGTATTACGAGCCGAATCAGCAACGCTTCAATCCAACGGCCTCCGGCTCACTGTTCGCCAATCAAAATTATTTGACCGCCGGTTTTCCGCTGGCGATTCTTCCTTTTACGCTGCCGGTTGTGGACAATTTCCGCGACGGTTACGCCGAACAAGCTAACTTAACTGTGGAACGTGTTCTGGGCGGCAGCTGGAAGTTGAGTGCCGGTTACCAATGGTCGCGCGGCGTGCATCTGTATCGTCCCATCGACATCAACTCGACCAATCCCCAACTGCTAACGAACAATCTGGCAAACGCAGAAGCGGCGGGCCTCGATTTCGGCAGCCCACTGACGGTCGCGGTTCCCACCGGCAACATTAGCCCGGGCCCCACGAACTGCGGCCTGTCGGTCACGGCCACAAACGCCCCGGGTATTCTCGGCGTATTGGAAGGCTGTCCCACGGCGCTCGCTTCGTACAACGGCAAATTCGTAGGCACTCCGGCGTTCTTCAACTATTTCCGACCTTCTGGCCCGAATCCGTCATTCGCCGGCCTTGTTCCCGGCGGCTACGCCACCCAAGTGGCGCTCGCTTCCGCAGCGGGTTACCCCGTAGGCTTCGGCGTACCGGTGCCGTATAACAGCGTTGATGCGCAGGTTTCCGACGCTTTCTCCACGTACAACGCGTTCACCATCAACCTGCAGAAGACCTTTTCGAAGCACTTCCAACTGCTCTCGAGCTACACGTACTCGCACAACATCGACGACGGCACCGACCTGCAATCCACGCTGGAGCCGCAGGACAGCCGTTTCCCGCAATATGAAAAAGGCAACTCGGTGAACGATCAGCCCAGCCGGTGGGTGACCAGCGGTGTTTTCCAGTCCTCGCCGCATTCCGCCGGTCAGGGCTTCATGGGGTCTTTCCTTAGCAACTGGACTTTTGCCCCGCTGATCGAAGTTTCCTCCGGATTGCCGTTCAACGTGATCTCGGGCGAGGATACACGCCTGGAGCTTAGTTCCTCAGAAGCTCGCCCTAACATGGGCGGCGGCACTACTTCCCCCTATATTCCGGGCGCTTCCTTTGGCTTTCCCACTACGTGCTGGACGAACTCGGCGCAACCGTTTACGGTGCCGGGTATTACGCCGCCCTTAGGCTGCGTGGGCACGCTCGGCCGCAACGCCTTCCGCATGCCCATGTTCTTCCAATTCGACGCGCGTGTCGCCAAGCTGATCAATTTCGGCGAGCGCTACAGCGTTCAACTCATCGCCGAAGGATTCAACTTGACCAATCACACCAACATCATCGCGGTGAACCAGCTTTGCGACCCGCTAGTGGGCGCCACGTGCCAGGCCGGACAACCTTCCGCCGCCGCCGACGCTCGCCAGTTCCAATTCGCACTGAAGTTCATGTGGTAGATTGCCCGGGGCACGATCGGGTTCGTGAACTCAACAAGAAGACCTCGCACTGCGAGGCCTTCCTTTTTGTAGTGCTGCGGCTGGTTCACCCTGAGCGTCGAAGGGCCGCCGCTTCTACGATCGAGCCCCGCGACAAGCAGCCATGGCTACGGCAGTCTGCAGCGATGTGGTTCGCGATACGCGCGCGCAAGGAGCCGCTGTGATATAAAAGCCGTCCATGCGGACTCACAAAGGATTATCGCTGCTGTTCACGTTGTTGCTGGCGGAAGTCGCGACCCTTGTTTTGCTCGCGGGCCATTTGGCTGGTGCTTCCTCAAACGCGCTGCACTGGATGGGCCGGGATTGGATCGCGACCAGCGGCGGCATGGCCGGTGTGGTCAAGGGCGATCCGGGAAATGTTTCCATCGACGCTTACGGTTATTTACATCTGCGCATTACAAATCGCGACGGAAACTACACAGCGGCCGAGGTTTTCACGACAGAGAATCTCGGTTTTGGCACCTATCAGTGGCAGATCGAGGGCGCCGTCGACCAAATGGATCCCACCACGGTTCTCGGCCTGTTCAATTATGGCGCGAAAGCCGGTGTCGGGGTCGACGCCGAAAATGAAATCGATATCGAGTTTTCTCAGTGGAATAAAACCTGTAGCGGTTGCAACGCAGATTTCACTTTCTATCCGTCGACAGGGAACAAATCCCTCGGCCCGATGGAAGACAATTTCACTTACGATCCCAAGGGCTCCACGCTCACCACCGCGCGCTTCGAGTGGTCCTCCACCCGCATCGCCGGTACGATCATGAGCGGCCTGCAACCCATCGGCACCACAGCAAACGTCCTGCAAACCATTACCTTCGCGCCTCCCGATTATGCGGCGCGCATCCCGCAGGTCCCGTTGCCCCTAGCCATGAATCTCTGGTGCTTCAAGGCCACGCCGGCCAGCAACCAGGAAGTTATCCTCCGCAGCTTCGAATTCGTTGCCGCCAAAGGAAACGACACCCACTAGCCCCAACCCGGCATCCAGCCCCGCCGAAGTTGTTCTATTTTCTATTTTCTTTTTTTTGGTTTTAGTCCGACGCGCCCTTTGCCGGAATCTCCACGGCTACGGCCGAGACGCATTTCCACGTGCCATCCATCTTGATCCAGGTATCGATGGTGCGCTCGCGATGGACGTAGGGCTTGCCGTTCTCCGTACCCTTGATCCGAAAAACCCCCTCGGCGATTGCCGTATCGCCATACATGTGCACCTTGGTCTGTTCATTTACCGCTTGCGCGGGCTGAAAATCCGGCGCCTTGATGCTCGCCAAATATTCCTGTTTATTGGAAATGCTGCCATCGATGTCCACCGCCACCAGCGTGTCGGCAAATAGCATGTCCAGCGCGCTGGTGTCTTTGGCTTCCATCGCGTGATTCCATGCGTTTTCCAAAGCCATCACGCGGCCTTGGTCATCGGAAATTCCATCGGGCCGCGCCACTGCAATCACTACCATGAACAAAAATGCGCCGACGGCTGCGGTCGCTCGTTTCTTCCACACAACGTCCTCCAAGTCCACACGTTTTACTGCGAATCTCCAGCGTAAAGCACACCGGCGCCCTGTCCTCCGCAAAACTTTCGTCGACGTTCCAAAAACGCGCCGCTGGTCAAAAGCTTCTTCTTCCCTTTTTCACCCCATCCGCGTAGAACAGAAAGCTCTATGATCGGAACCGTGGATCTGTACGACAACGCTTATGCCCATTACGGCGACGAGATCTATACGCAGATTCGGCTGGAAACCTACGGCGAGGATCTGGGGCAAACCGGTTGGGCCACGACAGCAGAATCGCGGGAAATTCCAAACGTCCTGGGGCTGGAAGTTGATTCTCACGCTCTAGAAATCGGCTGCGGCTCGGGCCGCTATGCGCTACAAGTGGCCTCGACCACAGGCTGCCACATCGTGGGATTGGATGTGAATGCGCCGGGCATCGCCAATGCGAACCACCTTGCGGCTTCCATGCAGCTCTCGGAGCGCGCAGCGTTTCAGATTGCCGACGCCTCGCAAGCGCTTCCCTTCCCGGATGGGACATTCAATGCGGCATTCTCCAACGATGTTCTGTGCCACATTCCTAATCGCGCAGCGCTGCTCGGAGAAATTTTCCGCGTACTAAAGCCTGGCGCGCGCTTTTTGTTCAGCGACGCGCTGGTCATCGGTGGAATGGTGTCGCATCTGGAATTGGCGACGCGCAGCTCCATTGGCTACTACGTCTTCAGCCCCCCGGGCGAAAATGAGCGGCTGCTGAAAAAAGCGGGATTTCAGGACATCGTTGCTCGAGACACCAGCGATACCGCGGCACAGATCGCTCGACGCTGGCGCGATGCGCGGGGAAAACGCGCGAAAAAGTTGCGCGCGATGGAAGGGGAAGCCAATTTCGCCGGCCTGCAAAAATTCCTGGCCACGGTCTGTCAACTGACCAGCGAGAAGCGCCTGTTACGGTTACTTTACATCGCGGAAAAAGCGCCACGTGGCGCAAACACGTAGTTTCAATTTTTATTTTGTGCGGGAGTCGTACCGGCAGGATCAGTGCTTGCCGTGGGATCAGCATTCTTGGGATTGTTGATGCGTTCCTTTTCATCCGTCGCGAACAGCATGTAGTTACTGAAGCTATGCCGGCGATGCACCTGGCGGCCGCGCCACGCCAGATACACCTCGGCGCTTTGCGGGAGCCATAAACTCACATTGTCTTTTTGGAAAACCACCGGTCCATACTCGATGGTGGTGTGCTCGGCGAGCAGTTTAATTTCCGGCATCGGTTTCACGATGTCGGTCTCCATGCGCACGATCTGATAATTGTCCGCGGAAATCCACGCGCGTCCTTTTAGCGCAACGCCATACGATGGGCCATTGATCCCAAACTGATACGTCTTTAGTTCGTTGGGCTTGCCGGGAATCTGCCGAAAGTGTACTTGCCACGCGAGGCCTGCGTTCGTGCGCGACAGGCCCTCACAAGTCATGTCATAGTTCGGCGCATAGTAGGGATGGAAGATCAGCACGAGAGCGGGCAGGCCGTTGGTGACCAAGCCGTCCGGAAACTGGTCCTGCGCGCCGCCACCGTTGCGATATTCGGTCACGCCCAGATAGCCCTTACGCACTTCCTGAATCGAGACCAGGTAATCGAACTTGCGCTTCTCTGGGGATGACGCTATCCCGTAGCGATTAATAGATTCGTTGGTTAGCGATTCGGTGGCCGTAAAACGATCGACGTCATGAGTGAATGTCAGGATTTGCTCGCCGGCCTTTTGCACCACGTCGCTAAGGTTACATGCAGCTCCGGCTTCTACCGTGGGGATTTTTTCGTCCACGTCGGGAGGCAGCCAGTTGGAGGGCATGGTCATCGCCTCATCGGCCACGTTCGGGACTTCGGTTGTAGTCGTGATCGTCGTCGTGGTGACGGTGCGCGTGGGGGTCGTTGGATTCTTCAGGCGTTCCAGTAGTTTCGCGGAATTCGAGTCAGCCGGGTGAGCGGCGACATAGGTAGTGAGCAAGGAGATGGCGCGATCTTTCTCGCCGTTTTCATAAAGCGCATGCGCCAAAAGCGGTTCGACGCTAGCCGCTTGTTCATGCCCTAACTCCAGCGCCCGCTCCGCCTCCTTGATTGCCTGGTCTTTTTGCCCCTGAAACTGATATGCCTGCGCCATCAGCATGTGCGCGCGCCAGGAAGAAGGTTCAACCTCTAAGGCGCGAGTGAGATACGGTGCTGCGGCCGCGCCCTTATGCTGCTGCAAAAGGCTTTGGCTGACGGCCAGCAAGGAACTGAGATGATTGGGATTCAGCTCCAGCGCGCGCGCCCAATGCGTCTGGGCGGAAGAAGGATCGCCGCTCTTCGCGGCATAAACACCGTACAAGTATTCGACTTCCGCACTATTCGGGGCATCGCGCTCCGCATCTTTCAAGTAATTGCGCGCATCCGCGGGCCGATTGGCGCGCAACGCATCCAGCGCTTTGCCAATGTCCTTTTGCGCCTTGGGATTCAGCGCGGAGATGCCACGGTCGGCGGCGGCCGCTTCGCGATCCGTCATTGGCTGGAGTTCGACCTGCACCTGGACTTTTATGTTCGTACCGATTTCAAAATCTTTTTTGGCGGTCTGATAGCCCGGCGCGACCACTTCCACGGTAAGCCCGCTCTTTGGGACGTCGGCAAACAATACTTTGCCTTTTTGCGCCGTCATGGTCTTCAACACCTGGCCGTTTTGCCGGATCAGCGAGACCACCGCGGCCTCCTCCAACGGCGCCCCCTTCGGTCCCTTTATTTCGATCTCGACCGAGGAGTACATATAAAGGTTCTCGATCCCGGGGTTAAATCCTCCGTTGTACTGGTTGGGACTATCCAATCCCGGGTGAGTTTGCGCGTGAACCGAGCCGATGGACAAAAGGAGAAATGACAAAAGGCCGAGTATCCGATTGCACTTCACGAAATCACCCTTGGATTGCCGCTACAGCCGCGTGGGCGGCAACATCCTAGACTTTATACTACTCTCGCGAAGGGACCCCCAGCCGCAAAATTTGCCTTGCGCCATCCCCCTTAGGAATTGCAACAAAGAACAGAGAGATTCTAGCCGGAAGAAGCGCTCCCTCTGTGGGTGCACGACAAGAAAGTGATGAGTCATGCAGCCCTGGGTTCTGACCTGCGTTCCCAAAAGTCCTGAAAGCGGCCGCTGAGTTTGGAGCAGCGAAGCGCGATGATGGCGTTGGAGCCGGGAACGGTCCAGTGCATTCCGGTGCGTTTCAGACGTGTAGCGATGGCCACTTTGCATCCGGCTTCCACCACGCCCGTCGAAGTGCACAAACCTTGCGCGTGAAAGTCTGGGTAGCGCATACGTTTTCGGTTGGTTTGAAAATAGTGCAAGCAACGGCGCGCGTCCTCGGAGTGGGGTACCTGGCGTCGGATGGCCGTGAGCAGAGCTGGGAATTTTCCGGTGTCGAGTTCTTTCTTCCGGCGATCGGCCCACTGGAAAGCTCTTGGCGCCGTGAGACCGTACAAAGCTTTTCCGAGTTCGTTCAAGTGTTGTTTGGCATGAAAGCGGTCAACGATTTGCACGGCCTCCGGAAACTGATCTTCGGCGATATTCCAGATCCACGGAGCGCCGTCGCCGAGCACGACCTGACGGGACGCTTGGTCGAAGCGGCGACGCAGGGCCTCGCGTCCGACGCGCTGGGCGAAAGGAGAACGTTCGGCAGCGATGTCTGCTGCCCAAGCGCTCTCTAAGGCCGCCGAGTAGCTGACGGATCCTTCATCGCGGATGGGCGTGCCTTCGGCATCGAGCGATTCCGCACTCCAAATGGTACAGAGCTTCACCTCACCGGTCTTGGCCGATCCGTCTGGTTGCTTGCCCATGCGGCCCGCGAGTTCTTCTGAGCGTAAGGGAATCCCTGTTCCGTCCATCCCTAGGTATAGGGTCTGCGGCAGAGGAAGAGTATCGCGAGGTTCCGTGTACTGGCGTTCGTCTTCGGCGATTTCTTTTCCCAACGCTTCGGCAGTTCTCTCCACCTGCTTGGCATCGACGGCCACACCCGCCAGTTCCGTCAACAGCTCGCTACCCTCCTGGAAGCTGACCATAGCACCGACCGTTCCCACCATGCGCGTGAGCGCGGGAGAGAGCGAAGTGCTTTCGATACTCAGATGCGCGTCCCGAGGACAGTAGCCGTGGCCGCACGAGGAGCAGTGATAGTAGGCGCGCTCCAGTCGCAACGAGCCGAGTACACTCGCGACCTGCTTGCTGCGTCGCCCGGTATAACGCGCTTCGCCTCCGCAAGAACAACGAACGCGAGCACTGACTTCATCGGAAAGGTCAGCGTTGAAGCGTTGCTCCACAGCCTTGCCGGCCAGCTGCAGAACCTGTTGTCGAATCGCGACTTCCAAAGCCTCGAAATCCAGATCGGCGACCGCTTGGCGTCCCACCAGGGTCTCAATCTCTTGCACGATGTCGATGGCCAACAGATCGGTGAAGAGGTTTTTTTTTAGCCTCGGTGGCGGGAACGCCTTCCGGGTCCCGCAGTTGGGCGCTACAGATTTGCTCACTAACGGCGATCAGTTCCCGCACCAGGTTACGGAAGCGGCGGTATTCGGCGATCTGCGCTTTGGCACGTTCGACTGCAGGACCTTGGGGAATGACCTGGGTGATCGTCTTTCCACCGACTCGATGAGTCAGCGAATAGGACGGACCGTGTCCCAGGGAATCTTTCTGGGCACAGTGGCAATTGGGCTTGCCGCACTTACGGAAACGGGCCGTCAAGAAACCGGGACGCAAGTCATCGATTTGAGCCAAACGGGCGGTGATGCGCGCGCGTTTATCTCGGAGTGCTTTTAAGGCCGTGATCATGGGTGCCTCCTGTCTGACAGGCATTATAG
>DATJOO010000051.1:0-7533 GCA_035506955.1 Verrucomicrobiia bacterium
CGGAGCGGACCTTGCGGGCGCGGATCTTTCCGGCGCGGACCTGGACAATGCGGATTTGCACGATGCGAATCTCCAAAATATTCGCTGGCGCGAGATTCAGAGCATCAAGAACGCGCAGATCGTGGATGTGAAGAACGCTCCTCCCGGATTCATCGACTGGGGCGTCAACCACGGAGCCGTCGCGAGTGCGAAGGAGGATTCCGGCGTGCCTACGCAGAAATAAGAAGCGGGCCTAGGGTTGGGCGTAGTAGCCGGTGCGCGTTCGGGGAGAAATGAATGGAGGCGATTCGTCAATCGTGCAAGACAACACTGAGGAGGGAGCTGTTGATCTGGAGGCCTCCGTTGTACTTGATGAAGCCGAGTTTTTTGAATTTGTTCATGAAGAAATTGACGCGGGAGCGCGTGGTGCCGACCATCTCGGCGAGCATTTCTTGCGAGATTTTCGGGAGCACATTTTCGGGCTTGTCTTCCTTGCCATAGCGGGCCAGCAGAAGCAAGGTGCGGGCCAGACGCTTCTCGCTGGAGTTGAAGAGTTGGTCGACTAGATCTTCCTCGATGCGGATGTTGCGCGAGAGCATGTGAGAGATGAAACGGTCGGAAAACGCATGCTCCACGTGCAGGAGGCGAATGAACTCCTCCTTTTCAATGATGAGCACGGTGGACATTGAGACGGCTGTCGCTGTCCCGATTCGCAGAGGCTGACCCGCGAGGCATCCTTCGCCAAAAAAATCGCCCGGGCCCAAGACCCCGACGACAGCTTCCTTGCCGGTTTCGTTGACGACCGAAAGTCTCACCCCGCCTTTTTGAATGTAGAGGACTGTCTTCCCGGGATCGCCCTGCGAGAAGATCGTTTCTTTCTTCTTGAACGCGACCACTTGGCGGGCCACACCCGCCGAATCGAGAAAATCCTGGGCGTTAAAGGGCGTCTTAGCGGCCGATTTCAGTTTCGGGGCAGGCTTTACTGGCATGGTCTCTTCAGCGGGTATCGTAGCACGGCCCCGAGAATCTGCAAGGAATGCACGAATGTGTGCACAAGTGAACAGATACGCGCGGCCGCTTCCGATATGATGCGGGCGGTGGATTAGAAAAGAGAGAGAATTCAGGCCCCAGTAGTCCACTCGAACTGGAAATCGCGGGTTCCTCCCCACTCCGTCCTACACTCGCCGTCCTCGGTTCCACGGGGAAATATGGTGCAACGACTTGCGAGAGGCCCGAGTGTCTTCCTGCGAAGAAAATGAGGTCGAAAGCTCATGCCTTTACTTCAACTGTTGATGGTTTTAATCGTAGTCGGCGTACTGCTTTGGCTGGTGAACACGTTCATTCCGATGCAGAGCACGATCAAGTCGATTTTGAACGCTGTGGTAGTCATCGGCGTGGTTTTGTGGCTCCTCAACATTTTCGGACTCTTCCACTCTCTCTCCCGGATTCACGTCGGTACCTAAGCGGGCCGGATTAGATCTCGGGAGACGAGATGTGTGTGGGAACGCCAACAACTAACTGCACTCGGCGACGAACGCCGGACGCATAGATTTGCTGCCATGGAGGCAACACACATGAAGGTAATTCAAGCCGTAAGCACAACAGCACTGTTCCTGCTTTTCGCGGCGACCGTTCCCGCGTTCGCGCAGGACGATCATCACCAGGAGGATGCAAAGCCTGAAGCGAAAGCGCAGGACGCCAAGCCGGCACAGCACGAAGAACAGGCCAAGCCCGCCGAGCGCCAGCAAGAAGCCAAGCCCGAAAAGCAGGCAAAAGAAGCTAAGCCGGCGCAACACCAAGAGCAGCCCAAGGCAGCCCAGGAAGAAAAGCAGGCCAAGCACGAACAGCAGCAGCAACAAGCGAGGTCGGCAAAGCAGGGGCAAGAGGAGCAAGCCAAGAGCCAGCAGAAAGAGGCCAATGCGGCAAGGCAGCAGAAGGCCAAGTCTGAAGGGCAGCGCAACGAGCAGGCAAAGGGTCATCAGGAACAGGCCAACGCCAATCACGAGCAAGGGCAGCAACATGTCCAGCGGACCGCCGATGAAGAGCGGAGACAACGCGAACAGCCTTCGCTGCGGCTCAGCGCCAGGAGCGAAGCCCGCATACCTGACGATCGCTTCCGCTCCAACTTTGGCCGGGCGCACGAATTTCGGATCGGAAGTCCACGAATCGTGGATGGATATTCCCGATTCCAGTACGGCGGGTATTGGTTCGGATTCGCGCAGGCGTGGCCGGAAGGCTGGTATTACACCGACGACGTCTATGTGGACTACATCGACGGCGGGTATTACCTGTGCAATCCGTACTATCCCGGCGCGCGAGTCTCCATTGTTGTCGTGCTCTAGCTGGTAATCGCACGGCGCTTCCGGGTGGCTCGGAGGCAGTCGGACCGGGCCGCCTTGGAAGCGATGGCAGACCCAAATGATGCACATAGATGTGGCCTAAAAAAAGGGGGAGACAAAATGTTGGGAACCGTACTGATCGTGATTCTGGTGATGGCGCTCCTGGGCGTGTTGCCGCGGTGGTCGCATAGTCGGGAATGGGGCTACGGCCCCTCGGGCGGTGTTGGGCTCGTTTTGGTTATCGTCTTGATTCTTCTGCTTCTCGGGCGAATCTAGATGAGAGGGGGCATGTTGTTGTGCCATCCGAGCCAAGCGGAGGTGAGAAATGGATGAATCCAAGCGGCAAGCAATTCAGTTTTTGGAAAAGGAAATTAAGACGTACATCGCGCTTTCGCTGTTCCTGTCCAAGAAAGGAATAAAAGGGCGAGTGCAAGTGGGAGACAAAGATGTGCTCATGGGCCCCGCGTTCTACAACGTGAGAATGAAAGAGGCACGGAAGATCGTGAATGAGCTTCGAAGGCCGGTATGACCGGCGCACCGGCCGGTGACGCGGCGAAATCGCGGCGCGATCAATTCTCACCGGAGATTTCAACGCAGGCGCAAGCAAACAGAAAAGCTTTGGCAATTCTGATCATGGAGGTCAGCGATGATACGTAAATCAATGCTGGTGATGTGTCTGGGTTTGGCGGCGACGACCGGGCTGTTTGCGGCAAACAAGGAACAGGAACGCCTGGAGAACGCCGGGGTGGTGATGCAGGAAATCATGAATATTCCCGACAACATCCCGCAAGAGGTGTTGGAAAAGGCCGAATGCGTCATCGTGTTTCCGTCGGTCCTCAAGGCGGCGTTCGTGGTCGGAGCAAGCTACGGCCGCGGCGCGATGGTTTGCCGCACAGGGGAACATTTCAGAGGACCGTGGGGCGCGCCGGCGATGTACGCGCTCGAAGGCGGCAGCGTTGGATTTCAAATCGGCGGGCAAGCGACCGACCTCGTTTTGTTGATTATGAACGAGAGAGGCGCGAGTTCAATTCTCAGCAGCAAGGTGAAGTTGGGCGGTGACGCCTCGGTCGCGGCAGGTCCCGTGGGGCGCGACGCCGCGGCCAATACGGATGCATACATGCGCGCGGAAGTGCTGAGCTACTCGCGTACGCGCGGTCTCTTTGCGGGCATTTCGCTGGAAGGCTCCACGCTTCGTCCCGACGACGACGCCACGGCGGATGTGTATGGCCGCAAGCTCACGGCAAAAGAAATCGTCCTAGGCGAGAATATCCATGTTCCCGCATCGGGCCGCCACTTGGTGGCCGTGTTGCAGAAGAGTTCACCCCGCAACGAGTCCAAGGAATCCGCCGGAAACTAGTTCATAGGAGTTGCACGGGTTCTGCTTCATGTGCCGGCCTGGTAGTTCGCCATAATGGATGGGGCGAGCTCCCATTCGCCACGCAATTGGTTCGCCTCCAGGGAGCATAGCGGATCAAGGCTGAGCGTAGTAGCCGGTGCGGGTGCGCGCGGTGACGCCGGGTTTGTCTACCTTGACCACGAGCGAGTGGTACTCATTCGGCTTGTCCGCCGGCGGGGCGTTGAACGAAAGGACGTAGTAGGAATTGGCATCCCGGACGCATTTGCCGATGTAGCCAGCGAGATCGTTGGAGGAATTGAAAGCCTCGCCGCCGGTCTGCACGGCCAGCACTTGAAGCCCGAGATTGCCGATCTGTGCGCGGGAAGGCGAGGGCACGCCTTTCAAAAATTCCTTGTAATAAGAAATCCAACTGCCGCCCGCGTCGGTCAGCCCCAGGGGGTCAATGGCGTAAAGAGTGATTCCGGCGAGACGAAGACCGGCGGAGAGGGAGACGATGGAGTTGAAAATCCCCTGCTGGTCTCTTTTGGAGAGCTGAACATTGGGACCGGACAGGAGCGGCCACCCGGGGCTGATCCAAACCACCAATTTCCGGCCCGGGCGGGGTTGCGCGTACGACGCGATCGAACTGAGAGCCTGGAGCGAAAGATCCAGGCGATCCTCCGCGCCGTAGAAGCCCTGCGACCTATTGATGAATCGCAGCCCGGTTTCGTATTTGTCATAAAGAGCGGCAAGAGCCTTGCCGTCCTGGGAAGGAGCGTTTTGGAGCTGGGTATTCGTGTCGTTGAAGAAGATGAGCGAGAGCGGTTGCTCGAGCTCGCCACCATTGCGAAGCAGGTACTGCTTAACTTCGTTGCGTTCGTAGGCGACAGCCTGCGGGCCGACGTTGACGTTGTCGACGAGCAGGATGACTTCGACCGGTGGATTGTTTGTCGAGGGCGTCCGAGCGTTGACTGCCTGGAAGGCAGTGAGGGTTTGTGGTTGGCCGTCGTCGAGAAGAGCGAAGTCCTCTTGCCGCAGGCCGAGAACGGGCGCGCCTGATTTATCCGTCACCTGAACATCGAGCGTGATTTGCCGGTCAGATCCAACGGGGGCCGCAGGAGGAGCGGGCTTCGCCGGCGCCAAGGCCTGCGGGGGCGATGCGGGCGGCGCGGAAGAATCTTGTGCGGATGCTGCGAAAACCAAAAGAAGAAGGAATGGGAAAAGCAAACAATAGGACCTGCGCATCTTGGCTCACCTCGCACTGGAATTCTCCACGCGACGCGGAGGCAAGTAATTTCGTGAGGCCCTAGATTACCCAAAAACGACCCCTTTGGCCTAGCTATCCTGATAATTTCCTGAGCTTGCGGTGTTGCCGCACAAATGGCGATGACGGGAAAGCCGCGGCTGCAAGCTTCACGCACGGGAGTTCAGAGGATTTTCAAGTGCAGCGACGACAATGAAGCGATCCGGAGCGGGTCCGACATAATAAAACGGATAGCAAGTCGTCAATGTCAAGCCTCGATAGGTGTGCGGGGCCAACACCTGAACGTCCGTGGGTTTGACGATCTGAGTGAACAACACCCGGTACCGATACGATCCATACATGGTGTGAAGCACGATGAGATCGCCTGCGCGAATATTGCGAAGCGGACGAAAAAACGTGTCGCGATGACCGGAGAGAACTACGTTGCCATTCTGCCAAGGAAAAGCCGTGCCGGGTATGTGTCCGACTGCCTTTCGCAAGTCGCCTGCGGTGACTCCCTCGATGAAAACGTCTTTCACTTGCAAGCGCGGTATTTCGAGTTCGCCGATGACAGATCCTCCGGCATAAAGAACGGGCTGCCCGGAAAAAAGCATTTCAGGGGACAGAGGTAAGGTCCTACTTTCAAATTGTTGGCGTTCACCTGCTTGGAAATTATGCGCGGTTACTATGGCGTACGCGCAATAGCCGAGTGCGGCCATCCCCAAAATCAAAAAAAGCCAACGGAACGGCGCAATGGCCAAAACCAGGCCACCTGAGCGCGCCTTGCGAGTTGTGCGAGGGCTCGTCATGGCGCGTTGCTCGCGGAATTCGCCTGGGGTACGGAAAGGGCGTCCGCGAAATATCCCGCACGCGTGTGTACGGTAAGTTTTCCGCGGCCGGGAGCCGATACGGTCACGCGAATCTTCCGGAAGGCGCCGTTTGAGCCGTTGTCGGCGGGGGCGTAGCCGATAGTGTATTGCTCGCGGATATCCCGGGCGATTTGCCGGCAGATGGAGGTGACCTGGTCGATGGACTCGGGGAAATAAGCGCGCCCGCCGGTGATCTTTGCAATTTTTTTGAGCACGCGGGGATTGCGATCCTCATCGGCGGGGTCCGAGATCCCGATGAAATAAAGCGCGGCGTTGGATCGCCCGGCCAGGGCCATGACATCGGCAAGCGAGTGGCGGCTAGCGTTGTCGCCGCCGTCCGTGATGATCACAAGCGCCTGGCGGCGATCGTGGCCGTCGCGCAGCGAACTAAGCCCGTCCACAATCGCATCGTAAAGCGCCGTTTCGCCTGTAGCCTGTTGGCCGGCGACAGCCGAGGCGAGCAGATGCGAATCGGCGGAGAATTCGATGCCGGGTGGAAGCCCCTTGCTGACCGCCTCGTTGAAATTGTCGACGAATATTTCGTCCTGCGGGTTGCTGGATTGGACGAAAACGGCAGCCCCGGCGACAACTTGGGCAAGCCTTGGAGCCATGCTTCCACTATGGTCCACCAACATTCCGACAGTAACGGGAACGTCGAGGGGGTCGAAAAGGCTAATCTGTTGGAGACGAGAGTCCTCGTAAACGCGGAAGTCGTTTTTCGCGAGGCCCGCGACAAAATGACCCTTGCGGTCGGTGACACTCACAGGCAGATCCACCATTTCGGCTTTCACTTGAATCGCCTGGTCCGCTGGATGACCCTGCGGGGAGTGTGGTGGGGAAGAGGAACGCCCGAAAGCGGCGCAAGTGGCCAGGAAGACCACCACCGCCAGCGACCCTGCACCAAGCAAAGGCGAGCTGTTCACGACAATGGCCTCCTCTTCCACCACCGAGGCGCTAAGGGTTGACTACGAGGCTCTGGATTCGGGACTCGAACGTTTCAGAATCACGCCGCAGCCAAAAGCCAGCAAGAGAAAGAAGACGCCGAGCAAAGCAGTGAGCGGCAACCAGCTCGCGGTCTCAGGCAGCGTCGTATTTTTCGCAACGAGCGGATGCGGCGTCGTCTGGATCGCCTGGCTGACTTCGGCTTCCTTCTTTTCCGGCGTGATGGCCATAATATGCGTGGTTTCCATTTCCTTGGGGCTGCTCTTGGAGGCCCCCTCGGGCGTGGCAGGAACGTTCACGTGGTTCGCCGAAGCGAGTTCTACGGCACGCGCTCGCGGATACACGAACTCCGTTCCGTAAAGGTCGCCGGGGTAGAACCAGGCGCGAATCGCCGGGGGAGAGCCCGAGGCGCGTTCCTCGAATGTGAGCACGGTCTTGGAAGTGGGTTCCAAACGGTAGTCCGGAATGGCCAGCACGGTGTCGTAAAGATGAGTTCTGTCGGCGTTATAGATTTGAACGATATAGCGGTCGGATAGGGAATCTTGCAACTGGAAAAGGTATGTGCCGGCAGGCAGCACGCGGCCCGGAATCTCCACCGGCCCGCTGAAAGTGAGCTTGGTCGCTTTGTTCCATTGATCCGCATAAGACATCGGAGCGGCGACGAGCCAGACCATGGCAAGAATCAGGGCTATCGCAACTCCTCCAATGGCACGCATCTTTCATCCTCCTTACAATGGGAATTTGGCCGAAATTCGTACCGCACTTAGTTAGATGCTAGGAATGGGTGGGGGGTGTTCAGCGATTTCGGGTGTAAAAAGCTGCCAG
>DATJOO010000052.1:0-60566 GCA_035506955.1 Verrucomicrobiia bacterium
TGGTTCACCGAGGCGAGCATGTTTCGATTGGTGCTCGCGGCGCGCTGATTCGCGGTCTGCTCGGAGGTCATCGCTTGGTGTCGCTCGCGCGAAGCCGCTAATTGCGCGGCGGTAGGCCGGGCATTTACGCCATGCGGTCCACCGTTATAGCTGACGTGGCCTCCTCCACCCGCGTTCGGAACGTTGGTGTTGTACACGTTGCGAATCACGGTGCGGTCCACGTTGGTTACTTCCGTGTTGTAATAATATTGATTGCCGCGCCAGTAGCCTCCATAGAAGCCGGTGCCCGGGTAGCCGAATCCGTAGTTAATGCCGCCGTAGAAGCCGACGGTCGGGCCCCAGTAGCCCGCGTTCCAAAGGTAGATGCCGTTCGAAAATCCCCAATAGCCCGGGGTCCAAAGCAAGCCCATCTCGGGCGGCATCACCCACGTTCCGGGTACCCAATAATAACCATCATCGCCCCAGGCCCAGTAACCCGGCACCCAGACATAGCCCGCGTTTGGACAGATCGGTTGCGAGTAAACAGGAAGAATCGGGGGAGCAATGTTAATGGAGACTGCGACCTGAGCCGCTGGTGGCGCGTTGGCTTCGACCACCACAGGTACACCAAACAAGGCACCACCTAAAAGAAAAGAGCCGATCCAATTCGAGATGCGCATATCACTCACCTTTCGTAGTCGGCCGGGTGTGTTGCTTCTGCGACCGGGACGGTGTCGCAAATGTCGCAAAATGTAGATCACTGATCGCCGCTCCCATCGGTTACGGCGGCAAGCGTCCATTGTGTTCAGACTTTGATAGGGCAAGTGGCGCACCAAGGAGCGTGAAAAAAGAACACACCCCGATTCAACAACTTCCAGAAGACATACAGATTAGGCGGGATATACAGGAAGGATAGAAAATCGGCCCGCACAAGGAAAAATTGTTATACGCGATGGGCCTTACAGGGAAATGCGCCAGGCAAATACAGGTAGTCCGCACCGCCACGCAAGGTCACCTGTTGATGCAAAAAAAAAAGGCGGAGAGCAGCTGCCCTCCGCCGCCGAAGTTAACTGTGATGTCAGAAGGTGATGCGCAAGTTGAATTCGATTTGTCGCGGTGCACCCAGCCCAAAAACTCCGGTGCCCAGGCCCACGCGATCGGACGGGCAATCGTATTGGCCTTGTGTCGCCGCGTTGGTGATGTGCCTGACGGTGCCGTTGATGGAGCAAGCGGAACCGTTGAGGATGCCGCTCATCGGGGAGACGGACGGGTCAAAGTTCGAAAGATTGAAAACGTTGTAGAAGCCAACGCTGGGTTGTATTTGAACACGCTCTTTAATCATGTAAGTCCAAGCCAACTTCAGGTCCATATCGCGGAGCCACGAAAGATTCGGGTTATTCTGCGGCGCCAAAGCTAGAGTGGGAGCAACACCGCCCAACTGCACTAATTGGGCCTGAGTGAAGAGTCCGTTTTGCACCAAGACCTGACCGGCGGGAGTCGGATTGCCGGCCACGGTGGAGTTGTAGTTCGAGATGAGCTGGTTCAGGTTCCCCGCATTTATTTGCCGGCCAAAGCTGCCAACGTGGGTGCCAGGCACCAAGTCGCCGGTGGTGCCGTCGCCAGTGAAATCACTGTAGAAAATTTCTCCCGGCAGACCGGAAACGGGAACCGCCAGTTGCGCCGAGAGCGGGGAATAGAAGTGAGCGACGGTGCTCAGTTGAAAGGACCACGGCAGGTCAAAATAACCGCCGAACGAGATTTGGTGAGTGCGATCGAGTGCGGTGGGTCCGCTAAACCCGAGCGGGTTGCGATTGTCGATGGCGGCGTTGACGAAGTCCTGGTCGCCGGCGGATTGGCTGTTGCCACCGCTGCCCAGCGCGCTGCCCGCACTGGTGAACTTCGAGAATGCGTAAGCCACTTGCATATTGATGTTGCGTAAGCCGCGGACGGGATTCTTCCATTGGGTCACCAGCTTGGCTTGCAAACCATCGTAGGTGGAACGCCCAATGGGTTGCAGCAGCGGGAACGCTCCGGCGGAGGGATTTACGCCCGGAAACGCGCAACTGATGCCCAAAGCCTTATTGCACTGCCCCACGCCCAAATCGGTGGGGGAGTCCAGGCCGTTGCCCGCGAAGTCCGCCATCATAGCGGGGCGCGGTTGCCACGTACCACCATCGTTGGTGCCGTTCGCGGGATCAAACGGGCAAGCCACAATGGCTGCTGCGATGGTGCCGACTCCGCAGTTGGCCAGCGTGCGGGCAATGGCCTGCTGCGCGGCGCCCTTGTCGAAATAGCGCACGTCGCCCGCATGGTTGATGTCGGTGCTGAGCAAGTAGTGCGTGCCGATGTTGCGAACGTAGTCCACCGTGAGTACTGTTCCCGGACGGAGCTGTTGCGCGATGCCGATGTTCATTTGCGTGGAACGCGGGGTCTTGTAATCCGGGTCGATGAATCCGAGGGGCACCGCCGATCCGGAGTTGGTTATGCTCGGAAGATAAGATGGGTTTGCGCCCGGCGCGTTGACGCTGGCTTGATAAGCCTTTTGAAATTGCGCCAAATCGTTGGAGGCCTGACCAATGGAGTCTCCGCAGATGCTCGGGCCGGTGTTGCCGAAATATTGGTCGATGGTCACCGATTGATTGGCAAACGTTGGATTGCCCCCGGGCCCGAAGGGAACACTGCCGGCAGAACCACCAATGCAAGCGACGGGAAATTGCAAGAACTGTCCCGACTGTAAGCGTAACGGCCGGTCAAACAGCACGTTGTTGAAAATTACGTTTTCGAAATACTCGCCGATGCCGGCGCGAATCACGGTCTTCCCTTTCCCGGTGACATCCCAGGCAAGTCCGGCCATCGGTCCCACGTTGTTGTAAGGATTGTTAACCTGGTTACCGATGTAAGTGAAGTTGCCCGGCGCAAGCGCATTGATCTCCGGAATCGCGGGAAGGTCCGCATCCACGCGGCCGGTGTCGAAGCTGTAGCGCGCGCCAATTGTCAGCGTCAGCGTGGGAGTTGCTTTCCAGGTGTCGCCGATATAAGCGCCGAAGCGGTTGTCAGGCCCCAGTCCTCCAGCGGGCAGTCCGAAGGCCTTCTGCTCCGTGGAGAAGCCTTGTCCGTTGCCGATAATGGCTTCGTCGATGGGATAGCAGGTAGGGTCGCTGCCCGCAGCAGCCGCGCAAGAACCGTTGAGGCCCTGCGCCGTTGTGGTCAGCGCGAAATTCGTTTCCGTAGGACCCAGGCCGGTGAATATGTTTGGCGTGAGCGAGAAGAACTTGGCATAGCCACCGCCCTGGATATGGTTGTAATCCACGCCATAGCGAATGGTGTGGCGCCCGTGGATCCAGCTCCCGTCATATTTGATCTGGTGATCGCTTTGCGGGGTCTCTTGCGGAGCGAGCAGGTTCGGCCCGGTAAACAGCGAACCAATGTTGATGCTCACAGGGTAGTCAGCCAAGGGCAAACCAGTGCCCTGTGTCGCGTCTGCGATGTTGTTCTGAAATTTCAGGTAGCTGAAACGGATGCTGTGACCGAAATTGCCATTGGTCCAGTCGGTGCCCACCACCTGCTGGCGGGTTTGGTCGACGTTCTTATAAATCTGGTAACTGACCGCGCCGAACGCGGAGTCCACTTTGTTCTGGAAATAGCTGAACCGATAGAAAAAGCGCATGCCGTGCGGACCGGTGTAATCCAAACGATCTGTGGTCAAGCCTTCCTCAAAAGGCAGCGGAGCCTTGCCGCTGAAGCTGTTAAACGGAGCGGCAATCGGTACTCCGGAAAACAACGCCTGCTTTAAGTATTCGCCGTCGATGAAGAAGAACAGCTTGTCCTTCCAGATCGGTCCGCCGAAGTTGCCACCGTAATTTTGCCGTTGGAAAGTTGTGGGATAACCCGGAGGCGCGGGCAGCGCAGCCGCGAGAACGTTGTCGCGAAACAGACCGAAAGCTTCGCCGTGAAAATCGTTGGTGCCGCTCTTGGTGTCGACGTTGACAGCGCCCGAGGAAGTCAGCTCCGTAGAGAAATCCAGAGAAGACTGCTCGGTTTGAAATTCCTGAATCGCACTGGCAGGAATGTCTTCGGTGGTCGTGCCCACAGTTTCGTCGCTGACGTCCACGCCATCGACTTCGATCCGCGCGGTGCGTCCAAACCTTCCGCCAAAGGAAATGGAAGAATAGCCGACTTTCGTCGGGTCGAAGTTACTTCCATCCTGAATCTGTACGCCGGGTTCGAGTTGCGCCAGGGAAAGGAAATTGCGGCCATCGATGGGTAAGTTCTCAATCTGCTGCTCGGTCAGGACGCCTTGAACCGTAGGCTGCTCGGTGTTGATGGTCACCGCCGCTCCGGTCACTTCTACCACGGTATTCGTCGAGCCCACTTCCAGCTTTACGTTCTGCGTGAAGGTGGCGCCTACTTGCACGACCACGCTGACGATTTCCGTCTTGAAGCCCTTGGCCTCTACCCGAACGGTGTAGTTTCCAGGGACCAAGCCCCCGGAATTGTAAGTCCCTACCGAGCTAGTGGTGAGATTTATGCCTTGCGTAGTGTCTTTGTTGGTTACCGTGACCTGCGCGCCGCCGACCGCCGCACCGCTTTGATCCGTGACCGTTCCAGTAATCGAGCCTGTGCTGATGGTCGTCTGCGCCTTCGTTCCGAATGCGCCTACCGTGACACTCGCCAGAAACACACTCGCTAAACACACCAATACCGCTATCAATCTCGTTCTGTTCATGTGCACCCCCACACACGTAATCGAAGAAGATCGAACTTGGTGAATTGTCCTTGGTCGAACCCAGAGCTGGAAATGACTTTCGGCCACCACGCCGAAAGTTCGCGTGAATGTATGTTGCAATTCGTTAAGTGTCAAGAAGAATTTGTTGTTTAAAACAATCAACGAATCAAATCGCGACTGGAGCGCCATGGGCCGCGCACAAATAAAACCCCACTCTGACTAAGGAGTGGGGCTCGAAAGCGGTTTGTTTTCGGATGGTTCTAGAACAAGTTCCACAGGAACTGGTTGTAAACCTCATGGTGATACTGCACTTCCGGCGCTTTCACGAAGGTGCCGAGGTCGCGAGCGCAGCGGTCCGCAGAGGCCTTCTTCAAGTCGGCGTAGCGGGCTTTCACGTCGGCGCCGAGCATTTTGCTGGTCCACTCGGACTTCTCGAAATTCTCCAGTGCCGTGTAGATGTTGTCCGGAAGATAGCGTTCGGCCTGCCGCAGGTTTTTGATCTTGGCGGTGTCGCCGTCGATGCCGGTCTTGAAGATGGAGTAGAGCGTGAGGTACGGATTAGCGTCAGGAGCCACCGAGCGCACTTCCACGCGCATGCTCTTCTCGTTACCGATCGGAATACGAATCATCGAGCCGCGATCCACGGGCGAGGCCTTGATCTGGTTGGGCGCCTCGAAGTGCGGATCCAACCGTCGATAGGCGTTCACGCTGGGATTCAGGATCAGGCAAATGTCGTTGCCGTGCGTCAGAATGCGATCGACGAACGACCAGCCCAGCTTGCTCAGCTTTTCTTCGCCCTTGGGATCCCAGAACAGGTTTTTGCCATCCTTGGAAATCGACACGTTGGTGTGCATGCCGCTGCCGTTCACACCCACCACCGGCTTTGGCAGGAAGCACGCGGTCAGGCCCATCTTGTTGGCCACCTGCCGGCAGATCAACTTATAGAGTTGTATCTGATCGGCCGCAGCGACCACTTCGCCGTACCCGTAGTTGATTTCGAACTGCGACGGCGCCACTTCCGGGTGATCCTTTTCGTTCTGGAAACCCATGGCCCGCTGCACTTCCGCGGTGGTATCGATGAAGGTGCGCAGCGGATCGCCGGGTAGCGAGTGGTAGTAGCCGCCCGTGTTCACATACTCGAATTTCCCGGTTTCGTAGTAATGGCGCTCAGCGTCCGGGCCTTTGAACAGGAACCCTTCAATTTCATTTGCGGCATTGAGGGTATAGCCGTCCTTCTTGTTCAACGCGTCCGCATAGTTCTTCAGTACCCCGCGGATGTCTCCGCTGTAGGAAGTGCCATCCTTGTCGATCACTTCGCCAAAGACCAGCACCTTGCCATTGCCGAAAATGTCGGCCGGAGCCCAATAAAATGCCGCCCAATCCATGCCGAGCCGAAGATCGCTTTCGCGCTGCGCGGTGAAACCGCGGATGGAAGAACCATCAAAAGTGAGATTGTCCCAGCTCTTGATCAGAAATTTCTTGTCGTAATCGAGCATGTGCAGACGGCCTTCCAGATCGCTGAACAGGACGGTGACCGCCTTGATGCGCTTCTCGTCGGTGAGATATTTGATTCGTTCTTCCTGGATTTTGTGGATCGGAGTTCTTTTCTTGCGTTGCTCTTTGGCCTTTAGATTCAGCTCTTCGAGCTCCTCATAGGAGAGGGCTAGGAAATTACGCAAATCAGTCGACATGAATCTCCTCTAAAATTTTTTGTGGGAATTTTGGGCAGATGCGGAAGCGGCATGCCTAACCTTTCGGTAGTTAAAGTAACGCGTCGGTCTGTAAAGGGTCAAATGGAAATCGGTGGAAAACCGACCAGAAAAATGAATGAAGTGGATAAAAAAAGCAGATGAGCAGCGGAGCAGGCAAAAGAACGAGCAGGGGCGAGGAACAGGACGCGCGGGCGGCGTTCCGGATCGGCACAGAACGGGGAATTCGATGCACATTTGGTCCTGCTCACTTCTTCTAACACGCTTGTTTGCAGCGAATCTGCATTGGCACTGTGCCTGCTCTTCCTCCCTGCGTCGTCTTAAGCCTGAATTCCAGCAATTCCAGTTCCCTGGCAGCAGGATCCGCTGGTGTTCGGGCGGCAATTTCCCCCGAGGATCCTACTGCGAGACCCTGCCAGAACCCCCAGCGGGCGCCGAAGTTCTACCCCCAAGTTACCTTCGGCGCCCGCACCTCCACACCTTCCTTCACAGCTTGCGGAAAACTACGGTGTCAGGAGGCAGGGGCTTTCAGCCCCTGCATACGTCGCATAACACGAGTAAGGGCTTCAGCCCCTGAAGATTCTTCGCCCAACCTTTCCCGCGAGGCTGCCTCTGCCGATTCCCACCCGCAAAGAAAAAGCCCGCCAGCAGAACATCACTGGCGGGCCTCCACCACCGGAGGAAATTCGCGGTCTAGTGAACTTCGGCAGTCCCCGTCCTCTCGGGTGCGCCGGTAGAAGCGGCAATCACCGGCACGGTAACCGGATTATCGACGCGAGCGAGCATGGCGGTATCGGCAGGAAGGCTTACTTCTTTGCCCTTGCGCACCACCACATACACCGCGCCGACGCCAAGGCCGATGCCGAGTCCCGGGCCGACATGGCCGGCAATCAGGCCTATGGTGCCTCCTGCGCCTCCGGGCAACGCCAAGCCGATTGCGTCTCCCTTGTAGTCGTGCTTTTCCTGAATCATTTCGCCTTCGGTGATTTTCACGTCTTTGCGCACCGGACTGGTGCTGGAATTGACGCGCGGCTGGCCAATCGCCAGCAAGCTCATCTGCACAGGAATGAGCCGGCTGTCGATCTCCAGGCTCTTGAAGACAATCGCCAGATAAGCTTGTCCTTTAAAGGACGAGAACCACTTGGCTTTTTGCACGTTCCCGATCTCTCCATGGATCCGGGTGCCGGCGGGAATAACGGTTGAGTCGGTGAGAGCAATGGGCATGGTGGTCACGGCAACAATCTTGTCGCCGGGCACCGCGGTCTTACTATTTATGGGAGTAACCAGCGTCAGGTGAACTTCTGTGCCCGAGGCGACTTGATGGGGTTCCGGTTCCGCATAGATGGACGGTGCGGCGGCACACACCAGCGCCAATGCCAGAATGAGCGAGAAAACAACTTTCATGAACTTCCTCCTGCTTGCACAGTCGTGCAGCGATTCCCCGTAACGAGGGGTATCGGTCCCGGCGGCGGGAACCTGCGCTGGCGCGCGGACCTTGCCACTGTTGCGTACAGCGCAAGGAGGTTGGGGAGGAACTCCAACCGCGTACAAGTGTAGGACACCGTTCGGCGCAAATTGTGGGCAAAACGCCCGTGTGTCCAGTTGAGCAACCGTGTTCGGGACGCCTTCAGCCGCTGAGGTTTACAGGCTCCAAACAGACGTTCCACGGCTTGCGGACAAATGTGTCTCGCTATGGGGGTCGGAGCTTTAGCTCCGACATAACCGCTCTCCTTGCAATCGGCTTTAGCCCCTGAGGAATTGCTTGGAGACTTTTTCCGCAAGCTCTTCACCTGTGCTCCTTTCCTCAAGTAGCGGCGGGTCTTCAGACCCGCGCTTTTCTCTTCGCCCGTGTAGGGCCTGCTTTCTGCTTGCCGTGAGCTCCTTTTGCGAAGGGACGCGGGCCGATGGTTTTTCGTGCCGTTTGAGCCCTAAGATAACGCCCGTAATCCCGAACGTAGGAATTCTTCTTTTCTTTACGACTGCCGTAACGTCGTCCTTCTCTCAGCGCTCAACACCAATCTGTCATTCCGAGCCTGCCCTGCGGCAGCAGGCGCAGCGAGGAACCTGCTTTTCGCCACTAGCGGGCACCGGCCGATTTTTCACACGCCACCCTCACGTGTTATTCTGTTCTTGCAGTTGCGCCCGCAACTGCTGCTACGTGGAACTTCGGGCTTCGTGCAACGAGGTCCCGCGAACCCCGCCAGGCCCGGAAGGGAGCAACGGTACCGGGTAAGCCAAGTGTGCCGCGGAGACTCCGAAGTTCCTCGTTTTATATCCCTGCTTCCCCACCCGCCTTCATGTGTAGACTTGTCATTCCGAACGCAGCGAGGAATCCCTCGTTTCTTCCTGTTATTGTCTGGCTGGTATAATTTCCCTCCGGAAAACCGCTGGCCTTTACGGGAGGCCTCATGGACGAGCACGAATTTGATGCTTTGTTCCCGTATCGCTCCTTCGGCTCGAAAGAAGCAGCGCAGGAGGATGCCCGCTTACGCCGCTGCTCCATTCTGGCTAACGCACTGTTCGGCAAGACCGCCGAAGACCTGCAACAGCAACTGCGAGCACCCTACCCGAGAATTCCTTCCGGTTTTTCGCTGAACGATTTCGTCGACTTGCAGAAGCGCATGCGGATGATGTTAACCGTCGCGCCAGGCAACCCCCGATTTGCCCGCAGCTCCTTATTTCGGCAACTCGCGTCGCGCAATATTTCGGTCGGCGCGCAACGCTATTCCATGTTGGGAGCCCGATACGAAATCGTTCGCTGCGCCATCGACTTTCTGAAAAATCAAAATTGACTGGCCCGGCGCGAGAGTGCTTTGACTTTTTCTTGGCGTGCGCCGAAAATGCAAGACACGTATGGCCTACCAAGTCATCGCTCGCAAATGGCGTCCGCAAACCTTTGCGGACCTTGTCGGACAAACGCATGTAACGGAAACGCTGGCGAATGCCATTCGCAATGATCGTGTCGCGCACGCGTACATTTTCTCTGGCGCGCGCGGCGTGGGCAAAACCACCGCGGCGCGCATCCTCGCCAAAGCGTTGAACTGCGTGCAAGGCCCGACGCCCGAGCCTTGCGGCGTTTGCGACTCCTGCAAGGAAATTGCCTCCGGCACTTCGCTCGACGTCATCGAAATCGACGCCGCCTCCAACCGCGGCATCGATCAAATCCGCGAGTTGCGCGAAATGGTGCGCTATGCACCGGCTGCGGCGCGCCACAAAGTGGTGATCCTCGACGAAGCGCACATGCTGACCGGCGAGGCTTCCAACGCGTTGCTGAAAACTCTCGAAGAGCCACCCGATCGCGTGATCTTCGTGATGGCCACCACCGAACCCGAAGAACTCGAAGACACCATTCGCTCGCGCTCGCAACATTTTCATTTTCGTGCGCTGACCTTCGCCGAAATCACCAGCCGCCTAAAATACATTGCCGGGCAGGAAAATCTGAAAATCGACGACGGCGCGCTCAGTGTCATCGCACGCATGGCCGAAGGCAGCATGCGCGACGCGCTGTCGCTGCTCGAGCAAGCCCGCGCGTATTGTGGCGACGATATTATGGATAACGAAGTCCGCGAACTGCTCGGCGTAGTGCCCGAAGATGCGCTACAGGAACTCGTCGAATCCATTCACGAGCGTTCCGCCGAGCGCGCGCTGGGCCTGGTGCACCGCTTCCAGCGAGAGGGCCGCAACCTGCAGCACTTCTGCCGCGAAGCCATTCGCCACATGCGCAATTTGCTGATCGCGCGTGTGTGCGGCGCCGATTCCGAATTGATCGCAGCAACCCCCGAGCAGCGGCCCGGTCTGGCCAAGGCGGCCGCGCTTTTCACCGAAGAGGACTTGACGCGCTATTTCCAGATCCTGCTGCAGGTCGACTACGAAGTGCGCAAAGAGATGGATCCGCGCGTACACCTGGAAATGGGCTTGTTGCGTTTGGTCAATGCCGCGCGTCTTGCTCCTCTCGAAGAGTTGCTGGCAGAACTTGGCGGCAGCAGTAGCAGCAGCGGGCGTTCCGGGGGAGGTTCCGGCGTCAAAGCCGCGACCGCCGGTTCGCCAGTTCCACAATTCCCTTCCCGCTCGGCGGCCACGATGGCAAGCACCGCGCCTCCCGAAAATTTCCGGCCGGTGCAAACTCCCGAACCCTCGCCCAAACCGCACATCTTCGCGGAGCGCGAAAATTCAAGACCCATACCGGCCGCTACAGCATCTAACGTGGCGAGTGCGGCCACAGCGGCCGCGCCGGCAAAAATAGAAAATGCGGAGCCCGCAACGGAAATTACCAGGCCCGGCGTGCTGGCGACAGGATTGAGCGTAGATCAAGTTGCCGAAATCAAGTCCACAATTCAAGCGCAGCAGAAATTCATCGGCGAATTGCTGGAACACGCGTCGCGGTGGGAATTGGACGGCAGCGAATTGCGAATTTATTTTCCGGCGGAAGAAAGCGCGTTCGCGGGACTGATTGAAGGGAGAGAAACTCTGGAAAGGATCCGTACCTCTTCGAGCAAGGTACTGGGGCGCACCGTACGTGTCTGTGCTAAGCTTGAAAGTAGTGCGGCGAATGAACAAAACTCTTCGCGCACCGCGAGCACACAGGAAATGCGCGCGCAGTTTGAGAATGATCCGATGGTGAAATCGATGTTGCAAAGGTTCGGCGGCCGAATTTCCGAAGTACGGCGCCGCAATGGCGAGTAGGCAAAAGGGGGGATCACGATGAATATGGAAGTCAATGCTCTCCAACAAATGCTCTCGCGGCTGCGTCAGGTTCAGGAAGACCTGCAACGCCAGGTGAACTCGGTTGCCGTGGAAGCCTCTGCTGGCGGCGGCATGGTCACCGTGAAGATGAATGGTCAGAAGCAGGTGCTCGACGTGAAAATCGAGCCGGAAGTTTTCTCGAGCAAAGACCAGGAAATGCTGCAGGATTTGTTCCGCGCTGCGGTGAATGAAGCGTCACGCCGCGTCGATGAAGAACTCGCCAATCAGATGAAGAGCCTCGCCAACGGCGTGCCAGGTCTCGGCGGCCTCGCCGGTAAAATCCCCGGCTTGTTTTAGCTCCATTAAAGTTTTCCGGATCTTTTTCGGGCAGCGGGCGGCTTCAGCTCCCACGTAAGCCCGTCCCAGTGAATCGGGTGCAGCCCTGAAGCCTATGCGCTTCGTTGCATTATCCCACTCTCGACTTTTGTTCCCCTTGAGACTAACCTCTTCCGTAATCGCACCTTCGCTCTAGTTTTGATACAAGCCTTTGCTTCCGCATTCGCAGGAGAGCAAGCTCATGTCACCCAGCACGCCCACAGACTTGCAAAAGTTCATCGACACCGCCAAAGAGCACGGAGCCAGCGACGAAACTCTTCTTGGCGTCCTGGAAAATGCCGGTTGGCCAAAGTCTGCAGTTTGGTCCGCGCTCGGGGAGAGATATGAAGCGCTTTCCGGGCTCCGCATTCCACCGGGGAAAAAATCCACGACTCCGGCGAAGGACGCATTTTTGTACTTGCTGTCCTTTGCCACCCTTGCCACCTGGACCATCTCCTTTGGCTCTATTTGTTACTCGCTGATCGACGATTGGATTCGCGACCCTCTCGCGCAAAACAACTATCGCCTGAGCTTCTCTTACGAAATTTCCAACGAGTTGGCCGCCCTGATCGTTACGTTTCCTCTTTACCTGTTCGTGATGCGCGTCATCCTTTCCCAGACCAGGCATGCGCCGGAAAAACTGGAATCCGGCGTGCGCAAGTGGCTTACCTATATCGCCCTGCTCATCGCCGCCGCAATTATGATCGGCGATGTGGTCACCTTCCTGGCTTTCTACCTACGCGGGGAGGTCACTTCGCGCTTTATCGCCAAGGTCATCGTGACTCTGCTCATCTCCGGAGGAGTTTTCTGGTATTACCTGGGCTCACTGCGCGAAGCGAGAAAAGGAGCGACCGATGCGCCTTAGTCGCGATGCCGTCGCGGTGCTTCTATCCACCGTCGCCGTGGTAGTAGTCGTCACTCTGGGTTTCTGGAAGACACGCGGGCCATCGACGCAGCGATTAATCCGTGCCGACGAAAAAAGGCTTCAGATCTTGCATCAGCTTGCGAATGAAATGAATGACCACTACAAAATTCACGACAAACAGCTGCCAGACAGCTTGAGCGACATGCAGAAAGCCAAGTATGTTGATCCCATCACGGCTCAACCCTTCGCCTATACTCCAAAGCCGCCCAACCGCTATTCGTTGTGCGCGACGTTTGCGACCTCGGGCCCGAAAGAAGATCGCAATCGCGACTATACGTTCTGGTCTCACCCTGCGGGACTGAAATGTTTTGAATTCAACGCCGACGAAGCAGTCCCTGGCGCCCCCTACCTTTTTTAGTGAATCGACGTTACAAGGTACTATCATCCCGACCCTTAGGCTGCGGTCTTCTGCAGCCTAAGGTTGAGGGATCTCTCTTCAACATCGGATCGAACGAAAAGCAGTGTGTGAATTTCTCTGGCACCTTTGAAACACTTCCGGGTAATCCACAAGCACGCTTTTCGTTCGTTTGCTTCCTCGATTCGCCTTGTGCTACACAAGGAACATGCCTGATTTTGCTGCCCCGGTCGAACGCCTCATCGATGAACTAAAACATCTTCCGGGTATTGGCCAAAAAACCGCTCAGCGCCTCGCGTTCC
This sequence comes from Verrucomicrobiia bacterium, assembly GCA_035506955.1. Classification (GTDB taxonomy): domain Bacteria; phylum Acidobacteriota; class Terriglobia; order Acidiferrales; family UBA7541; genus Acidiferrum. Next base: position 13,055 of record DATJOO010000052.1, read on the forward strand.
ACATCCTGCGCGCTTCTCCGGAAGACGCCCTGGCGCTGGCTGACGCTATTCGCGACGCCAAAGAGAAAATTCGCACCTGCTCGGTCTGCCACAACATCACCGACAGCGACCCATGTCTCTACTGTATTGGCCCCACGCGCAACAAGCGCACCATCTGCGTGGTCGAAGAAGCCCACAACATCCTGGCTATCGAGAAAACGCGCACTTACAGCGGCATGTATCACGTCCTCGGCGGTTCGCTCTCGCCGCTGCAGGGGCGCGGGCCCGACCAACTGAACATCAAGTCGCTGATTGAGCGGCTGAAGGGCGGCGCGGTCGAAGAAATCATCATCGCCACCAATCCCACCGCGGAGGGCGAAGCCACCGCGATCTACTTATCGAAGCTGCTGAAGCCACTCGGCGTGCGCGTCACTCGCATCGGCGTGGGCATTCCCGTCGGCGCAGACCTGGAATACGCGGACGAGGTCACCATGCTGAAAGCCATGGAAGGCCGGCGCGATTTATAAGCTTTGGCGCTGTCCCCGTCGCCAGATAGTCCCATGGGAGCAGTGGGAAAAATGGGCTAGTACGTACAGAATGATTGTCTCTCTAGGCAAAAACTAGGAATCGGGATAAAGTCCGTTCCACGGTGGAAGTCCCCGCCAATCGTATCCAGTTCGACCGCAGGAGCTGGAGTAGGAGGTGCGCTTTGCCGGGTTTAGCGCACTACATGAATCAATATGACCACGAACACAGTTCCGGGTGGAACAAGCTGCTCCACGGAATCGGCATCCCGCTGATTTTCGCCGGAATCATCCTTTTCGTGCTGCTCCGCTGGAAAGCAGGGCTGATCTGCTTTGTCGGCGGGTGGATGCTGTTGTTCCTCGGTCACCGCATCGAAGGAAACCATCCGGCGTTTTTTCGAGGGCCCATCTATTTGCTGGTCGGTCCCGTGTGGGTCGCCAAAGAGCTGTGCTCGTTCGTTACCGGAACGCATCACGGCCACGCTGAGGACGCGTCGCTGAAAAAATCATAGAGGCGCGGATCGCACTGGCTCGGGAAAGTCGACAGCCAAGGTATCGCAAGAATGCAGAACGACGACGAAAGCCCGGATTTCGCGGACGAGAGTGCCGATATGTCAACCGAAGGTGCGGTCACAAGTACAGAGCTTCGTAAGCGCCGCAGCACGCGCATCGTGCAGGCGGTGCCACTGGTAGTCACTGGCGTGGATGCATTGGGGCGGCCCTTCGCCGAACGCACTTCCACTTTGATCATCAATTGCCACGGCTGCCGCTATCAGTCCAAGCATTACGTGCTGAAAAATATGTGGGTCAATCTCGAAGTGCCCCACGCTGAGCCCGGCCATGCTCCGTTGCGCGTGCGCGGCAAAGTAGCTTGGATTCAGCGCCCGCGCACCGTGCGGCAACTGTTTCAGGTGGCGCTCGAACTGGAAGCGCCCGGCAACGTATGGGGCATCGGCTTTCCACCCGAGGATTGGTTCGCGTTCCCCGAAGAGACCACGTTCCTGCCCAACGCCGTGGCTCCCGAGGGTGCCACTGGCTCGCCGTTGCCTCCCGCGCCTGCGGGTACGCCCTTACCGATCGAGGAAGTGGAACCGGGTGTGGCCACTCCTGACAATATTCGGATTTTCCCGGCGCCTGCCAGCGCCACCGACGCGTCCATGCAGCTAGCTCGGCAAGTGGCGCGATTGCTTGCCGAAGCACGCCAACAAATTCATGCCGCGGCGCGTGATGCTGCCGCGCAGGCAGTAAATGCCGAGCGCCGGCTGGCCTTCGAACAGTGGGAACAAAAATTCGCCAACTTCCGCGAAGAAGTGGCGCGCGAAACCGCTCATGCCGTCGGTATGATCCACGAAGAAACCGAAACGAGGGCGCGCACCGCGCAGGCCGCCGCAGCGGAAGCTCTGAAAAACGAATTGCCGCGTTGGCTGGCTCCGCAACTCGAACAGCTTACGCATCAATTGACGGCGCAACTGGCCCGCGAAGGCGCCATTCAGCGCGATCAACACGAGAAGCAACTGGCTGGAGCGCAGGAAGCACTGCAGACTCTGTGCGCGCAAGCCGATGAAGCTGCCGCAAAGCTCCGCACGCAAGCTGAAGTTGCGGAAACGCAGGTGGCTACTCGCCTGGAAGCAGCCGTCAACAACGCCCTGGAAGTCGCGCGGCAACGCGACGAATCCGCGGGCTCCTATCGCGAAACCCTCAACGCCGCAATCGCCGAAATGCAGCAAAAAGCCGTGGCCACGCAACAAGAAGCGCAAAACGCGCTTCGGGAACAGTTGACGCAGGAAGTGCAAGCGGCACAGTCGCGCTGGCAGGAACAGCTGCAACAGGGTTTGCAAACGGCTCAGGATCAAGTTGCGGAAAATCTGAAGTCGCACGCGGAAGAACTTCGCAAGCGCGTCGAAGAAGAGGGCGCGAAACAATCCACCGGCCTTCGCGAATCGCTGGAAACACAGACCAAGCGCCTGGAAGACACTCTAGCGCAAGCCAAAGACGCCACCGAGCGCTTGGAGCAGCTTCCCGCGCGCATTGAAACCGTGCAGCAGCAAGCCGTCGGCGGATTCCAGTCACAGCTCGATGATGTGTTGAGCCTGCACCGCAACGAATTGCATCGCCGCTCGGAAATTCTGTTCGAAGAAATTCACACGCGTATCCGCAACAGTTTCGAGGCAGCCACCAGCGAGTCGCTGACAAAGTTCGATCAGCAGATTCAGTCCATGGTCGCCCCGCACGTCCAGCAGACCGAGGACGCCATCCACCGCCTGGCGGGCGGGCGCTCGTTGCTCGACGCCGCCATGACTATGCAGCAGGACCGCATCCGCAATTCCGCCGATGAGGCTTTTGCCGAGTCTTTGGCGCGTTTCCGCGACAATTTGGGCAGCGTCGAACACCTCCTGAACGAATCGTCGCACACCATCACCTCGCGTCATCTGGAAGATATGGAGAACAAAGCTGCCGACGTGAAACACCGCTCGGTGGAGGAAATCTACAAATCCGCGGAATGGTACGAGAAGAAGACGCAAACGCAGCTGCAAAGCTTGTCGGAAAAGTTAGTGGAAGAATCCGGCAAGCAGCTACGTGAAAAAGCCGGCGAAGTTTCCGGCGTCTTTGCCAATGAGCTGAACAACACCAGCCGCAGTTTCGTTTTGCAGACGCGCCAGCAACTCGAAGAAGCCGTCCACGAATCGTTCGAACGCGTGCGCGTGTTGTTTGCCGAAGCCGCAGACACCACTTCCGCGGCGTTCACCGACGAAATTCAGCGTAACGCCCGCCAGGAGTTGGAAGGATTTAATGAGCTCAGTAGCCGCTCGTTGAACGAATCGCGCGAGAAGTTCGAAATAGCGCAAAGCGAATTCAGCACTAAGCTCGGCACGCAGCAGGCGGATTTCCTGCGCCGCTTTCAGGCCGAAATGAACGAAGTGCTCAGCCGCGGCGTTTCCGATGCCCGTGAAAAAGTCGAAGCGGGCTTCTCGGGCCTGTGGGATTCCTGGAAAAAAATGAACGAATCCAACATGAACGAAATGCAAGGCTCGTTGAATAAGCTCAGCAACGAGGGCGCGGAGCAATATCGCGCTCGTTTGGAAAACATTTCAAACTCCTGGATGGTGGCCACCGTGGCAACTCTCGATCATCAGTCCCGCGACGTCATCGCAAAGATTGCTTCAAGCGCCGAAGAACGCCTCCGCGAAGCCACCACCGAAGTTTTCGCGCGCTTCGGCGACACCCTCCGCGAGCGCCTCCAACAAATCGCCCAGGGCTTTGACCAACCGACCCCGCCCAAACAGTAAGCGGCGAGCAGCTAACAGCCGACAAGTGATCAGCTAACAGCAGGCGCCGGCGTAAAACCGCTACACGCGCGGCACCTGGAGTGCGGCAGCTTGCTGGCGCTTTTCTGACCATTGCGTCTTACCTCCTGTCGAAGCATGAATGCACGGGCGTCGGCTGAAGGCTGGCGGCTAACAACTGGCGGCTGATGGCTTGTATACTTCTGAAGACCTATGGCCAACCGAGCTTATCTGCGCGTCTGGACGCGCGACTTTTCTGAACAAACGATGATTCCCGAGTTCGCGCGCTTTCTCACCACTGCGCCGCTGATCGAGGGCAAAGGAAACTTCCAGCAGCTCACCGTGCAAGCCGTTGGCACCGGCGAAATGCCCGTCTCCGAATGGGATCTGAAAGATGGCACCTTTGGCCCTGCGGAAGTGGCCGCGCTGGCCGCACAGCACGTCAACGAGGACACTGCCTACATCGTCGAGGCGCAATGGGAACTTTGGAGCTTCGACATGGAGAGCCTCACGTGGAAGCTCGGCCCGCAACCGCTCACGCTGATCTGCCAAGGCAAGGCTTATGACGGCGGCTTGGCCACCACCGAAGGTCATTTCCACGCCGATCTCGGCTTTGAACATTTCTTCACCGGCCATGCCGGCCTGCTCGCTCCGGGAGCCGCGAAAAACCCCTTCGACAGTTCCGATCATCCCGTCGAGAAAACCTTTCGCAATTGGATGGGCGCGCCGGGGAATTTGCAGCTATATCACCAGAAGACCCGCGAAAACATCCAAAAGTTGTTCAGCTGGGTAGAGGGCGTCGAGTCGGCGCTGCCCGTGGAACGCAGCGAATTGTGGAGCGAAGGGGAAGAAAATTTTGAGGCACGTCTCGATGCCATCCTGGCACAACGCTGATCACCAGCAGTCGGCCTCCTCTGTTCCGCGGAGGCGCCTTTGTAGCGGCCGCCTTCTGAGGCGGGCGCTGTTAGCTGTTTTCTCCACCGCAACGATAATCGCGGCGCAAACCCAAACCAACCCGAAACCCGCCCCTAAGAAAGCCGCAGCTCACCGAGCCAATGAGATGACCCTCGCCGGTATGCGTCCAGGCCGGGCGAGCTTCACCCAGGCCGCCCTCGTAAACAAAGAGTTTGGCAAGGGCAAGTCACTTCCTGGTGATCAGATGGTCTGGTATGACGCCTGCCGCGACCTATCTCTGACCATCGACACCGATGGCCAAAAGCAAATTCAGGTGATCCGTGCGGGAATGTGGGCTGGTTCGACTGCCGATTGCATGGTGAAGGCTCCGAGCCCCTGGAAAACAGGCCTAGGTCTTCGCGTCAGCGATTCCGTCACGAAACTGGAAAGTCTCTATGGCCGCCCCGATTCGAAGAGTCCTAGCACCCGCGACGGCCAGCCGTTAGAATTATGGTATTACGCCTTTGACTGGGCCGGACCTGACGTCCCGCAGGTCATGGAAGTGCTCTGCACCCGGGAAAAGGAAGGACAGCCCGGCCGGGTTGTCGAAATTACGCTGGCGGCTCCCAGTTTGTAGCACGCCGGACTTTGTGGATTGCCGGGCTTATGGCCGAACGCCTCTGCTTCGAAAGGACCTGGATGACTCGCTCCGTGCTGAACTTGTTCCCGTTGCGCAATACGGCTTCTTCACCCTCGCCTCGGCCTGAAGTCTCCGCGCCCAACTTTTTCCGCACACTGGTCAACTTGCGCCGCTGGTGTGGCCCCATCGCTGTTGCGCTCGCCCTTGCGCTCGCTGGCTGTGGCTCTGAGCCGACAAAGCCCGCTCCCGAGGCCGAGCAGAAACCTGCAGCACCGGCCGTCCCCGAAGACGTCCAAAGCGCCGCCGAATCCCTGCTGGGCAGCGGCACGCAAGTCCTTCTTTTTGGTGATTTAGCCAAGACCGGCACAGAACAATTGCTCGCCGCCAACGTCGTACCTAATACACCGAAGAGCACGGTGGCGGGTACGGTGGTGACGCGCGCTGTGGTGGCCGAAAAGGTCGATGGCAACTGGACCGAACTGCTGCGCGCCGACGAGTACCTGAAAGACCAGAAAGGATACCTGGCCATGACGCCGCTGCAGGCCGTCACGGGATGGAAACTGCAGTATGAGCAGAACCCGCAAACCGGGTTGTCTCTGTACTTCACACCGGTGACGCAGAGCGGTGCCAACGGAAAAACCTTGCCGATTGCCGTTCGCTGGAATCCAGAAAAGAAACGCTATCAATCCATGGACATGTCTTATCAGCATTTCCTGAATGAATCGCCCTCGCTGGCAAGCCCGCGGTCTGTATTGAAATGAGCGCGCCGGCCACAACTCGGGCCGGGAGCAACACCGCAAACAAGCCTCCAAAGCGGTCCGCAGGGAAGAATCTGCGCGGGCTACTTCCCTACCTCTCGAAGTACAAAGGCGCGATCGCGTTTGGATTCCTCACCCTGCTCTTGATGAGCCTGATCGGCAGCATCGTGCCACTTGCCACCGGTATTATTACCGATACCCTGGCAGGAAGCAGCCGTCCGTTTGAACTGGCCACACATGGCGCTCACGATGTGACGCCTCTGAACTGGCTGAGCAATCTCGTTCCGTATTACGCAGCGCATAGCCGGCAAACTCTACTGATTTATGTTTTGCTTCTAGTCGTGTGCATCACCGTGAAGGGCATCATGTCCTTTTCGACGCGGTGGATCCTGATCGGCATTTCCCGCGATATTGAATTCGATATTCGCAACGACCTGCTGGACCGTCTGCTGGTGATGGAACCGGAATTTTACGTGCGCAATCGCACCGGCGAATTGATGTCACGTGCCACCAACGACCTCAACTCCGTCCGCATGGTTCTCGGCCCGGGCATCATGTACAGCGGCACGACCATCTTCACCATGGTTGTGTCCATTTCCGTCATGCTGGTTCTGTCGAAGTCGTTGACCCTTTGGGTTCTCCTGCCGACGCCCGTTGTCGCGGTGTCCGTCTGGTACTTCGGCAAGATCATCCACGAGCTATACGAAACCATTCAGGCCGCGCTCGCCACCCTCTCCGCCAAGGTGCAGGAGAACCTTTCCGGCGTGCGCGTTGTCCGTGCCTACACCCAGGAACAAGCCGAAATTAAAGGCTTCGACGAGCCCAACCGCGACTATGTCGCCAAGAACGTCAAGTTGATCCGCACCTGGAGCATGTTCATGCCTTCGCTGCAAGCCATGATCGGCACCACCTTCCTGATCGTGCTCTGGCAGGGCGGCTACCGCTTCCTGAACGGACAAATGTCTCTCGGCTCGCTCATCACCTTTAACACTTATTTGGGCTTTCTTGTGTGGCCGATGATCGCTCTTGGATGGGTCACCAACATTTTTCAGCGCGGTGCCGCTTCCATGGGCCGCCTCAATTATATTCTCCAAGCCAAGCCGCAAATCGACGACCGCTTCGCGAAAATTTCCAAGGGCGCGCCCATCGCCGGCGAAATCGAATTTCGAAATCTCACGTTTACGTATCCGACTGCCACTTCCGCCAATAGCAGCAACAACGGTGTCAACGGGCACCCCACCGAACTTCGTCCGGTCTTGCGCAACATCAACCTCAAAATCCCGTCGGGATCGACCCTGGCTATCGTCGGCCCCACCGGCAGCGGTAAGACCACGTTGGCATCGCTGATCGCACGGCTTTGGGAAGCCCCCGATGGGCAGATTTTCATCGACGGCCGCCCCATCCGTGAATGGCCGCTCGAAACCTTACGCCGCGCTATCGGCTACGTCCCTCAGGACACCTACCTTTTCAGCGAGACCGTGGGCGAAAACATCGCTTTCGGCCTGCAAGAGCACGACGAACCGCAAATCTTAGAGGCCGCCCAAATCGCTTGTGTCCATGAAGACGTACAGAGCTTCGCGCAGCGCTACGAAACCATGGTCGGCGAACGCGGTATCACGCTTTCCGGTGGTCAGAAGCAGCGCTCCGCCATCGCTCGCGCGGTCATTCGCGATCCGCGCATTTTGATCCTCGACGATTCCCTTTCCGCCGTGGATACCCAGACGGAAGAAAAAATCCTGGGCCGCCTGCGCGGCATAATGCGCGATCGCACCACCATTCTCATTGCGCACCGTACCTCTACCGTTCGCGATGCCGATCAGATCGTGGTAGTCAAAGACGGCGCCATCATCGAATCCGGAACCCACGACGAATTGCTGGCGCTCGGCGGATATTACGCCGACTTGTATCAGAAGCAGTTGCTCGAAGAAGAGCTGGAACGGGCATGAGCAATATTCACGAAGAAGAGGCTCTTGGCAAGGCGTACGACTCCCGCCTGATGAAGCGGCTGCTCCAGTACATGGGGCCGTACAAGTGGAGTGTCGTCTTTGCGCTGGCGCTGGTAGCGGTGGTCACGCCTCTGGAACTGGCGCCGCCTTTGCTCTTCGGCAAGGCCATCGACTGGTATCTGGTCCCTGGAGCAGCCCACCACATCGCGATATCCAGGGCAAAGATGGGTCTGGTCTGGATCAGCCTCGTCTATCTGTTCGTGCTCATCTTCGATTTCGTTGCGCAATATATCCAGATCCGCATCATGCAGCGCGTTGGCCAGGAAACCATGTACGACATGCGCGGCGAAATCTTTGGGCGCCTCCAGCGTCTGCCCATGACCTATTTCGACCGCAACCCCGTGGGCCGCTTGATGACCCGCGTGACCACTGACGTGGATGCGTTGAACGATCTGTTCGCCGCAGGCGTGGTTACCATGATCAATGACTTCTTCTTACTCGCGGTCATGGCCGTGGTCCTGTTCATCATCGACGCCAGGCTGGCGTTGGACGCTTTGGTGGTGTTGCCGTTCATTTTCCTGGTTACCCTGATTTTCCGGAAGTATGTGCGCGACGCCAACCGCAAAATCCGCACGGCCATCGCCCGCATCAATGCCTTCTTGCAGGAGTACATCTCCGGCATGAGTGTGGTGCAGCTTTTCAATCGGGAACAAAAGGCGCGCGCTGAGTTTACCCGCCGCAATAAAGACAACATGCTGGCGTGGCGCGACGCGATTCTGGCTTACGCCTTGTTTTATCCCGCCGTGGAATTCCTGAACTTCGCCACCATCGCCCTGATCTACTGGGCCGGCGGCCTGCGTATTCTTCACGCCACGTTAACCCTCGGCGTGCTCACCGCGTTTACCATGTACGCGCAGCGTTTCTTCCGCCCGATTCAGGACCTGAGCGAAAAGTTCAACATTCTCCAGTCCGCCATGGCCGCTTCTGAGCGCATTTTCAAGCTGCTCGACGAACCCATCACCATCGACTCCAATCCCAATCCGGAGAAATTGCTGGCGCCGCGCGGCGAAATCGAATTTCGCAATGTGTGGTTCAGCTACAAAAACGTGGACCAGCCTGCCGAGGACGACTGGGTGCTCCGCGACGTTTCCTTCCGCATCCATCCCGGACAAACGTTCGCGATCGTCGGCCACACTGGGGCGGGGAAAACCACGCTCATCTCCCTGCTGCTGCGCTTCTACGATATTCAACGCGGCCAGATTCTCCTGGACGGCATCGACATTCGCTTCCTGGATCTCCAGGAACTTCGGCGCCAGTTCGGCATCGTGCTGCAGGATCCGTTTCTTTTCACTGGCACCATCGAAAGCAACGTGCGCCTGGGCACCAACGGCATCTCCCGCCAGACCGTCGAAAATGCGCTCGACGAAGTGGGTCTTGGCGATTATGTGCGCACTCTGCCTGCCGGTGTGGCCACAGAGGTGAACGAGCGCGGATCGACGCTATCCGTCGGCCAGCGCCAACTCATCAGCTTTGCCCGCGCCCTCGCGCACAATCCGCGCTTCCTGATTCTCGACGAAGCTACCTCCAGCGTGGACACCAAAACCGAGTTGCAGATTCGCGAAGCCCTCGGCCGCCTGCTCTCGGGCCGCACCGCGCTGGTCATTGCCCACCGCCTGAGCACCATTCAACATGCCGACCGCATCCTGGTTTTCCATAAGGGTCGCCTGCGCGAAGAAGGCGCGCACCAGGAGTTGCTGGCGCAACGCGGAATTTATTATCGTTTGTATCAGCTCCAGTACAAGGAACAGGAACTACATAACGGCAACGGCGCTCACGGGCTCTCAGGTTCTTCGGCTTTGCCTGCGCCCTTGCCTGCGACGGACTAAAACCAGAACGACGATTCGTGATGCCGCCCATCCCTCTACTGCTCTCGGCCGGAGAAGCCTCCGGAGATATGTACGCCGCGCAACTGGCCCGCGCTTTGCAAGCCCGCCGCGATGTACAGCTATTCGGCATGGGCGGACCGCTCATGCAAGCGGCCGGCGTGGAAATCATCACGCATTACGAGGAAGTCGCGGTCGTCGGCATCACCGAAATCGTCAAGCATCTTCCTTCGCTGGTGAAGGCGATGGATCGGGTGGTCGACGAAGCTTTGCGGCGCAAGCCTGCGCTCGCCATCCTTACCGATTTCCCCGGCTTTCACCTCCGGCTCGCCCGCAAGCTCAAACCCCAAGGCATTCGCAACGTTTATTACATTTGCCCGCAATTCTGGGCGTGGCGGCCTTGGCGCGTCAAACTGATTCGGCGCCGTTTTGCTAAAGCGCTGTGCATCTTTCCATTCGAAAAAGAGTTCTTCGCCGACGCGGGAATTCCTACGGAATTCATTGGCCACCCCTTAGTTGGCGCGGTGAAAACCACCCGGGACCGCAAGCAGTTCTGCGACGCCCACGCGCTCATTCCCAGCCGGCCCATCGTCACGATTCTGCCCGGCAGTCGCAGCGGTGAACTGGCGCACCACATGCCGGTCTTGCAGGAGGCCAGCGCGCGTATACACGGGAAAGTGCCGGCACAATTCGTGGTGGCCGCGGCGCATCCCAAAGATGTGCCCTTGTTGAAGAGCGGGTGGCCGCATGGGCTGAAGGTTTGCGTGGTGGAAGGAGAAACTTACAATGCGCTGGCCGCCGCCGATGCCGCCATTGTCTCCAGCGGGACGGCCACGGTCGAAGCGGCGCTGCTCGATGCGCCCATGGTCGTTGTCTACCGCGTGTCTCCGCTGACTGCCACGCTCGCGAAACCGCTGGTTCGCACGCCTTTTTTTGCTATGGTCAACCTGATCGCCGAAAAGAAAGTGGTTCCGGAGTTAGTCCAGGACGATTTCACGCCGGATCGCGTGGCGGGTGAAGTTCTACAGCTTTTACAGGACCCCAATGCACGCACTCGGATGCGCAGTTCATTGGCGGAGATCCGCGCGCGCTTAGGGCCGCCGGGCGCGGTGGAACGTGCCGCCGATGCCATCACTGCCCTTCTGTGAAGTCCGCTGGCAACGCTTCTTAAGCCCTTGTTATCCTATATGAAGGCTTCCTCGTGAACGTTCGTGAAAGGACATCGATGCCGCTTCGCCACCTGACCTGGGCTCTCTACGCGTGTGCCCTTCTGTTCCTCGTGTTCCCTGCCGCTGCCACGCAAGCGCCTCCCCAACAGAACCAGGTCCAGATGAGCAGCGAACCGCAGGGGCCTCCCTTTCTCGCCGACAAATACGAGGTCTCCGTTTACCTCGACACCGTGGCGCAAGGCATCAACGCCGTTGCTAAAGTGGAGTTCCGCGCCCAGGAGGTCTCGCAAGTGATCCGCGTCGAACTGCACTCCAATCTTGAAGTGCGCGAGGTTAAGAGCGCGGACGGCAAATCCGTGCCCTTCGAACGCGAACCGCAGAATCCCATGTATCTAATGGTCACCCTGCCCAATCCGGTGGCTGCCGGGCAAGCGGTGACGCTCACTTTCAGCTACGGCGGGTTCCTGGCGAATGAAGAAAACAGCCCGGTGCCGAATATTCGCATGGCCTCCGTGAATAAAGATTGGTCTTATCTGCTCTTGCCGGCGCGCTGGTTTCCGCTAACCAACTTTCCATCGAACCGTTACACCGCCACTTTTAAATTGAATGTGCCCGACACGATGGTTGCCGTCGGCACCGGTAAGGGAGATACGCCGCAGCCCATGCCCATGCGCTCTCCAGCCGAAGGCAAGCGCCTGATGTACACCTACCACTGCGACCAGGCGGAACCTTGGGGCTCTTTCGTTATGGGCCCGCTGCAACTGAATCCCAAGCAAGCCGAAAATATTAATGTCGCCGTGTACGCGCCTCCCGCGATGTCCGGCAAAGCGCAGGAATTCGCCAACGATGTGGCGCATCAGGAAGTGATTTTTTCAGATCTGTTCGGCGAATTGCCCGATCCGGAAATCTCCGTGGTGCAGTTGCCGAATGGCACCGTACGCGGTTTTGCCGGCCCCGGCGTGGTGATGTTGTCCCAGGCCTTGTGGGACCCGAAGTTGAGCGACCGCACGCTGAGCAACCTGGTGGCCGCGCAGTGGTGGGGCAACCAGGTTTTGCCTGCCAGCACTGCGGACGTGTGGATCACCGATGGCCTCGCTCGCTATTCCGAGGAACTCTACGCGGAACAGGCCATTGGTAAAGAAGCTGGTCTTCGCGCTGTCGACGAATTCGCCGTTGGCGCGCTGATGTTCGATAATGCCCCGCCGGTCGCGCAATCTGCGCGGCTCATTCCCTACTCGCCGGAATATCGCTCCGTGGTCCTAAATAAGGGCGCGATGTTGTTCCACATGCTCCGCTCGGAGATGGGTGACACTCCTTTCAAGTACGTACTGCGCCAGTTTTATGCCAAGTACAAAGGGAAAACCGCCACGATCGCCGATTTCGAAAATCTGTGTGTTGCGCAAGCGGCCGCCAGCTTCAAGAATGGCAACCCCCCCAATCTACAAGGATTTTTTGCACAATGGCTGAACTCTACCGGGATTCCGGAATTCACCCTGGACTTCGTCGTTTACCGTACCCGCAAAGGCTTCCGTGTCATCGGAAAAGTCAAACAGCCCATCGACACCTTCAGCATGCCCATGCAGATCCGCGTGGACACCGAAGGAAATCCCCAAACCGACACCGTCGATGTGGTTGGGCTGGAATCTCCCTTTCAGATTGAGACCTTCGGCAGGCCCAAGCCCGGCGGCATCCACATCGATCCCAATAACCTCGTGCTCAAGAGCACGCCGCAACTCCGCGCTCGCGCCGCCATTGCCCGTGGCGAAGAGCTCTACGCCCAGGGCAGATACTACGACGCCGTCGCCATGTACCAGAAGGCCCTCAGCATTCAGCCCAATCGCTCCCTGGCGAATTTCCGCATGGGCGAGGCCTTTTTTGCTGAGAAAAATTACCAGGCCTCGGCGAACGCTTTCCGCGCCTCCCTCGAAACGGTACCCGAGCCGGCCGAGAAATGGACCGAAGTTTGGAGTCACATTTATCTTGGCAAGATTTTCGACGTCCTCGGCCAACGCGAGCGCGCTCTCCACGAATACGACAAGGCACGCCAGACCAACGACAATACCGCAGGCGCACAGGAATATGTGGCGGCTTACATCAAGAAGCCCTATAGCGAGGGCTCTCCCGCCATGATACCTGCCAGCGCTCCGGCGGCGCCTTCCAACCAAAACCAAAAGTCTGACATTCCCCAGCCCAGCTCCGGCGACAAGCCCACCTTAAAACGCCCCAGCAACTGATCCCGGACCGAACTAATTGCGCCCTTCGTTCGTCTTTATCAGTGTGAGACCTGAGCGCTTGTGTGTCTCCCGTTGCCGAACGGCAGCGCTGCTCTTCGTCTATTCACTGTGGGGGTGACCATGTCTGCTAGCCGCACGCGCACTCTGCCGTTCCTGTTAACGCTTCTCCTTTCCTCTTCCCTGTGGGCCGACACTCCCGCTGCCGTGCATAAACCCAACCAGAAGACCATCTCCACCCTGCAGCAGCAAGTGCCGCAACTCATGAAAGAAGCCACTATCCCTGGCCTATCGATGGCACTGATTCGCGACGGAAAAACTTACCGGCTGCACACGTTCGGTGTGAAAGACGCCAAGACGGGCGCGCCCGTCACCGAAGAAACCATCTTCGAGGCCGCTTCCCTCAGCAAGCCCGTCTTCGCTTACGGTGTTTTGAAGTTGGTGGATCAAGGCAAGCTCGATCTCGACACTCCCCTTTCGAAATATCTGCCCAAACCTTATGTCGAGGGTGACCCGCGCATCGACAAGATCACAGCGCGCTACGTCTTGAGCCACCGCACTGGCTTTCGCAATTGGCGCGACAGCGATACGCTCACCATTTATTTCACTCCCGGTGAGCGCTTCAGCTATTCGGGCGAAGGGTTTATTTACCTGCAGAAGGTCGTCGAGCAAATCACTGGCAAGTCCTTGAATGACTATATGACCGAAGCGGTTTTCGGGCCACTGCACATGACCAGCAGCAGCTACGTTTGGAAGCCCGAATTCGACGCGCGCACGACCACTCCCCACGATGCAGCCGGCCAGCCGGGTGAGAAGTGGAAACCGAACGAGCCGCTGTCAGCCTCAACCTTGCAAACCACTGCCAGCGATTACGCCTTATTTGTAGAAGCGTTGCTGAATGGCACGGGGCTGAAGCCGGAAACGATTCGCGAAATGCAAAGGCCGCAAGTCGCTGTCGACCCGGCATGCACGAACTGCACCGGCCGCGTCCCAAAAGCACTATCCAAGAGCGTCTTCTGGGGCCTGGGCATCGGCATCCAGGAGACCCCGCAAGGTGAATCCTTGTGGCACTGGGGCGACAATGGGCGCTTCAAAGCGTATGTCGTGGCCTATCCCAAGCAGAAAATCGGCGTGGTTCTGTTCATGAATGGCGAAAATGGTCTGTCGATTCTCGCGCCGGTGCTGCAAACCGCCGTCGGTGGCGAGCAACCTGCTCTTCACTGGCTCAAGTACGACAGCTACGATTCTCCCGCGATGCAGTTTGCGAAAATGGCGCGCGAAAAAGGCGCTGCAGTAGCCATCAACGAATTTCAACCGGTGTTGATGCGTGGCGACATTTCCGAAGACTCCATTAACAACGTCGGTTACCAGCTTTCCTCGCTAAACAAAACGGCGGACGCGATACGCATCTTCCAGCTGAATGTGCAGCTCCATCCACAATCGTGGAATGTCTATGACAGTCTTGGCGAAGCGTTCATGAAAAATGGGGATAAACAATTGGCGATCCAGAATTACACCAAGTCCCTGGATTTAAATCCCAAAAACAACAACGCCACCCAAATGCTCAAAAAGCTGCAATCCGACTAGAGCCGCCGCGTCGCACTCGACGCCCGTGTAGTGGCCAGTCTTTAAGACTGGCAACCACGTTTTGCGTACCCGACTAGCTCATCCCTTTGCTGTGCCCGTCAAGCCCGCGTCTGCGTTCCCTACCAGCTCATTTGTTTGCCGCAACCACCCTGTAGCTCACCCCTTCCAGGGGTAGCTTTTGCTATTTCTAAAATTGCGACAACCCCGTCAATTGCGCTGCGCCGACGCCCTTTTCCTGCACCAACACCTGAAACCGTTCCCCCATGCCCTCCGGGAAAATCAGCGTCTTCAGCTGCAGCCGCGCTCGGACACGCTCCGTCTCTCCCATTCCTTCGTCATACAAATCCGCAAATTCATTGCGCTTCCCCAGAGCCAGCAGAAACGCGGTTTGCGACACCAAACCCAGCGTATGCAGCCCGACGCGCTCGCCCCATAAACGCAACGCGGTAAAATTCACGTGCGCGGTCAGGTCTTGTTCGCCGGGCGCGGCAAAACATTCTTCGCTCGCCTGGTGATTCGCATACGCCAGCACAGTACCGGCCATATGGTGCGCGTCAAACAACTCGGCAGCATCGTGCCCGTAGTCGATGGTCACCACGAACCCGCGTTCCAACCTCCGCCCAATTTCACTCATCCAATCACACGCCTCGAGCCCCGCCTCCCCCTGCTGTCCCTCAAGCAATGCGACGTTCTGCGCGGCCAAATATTCTGAGATCGCGCAGGTGGAAAGAGGCATCCGCTCTTCCGCAAAATTACCGTTCTTATTGCTGACGAAAATTTCGTGCAACGCGTCGTCTTCTCGCACGACGCGGTGTACCGGCAAGGCGTCCAACAGTTCATTCGAAAATACGCAGCCCACGGCGATCTTCGCGGGCATGTCGATGCGAGCCTCGCAACGCCCCCGCTTCGCATGACTGGCCAGCCGGGCCGCCAACTGGTCGCAGCGTGCCGGCGAGCGCTCTACGGCCACGTAGCGAAGCGCCTCGTAAAACTCCCGCAACGTCCTTTCCGCGAAATCCAGGATCTGTCCGGCGAGCCGGCCTGTGCCCGCCGCGGCTTCCACCAGGTGAAACTCGCGCGGACGCCCCAGTTGTTCCCACATTTCCGCAAATTGCCGCGCCAGCAAGCGTCCAAAGATCGCGTGCACATCGACGCTTGTGTAGAAGTCGGCAAATTTCCGCGCTTCCGGCTGGCTGTAATATCCATGCACGGGGTGGTACAGGCACTCCCGCATGTATTCCGCAAAGGTGATCGGGCCAAAGCGGCGAATGCGTTCGGCCAGCAACTCCGCAAGAGGGGTCACGCGCCCGCGGCTCCGGCGGCAAGCTCTTTTTTCAGCTTGTCCCAGGTGCGCTGGAATGTGTCACGGGTGCGCTCGTCGAACAACACAAAATAAATCGTTTCCAGCGACGTTTCGCCTTTCAAGTGTTCCGCTGCTTCACGCAGCATAATCTCCGCGCATTCTTCCACAGGAAATCCAGACACGCCCGTTCCCACCGCAGGAAACGCAATGCTCTGCAGCTTCCGGTCGGCCGCCAAGCGCAAGGAATGCGCGGTCGAGGTGCGCAGCGATTTCGCCGTCGTGCGCTCTCCGCTCAAGCCCATGCTCGCCGCGTGAATCACATAGCGCGCCTTTAGTTTTCCCCCGCCGGTGATCGCCGCATAGCCAATCGGAATGCTGCCGATCTCGCTGCATTCTTTCTGGATCGATTCGCCGCCCTTTCGCGCAATCGCTCCCGCCACCCCTGCTCCGAGCAGCAAATCATTGTTCGCGGCGTTCACAATCGCGTCGGTATCCATTTCCGTAATGTCGCCCTGCTCAATCACGATGCGCTCGCCGACAGGTTTCATGGTCACTCCAAACATGAGCTTGGCTTCGGGGGTCGCGGCTTCAGCCCCGACTTCTACACGTCAGGCCAAGATCCGGCTTTAGCCGCTGAGGAATTGCTTTTCATCACCCGTAAGTGCCTGGTTTAGCTTAGGCCTTGCCGTGGTGCTGGTCGTGCCCCGTGTAATCATACACGCCGCGCCCAGCTTTTCGTCCCAGTCGCCCTTCCTCAACGTATTTGCGCAACAGTGCATTCGGCCGGTATTTCTCGCCCAAAGTCTGATGCAAATATTCTAGAATCTTCAGCCGCACATCCAATCCAACCAAGTCGACCATCTCGAACGGGCCCATCGGATGATTCAGTCCCAGCTTGATGGCCTTGTCGATGTCCGCCGCCGAGGCCACTCCCGTTTCCAGCATGGTAAACGCTTCGTTGCCGATCAGTGCGTTGATCCGTGAAGTGATGAATCCCGGCGCTTCGTGCACCATCACCGTCTCTTTGTGCATGCGGTGGGCCACGGCCACGCAGGTCGCTGCGGTTTCATCCGAAGTGTGCGGACTGCGCACGATTTCCACCAGCCTCATCTTTGGCACAGGATTGAAAAAATGCATCCCGATGCAACGATCTCGCCGCGCCACTCCGTCGGTGAAGTCGCTAATCGCCAGCGACGAGGTGTTACTTGCGCAAATTGCGCCCGCTTTCGCCACGCGATCGAGGGTCCGGAAAAGCGCGAGCTTCATCTCCACTTCTTCCGGCACCGCTTCAATAATTACGTCCGCATCGGCGGCGGTTTGCTCGACCGAGGTGCAGGTGCGGATTCGCTCCAACGCCGCATCGCGAGCGCCGGCTTCTACCTTCCCGCGCTTCACTCCCTCTTCGAACGCGTCCGCGATCCATGCCATCGCTTTCGCCAGTACGGCGTCGCTTACATCTTCCAGCATCGTCTGGAATCCCCCAAGTGCCGACGCGTACGCAATTCCCCGCCCCATCGTCCCGGCGCCAATCACCGCAATCGTCTTCACTTCCACTCTGTACTCCTCAGCCGCACTTCCACGGCCCGCAACATTCAAGCGGCATCTTCTTTGTTCCTTGAAAGAATTGCGCTGCCGGCGAACCGGAAAATTATTTGCGCAGCTTTCGATAGGCAGCTTCGTCGAATCCGACGATGACTTCCTTCCCCGCCACCAACACCGGCCTGCGAATCAGATTAGGCACTTTGGCCATCAATTTCAGCGCGTCGGCACGCTCGGGCGGATTCTCACTCATGTTTCTTTCGCGGTAGAGTTCGTTGCGGGCGTTTAAGAAGCCTTTATAGTCGCGCGCGCCAATCAATTGGTCCAATTCCTCTTCGCTCAAACGCTCTTTGTCCAGATCGCGCGAAACAAACTCGATCTTCAGCGTCTGCAGCAGTTCCTTCGCCTTCCGGCAAGTCGTGCACATCGGCTTTTGATAGAACATGATCTTCGCGGCAGCCATCTTCTTCTCTTTTCGAATGGGAATTTAGTAGCGAGGAACCTTGGGATCCACTTCCACCGACCAGCGATCGATTCCACCTGCCATCGATTTTGCCGACTTCACGCCCTGCGCGCGCAGCCAGTTCGCCACATCCATGCTGCGCATGCCATGGTGGCAGAAGCAAATCACATCTTCATCCGTATCCAAACGCTGCAGATTCGCCGGAATCGTGCCCATGGGAATCAGCGTCGCGCCTTCGATATGGCATATGGCGTGTTCGTGCGTTTCGCGCACATCCACCAGCAGCAACTTTTCTCCGCGGTCCAGTTTCTGCTTTACTTCGCGCGGCATAATTTCCAGATCGTTCATTTCGCTCCTTTATTGACCTCTGTCATGGCTCGCCATTCCCCGAAAACAGCCCACTCAAAATCGCGATCATCATAAACACCATAACACCCACAACCACGCAGCCAACCATGATCCCGACAAGCTTTCCCGCGCTCACGCGTTCCGCCATGTGTCCTGCCATGTAGCAGCGGGGTCATCCCGGTGCCCGGCGGCGTAAAGCCTGCCTACCCCCAGGCAGACCGCCGCTGCATTGGATTATTGGATCGCCCCCTTCGGCGAGATCCACTGCTTCTCCAGCGACTGAATTTCATTCACCAGCGCCACATCCTCCGGTTGCGGCAGCATCTCGCGCAGATGCTCCTCGTAGGCCTTCTCACTCAACAATTCTCCGCTCACGCTGTAGGGTTGCCGCGCGTGTTCACCAATGTAACGGTTGAACTTCACATCCGGCACATACAATTTCTCGTGCCCCGCCGGCACGTTCTTGTTGATCATGTCCACCAGCTTGACGCATTCCTCCCGGTACAACTCGCGGCTATGCTCGTTCATGCGTTCCAGGTTCGCTTCCGCCTGCGCTGTGGGTTCATCGTAGCGGCCTTTCAAGCCCCACACGTAAAACCAGTGCGCCGAACTCGAATGGTCTACACCGAATAGATCCAGGCTCACGGGAATCCACTTATTGACATATTTCTGAATGATCTGCTGCGGAATCACGCCGGCGCGCACGATGCGCTTGATTCCATCTTGCCCCGTGCCCAGGTGAAAGGATTCTTCCTTGAGCATGGGCGTCATCGACTGCGCCAGCGGCGCGAACCCCGAATAGCTCAGCATGGTCAACTGATATTTCCCGTCGCGATCGACAAAGTCGGTGTATACAAAAAAGTCTAGCCAGTTATTGACGTCCTGATTGAACGCGCCAAGCAAGCGCTTCTGGTCAAACGCCCGCCGCTCCAGCATTTTCTGCGCTTCCACTCGCCCGCTATACCCGAAATGACTCATCAGCAGGTAGCACATCTGCCAACCGTGCCGCATCTCCTCGGTCACCACGCGGCACAACGATTGCCGGTCGTGCTCGCTGGGCGCCGTCTCGAATAGCCGGCGTTGCTGCTCTACCGACGCAAATTCGGTGTCACCTTGATACACGATCAAATTCAGCAGCGCGTCGCGCATCCGCTGGTCCGGAATCTGCATCACCTTTTCCCACTTGGGACGCCCGCGATACGCGCCAAATTCGATTTCGTTCGAACGCGTCGGCCCGAACTTGGCTTCAAATTTGTAATTCGTGATTTCGGGATACGCGACCCCGATGTCCTTCTGCCATACGCGGAACAAGTCCACCCAATCGTCAAAGGTCGTCAAACGCGTTGCCGGCATACTCAGCCTCCTGGGAGCGAAAAATGTTTTTCTGCCGCGCGGGCCTGCTCGCGGCACAGCGAGTCAAAGTTTCTCCATCAATGCCCTCGAAAACTGGGTGGGCGCTTTTCGAGGAAGGCGCGAATCCCCTCCATGCAATCGTGGGAATGGAAGCACTTCAGTTGGTGTTCCACTTCTTTCTCGAGCGCGTCGATCAACGCCTTTTCGTCGCGCGCGAAAATCGTCTGCTTCACGGCCCGAATGGCCATTTGCGGACCAGTGGCAATTTTGGCCGCCAGGCTCTGCACTTCGCCTTCGAAACGGTCCACCGGATACACATGATTGACAATTCCCAGTTGCAGTGCGGTTTTCGCGTCAATCATGTCCCCGGTGTAAAACATTTCGGCAGCCCGGGCCGCGCCAATCAATTGTGGCAAAAGGTAGGTCCCGCCGTAATCGGGGAATAGCCCGACCCTCGCAAAATTCTGGCCAAACACCGCGTCCTCCACGGCCACGCGAATGTCCGCGGCCAGCGCCAGGTTCATTCCCGCGCCCGCTGCCGGCCCGTTCACCGCGGCGATCACCGGTTGCGGCATGGTGCGCAACTTCAGCACGGCCTGCATGCCCGAACGCAAAATCGGAGCCAGTTCCCGGTCGTCGCCCTTGACGCGCCCTTCGCCGATCACCGCCAGGTCGCCACCCGCACAAAATGCGCGGCCCGCACCGGTCAGGATCACCACGTGAATGCTGGTATCGCCGGCAATTTGCGTTAGCGCCTCGTTCAATGCGACCGACAAATGATTGTCGAGCGCATTCAGCCGGCTCGGCCGGTTCATGGTCAACGTCACGATGGATTTTTCGCGCGTCTGAACCACCACGGGTCCCGGTGCTGGTGAGTGCGTCGCTTGTGTCACGATGTCCTTCTACTTTCGCCTATACCCGATGAGCATCCTTCTCATTCGTCGCTGCTTCCACCAATCGCGCCAGCCCCCGAAAATGTCTCATGCGATCGGCTTTGGCAGGTGCCTGTTGCGCCGTGACCGCGGGTAGCACGTACACCTGCGCGCCATATAGCCGTTCCTTCTGCAGCCCAAACTTGCATTTTCGCTGCGCAAACTGTTCGTAGGTCAGCTTGCCATTAAACGCCACCACACGCGGTCCATACTCTTCCAGTTTGCGAGACAGCACGATTCGTCCTTCCGCAAAGTCCTCGCGATTCAATTCTTCCACTACCTTCGTTGGCCGCTTTACCAAATCCGTCAAGCCAATCCCAAATTCGATGATCCGTCGGTCGTCCGGGTAATCGAACGGTTCGGGCACCACCCCGCTATCGAACAGCGTCGGCCAGAACAAATTGTTCCGGCCCGCGTAGTAATGCCCCGCGCGTACCGACGACTCCGTCGGGTTACAGCCAACGATCACCAGCTTCATCCCTTTTCGCAGGTAATCCGGCAATGTTTTCATTCTTGCTTCTCTCGAAACTAAGTTCTAAAAACAATCGCCACAAGTTTACTTCCCTTTAAAGTTCGCAGCGCGTTTTTCTACGTAGGCCGACAGCCCTTCCTTAGCGTCCTCGCTGGTGAACAGCAATTGCTGCAGTTCGCGCTCTAATCCCAGCGCTTCGCCGAACGGAATCTCGATGCCGGTGATCACCGAGCGCTTGATCCGCCCGACCGCGCGTGAAGCCTTGTTTGGCGGGCAGAATTGTCGCGCGTAGGTCATCACGTCGTCCCAGAACGACTCCTGCTCGTAAATGTAATGGAGCAGCCCCATCTCCAAAGCTTCTTCGAAGCTGAACGTGCGGCCGGTGGTCATCAGCTCAATCGCGCGCGCCCGCCCCACCGCCCGCGCAAACCTCTGCGTTCCACCAGTACCCGGCAACACGCCCAGGTTCACTTCCGGCAGCCCGATCTTGCCGCCTTCTTTTTTAGCGATACGAATGTCGCACGCCAGCGCAATCTCCAACCCGCCGCCCACGGTGTGCCCGTTCAAAGCCGCAATCACCAGCTTGGGCGTCTGCTCCAACCGGCACAGCGTCTCATTGGCATGCAGGCAGAAGTAATATTTAAACTGTGGATCCACTTTGGCCAGCATGGGGATGCTGGCGCCCGCCGAAAAGAACTTTTCGCCTGCCCCGCGGATGACGATCACGTGCACCGCTTCATCCATGCGCGCATTCAGGATAGCGGCGTCCAGTTGCTGCATCATTTCGTACGTGTACGTATTCGCGGGCGGATCGCTCATCTCGAAAATCGCCACACCGTCTTCCACTCGGTACTTCACCAGTTCTTTCGTTGCGATGCTACTGCTTGCCATAGATTCTCCTGTCTCTCCGTCGAAATCCCTTCTTGCCGCTGCGGCTCACTCCGCGGCTCGGCGAGATAAACCCGCCGTTACCATGTCAGCTGGTTTTCAATCCTCGGTGTTCGCTGGACCCATGGCGGTCGATAGTGCTCTCTCCTCCATCCCGCCCTTTCTCACCCCATGCAGAAAAATGCCCACGATGGCATTTGTTAGCTCCTCCGCATTCGGGTCCACCTTTGGCTTATGCCATTTGTAAATCCAGTTCATCATGCCAAACAGGCTCAGCACCGCCACCCGCGGGTTGACTCCCGACGTCAAGCCGTCGGACTTGAGGCTGTCGAAGATTGTGCGCGCCAAGGCGTAATAACGCCTCTTGATCGTCGCCACTTCCTCGCGATACGGCGACTCCAGGGCGTCCTCCTCATGCGACAGCACCTTCATTTCGTTTGGGTGCGACAGGAAGTACTCGATGTGATTCTGCACGAGGATGCGGAGCCGCATTTCCGGTTCGTAGACCCCGTCCAAGCGCTTTTGCAGGCGCTCAACAATAAAAATAAACGATGTATTTTGTATAAGATAAAGGAGTTTTTGCTTGCTCTCGAAGTAATAATACAGCCCGGAAAGCGACACACCGGTGTCCCGGCTAATGTCCCGTATCGACGTCCCTGCAAACCCTTGTTTCGCGAAAATCGCGGCCGAATGGAGCAGTATATGTTGGAGTTTAGCTTCCGAATCTCGGGGTGTGGGGACGAAGGTCGACATAAGGGAGCGCTCTCGAACGTTCGTTCAACTAATCTAGTTCCACGCCCTACCTCTGTCAATCATTTTTAGCTGACTTGTCGCCACCGAACAGCGGCAGTTCCCGCCCCAAGCCCTTCTCCTTGGCCCGCCCGTACACCTTGGCGGCCACCGCAAGGTCCCAAGAGGCAATGCCATTCGACTTGAATAAAGTGATTTGCGCATCATTCGCGCGCCCGGCAACCTTCCCTCCTACCAAGTCACAAAGCTCCTTCACGCCGCTCCAGCGCTCCGGCTGCCGAGTGAACGGAATGATCAAATCTCCCGCCTCCTGGTGCGATTGCGCCAACGAATCCACGAAGATCACATTCGCCTTGTCCACAGCGGCCTCGTCCAACTCATGCTTGTGCGCATGATTCGCGCCGATGGCGTTGATGTGCGCACCCATCGGTACATCTTTGCCTTCTACTACGGGATGTGGCGACGTTGTTGCCGTACAGATGACCTCCGCCGTTTTCACCGCCGCCGCGCTCGATTCGACCGGGTAGATATTGAGCTGCAGCTTCTCGCCCATCTCCTCGCCGAAACGATTTCGCCGCGCGGCGTCCCGTCCATACACAAACACCGATTCGAGCATGCGCACATTGTGGATCGCTTCCAGTTGCGTGCGCGCCTGCCCCCCGGTGCCGATAATCGCAGCCACGCTCGCATGGCGTCGCGCCAGATACTTCGTCGCCACTCCGGAAGCTGCTCCCGTTCGCAGTTGGCCCATGTAGTCCGCTTCGATCAGCGCCAATAATTCACCCGTTGTCGCCGAATACAGCGGCACCAGGAAGCACAGTTTGCCTTTCATATACGTGTACTGCTTCATCGCCACGTAACCGGCCGCGGTGTCCAGTGCCGCCATGTAGTGAAAAACACCATGCCCCGGCAATTCGAAGCGCCGCCGTGGGTGCACCACCACCGTGCCCTCGGCTTGCTTCTTCAGGGAATCCTCGACCGCCGCGATGGCCATCGGCATGGTCAAAAGCTGGCGCACTTCTTCTTCGTTGATGTGCAGCGTCATGGCTTTGATCCTTGTACCTCGCTCCCTTCCGGAGCGGGATGAAACTCCACAAGCTGTAACGTGGTGTCGGCGATTGACCCGTGATGATGATACTCGTAGCTGATTAACCCGATTCCTGGAACCAGGTCAACAAGGGTGTCGTCCGGCAACGTCCGGTAATGCACGTAAAACACGTTTTGCTCCCCAGCCGGAGCGCCCGCCACGCTCTCCAGTTTTTTTGTTCCCGTTTGCTCCACCACCCAGCAGTACATCCCGTCTTCGCGCTTCTTGGCTTCCTCATCGCAGAATTTGGCGTCCTGCTTCAATGGCCATTGGAAAAACAGATTCTCCTCCACCATGAATTTATCGAAGCCATGCTCGTCGCTGCTGCTCAGCTTCGCCAGATCATAGTCTGGTCCGAGATTTTCCAAATAAACGCGGTGATCCTCGGTTTCCAGAATCAGCCAGGGCTTCGGCTCCGTCGTTCCCGCCGAAAAATCTAGGTCCGCGGGGTATCCGGTTACAACTGCTCCCACTATTCCCTTCTTCCGGATCACCTTTACCACACTCATTTTCCAGCTGACATCACCGGTGGTTTCCTTGTCTTCCTCCGCATCCTGCCATCCAACCGTGCCCTTATAAACCCAGTAAGTTCCTACTCGAAACGGGAAAAACGTTTCGGCATCCGCCGTTTTTCGCGCGTGAATCGGCGCGAATCCAAGCATGCACAACAGAAGGATGGACAAGAATCGTTTCATGGACGAACGCCGAAGCCCCTTACCGTTTGCCCTTGGCCCGTTTCCCCACGTGTTTCGGTTCGGGCGGCCCTGTGCGTTCCCGGCGAACTACCGTTTGCACCAGATGATAGACCCGCTCTTCCTGGTTGGCGCTGATTTCATGAAAACGAAATTCCGGCTCGCCTTTGGATCCCTTACCAACTTGAACCGGTAAGGCACCGCACAGGTCGTTCTCGATGTACGCGGTCTCGTAGCGGCTTTTCTTCGGATTCCAGGTGTACACACGCAAAATCGTAAAATCGCAGGGCTGCCCTTCCGGCCCCTTGGTGCCCGCCACCAAATATTGCGGATGCTCTCCGTCGTCGTCGGTCACCCGGTTCAACTCAAACCAGGCTACTGGCCGTACGTTCGCGGCGCTCGTTCCAGTCGCCACTGCGTCCGGCAGGTCCAGTGAGACAAATCGCGCCACTACCCATCCGGCAATCGGAATGGTCTGGTCGCCCGGCTGAGTCGTCGTCATCGTTGCGGAATTTCGGATGGCCCCTTCACCCGGAGGCCGCGTAGCCGTTCCACGCACCAGGTACCAATCCTCTTTCTTGTTGGGCTCGCCCTCGGCAGCAGCCTCTTTTTCTTTTTCGTCGCTGACCTGCACCCAGTCGGCCACCGCGCGCTTGAAAATCTCCACTTCCGTTCCCCGGCTGAATTGATATAACCGCGGTTCGGTGCGCCCTGGCGCGATGCGCAGATTCGTGGTGGTTTTGGTACGGCCGCGCGCCTGCACCGGCATTTCCTCGGACTGCTTCAGCAGTTGCTCGCTTCGCTCCCATAATTCCGGATCCATCAAATAGCGGCCATCTACCCAGCCTTCTAAGCCCGCCGCCGTGCGCACCTTCGCGTAATCGTTGCGGTGCGCCAGCACGTCCACACGTTCGCCGTAGTACAACACCGCCAGTTGTTCGCGCACCTGCGCCATGCTACTGAACATCGTCACGCTTCGTTCACTGATGTACGCGGAACCGACCGTTTCGTGTTTAGGACGGAAAAACCATGCCAGCACCGCCACGGCACACAGCAGCGGCACTGCCACCAACAGTTTTCGCTTCATGCAAAATCCCCAATTGCTCCCAACGCGCGCCTGGCAAACACCATCTCGCCGTCAATCTCAACGTGCTTGATTCTCAAATGCCGGCCCATCATTGCTATACAACCCATTTTGCCAGCTTTTCTCCAAACTAGCCGGGCAAATCCTTTTTCCGTGCGCCAACTGCCACACACCAGCCATCTTTTACCCACCTTCGGCTCACTCTTTGCTACTTCTCCCACACACTGACGCCACTGGATTCCCATGTTAATTACACGTAACGTACAGAGGGAGACCTTCATGAAATTTCTGAAGAATTTTGAACCGCTCGCATCCTTCGCGCTCCGCGCCGTCCTCGCGTTGATTTTTCTCTCGCACGGCTATCCCAAGCTGGTGCATCCCACACCGGCAATGCGCGACTTCTTTATCGCCCACGGACTTCCAGGCTACTTCTTACATGTCGCAGGAATTCTGGAAAGTTTTGGAGCAGTATTGCTTTTCATTGGCTTGTTCACCCGACCGGTCGCCCTGCTACTTGCGATCGAAATGAGCGTCGCCATATGGAAGGTCCACAGCGTCCACGGAATTATGTCCGTGAAGGATTACGAATTCCCGCTGGCCTTAGCCGCGGCGTGCTTTGCGCTGGCAACCGTCGGCGCCGGTTTGCTCTCCGCCGATCACGTGGTCTTCGGTGAAGATAGCAAGAAGCGCCGCATCACCCGTACTACTAAATCCAGCAAGGACTAGTTCTTGCTTCGCTTAACAGCTTGCCGAAAAATGTGCTTGGCACCCGGGATCGGAGCCTGCTTGCCGCAGGCAAGCTTTCCTCCGACATGATCACTGTGCGCTCACTGGGCTACCCCTCAGGAATTTCGGGCACCCACATGCCGTTTTTACCATGTCGGGTCTGCGCGTCTGTGGCGGCGGGTCTTCACACCCGTGCCGGCGCAGCATCCAACATCCACCCAACTTTTCGTTGACAGCCCTTGTGTCAGGACACGCCTTTAGCCCCTGAAGCCGTGTTCGCTGCTCAAATGTGCGCGGTACTGGGCGGCACCACCACCGCCGTTCCCGCCGGAGCCAGCGGCAGCACAATCCACAAAATCAGGTACACCAGCAAACCCGTTCCAGCGAATAAAATCGCCAGCAACCACACGATACGCACTATCGTCGGATCCAAGTCGAAATAGTCCGCCAACCCCGCGCACACGCCGCCCAGTTTCTTATCCCGGCTCGAGCGCATCAAACGCTTCGGTGGCGCCACGTAGGCGGGAGCTTGCGCCCCCACGCCCAGCTTAGCGCCGCAGTTGTAGCAGAAGTTCGATCCGTCTGCGATTTCTTTCTGACAATTTGGGCAAACCATGGAGCCCTCCCAAAACGACCACCAGCCGATTCTATCCAGAAGTACGAACGAGAAAAGCAAAAAGTTTCGCGCGCTTTCGCTCGCATCCCTCACCAAAAATTGCACTTAGCAATATTAGGCGCGGTGAGTAGCCAGTGCGTCAACGGTGGTCGATCGTCAGTGAATGGTAGTTACAGCAATGTTGGGTGAATCGCCGCGATTCGCAGCTTACTGCAAACCGCTCACAAAATTGTCATTCCGAACGAAGTGAGGAATCGCTCTTTTCACTCGATGCACGGACGCCGAGGCATCCGCACTCCCTACTCCGTGGCCATTCTTTTCTCGCCACTAGCCACTCGCTACTGCCTCTAATACTTCAGCAACCGCTTCACCGCTTCGGCAATATTCTCCGTCTGCGGCAGAATCGCATCTTCCAACTTCGGGTGGTAGCCGCAGAACGTATCGGTCGCCGCCACGCGCGTTACCGGCGCATCCAGTTCGCTAAACAACTCCTCGGCGATGCGCGCGGCAAGCTCTGCCCCATATCCCCAGCTCAACATGTCTTCGTAAGCCACAATTACCCGGTGCGTCTTGCCCACCGTCGCGCAAATGGCTTCCCAGTCGTAGGGCGAAAGCGAGCGCAAGTCCAGGATTTCCACGTACACGCCTTCGCGTTCCAGCGCCGCCGCAGCTACCTCCGCCCGATGCACCACCGCGCCATACGTGATGATGCTGGCCTGGTTTCCTTCTTTCACCACCCGCGCTTTCCCGAACGGAATGGTGAAGTCCGCGCCCGGATACTCCGCGCGATTGTACGGTTGCCGGTACAGGTGCTTGTGCTCCAGGAACATCACCGGATCGTCGCAGCGAATGGCCGTACGCAACAATCCCGCCACGTCCAAAGCCGTCGATGGCATCACCACACGCAGTCCTGGGCAATGCGTGAAAATCGATTCGCCGCTCTGGCTGTGGTAAACCGCGCCGCCCGTCAGGTAACCGCCAATGGCCACCCTCAGCACCGCCGGCGCCTTGAACGCGCCATTCGAACGCCAGCGCATCACGCAAAGTTCATCGCGAATCTGCATCATCGCCGGCCAGATGTAGTCGAAAAACTGAATCTCCGCTACCGGCTTCAGCCCGCGCGTGGCCATGCCGATCGCCCGGCCCACAATACTCGCTTCCGCAAGTGGCGTGTTGAACACGCGATCCGCACCGTATTTCCGCTGCAATCCTGCGGTAGCCTTAAAGACTCCGCCCTTCCCTTTCACTTCGCGGAGGTTTTCTTCGCGGCTGGCGTCGGCCACGTCTTCGCCAAAGACCAGAATCCGGTCGTCGCGCCCCATTTCGTCATACAAGGTGGCCGCTACCATTTCCACCATCGTTTTCGGCGCGCCATGTGGCTGCGCTTCGCCCGCGAATGCCGCCGACGTCGGATCGACTTCCGGCGAATATACGTTCACATAAATCGAGGAGGCTTCCGGCGGCTCGGCGGCCAGTGCCTGATCGGCCGCATCGCGCACTTCGCGATCCACACTGGCTTCCAGCGCCTCAATCTCTTTCTGGTCCATCAATCCTTCGCGGATCAAAAACAGAGAGAACTTCGACAACGGGTCGCGCCGCGCTTCTTCTTCGCGCTCCTCGGGCGCCTTGTACAGCTTCTCGTCGTCCGACAGCGAATGCGAGTACGGCCGCGTCACGTGCGCATGCACCAGCGCGGGTCCGCGTCGTTCGCGCACATAGTGCATCGCTTCTTTGCAGGTGGCGTAGCTCTCCAGCGGATCCGTACCGTCACATTCGCCGATGTGCAATCCCGGAAAGCCCTTTACCAGCTTCGAAATGCTCGCGCCCGCGGTCTGTACCTCCACCGGCACGGAAATCGCGTAGCCGTTGTCTTCCACTAAGTAAAAAATCGGCAATTTTTTCGCGCAGGCCGCGTTCAGCGACTCCCAAAACTCACCCTCGCTGGTCGCTCCGTCCCCGGAAGATACGTACACAATCTCTTCCGCCTCATGATTCACATACTGGCCCAGTGGCGCCTGCTTGGCCTGCTCCAGCGCTTTCGAATGCTGCTCATAGTAGAGCGTCGCTTCCGCCGCACCCGTAGCCTGCACGAACTGCGTTCCGGTGCACGACGATTTGCTCACGATATTCCACTTCGGATGGCCCCAATGCGACGGCATCTGCCGGCCCCCGGAAGCCGGATCCTCTTGCGCGCCCACGCCCTGCAACAGGGTTTCCAGCGGCGTCACGCCCAGCATCAGGCACAACGCGCGGTCGCGATAGTACGGGTAAATCCAATCTACGCCGGGACGAAGAAGTAACCCCGCAGCGGTCGTTACCGCTTCATGCCCGGCACTCGAGATTTGAAAATAGATTTTGTTTTGCCGCTTCAGCTGGATTTCCCGGTCGTCCAATCGCCGGGACAGGTACATCGTGCGGTACAGACGGATCAGCGTTTCGCGATCCAGACCATGATACTTCTGCGTTTCCGCTTTCGCTGTCTTCACGCGCGTCTGTACCGCCATTCGTTTTACCTCACAAAAAAAGCGTTCCGGCCGCGACTCGGGATTATACGCACAGTGATCCCCGCCGAGAACGGAACTTCCTTCCACGAATTTCCCAAACTTACGTACTAGTCCAGATCCTCGAACTGCTTTTCCGTGGCTTCAAATTTCGCTTCTCCCGGCTTGACCACTTCTGGAGAAGCCTCACGGAACAGCTCTTCCGAAGGGATGCGCTCCAGCCAGCGCTGCTCGGAAAGCTTTTCGTGTCCCGAAAACCCTAGTCTTACTAATATCCGGACGTCTTCATTTGCCGCCGGCGCCTCTTCCACCTGCTCCTTTACCGCGGCTTTCCCTTTGCCCTTGCCCTTCGATGTTTTTTCGGCTTTTCCATGTTCGGCTTTTGCGGGCTTCTCATCCTCGCCCTGTTCCGCCGCAGCCGCAATCCGTTCTACCTTGTACAAGAGCTTCTTATCCAGCCGGAATGCCTGCTTCCACGTTTCCAGTTTGTGGCGCGCCTGTTGTGCTTTTTCTTCGTCTTTCCCAAAGGCGAACACCAAATAAATATGAGCCATGGGTTCAGTGTGCCGCTCGCCGCGCGTTCAAGTCAAGAAACGTGCTTCGCCGCTAACGGTCAATGCTTTAGCCAAATTGGTCTGTTTGGACTGCGGCCTGCCCTTGGGGGCGCAACCTTATCAATCGGCGCGGGGCAACACCGCAAACGGGATCACCCTCAATTCCTGCCGCAGTTGCTCTACGCTCTGAAATCGGATCGCTCGTATCCCCACCGCCTTAGCCGAGGTCACGTTGGGCTCCCGGTCATCCACAAACAACGTCTCTTCTGCCGGTACGCCCATGCGCTCGATGCAATGCTGGAAAATGGCCGGGTCCGGCTTGATTAAGCCCACTTCGCACGACAGGAATTGATGATCGAACGTCCCAAACCACTCGAAATTCTTTCGTGCGTACGCGCCCATGTCGTGCTGCATATTCGACAGCAGCGCCGTAATCACTCCCGCATCCTTCAGCAGCCCCACCCACTCCGTCATTTGCCCGCTAGTGACGCTCCACATCTCGGTATCCAATTCGCGCAAGCGCGCTATTGTCCGCCCGTCCACACTCACCCCGATGCGCTTCGCAAAGTCTTTCCAATATTCTTCGGCGCTCATTACTCCCTGATCGTAGGGGTCGCGGCTGGTTCCGTAGAGCTGAATAAACTTGCCGGCATCCATTCCCAATTCGCTCGCCATGCCATGCAGCGCCTCCGCTTTCGGCCGCTGGCACAACACTTCCCCATAATCCAACAGGACCGCCCGTATCGTTGGATCAACTTGGCTAGGTGCTTGGCCTTCCTTACCCATTTTTCCTCCCACTAAAATTTTCGCTCGCCTTCGGCTATTTCGTCCAATGCTTCGTGGCACAGGCACTCCTGCCTGTGCTGAGATCGCGCCCTCAGCCTTCGCACACAGCCAGGAGTGGCTGTGCCAAGGGAGTTTCTCCCCAGTTGTTCCGCCAGACTCCGCTGCCCTGAAGATTCTTTGGTCGGCTGCTCTGGCGGCCGCAACAACAGATGTTGTAGAATTCTGGTCTCAACAAATGGCACCAGCGCGCGAATTTCCTATCGCTCCGGGAAAGAAATTGGGCGCGTGGGTGTGCTTGCTCGCCGCCATTCTCCTCTGGTCTCCCCTATGGGCCGCCGCCTGGCAGTCCAACGCGATGAACTGCTGCGCGGACGGAATGTGCCCCATCCACGCCCACGCTAATCAATCGTCGCAAAATAATATGCCAAAGCAGTCCACGCCTTGTGACCACCATTCCGGTCTTCATTTGATGCAGTGCTCCCTATCCTGTTGCCACGCAAAAATACATTCGTTTGTTGCCGCCATCGTCTTTGTTTTGCCCGCTTCGCCCACTTCTTCGCGATTGCCTCTTTTCGTAACTCCCCGGTCTTTTGACTCCGCGCGCGAAATTCTTCCCGCCGTCGCTCCTCCGGACCTCCCTCCTCGTTTTTTTCATCTCTAACGAACACACCCAGCTTGCTTAATTCGTTCGCGGGTCATCGCACCCCCCGCGGCATTTTTGCCGCCATCGGTCATGGAGGATTCGTGTTGCAGAAGATTTTGCTTTTCCTGCTGTTTTTCACACTCGTCACTGGCTCGCTTCTCGCCAGTGATTTTGGAAATATTCACGGTGTGGTTCATGATCCACAGCACCGGCCGGTAGGCGGCGCCGTCGTCAAAATCAACTCCGCGACGTCCGATTGGACCACCAGCACACAAACCGATGCCAACGGCTTGTTTACCTTCTCTGCCGTTCCTGTCGGCGACTACTTCATCTCCGTCACCAAATCCGGCTTCATCGACGAACGCCAACCCGTCACGGTGGTTGCCGACTCTTCGCCCTCGCTTCATTTCCAGCTGAAGATTGGATCCGTCACGCAAACCACTACCGTCGTAGCCACTTCGCCACTCGAAGTCGAGGGCATCGATTCCGTCACTCCGACCACTCTCGTCGATCGCCAGGATATTTCCCAGACCCCGGGTGCCGACCGCACCAACAGCTTGGCCATGATTACCGACTACGTGCCCGCCACCTACGTCACCCACGATATGCTGCACATGCGCGGCGGCCACCAGGTCAACTGGCTCATCGATGGCGTTCCCATTCCCAACACCAATATCGCCACCAACCTGGGCCCGCAGATTGATCCCAAAGACATCGATTATCTCGATGTCCTGCGCGGCAGCTACGAACCCGATTACGGCGACCGCACCTACGGCATGTTCAACATCGTTCCCCGCACCGGCTTCGACAGCAACAATCAAGGCGAGTTGGTCCTTAGCTTTGGCAACTTCTTCCAGACCAACGATCAGATTAACTTCGGCAGCCACACCGATCGTTTCGCTTACTACCTCAGCTTCAACGGCAACAGCAGCGATTACGGCCTGCAAACTCCGATCCCAGCCGTTGTCCACGACGCGGAACACGGCTACGGCGGATTCTCCACCCTGATGTTCAACTTGAATCCCAAGGACCAACTCCGCGTGGTCATGTCCTTGCGCCAGGATTACTATCAAATTCCTATCGACCCCGATCCCAACTCATCCGGCAATCAGGTTTATCCCACCTATGGCTTGCGCGATGGTGAGCACGAAACCGATGGCTACCTGGCCTTCTCCTGGATTCACAACCTAAACTCCAATTTCTATTTCACCCTCTCACCCTTCTACCACTACACCAACGCCCACTACCAGGCATCGCCCACGGACACCCCGGTGGCCAGCGACGTCAATCAAACTTCCAACTACGGCGGCATGCAAGGCTCCTTCAACGCCAGCATCTGGAAGAACGAAATTGAAGGCGGCGTCTACGGTTTCGCACAGAATCAGAGCAATTACTTCTACAATTCGTTCCAACCCTGCGTTTCGCCCTGCACTCCCCAAAACAACCCGACGATTACCAACGGCTCGATCACCGGAGGCGTTGAGGAAACCTTTCTCGGCGACAAATTCCGTGTCGCTCCTTGGCTCACCCTGATCGCCGGCGTACGTCAGACGCATTTCTCTGCCGACATCACGGAAAATGCCGTGTACCCACGTTTCGGTGTCGCGGTGCAGGTGCCCAAACTGAAGTGGATCTTCCATGCCTTTTGGGGCAAATACTACCAACCGCCTCCGCTCCTGACCGTCACCGGCCCGCTTCTCGATTTAGCCGCCGGCCAGAGTTTCACGTTTGAACCTCTTCACGGCGAGCGCGACGAGGAGTATCAATTCGGTGTCACCATTCCCTTCCGTGGTTGGACTCTCGCGGCCGACACCTACCAAACTCTCGCGTCCAACTGGCTCGACCATAACAACATCGGCGAATCCAACATTTTTTGGCCCATCACCTGGTACGCTGCCAAAATCCAAGCCTGGGAACTCACCCTACGTTCTCCGCGCCTTTGGAGATTCGGTCAAGCCCATCTCGCCTATGCCAATCAAATCGCCCAGGCCACTTCCCCGATCACTGGCGGCTTAGTCTGTCCTCCTCCGGTCTCGCCCACATGCGGGCTCGATATCCCGCCAGGCTATTCCCCTGTCGACCACGACCAGCGCAACACTCTCAACGTCGGCTTCAATGGCAATCTGCCGTGGCAATCGTTTGCCTCCATCAATGTCTACTATGGCTCCGGCTTCACCAACGGAATGCCCGACGCCCAATATCCGGGTGCCTATCTACCCGCGCACACCAGCGTCGACCTCTCCGTCGGCAAATCCTTCGGCGAAAAATATAGCCTCGCCATCAACGCCACCAACATTGGCGACACTCGCGTTCTACTCGACAACAGCCTCACCTTTGGCGGCTTCCATTACAACGATCCGCGCCAGGTCTATGCCGAATTCCGCTATCGCTTCCATTTCTGACGGTTTGTGATGCGGCGACCGGTTTCCTTCGCGGGAATATCTGCCCAACAATCGTAGGGGCGCAGCATTGTTTACCCTGAGCTGAGTGAAGGGCTGCGCCCCATCTCGGCACGATCTCACTATCTCTATTCCGTTCGCCTTTGCAGCCGCCTTCCGCTCGCTTGACGGAGGAAACGAGACGGACGTTCCTTCTCAGCCGCTGGGGAATACTTTTTTGTGGCGATCTCTGCCGCCGGTTCATAATGAAGGGAGCTCATGAAAAAAATCTTTCTACTCATCGTTATCTTCGCCAACATCGCCGGGTGTTCCAAACCCTCCAAACGCTATCACCTGGAGGCCGAGGTCATCTCCGTCGAAGCCTCTCGCCGCCTCATCGTCGTCAAACACGGCGATATCCCCGGCCTGATGCCCGCCATGACCATGCAATATTCGGTCGCTGATCCGAAACAGATCGAAAAGCTCCAGCCAGGGGACAAAATCACCGCCGACCTCGTCGTCAGCGAAGACAAAGGCCAACTGGAAAACATCACACTGGTCAGCAAAGGTAACGGCACGCCCTCCGGAATTTCCCAACACATCCCCGAAAAAGGCGACGTTATTCCGGATTTCACCCTCACCAACCAGAACGGCCGGCCCATCCATTTCCACGATTTTCGCGGCAAGGTTCTCTTGGTCACCTTCATCTACACCCGCTGCCCTCTTCCCGATTTCTGCCCGCGCATGAACCAAAATTTTAGCCAAATCCAAACGCAATTGCTCGCGACTCCGGATTCCCAGGCGCACACCGCCTTCCTTAGTATTAGTTTCGACCCTCAACATGACACGCCCGCCGTTCTCAAGCACTACGCCTCGCTCTACAACAAGCCGCAAAAGCGCCAGCGTCCTTTCGACTGGCAATTCGCGGTGCCCTCTGCCAAAGATTTGCCCGAAATCGCCAATTTCTTCGGCCTGGTGATGCAACAGAAAGACGCCGAAATCATCCACTCGCTTAGCACCACCCTCATTGGCCCCGACGGCAAAATCCAGGAGTGGTACGACAGCAACGACTGGAACCCTAGCGAAGTCGCTCAACTCATCCTGCAGCTTTCCCCCAAACCTTCATGAACATCATTCCAGAAACCGCATGCCAACATGGCAAGGGGCCTCTGCGGGAGGCAAGCCTTACGCCACTAGCTCCTTCGTAGGGGCGCAGGACTGTTTACCCTGAGCTTTGCGAAGGGCTATGCCCCATGTCCGCTCAATCAACTCGATTGCCTCCGCTTCCCATTTTCTATTTTCGACTTTCTCGCCACTCGTCACCAGCCACTCGCCACTGCTTTTCTATTTCCCCTTGCTCCGCTAAACTGGATGCATCATTTCCAATGGCGATGGAGTTCGCCATAACCGTCTCGGCGCACCTCCGAGGCTGATGACTCCTGGCTGCCCCGTGGCTCCAGGAGTTTTTTTTGTATACTGCCCGCAGCCAGATCGGAGACACTTTGCGCATTTTCTTGATCGCTCTGTTCGGCGCCATCGGTACCCTGACGCGTTTCGGCCTGCAAGGCATCGTTCAAATCAAAATGGGTAGCACCTTTCCTTACGGCACCCTGCTCATCAATCTCACTGGGTGCTTCTTCCTCGGCCTCGTCGGCCAATTCACATTGAATCGCGTTATCATGCCCGCCGAATGGCGCTTGGCCATCGCCGTAGGCTTCTTTGGCGGCTACACCACCTTCTCCAGTTTCGGCTGGGAATCCGCCAAAATGTTCGAAGCTGGCGAGTGGCTGCGCGCCTCCACTTACGTTGCCGCCAGCGTCGTGCTGGGCCTGCTTCTCTCCGTCGCTGGGATCCGCGTGGCCAACCGCTTCTAGCTGTCGAGGAGTTCTTATGCCGCACGAAAAATTTGAAGGCGAACGTACCTTGATGCGCATCCATATCGGCGAATCCGACAAATGGCATGGCAAGCCTCTGCACGAGGCCATTGTCGGCCTGTTGCGCAAGGAAGGCTTTTCCGGCGCCACGGTGCTTCGCGGCGTCGGCGGCTACGGTGGCTCTAGCGTGTATCACACCGACAAACTGCTGCGCCTCTCGCAAGACCTCCCCATCATCGTCGAAGTGATCGAAACCCAGGAGCGCATCGACCAGATTCTGCCGCGCCTCGACGAGATGGTCGAAGGCGGCCTCATCACACTAGAAAAAGTTCGCGTCATCCTCTACCGCGCCGCCAAAAAATAAGCCCGAACCTGTAACAGCGGCCTGCCTGCGCTAGGCAGGATCCAAGAATGTCATTCTGAGCAAAGCGAGGAATCCCTCTTCGATCCCTTGCTCCTTGCGTCGAACCAAAGTGATGCCCTTTGCCTGGGGGGCACCTGCGCGTTTTCCCGTAGGGGCGCAGCATGCTGCGCCCCATGTCCGCAACATCACCCATTCTGGAGATCGCATCGTTTCTACTCTACGCAACACACACGGAAAACAATCCGCACCTGTAGCTCACCCCTTTAGGGGTTAGGCTTTTCTACACTCGCACAACAAGCCGTCCCTATGACGAACACTCCGTATTTCGCATTCCGAACTGTAGACTGTAGACTGTCGGCTGTCGCCTCTCGCTTCTATGCCCGAATCGTCCCCCAACCAATCCTGGCTCAATCGCACCGTCCTCGGCGTTGGCCTCACCAGCCTCTTCAGCGACTGGAGCCACGAAACCGCCACTTCCGTTCTTCCCACCTTTCTGGCTCTGATCGGCGCAGGGCCAGCCTGGCTCGGCATCATCGAAGGTATTGCCGACGGCCTCTCGAGCTTTTCAAAACTCGCCGGCGGCCATTACACCGATCGCCTCAAACGTCGTAAGCCTCTGGCTGTGGTCGGCTATGCGGTCACCGCTCTGGCCACCGCTTCGTTCGCCTTCGCCACTCACGCCTACCAAGTCTTGCTCGGCCGCACCGTCGCTTGGCTTGGCCGTGGCGTTCGTTCTCCCGCACGAAAAGCTCTTCTCGCTGCGGACGTTCCCGCCTCAGCCTACGGCCGTGCCTTCGGGTTCGAACGTCTGATGGACACGGTCGGCGCCATCGTCGGCCCACTCACGGCGCTGTGGTTGCTCAAGATCACCAACCACAACTACCGTGAGGTTTTCCTTTGGACGCTTCTGCCCGGCCTGATTGCGGTGGCAAGCTTTTGGTTCCTGGTGCGCGAGCGGCCCAGCGAATCGCGCAAACAGCAATCTTTCCTCGTGGGTCTCCGCGCTCTGCCTGGAACTTTTCGCCAATTCCTGCTCGGCGTCGGCGTATTTGGCTCCGGCGATTTTTCACACACGTTGCTGATTCTCTACGCCACGCGAATGTTGTCTCCGGGTCACGGCGCCGCAAAAGCAGCCACCCTCGCCATCGGGCTCTACACTCTTCATAACGTGTTCTATGCAGGCTCTGCTTATCTCAGTGGCTGGATCAGCGACCACGTCTCCAATCGCAAGGTGGTTCTTGCCTCAGGCTACGCTCTCGCCGGGATCACTGCGATTCTACTTACGACCTCCGCCAGCCCCCTTTGGCTACTCGCAATTATCTTCGTTCTTGCTGGTCTTTATATTGGCACCGAAGAAGCTCTGGAAGATTCGGTCGCCGCCGAACTCATCCCCAAACAGCAGCACGGCATGGCTTTCGGTACTTTGGCCGCTGTCAACGCCGTGGGCGACGCTCTCTCAAGTATCGTCGTCGGATTCCTCTGGTCCGCCGTCTCCGTGCGCGCCGCCTTCTCCTTCTCCGCCGTCCTGTTTTTCCTCGGCGCCTTCATCATCCTCCGACTCCGCCGCTAATCTCACCCTGTAGCTCACCCCTTTTAGCGGTGAGGCCTGTTCCGCCCCACAAGCAGCAGCCTGCCTACAGTACTCAGCCGTTACGCCGCTGTTGAGTGGGGGCGCAGGACTGGTTACCCTGATCCTCGAAGGGCTGTGCCCCATGTCCGCACGATCGAGCCGTAGCTAGCCTCTGCAGTTTCTCGTCACTCGTCACTCGTCGCTCGTCGCTCGCCACTGCTTCTCTGACGTGTTCATGCGCCGCCGCACCTCCGCCAGCAAATATTTGCGCAAATTTTCCGCGACAACCCCCGGCTCCCCCAGCAAACGTAAATCGCTCACCGTCAAGTGCGGCAAGAATCCCAACACAATCGAAATGGGCGTCGATGCATTGCGCACAATCGCCAGCCTCACGTTATACGTCTGCGACCATTTCCGGTGATTCGCCAACCCCTGCACCACTGGAACCGGCACTTTCCCCCTGGCCAACGCCTTCAATACCTGCGCCTCCGTCAGATAAGGATTATCCAAAGCCACCGGCAGCACCTGCGGGTGCGCTTCGGCCAGCAGCGCGCCGGCGACTCGGCCCGGTCCACGCCGCGCCAACGTGATCTTCTGTCCCAACGCAATCTGCGGCAGCCGCGCTACCAGCTGCTCTTCCGCATAGCGCTTTAGCTCCGCGGAAGCCGCGGGTGACAGCGTGAACTGCACCAGGTCCATCAAATAGAGTTCTTTCAGCAGGCGCAGGCCAATCAGCCGCGGCGTCCGCGGGTGCAACAACAGACTCTTCTTCACGCCGTAGTTTTTCAGGAAGCTTTTCCGCCGCCCTATTTCTTCCAGAATCTCCCCAGGAAGGTCCTTGCGCGCCAGCAACAGCGTCAACTTGCTTTCGTCAAGCGCGGGGTTATCCAGCAGCGCCAGCAGCACCGCCGGAGCGGGATGATAGATCAGCCCCTCGAGTTCTTCCCCGCTGGCCGTCCGTGCTTGTGCTGCTTCCTTCTCCAGCTCCACTCCAACTATGCCCCTTCTTCCGTCGGCGCTAACAGTAGTTTCAAAGCCAACCGCGCCGCGGCCTGCGCCGCCGTCACCTGTAGTTCGCCAAATTCCGCTTTGGGAGCCACCGCATGCAGCCGCTCATCCAGCCGCTTATCGAAATAGGCCGAGCGCCCCGCCATTCCCCCGCTCTTCACCAGCAGAAATTTCTCGTCCTTCAACCTCAATCGCTCCATCAGGTCTGCTACCAGCCCGGCCAACTCCTCCGCGGCATCGTGCAACAGCATGCGTGCTTCGGGATCGCCTTCGTCCGCCGCCGCAGTCACCACCGGAAAAATCCGGGGGAACACTTCGTCGGGTGCGCGATACACACGCAACTGTAACTCTTCCCAATCGGGTGCCCGCAAATCATGCAAGATTCGTGCCGCCAGTGCGGAATCCTGGCTCCCGCGGTCGGACGCCCGCAGCGCTGCGATCATCGCGCGCCGCCCCACGTCGTACGCGCTGCCCTCATCGCCCAGCAGCGGCCCGTGCCCGCCCACTCGAATCGCCTGACCGTTCTGGTCGCGCCCCACCGCGAACGTTCCAGTTCCCACATTCAACACGATCGCGTGTCCTTCGCCCGTTGCTTCCAGCTTCAAGTCGATATCCGTGCACACCTCTACCACCTGTGTCGGAAATTCTTCGCCGAGCAACTTCTTCAACTTGCGTTGCGATTCAACTTGCGCTGCTCCTGCCAGTCCGGCGCACAGCACATGAATATCGCCTGCGGAAAGGTTGGCGTTGTACATCGCGGTTCGCGCGGCTTCGCACACGGCCGCCAACGCCCCGCCAAATCCCACGCGCATCGGGTTCGATGGTCCGCTGCGTCCTTCCGCGCGTACCAACCCCGCTTCGTCCATCAACACGCATTCCGTCTTTGTACCGCCTCCATCCAAACCCAGCACATAGCGCATACCCAAAGCATACGTGACTCCGCCCCACTCCGCGTAGCACCACGTAGCGGCGGGTTTACCCCGCCGCCCTCTCTTCCAGCGCCAGCGGCGCGCCACAAGTTAGCCCACCGCGCAAACGCTGGGATTTGGCGCCGATTCACACCAGCGCCGTAGGTGCGCCACGTTGTCCTCAACCATCCTTGACGCTCCCTGCATCCCACACTATTCTCGTTTTACTTCGCTTTGGAACGCCGCAAATCCACGAAGCGGGAGTTTGATGAACATCCATCCGGTCGATCTGGTCATCGTCGTTGCGTATTTGTTAGGCATCACCCTCCTGGGCCTCCGGTTTCGCCAGCAACAACACACCCTGACAGACTATTTCCTCGGCGGGCGCACCACCCCCTGGTGGGCTTTGGCGCTTTCCATCGTCGCCACGGAAACTTCCACGCTTACCATTATCGGCACGCCGGCAATCGCCTATGCCAGCAATATGACCTTCCTGCAGCTTGTTTTCGGCTACATTATTGGCCGCTTTCTCATCTCCCTTCTCTTCATTCCGGGTTACTTTCGCGGCGAGTTTCTCACCGCCTACGCGCTGATCGAAAAGCGCTTCGGCGTAAAAATGCGCGCGGTGGCGGCGCTTACTTTTCTGGGCACGCGCATCCTGGCCGAAGGCGTGCGCGTCACTGCGATTGCTCTGGTCATTAGCGTCATCCTGGGCACCTCCGAGCGCCTGGCCGTATTCATCGTGATCGCCCTCACCATTCTTTACACGCTGGAAGGCGGCATGAAGGCGGTCATCTGGACCGACGTGGTGCAATTCTTACTCTACCTGGCAGGCAGCCTGGTCACCGTAGTGCTGCTGCTTCACAAAATTCCCGGCGGCTGGCCGGAAGTGGTGCAAGTCGCCGCCGCCAACGGCCACAAATTGCAATTCCTCGATTTCCGTTGGAATCTAGCCGCCAACTACACCTTCTGGTCCGGCCTGATCGGCGGCGCCTTTCTCACCATGGCGACCCACGGCACCGATCAGACCATCGTGCAGCAACTCCTCGCCGCGCGCAGCCGTAACGACAGCCGCCGCGCCATCATCACCAGCGGCTTCATCGTACTTTTCCAATTCATCGTGTTTCTACTCATCGGCGTCATGTTATTCGTTTTTGCGCGGCACGTTCCGCTGCTCGAAGCCGGCCAGCGCACCGATCGCATCTTGCCGCAATTCCTGGTGCGCGAAATGCCTACGGGCTTGGCTGGGGTTTTGCTGGCCTCAATCCTCGCCGTAGCCATGTCCAATGCCGGCGGCTCGCTGAACTCCCTCGCGGCCTCCAGCGTTATGGACTTAAATGCCCTCCGCGGGCGTCCCATTGATCCGGCACACTTCTTGAAAATTTCGCGTCGCATGACTTTCGTCTGGGGCGCCGTACTGATTTTCTTTGGCCTCGTGCATTGGCAGCACTCTCTGCTGGAAACCGGCTTGGCCATTGCCTCCCTGCCCTTCGGCAGCTTGTTGGGATTGTTCCTGCTCGGCACCATCGATTCCCGCGCCAACTCACGAGGCTCCCTCGTAGGCATGTTTGCCGGACTCGCCACGGTCATGTTCGTCTATCTCACCACGCACGTGGCCTACACCTGGTACGTCCTAATCGGCTCCTGCGTCACCTTCATAGTAGGTGCATTGGTTAGCCGTCTCTCTCGCGGTCCGCAGCAACCAGCGCCACCGGCGCGCCACTCCCTTAAGCGTGCGCCCCATTCCTCGTAAGGGTCCACCACGCTGGACCCCATCTTGGCAACATCCATTGGCCCTGTGATCGGTTACCAACATCCCGCCGGATTTTTCTGCAGACGGCTGAGTCTGTAACCCCGCCAGCTTGTGTAGTGGCCAGTCTTTAGACTGGGCATCACAACCAGCCAGCACTCACTCTCTCGTTGAGGACTGCGTATTCACTTTCCGATCGAACCTCAGCGCCAGCCGCGCGGCATAAGTAAGCCCGGCGCGTAAGCGCTGGGAAACTTGATGCCACAAACCGGAGCGCCATAGGTGCGCCACTAGAACCCAACGCACAACTCCACATTTTTATCGCTGCGCAAACTTCTCCTCCTGCTAAAGTACAAAGACCACAAAACCCTCATGTCCGAAAAACGCCTCGAACTGATTCGCGGTCTTGGCCCGTGGGCCTCCACCGCCATCGTCATCGGCACGATGGTCGGCACCGGCATTTTTCTCAAGCCTTCCGAAATGGCCCGCGAAGGCCATTCCGTTTCCATCGTGTTTGCTGCGTGGATCGCCGGCGCCATTCTCTCTATCTTCGGCGCTCTCGCCTATGCCGAACTCGGCTCCTCCATTCCCGAAGCCGGAGGCGAATACGCCTACCTCCGCCGCGGTTTCGGGCCCGTCTGGGGCTTTCTCTTCGGTTGGATGCACTCCATCGTGGGTCGCCCCTCCTCCGCCGCCTCCATTGCCGCCGGCATGATGCGCTTTCTCGCATTCTTTCTTCCCGCCGTCGCTGCTCCGCTTTTCACCATTCACATCGCCATTCCCGGACTCACTTACTGGATTCCCCCCTACGATTTCGTCTTCACCCGGGCGCAGCCCATGGCCGTTTTCTGGATTCTGCTCATGACCGGAGTGAACTATCTCGGCGTGCGCCTGGGCGGCGAAGTTCAAGTCTTTCTCACCACCATAAAAATTCTGAGCATCGCGCTGATTATCGGCGTCGCTTTTCTACTTCCCAACTCCGCCCCGCCTCTCGCGCATCCTGCCTGGCCCGCTTCTGCCGGCACCGGTTTACTCACGGCGTTTCTCGCTGCCTTGGCCGCCGCGCTCTGGGCCTACGATGGCTGGGAAGATTTGAACCTCGTCGGTTCCGAGGTAAGAGACCCTCAGCGCAATTTTCCGCGTGCGCTGGTCGGAGGCGTTTCCTTCGTCGCGATTCTTTACCTGCTCTTCAGCGCCGCTTGCTTCAAAATTCTGCCTTTTGATAGCGTCGCCAATTCTGCGCACGTCGCCTCCGACGTCGTCGAACACGTCATCGGTCACGGTGTCGCGTTCTGGATCACCCTCGCCATGGTCATTTCCGCTCTCGGCTCCATGAACTCTTCCATCCTCAGCGGCGCCCGCGTTCCCTTCGCCATGGCTCGCGACGGCATCTTCTTCAAAGTGGCCGACGGCATTCACCCCAAATTCCGCACACCGGGACGTGCCCTGATTTTCCAAGGCGTTCTCACTAGCGTCATGGCTCTTACGGGAACGTTCGAAGAACTCACCAACCTATTCATCTTCGCCGGCTGGATTTTCTATGGCCTCGCGGTCGTCGCCCTCTTCCGCCTGCGCCAAACCGAACCCAATCTTCCGCGCCCGTATCGTTGCTGGGGCTACCCCTGGGTCCCCGGCCTGTTCGTGCTGGGCGCGCTCGTCCTCACCTTGAATCTCTGGCTCATTCGCCCCGGCCGCTCCACCATCGGCCTCCTGCTCATCCTAGCCGGCCTCCCCTTCTACCGTTACTGGACCAAACAC
This sequence comes from Verrucomicrobiia bacterium, assembly GCA_035506955.1. GTDB lineage: Bacteria > Acidobacteriota > Terriglobia > Acidiferrales > UBA7541 > Acidiferrum. Next base: position 56,297 of record DATJOO010000052.1, read on the forward strand.
AACGCCACCAAAACCCAGCCCATATAGGGCGGAATAAATCATCGAAATCATTGAGAATTTTACGAAACTGTACGCAATTGCACTTTACTTGCACCCGGGATTTTGAGACAATTTAAGGGTAGCAAGAAAGGCGGAATACATGGCGCATGAGGTTAGCGACGGGTTCATTAGGAAGGTCGGGAAGAACTACTTCATGATTCTGGTCGTAGACGGCCAGCGCAAGCAAAAGAAGACTGGCACAGACGATTTGGATAAGGCTCAAGACATGTTGGTGCAGTGGCGTACTGAAGAGCGTGCTGGTGTGGCGGAAGTCGGGGGCCGCATCCGTTACGAAGAGATGCGCGACGAGTACCTCAAAGAGCATAACGTCCAAGGCAGCATCCTGCGCGACCTCAATACTTTCTTCAAAGGCATCTACATCAACGCCATTACCGTCAAGAAGCTCGACGCTTTTCGGGAATGGCGCGAAAGCTTGGCTCAAGTTGTCGAATCGAAGTCTGAGACCATCGAAAAAGAAATTGCTCTGCGTACCATGAAGTCTGGCAAGAAAGAGCCGAGCGATAAGATTCGGCGCGAGGCCACCGAATGGGTTGAGAATGGCGTCAAGGCAACGACTGATAAGCGTCTGCGAATTCTCCGCGCTATGTTTGGATATATGGCGAAAGAACGCGGGGCAATCCGGAAGGCGGATATTCCGTCTTTTCCCATCAAAGGAGACAAAGTCGATAACAAGAATCGGACGTTCTTAGACGAGAAAGACTTGGCGCGGATTTTAGGAAAAATGGACAGCGTCTACCACCCGTTCATTAAGTTTCTCTACGCCACTGGGATGCGGTCAGGTCAGGCAAAGCAATTGACGTGGGCTATGGTGGATAAAGCGTGCACAGAACTTCGCGTCCCGGCGGAACTGACCAAGAACAAGCGAGAGTTTGTGTTGCCGCTGGTAGACGAAAAAGGTCAGCCGCTGTTCGATTTCGTCGAGGACATGCAGCGCAAAATCAAAAATGCCAGAGACTTTCGCGTGCTGCACGACGAGCCTATTTTCGTCACCACCAACTTCCGCAAAAAGTGGCGGGAAGCCTGCCATGTCCTCAAACTTGGCGTCTACTATCCCGAGAATCGAAACTATCGTGGAGCCAAGCCACATGACTTTCGTCGGACGGCCTGCCGCAACATGGTAATCAAGGGCATTGCTCAAGAAGTCGCCATGGCAATCTCCGGACACAAAACCGCATCGATTTTTCAGCGTTACGCCATCATCGATAAGACTGCCGTACAGCAAGCCTTGAGGAAAGCCAATGCCACGTCTTAAGAGAAAATATATGCAGCCGCAGCCGCAAGCGGCTCCGGAGTCGGCTCCGCCTAAGAAGACTCATGTCAACGTCAAGGAAGCTGCCGCAGAACTGGGGGCGACGATAACTTCTACTCGGCGCTGGTTACACAAGTACAAACTGCCGTCGGTGAAGGTAGGAAAGCGAGAGGTGTGGCGCTGGGAGGATATCGAAAAGCTATTCAATCGGCTGGCTGGTGTCAGCTTGATTACCGTCAAGAATTTCTCTGCGCTGGCGCGGCATTCGATTTATCATCGCGTTGGATTGGAAGATTTTTTCAAGGGTTCATGGTAGCTGCTGGGAAGCATACGGAGTCGGCTGAACGCACGCTGAACACGGTTTGGGGGAGGGGAGATTGAAAGAAGAGCTTCGGGAAATCGAGCGGAAGATTGCAGAGATTTTCGAGAAGGCCAGAGGGCAAGCGCCCCAGACGCCAAAGTTGTCCGAGGAAGAACGTCTCGCAAGGACTGGACGCTACGCGGAGATATTGTACCGCGCTGCATTGAAACAGGTTGGTCGTTAGTCTAACCTTGCTCAGTCGGCTCTTCGTCGACTTCACGTATCAGCGTCTAGCAGTTCACGAATGTGAATCACATCCCGGAGCACAACTCCTAGAAGGCCAATAGCCACGAACAGTAAGATGACGCGCAGGGGTTTCGCTTCTACGACGCTTTTCAAACCAGGATGATTGTCAGTTTTATCAAGCCATTCGAGGGCTTGAGCAAGGGTTGCCCCCACGATGACAACGAGTGCAACGACTAGGCTGGCTAGGGTGTCAATCATCGCCTGTTGTGTGGATGCTACACCATATCGCTACGTCGTCACCACCGCCTCGTCACGCTTCGGGTACCGACTCGTAGACAGTAAACGAAAGCAATGATATGAAGACCATATGAGCGCAACCCAGCCGCCAGTTCTGCCTAACTTAAAGTTGAGCTTGAGTCACATTGCTGAGCACACCCTCCGAACGGAGCTTCACGATTGACTTCCAGAGCCGTTCGGCGTCACTGCTGGGCCATGTTTGCTGAAGAAATTGTCTTGCGTCGTTCTCCCGGCCTGTGTACAGGTAGCAAAACACGATTTTGAGAATCTTTCCTTTGACTTGTCCTCGGTGGAATTCATCCGCGATGCGCCCAGCCTGAAAGCTCTTGACCTCATCTTCTTTTAGCTGTGAACGAAGCGAGCTTGCCTCCTTGTCGAAATATTCTCGGCAGCTTGGCGTTGCGTCCACTAGTCTGTCATTTTCTAACTCAAAGACGACATCTGGGGTGAAGAGGTCCCTGTGGTAAACATCGTCCAAATCGTGGTCTTTTTGGAATGCCCCGTCTGCCGTCCAAATCCTGATTCTGCCTCCGCAATCATTTTGGAGCCAGAACCCGTACTGATTCTCAATAGTTCGCAGCAACCTCGCGTGTTCCCCTAGGGACACGATGAATAACCTGTACGGGCTAAATGTATCGGCTTGGATGACCGCATTGGGACGACCGTCCGTGGTCACGCCGACCCCAACAAATACCTGCATGCCGGACGCGCTGTACTCGAACGCGACTTTTGCGCCAGCATCTAGAACAGTCACGTGGCACATCCCATCGGAGGGCGTGAGGATGACCGTTGAGCCGTTGGTTTTCTGTTTTTGTGTGGTGCCTTTGCCGAGGTCACAGTCCATTTGATACTTGACCTGTGCCCCGATGCTGGGACTTGCAGACAATAGAAAGACAACAAGAAGCACCTGTTTGAGCATTGGGAGAGAACCTCGGGACCACGCTCAAATCATATAGCGCGTAGCGGTAAGGAGATGATGTTTCGCCGAAGATAGTCAAGTCCTGGTAAACGTAACCGGTAAAGTCGGTGCTAGCCCTCTACTGCGATTCGGCCCGTGAAACAAACTCCAAGTCTTCGTATTCGGGAAGTTGGTCGGTAGGAATAAATGTAGGATTCGGGTCGTTCGGTTCGCGTACCAAAACGCCACCGCCAAACTCTTCAACGTACCAAGCGGTCACGGGGTCGTCGGGAGCACAAGCGACTAACTCGATTTCGGCAGGCCCGCGATGAAATAACACACGGTCGCCTTTCCGTATCTCCTCGTCAGATTGATATCTAAGAGTCATGGAGTCAAACTTCTCTTCAGATGATGCTCCCACTGGACGACTCATTCCTTCAACGATGCTCTTCGACGAGGATGACTCCTGGTAACGCCGTTCGCGGACAAGTTGCTCCCAGTACGAAGATGGAAGGTTAGCGGGGCGGTCTCAATGGGTGGATGCAACACCAGCCAATGTCTAAGTGCCGAATTTTCAAAAGCTAAATTGGACCGCCAAAGCAAATGCAAAGAAACGGCTGTTCTGTTAGGGCCAAATCAAATACCGAACGAGAGACGGGTCTAGCTAAGATTCCGCTGCTGGAACGACCGACTCGAAGAGTGTTGCATCGACCGCCTGAGCCGGCACCGTTTACCAGGACCTAGCGTCTACCGTAGTTGTCCTCGGCATTTCGGTGGGGGTCGGATTCAGTTTGTATCCAGCGGGAACTTTGAAGAGTTGCGCGTCAGGCTCATCTCTCTTTATGTTTTTAAGCGCAGTGCGAGTTTCACTACCATCGCAAGAGTTTACCCATGTCGATAGCACCGTAACGTCCAAATCTTCGGAAAACCAGATCTCGTTCTCGACATAACAATCAGAGCCCTGATTGCGATTGTAAAAGGTAGTGTTGCGCCATCCGTGCACGGCAAGGCCGTCTATCTGACCTACTCCAATGTCCAGATCGCCTCGCTGGAACTGTGTTGGAGCAGGTGCCACGCTGGCGCCTCTTTGCTTGGCGCTATGAACGGCCATGCTCCGCAGCACAACCCCGGTACACTGCAATCCTCGCCCTTGCCCTCAATTGAATTTGCATAACAGCCCGCGTCCACCGCAACCACGGACGGCCACGTCCAAACGACT
>DATJOO010000053.1:0-90405 GCA_035506955.1 Verrucomicrobiia bacterium
GATCACCGACGCCGCATCGATATACGCCGACGCCGCAATCTGCGGAAACTTCCCGCGATACGCTCGAATGTCTGGCACGCGATTCAAGTGAGTCAGATTCCCTGTAACTGATTGCAGGGCTTAGATATAAACACCCGGCGGCTTCGCACACACGCTGCGAATATTCCAAGATAGCATCCGCCCCTTCCGCTGACAAGGAAACCGCAATCGCCGCAATTGTCTCACCAGCCCGCGATTGTTAGACTCAACTAGATGCGTCTTGCTCTGCTTTTTCTATTCTTTGCGGTTTCTGTCCCCGCACAAACCGATCTGCAGCAAGAAGTTTATCGAATCGCGGCCGATGCCCACGGCAAAGTCGCGGTCAGCTGCTCGCTTCCACATTCCACGCTCAATTGCGACCTAAATGCTCATGCCCATCCGCCCATGCAGTCCGTGTTCAAACTTCCTCTCGCCGTCTACGCCCTCCATCTCGTCGAGGAAGGCCGCTTCCCGCTCGACCAACCGGTTCACTTTATGCTCGGCGACCGCATTCTTCCCGATGCGGAGAGCGCGTTGCAGGACAAGTATCCGGAGGCCAATGTCGATGTTCCCCTGCAGGAACTCCTCCGGCTTTCCACCTCGCTCAGCGACCCCGTCGCCGCAGACATTCTTGTGCAAGTTGTAGGAGGCTCCGCGGCGCTCAATTCCTACATGGCTTCCCTCGGACTCCCTGGTTTTCACTTGGAAGCCAGCGAACATGCTCTCGCGCGCGATCCCAACGCTCAGTATCGCAATTGGATGGAACCCGCCGCTGCGGTGCAGTTGCTGCATCGCCTCAGCGATGCTTCGCTCCTCAACCCTGAACACACACAACTGCTGCTGACCTGGATGCGCGACACACCGACCGGACAGCACAAACTCAAAGCCAATCTTCCGCCCCGAGCCATCGTCATGCACCAGACCGGCCAGTCCCCGTTTCCCTTCAACGGAGTAACCCCGGTCACCAACGATATTGGACTGATCACACTTCCCGACGGACGCCGCCTCGCCGTCGCCGTCTTCATCACCGACTCCGACGCCGACGGCCCCACCCGCAACGGCGTAATCGCACGAATCGCCAAAGCCGCCTACGAGGACGCCCTCCTGGGCAACTAAAAAGTAGTGGCGGGTGGCTAGACGCGAGTGAAAAAGTGCAAGGGTGCAAGGGTGTAAGGGTATAAGAGTGCAAGAAAAAAGCGGCTCTCCTTTAAGCACACTCTTCCGCTCTTGTACTCTTCTACTTTTTCACTTCTATACTTGTTTTTACTTCCGTTCCTCAAACAATCCGTTATAAATCAATCCACCCAACGCCCCACCAATAATCGGCGCCACCCAGAACATCCACAACTGCGCCAACGCCCAACCACCCACAAAAATCGCGGGTCCGGTGCTGCGTGCTGGATTCACCGACGTGTTCGTCACCGGTATGCCTACCAGGTGAATCAGCGTCAGCCCCAAACCAATCGCAATCCCCGCAAACCCGCCGGGCACTCGCGTATCCAACGCCCCGTGAATAATCAGCAGAAAGAAGCATGTCAGCACCACTTCCGCCACAAAGCACGCCATCAACGAATACCCGCCGGGCGAATGCGCCGCGTATCCGTTCGACGCGAATCCCCCGCTCAACGAGAATCCTTCCTTCCCGCTCGCAATTACGTATAAAACGCCGCTCGCGGCCACCGCACCCACCACCTGCGCCACGATATACGGCAGCACATCCGACCACGCGAACCTTTTCCCAAAAGCCAATCCCACCGACACTGCCGGATTCAAATGACATCCCGAAATGTGCCCGACGGTGTACACCATCGTCAGCACCGTCAAACCAAACGCCAACGCCACTCCCAGAAATCCGATCCCTAACTGGGGAAACGCCGCATCCAGCACCGCCGCACCGCAGCCGCCAAACACCAGCCAGAACGTCCCGAAAAACTCAGCCGCCAACCTTTTCGATAGAGGCATACCTCTGCTCCTTTCGTGCACACCAGTCACACCAGTTTTCGGGCGGAAAATCAGGGACGGACTTACTCTCGTTGTGCCCGGCATTCTACTCAATGCCCCACGCGAACACAAGAACACCCAACAGCGGCTCTGCCTCAGCCTGCGTCCTCGAGAAGGTAGGGGCTTCAGCCCCCGCATAAGCCGCTCAAATGCTCGGGGCTTTAGAGTCTGTGGGGATTCGCGTTTTCGTCAGGGCACGGCGGGTGCCCCACATGCCGCTTTCGCATGTGGGGTCCTTGTGTCTTGTCCAGGTTGTAGCGGCCGCCTTCTGAGGCGGGCGTTTCTCTTCGTTGGCTCTCGGCTGCCGCACTCCTTTACCTTCCCCGCCCACCCCGTCATACTTTTCTCATGCAAAAGCAATGCCCCCAGTGTGGCGCCACCTTCACCTGCGAACCCCAAGGCCATTGCTGGTGCTCCGAACTCCCGCGTCTTCCTCTGCCTCCTGATTTGCGGTCCACCTCCTGCCTTTGCCGCAAGTGCCTCCTCGAAAAAATAAAAGCCGCCGAAGCATCTCGCCCCACCGGCCATCAATCCCATCCCACAGATCCATCATCCTGAAGCAAACAACCATGTCATTTCGAACGCAGTGAAAAATCCCTCTGGGATCCCCGCATTTTGCCTCCAAACGCCCGCCGCTCACCGCTCACGCAGGTCAGGCCTTCCTTCTTACCCCCATCTCTTGAGCTCCGGCCATACCTTCTCCAGCGTCCCAAACTTCGGCTTCCGGCACACATACACGTCAAAATGCTGGTATGGCATCGACAACGGATGCTCCACTCGCCCCGCAAACTCCACATCCTCGAACAACTCGTGCAACCGCTCCGGCGTATCGTCCATCACGATCATGCACGACCCCGTATACCCGCGTGGTCCCCAGTAAAAGTAATTCTGGTGCCCCGAAATGGCCGGAGGAAGTCCCATCCTTGCGCCAAAAAAATCAATCGCCCCGGCCTGCCCATAGTTCTGCCCAAAAATCGCGCACGTCTTCTGCTCCTCCGGCGGCAGTTTGTAATAGGCATTTGCCACTACTTGCGCCATCTCTTTCCATCCGAATTGATCCGCATAAATCTGCGGCAGTGGACCCATGCGATGGTTCTCGATGCGCGGCGGCCCAAAATGCAGCCAGTTCGAATACGCGATGTACTGCTTCACGCTCAGCATTGGAAAGTACGCAAACGGCGCTATCAGCACTCCCGTCACCACCAGCGCCCCAACGTACGCCGCCTTCAGCCATCGCCCGCTGCTCACTCGCGACAGCCAACGCTCGAATGCCACTCCTCCCGCCGCAAATAGCATCGGATACGCCGGCGTCGGGTAGTACATCCTCCCGTGCATCGTCAGCATGCACACCATGATCACGATCCAGGTGATCCCCAGGACGCGCCAGCCTTTTCCTTCGCGATCCCGTAACAATTCCACCAAGCCCGCAATCCATACCGGAGCCGCCAACGGATGCAAAATCGCCGCCTGCAGCGCCAGGAATCCCAGTGGACCCACTTCCGTATTTCGTCCGCTGCGCTGCACGTTCCTCAACAATTCAATCGTCGGAAATCCACGGTGAATTTCCCACAAGAGATTCGGCAGAAAAATCGCCAGCGCAACCACGCCGCCCAGCCAGAACCACGGCGACGCAAATTGCCGCCGCTGCTTCGTCAGTAACAATCCCAAAAACAATCCAAATCCGAAAAACAATACCGAGTGTTTGTTCAGCAAACCCACGCCGCAAACTACCCCGAACAGCAGCCACAGCCTCTGGCTTGCTCCATTAAAAATCTTCAACACGATCAGCGCCGCTCCCATCCACACCAGCGACTCAAACACATTCATCGTCAGCAGCGAGTCCAGCCCCAGGTAAATCGGCGCCACCATCACACAAACGCACGCCAGCACCATCCCGAATCGACGCGCGCCCAACTCTCGTGCGATGAGTCCCGTCAGTAACACCCGCAAGCCTGCCGCCACCGCCGGCAAAAATCGCAACGCCGGCAACGAATCTCCCAGCGTCATGCGTTCCAGCCAAGTGATCACCGCAATCAGCGGCGGCTGATCGACATATCCCCACGCCAAATGATGCGAGCACGCCAGGTAATACAGCTCATCCACAAAATATCCATATCTCCCGCTCACCAACATGTGCGCCGCAAACACCACAAACGACAACCCGCCCAACACCGCCCAGTCTGCCGCATACCACTCATTCCGGCTAGATTCCGTCAACGCAGTTGCGCTCACGCACGCCCCATTTCGTCCAAACCAAACGATTTACCGTAATGTTTCACACCAGCAGGCTTCACACAACGCCTTCGTCGCCACGCAGACACGGATTTGTAGCGGACACCTTTTTAACCTGAGCAAAGCGAAAGACTGAGGCGGGCGTTCACTTTCCATCGGTTGTCGCGTGTGTACGATTCAGCGTTTTCGTCCGCTTGGGATATCCTCAAATGCGCCCAGCAATCCGCAAGATGGATAGCTCTTTCACTCTAGCCACTTTCTACAAAAACTTTAACCATCCTTCAAACACATCCGACCACGCATGCGAAATCATGTTTGCTCGCAAATTCTTCCTCCACACTGCCAGCGCCCCATACAAAATTCCCAGCGGGCCAATGACCATAGCACCAGTAAGCCATCCCTACTCCGAAGAAAATTGAGAGCATGTATCCGCGCAGCAGCGTGCTACGAGCCACTGGCCCAGCCGTAGCCATGCTCAGACTAGCTTGGTGGGCATCCTTAAGAATCAGGCAACCGAAAAACAGCAGAATCGTTAGCGTGTGCCACGGCGCAGCGATCCATTTGCGTGCCTCAGTTGTAGACACCTGCCTTGTCTCATCGGCCATAACGTAAGAATTACAGAACTAGGGGCAATCAGGGGGAGGCCTGTTCAAACCACCGCAGCCACCCTCCATGACCGGCAGGAATTCTATCGCACTGTTGTACACCGCTACTTTTACACTCTTAAACGATTAATCGATCTGTACCACCGGTCCACCCGATGTCGCCGCCACTTCTTCCAATCGAGCGCTCACCGCTTTCGCCACACGGTACAAACTCTGCGCTGCCGGCGCGCCGTCGCCCCCAGCGGCAACCGGCTTCCCCGTATCGCCGCCCACGCGGATTCGCGGATCGATCTCAATTTCTCCCAGCACCGGCACGCCGTACGCAATCGCCGTCTTCGTACCCTCGCCGTGCCCAAAAATATCCACGGGTTTCCCGCAATGCGGACACGCAAACGTGCTCATGTTCTCCACCACGCCCAGCACCTCCACGTTCACTTGCCGGAACATTTCAATCGCCTTGCGCACATCCGCCAGCGCCACCGTCGACGGCGTGGTCACCACCACCGCCCCCGACACCTCTACGGTCTGGATCAGCGTCAATTGCACATCGCCCGTTCCCGGCGGCAGGTCGATCACCAGATAATCCAGTTCGCCCCACTCCACGCTCCGCAAGAACTGCGTTATCACGCTGTGCAGCATCGGCCCACGCCAAATCACCGGCTTATCCCCGGGATTCAGCAGCCCCATCGAAATCATCTTGATCCCTTGCGCCTGCACCGGAATGATGCGCTGCTGCGGTGTCGCCATCGGCTCACCCGTCGACCCCAACATGATCGGCACATTCGGCCCGTACACGTCGGCGTCCAGCAATCCCACTTTATTCCCCATTTTCGCCAGGGCCAGCGCCAGATTCACCGCCACGGTCGTCTTGCCCACGCCGCCTTTTCCGCTGGCCACCGCCACTAGATATTTCACTCCCGGTATCGGCTGCCTCTGCGGCATCTGCTGTCCTGGCATTGTCCCTGGCGGCATCAGTTATCCCTTCCTCGTCTCCAAGTTGGTAAATTTGTTGTCATAGGTCGGACGCGGCAGCACTTTGTCCAAGTCAAATCTTCCCAACAGATTTGTCTTTCCAAGCCTGCCTGCGGCAAGCAGGCGAAGCGAGGCCCCTGCTTTTATCCTTCACTTCTTAAACTTTTATTTCCTCAATCTCATCCAAGAGCGCTTTCACTCTTTCACTTCCCCACTCTTAATCTCTTGCACTCTTCCTACGCATTCGCCCCGTGGCACTTCTTATACTTCTTCCCCGATCCGCAAGGACAGGGATCATTCCGGCCCACCTTCGCCCCCGCGCGCACCGGCTTCGGTGCCTCCGCCTGAGCCGGCCCGGTCTGATACTGCAGATCCTTCTGCTGCCGCTCCTGCTTGCGTTCCAGCGCTCGCGCAAAATCCGGCAACCGTGCTGGAGCCTCTTCCGCCCTCGCCGCCGCACTCGCCACTGCTGCGGCTGCTCCGCTCGACGGCAAATGTCCCGGCGACGTGGAGCGCAACTGTCGCGCCTCCGGAGGCGGTTGTTGTTGCGGTGGCGGCGCCTCGCTCTGCTGAATCTGCACGTGATACAAATACCGGATCGTTTCATTGTCGATCCGCGACATCATATCTTCGAACAGCACAAACGCTTCCTTCTTAAACTCCACCAACGGATCTTTCTGCCCGTACCCGCGCAGTCCAATCCCTTCCTTCAAGTGGTCCAGCGACAACAAATGGTCTTTCCACTGCGTATCCACCACGTCCAAAACAATCCGCCGTTCCAACCAGCGCAACAGTTCGGCACTGAACTGCTTCTCCTTCTCCGCGTAGCGGCCCTTCACCGCTTCAGCCGTCGCCTCCAGCAATTCGTCATGGTTCAACGTGGTCGGATCCGCACCCGCCGCTTTCGCATCCACTCCAAACTGACTGTTCACTTCCGCCAGGAATTGCGCGGTATTCCACTGCCCCGGATGCTGTTCCCGCGGGCAATACGTCTCCACCAGCTCCTCCGCCACTTCCTCCGCAATCCCCATCACGTATTCGCGTTGATCCTTGCCCTCCAGCGCCGACCGCCGTATCGCGTAAATCGTCTCGCGCTGCTTGTTCATTACGTCGTCGTATTCCAACAAATGTTTACGGGCATCGAAGTTCTGCGCTTCCACCGACTTTTGCGCAGTCTCGATCCGGCTCGAAATCAGTTTCGACTCGATCGGCACACCTTCCGTCATTCCCAGCCGGAACATCAACTGCTTCACGCGCTCGCCGCCGAAAATCCGCATCAAATCGTCTTCCAGCGACAGGAAGAATCGCGAAGATCCCGGGTCGCCTTGACGCCCGGCGCGTCCGCGCAACTGGTTGTCAATACGCCGCGCTTCGTGCCGCTCTGTTCCCAGAATGTGCAGCCCGCCCAGCGCCACCACCTCGTCATGCTCCGATTTGCACTGTTCCGCAAACTGGTCGTACACCGGCTTCCACTGATCCTGCGGCACCTGGAAGATCTTTCCTTCGTGCTGGAATAGCACCATCTGCACCGCGGGCTGCTCCGCTGCACCCGCTCCATCCCCGTTCGTGCTCTCCGCGCCAATTACCGCCGGAGCCGCTGCATACGGCATCGCTAGCTTGTTCTTCAGGAAATGTTCTCGCGTCAACGATTCCGGATTGCCGCCCAGCAGAATGTCCGTCCCGCGGCCCGCCATGTTCGTTGCCACCGTCACGGCGCCCTTGCGGCCCGCCTGCGCCACGATCCGCGACTCCCGCTCGTGCTGCTTCGCGTTCAGCACCTGGTGCGGAATCCCCCCTTTTTTCAGTAAATCCGCAATCGTTTCGGACTTCTCAATCGAAATTGTGCCAACCAGCACCGGCTGTCCGCGTTCGTGGTAATGCCGTATTCCGTGCGCCAGCGTGTTGTCTTCTTGCAGAATCCCGTTGACCACCGCTTCAAACTTTTCCCGCTCCGTGCGGTATACCACGTCCGGATTCTCAATTCGAATCAGTGTGCGATTCGTTGGAATCACCACCACGTCCAGGTTGTAAATCTTTCCGAATTCCGCCGCTTCCGTTTCCGCCGTACCCGTCATGCCCGACAATTTCTTGTACATCCGGAAGTAATTCTGGAAAGTGATCGTCGCCAGCGTCTGGTTTTCCCGCTCGATCTTCACTCCTTCTTTCGCTTCCACTGCCTGGTGCAAGCCGTCCGACCACCGCCGCCCGGGCATCTGCCGCCCGGTAAACTCGTCGACGATGATCACTTCCCCATCTTTCACTACATAATCTACGTCGCGCTTATACAACGCGTGTGCGCGCAGCGCTTGGTACACGTGGTGGATCGTCTCCATGTGCGCCGGGTCGTACAAATTCCCCAAGCTCAGCAAACGTTCGCACTTGCTCACCCCTTCTTCCGTCAGCGTCGCTTGCCGGTGCTTCTCGTCCAGCGTGTAGTCCAGTTCCTGAATCAGCTTGGGAATAATCTTGTCGATCTTGAAGTACTTGTCCGTCGATTCTTCCGAAGGCCCCGAAATGATCAGCGGCGTTCTCGCTTCGTCGATCAGGATCGAGTCCACTTCGTCCACTATCGCGAATTGGTGTCCGCGCTGCACGCAATTCGCCAGGTCGTACTTCATGTTATCGCGCAGATAATCGAACCCAAACTCATTGTTCGTGCCGTACGTAATATCCGCTCCGTACGCCGCGCGCCGTTGCGCATCATCCAAGTCATGCACGATTACGCCAACCGTCAGCCCCAATCCTTTATACAGCGGGCTCATCCATTCCGCGTCGCGCCGCGCCAGGTAATCGTTCACCGTCACCAGGTGTACTCCACGGCCCACCAATGCGTTCAGCGCCGCAGGTAACGTCGCTACGAGCGTTTTCCCTTCGCCCGTCTTCATTTCCGCGATTTTCCCCGAGTTCAGCACCATTCCGCCGATCAACTGCACGTCGAAATGACGCATATTCAGAAACCGCCGCCCGGCTTCGCGCACCAACGCAAACGCCGGCACAATCACCGGCTCCAGCGCTCCCGCCAATTGGGTTTTGTAAGAGTCTTCCGCGGGATCGCTGTCCTTCAGCGACTCCTGCACCTTCACCTTCAATTCGGCAAAGCGCTCCTTTAGCTGCTCGTCGCTGAGCGCCTTCACTTCTGCCTCTTGCGCGCCGATCGCCGCCACCATCGGCTGCATCTTCTTAATGTCGCGATCGTGCTTCGTCCCGATAAACTTCGCGACTACTTTATCCAGTATCTGTGCTGCTTCCATTTGGTTTCCGTCGTTTCCCGTTCTGGACGTCCAGGCTCGGCTTCCGTTGACCCTGAGCATCGCTGGGCCGTGCCGTTACCCGCCCCGTGGATGACCGGCTTCTGCCTCTGGGGGCTTTCTCCTTGGCCAGCGCCGCATCTGCTTTCGCTCAGGCCAATCCTGCCAACAAACCCAAACATCTTATTCTAACTGGTTGGATGCGCCCCCGCCAACAACCGCCACGTGTCTCACTTCCGCCGTGCCCCCGAAGGCATATACTGTCCCCATGGATCACCCAAATCTCATCATCATTCACGACTTCGCCACCCGCCCCGAAGCCGACCTTGCCATGAGTGCTCTCGAGAGCGTCGGCATCCCTTCCATGATTCAAGCCGATACCGCCGGCGGAATGCGCGAACATCTCGCCTGGTCCGGCAAAGGCTTCCGCATCCTCGTCCGCGAAGACGACGCCCCCGCCGCCCGCGAAATCCTCGCTCCCATCAGCGAATCTTCCGAACCTGACACCTCCAACGGTTCCTGACACCACGCGTCCAAAGCACTGTAGCTCACCCCTTCAGGGATGAGGTCTTTTGCGGATCTTGTCGCCGGCTCCCTGTGTAGCGGCGGGTCTTCAGACCCGCGCCTTTTCCCTCGCCGTTGCGCAGCCCTATATGCCGGTTTCGCATCTTGGGTCCCACTGGCTTGATCCCCTTTGTAGCGGCCGCCTTCTGAGGCGGGCGCCTTTCGTTCTCTTATCTGATTACTGATTACCGATCACTGATTACTGACGACTGATCGCAACCGCGGTCGGCTGTCACAACTGTCGACTGTCAGCTAACCCACTCCCTTCCCTTGACAACTTAGGAGAGCGGCTCTATCCTCCTAATCAGCTTAGGAGTCACGACTCATGTCCACACAAGCCGATCTCCTCCCCGGCACTCTCGACTTACTCATCCTCAAAGCCGTCTCCCTCGGCTCCCTGCACGGCTACGGCATTCTCCTCCGCATCGAGCAAATCTCCCGCGGCGCGCTTCTCATCGAACAAGGCGCTCTTTACCCCGCTCTGTTCCGCCTCGTCCGCCAAGGTCTCCTCAAAGCCAGTTGGGGCACCTCCGACAACAACCGCCGCGCCAAGTATTACGAACTCACCTCCGCTGGTCGCAAACGTCTCCGCGAAGAACACGAAGGCTGGAATCGTCTTGTCGCCGCCATGGGCTCCGCACTCGCCGCCGAACCGGAGCAGTCATGATCGCGGTCATATCATTCGAGGCATAGCCATGTTCTCCTACCTCCGCCAACTCTTCTCGTCTCTCTTCCATCGCGCCCAACTCGATGCCGACCTCGACGAAGAACTTCGCGCCCACATCGCCCGCCACGCCGACGACCTCCAGCGTTCCGGCCTCCCGCGCTCCGAGGCCGAGCGCCAAGCTCGCATTGCCTTCGGCTCCCCCGGAAAGGCCAAAGAGCAATGCCGCGAACAACTCCCCGCCTTCTGGCTCGAAACTCTCTACGCCGACATTCGCTTCGGCCTACGCATGCTCCGCAAAAATCCCACCTTCACCACCACCGCCATCCTCACCCTCGCCCTGGGCATCGGTGCCAACACCGCCATCTTTCAACTCCTCGATGCCATTCGTCTTCGCACTTTGCCAGTGCAAGATCCGCAACAACTCGCCGAAATCCGCATCATTGGCGGAAACAACGGCCTGGGCATCAACGAACAATACGGACAGCTGACTCGCCCGCTGTGGCAAGCTCTTCGTGAGCACCAGCAGAGTTTTTCGGATGTTCTTGCTTGGGGGGTCAACCAACGCTACATCGGCCAGGGCGCTGACATGCGCCGCTTCAAGGGTCTTTGGGTCACTGGCAATTTCTTCCAAATCCTCGGAGTCCAGCCGTGGCGCGGCCGCCTGCTCCTTCCCGAAGATGCAAGCTCCTGCCCAATCACTCATGCCCTGGTCAGCTACGGTTACTGGCAGAATGTGCTCGGAGGTCGCGACCTCTCCGAAGGCATCAAGTTCGTCGCCGATGGCGATCTGGTCGAAGTAGTCGGGGTAACTCCCCCCAAATTTTTCGGCGTGGTTGTCGGCGATTACTTCGATATCGCCCTTCCCTTCTGTGTCCCTCCCGGTGGATTACAGCGCAACCTCTTCGACGTTTCCGTGATGGGCCGCCTAAAGCCTCACTCGACCGTTTCCAGCGCCTCCGCGGAACTCGCCGCGCTCAGCCCAGGCCTCTTCGAGGCTACGGCTCCTCCGGGCTACGGTCCGGATGACACGAAAACGTACAAGAATTTTCGCCTGGCCGTTTATCCCGCAGCCGTCGGTGTCAGCGAATTGCGTCAATACGACCGTTCGCTCTATCTGCTCCTCGGTATTACTGGCTTGGTGCTTCTGATTGCTTGTGCAAACCTGGCCAACTTGATGCTCGCTCGGGCCAGTGCCAGGCAATCGGAGATCGCGGTCCGCCTGGCTCTTGGCGCAACTCGTGCCCGCGTCATACGCCAATTGCTCCTGGAGAGCGCTCTGCTCGCCGCCGTTGGCGCGGCCATCGGCGTCGGCTTGGCGCAAGTTCTCGGCCGTTTGTTGATCAGGGAAATCTCTACGCAAGAGAATCACGTCAGCCTTGTGCTTGTCGCTGACTGGTGCGTTTTGCTCTTTGTTTCCACCGCTACCGTTCTCACCTGTATCGTGTTCGGTACTGCTCCCGCTCTTCGCGCTACCAGCACCCAACCGTTGGACGCTATGAAATCCGGCGGGCGTGTCAGCGCTGGGCACGACCGCCTTACTTTCCAGCAATTCATGACCGTCACACAAATCGCCATCTCCCTGGTGCTCCTCGTCGGCGCTCTCCTCTTTGTCCGCAGCTTCCGTAATTTGATGACCATGGATCCCGGCATGCGCGAACGTGGTGTCACCGCCGCTTTCCTCGGGTTCTGGCAATCTCACATACCTAAAGAGCGCTGGCTCGAATTCCGCCACGAACTATTGCAACAGGTCCAAGCGGTTCCTGGAGTCCTGAGCGCCGCTAACACCACCAACGTTCCGCTCTCTGGCCAAAGTTGGAGTCACAGTGTCCAAGTCGGCTCGCATCAGGACCCCTCAAAATTCACTTGGGTGTCCGCCGACTATTTCACCACCATGGGCATCCCGATTCGCCAAGGCCGCGCCTTCTCGCCAGAAGACACCGCCTCGTCACCTCGCGTCGCGGTCGTCAACGCCACCTTTGTGCGCAATTTTTTTGGCGATGCCAATCCCATCGGCCAAACCCTTCGTACCATCGCCGAGCCCGACTACCCCTCCACCGTTTACCAAATTGTCGGCGTTATCCCCGATACGCGCTACAGCGCGCTACGCGAGCCCATCCCCCCAATGGCTTTTGCGCCCGCCACGCAATGTCCTAGTCCCGGACCTTGGACAGCCGTGATGATCCATTCGAACATTCCCACCGCCACAGTAGCGGCCGCCGCCAAGGCTCGCCTCAAAGAAAAATATCCTGATGTTCTCGCCGAGTTTTTCGATTTTCAGGCTGGCATCCAGGACAGTTTGATCGAAGAGCGTCTGATGGCCACATTTTCCGGCTTCTTCGGTGTGCTTGCCGCGCTGCTTACCATGATCGGAGTCTATGGCGTAATTTCTTACCTGGTAGCCGCACGCCGCAACGAAATTGGCATTCGCATGGCTCTCGGCGCAACTCGGCTCAACGTCGTCAGTCTCTTTCTGCGCCAGGCCTTGCTCGCTCTCGCCCTGGGCATCCTCATCGGCACTCTTCTTGCCCTCGTCGCCACACGTGGTGCCGCCACCCTTCTCTACGGTTTGCACCCGAACGATCCGCTTACCTTCATCGTGGCCATCGCCCTGCTCATTTTCATTGCCCTGCTCGGCAGCCTTTTGGCCGCTCGCCGCGCTGCCACCATCGATCCAATGATCGCACTTCGCTACGAATAGCCCTTCTCACTTCCGTCGCTTCACCGTCTCCACCAGCCGCCCCACCAACTCCGCCGTTTGGCCCTCCGCTTCCACCACAATCCACGCGTCTCCAAATGTCAGCACTCGCCGGTCGCCCCAGCCACTTCCCACATATCCTCCGTCCCGGCAATACATTTTCCAATCCATCTGGTCCGCTCGCAGTTCCGTCATTCCCCCGCGCTCGCTGACCACCGCACTCTTACAGCCGTCTGCCTTCCCTCCGCACCTGCAGCCGTATCCATAAATCCATTTGTCCTGGCATTGCACAAAATCCGTAGTCTCGTTCTCCGCGTCGCCACCTTGCCGCACACTGATCTCCCACCCGTCATAAGCCATCCACGACGCATCCGGACACGTCAGCGTGATGCTGTCGCCGTTCACATTTGCATGCCACGAACTCGGATACGAAAACGTGATGGGCCAGTGCTTGTCGCCAAATTCTTTCCATTTTTCGTTCCCCTCGCACTTCGGCTGCGTTTCGCTCCTCAACTGAAATTCTTCGCCTTCCGCACGCGCTCCCGTCCAACTCCCCGCCAATCCGTTCGCCGTTATTTTCCCTTTCAGTGTTCCTACCGTCCGGTCGCGCCCGCTCAGCGCCGTCAGTTCCACCCCTGCCGGCTCGCCCGAAATCCACTTTCCTCCCAGAAACACCGGCACCCAATCTGCCGTGTCGTAATACACTCCCACCACGCCATCGCCACCACGATTTAAATACATACGCACGTGCTTCTTCCCCACCATCCCCTCGAACCAATACTTCTCCTGCTGCGCCGCATTGAGCTCCGCGGTTCTCGGGCAATATCCAATTTGGGATTGTTTTTCGCTTGGCGCCTGAGCCGGCGCCATTCCCGCCACCATCACCATCAGCACCGCAAGCCGCGTCTTCATCTGCCCGCAGTTTACACGATTCTCCCGCCTATCCCTGCTGTATCAGCCAAAACTACGTCACGTCATTCCGAACCAAGTGAGGAATCCCTCTTCGATCTGTGTCTCTTGTTCACCTTTCGAGTTGCCACTGCTTTATTGCCTTAGCTTTGTCGCACAGCTTCCGCCTTGCCACTGCGCACTCCGAGCGCCCATTTTCTATTTTCCAATCTCTATCTTTCGCTTCTACACGATTTGCACCAAATCCGGTGGGCACTCCCGCAAACTCACAATCGATACCGTCTTCTCGGACCTATACACATTCACCGCAGGCACCATCCCGTAACCACGGTTTCGCCCTTCCCGCTTCGCCAGGTACAGCGCCTTATCCGCCAATTCGATCACGTTCTCAATCGACAGCAATCCTACGTCTTCCTTCAACCACGGAAACGGTGCCCATCCGATCGAGCACGTTTTATGAATTTCCACTCCGTTCCCAGTATTGAACGGTACTTCGCGGATCGTTTCCAGCACGCGATTACACAGCAGCGCTGCATTCTCCCGGTCCGTCGTCCGGCACACCAGCAAGAATTCTTCTCCTCCCCAGCGCACCAAATCGTCGGTCGCGCGCATCACCGACTGGATGCGTTTGGCCACTTCTTGCAGCAAGCGATCTCCCGCCGCGTGCCCCATCTCATCATTCACTCTCTTGAACCGGTCGATGTCCACCAGCACAAAAATCAGTTCCTGCCCCTCGCCGCTCGACCCTGTCCCGTTCGCCCGCGGCGATTTCAGGTGCGACCGCGTAGCCTGCGCGATGTCCGTCGATATCGTCTCGTAGAAGTACCTTCGGTTTCGTGCTCCTGTCAGGGGGTCCGTCAACGACCGCTCTTCCAATTCTTTGTTTTTCTGCAGCAATTCCGTGTTGCGTTCCGCCACCGCCTTTTCCAATTCCACTCGGCGCCGGTTCAACGCTCTCGTTCGCAATGACACATACCCGGCGAAGCATCCCAGTAGCAAAAAACCTCCGGCCACCCGTGCCCACCACGTTTGCCAGAAATTCGGCAGCACTTGGAACCGGAACGTCGCGGCTTTCGACGTCAGCGGCACTCCCGCTTCCCGGCATTGCACCCAAAATTGATAATCTCCCGGCGGCAGTCCGCCATACTGCACTTCTCTTTGCTGTGTCTCCGTCGGTTGCGTCTCCAACCCTTTCAGCTCATACAGGCATGATACCGGCGCGGGATTCCCCAAAATCATCGGCGCAAATTGTACCGTCAGCGATCCATCCGACGACTTCACTTTCGGCGGTTCCCCTGCTCCCGCCTGTCTCTCCTGGCCTCCCAGCGCCACCTTCGTCAGCACCACATCCAGGGTCTTCTCGCTCGTTTCGTTCGCTTCCGGGCGGTACCGCGCCAACCCCCGCGATGTCGCGATTAAGTAGCTTCCGTCTTTTTCCTCGCGCATCCCCGTCCACGGACTCACGTCGTCCCACAACAATCCATCCGCATGGTTCAACGTCTGCAATCTTCCATTCGGTGAGCGAATCGCCAGCCCATCCGGACCGTCAAACCACACCCGCCCATGCGAGTCCTGCCCAATAATCAACCAATCCCATGCGTGATTCTCGAATTGCGCTCTTCCGTGTTCGTCCAGCACCACCCGCGTCACTTCGACCACGTCGTTGTACGCGATCCACGCTTCCTTCTTGCTTAATGCCGCAATGCTCGTGATCGCCTGCCCCTGCAACCCATCTTTCATCGTAAGCGTTAGCCAATTTTTCCCGTCGAACCGGTACACCACCTCAGTCCCGGAAATCCACAAAGAGTTATCCGGCGCAAACGTTAGGAAAAACAGTTCCGTCCCGGTGCCCAGCGGCAGTGCCACGTCCTCTGGTTCCAGACTCGGATTTCCCGCATCGAACTTCACCAGGTGATTCTGCGTCGTGGCCCAAATCTCGCCCTTTGGCGACACCCGCAGCATCTGAAACGGCCTTCCTCGATAACCCGCATGCACGGTCGTCGAAAAATCTTCCGGGTCGATCCGCACCACCGCACCCGTCACCGTCAACGCCCAGATCGCTCCATCTCCCGCCTCTTGGATCTGCCGCACCTGTGCCCGCAAATTCTCGCCCAGTGACGGCACCTTCTCCCATTCGTGCCGTTGCCCGTCCCACACCGTCACTCCTCGTGCCGTGCTCACCCACAATCGCCCTTTTCCATCCCGCTGGGTCGCCCACGTCGTGTTGTCGGGCAGTCCTTCCGCGGTTGTCCAACCCGTCCATTCGTGCACGCCCGGTAACCGGTCCAGTCCCGTTCCCGATCCTCCCACCCACAGCGTTCCTTCGCGGTCTTCCATCGCGAACTGAATATCGTTGCTCGACAGTCCCTGCTTGTCCGTAACTACTTCCCAGTTTCCTCCCGGCTTCTCCCAATACAGTCCCGTCGACGATGGCACCAGCAAATCACCCCGTTGATCCAGGGTTGGTTTTCCTTCCGTGTCGTCCGCCGGGCCAATCGCCTCTTGCGCCGCCGTCAGCGTGTGCTCCTCCAGATTCACTTGCACTAACTTGGTCGCCGTCCGCAGCCATAATTTGTGCCCACGATCCCAAAGCAGCGCCTCCACCCGCTCCCGCGGCAACTCGATACCCGCATCCGTCTGCACTTTATTTGAGCCCGCTTCCACGTGTGCCAGATGCGTTCCATAGGTGAACCAGATCGAATCATCCTCGCCGCGCACAATCCCCGCTCCTGGTTCGCTAACCCCTTCCGCTTCTCCCAACACCATGCTTCTTCCCGGATTGCGCGGATCTACTCGCAGTACGCCATGCTCGAACAACAACGCGTACACCACTCCCTTGCTATCCACCGCGAACATTTGCGAACTGCTTCCCAGCGCCTTACTCCGTCCCGCCATCGCCAGGCTCTGAAACTGTCCACCCTTGTAGCAGGCGATCCCGCGATTCCCGGCAAACCAGGGCGTGCCATCGGGCGCGATCACAAGGTCTAACACGTAGTGCCCGATCAAGCCCTCCACGTCCGCCATTTTCTGGGCGCGTGCTCCGTCGTAGCGGTACAGGCCCGTTTGCGTGCCAATCCACAAAAACCCCGTGCGATCTTGCCCCATCGCGGTCACCGTCACCGCTCCCAGCCCAAACTGATCCGACAATCTCTGCACCGTGAATCGCGGATGATCGGGGAAACTTACTGCGGAGCCGTCTGCGCCGGCGGTATACCGCGCACACGCCAGCGCGCACAACCATACGATGCTGCGGATTGTTCTTGCCATGCCCACGGATTTAGCCGCCTCACGAAGTTGCTGGTGCGCTTGGGCGGGGCGCCGGGCCAGTTTCTTCTCTCGGGCGACCCAGCTTACGGTCTGGCTCTGTTTGCGGTAAATCCAACCATGGTACTTTTTCGTAGTACCGGCGTCCGATAATCACTTCGACATATGTCGCGTCTCGTTGTGCCTGCTCCCCCAACAAATGACCTGTCATTCTGAACGAAGTCCGCGGAGTGAGGAATCTCTCTTCCTACACAGAGGTTAGTGGCGAGACAGACGGCAGGCAAGATGCATTGCTGTCGCCTTTCTCTTGTCTCGTCACTCGCCACCAACCACTCGCCACTGCCTTCACTGCTTTATCCGCGGCGCACCCGTTTGCTTGAACTCGCCCCCACTCTCTCGCTCCGCCTCGCGGTTCCGCGTCCCCTTGGCCATGTTTTCCACCAATAATTTGCGGAACTTCGTGCGCTCCTCCATCCCGATATCCACAATTTCAAATGACATATCCTGCGCCCGGTAGTCGCGCATCAACGCCGTCGCCTGCAGATTCCTTAGTCCCAACTGCATCCGCAATTGCACCTGCGTTCCCGGCGCCAAGTGCATGTCCGTGGTCGCCACCCCGCCGCTCAGGCTGGCTGTCTTGATATCCAGATGGCAGTTCTGCTTCAAGTTTGTGCTCACCGCCGATATCGATTTTTGCAGGCGCACCCGCACGTGCCTCCGGTGCCGCACGAACTTCGAATTCTCCGGCACTTCCAGCGGCGCCAGTTTCATGTCGTCCTGCTCGATTCCGCTCTTCGGTAAATACTCCTTCACCCAATCCGGGTTCAGTCTCTCTAACGCCTGCAGCGCCGCAATTCGCAATTCCTGCGGGTTAACCCAGCCAAAAATCTTTCGTGCTTCCAGAATACGTACCAGCGCGTTCACCGATTCCGGTGCCTTGATCCGCCCCAGTCCTTCCACCGCCTTCACTCGCAAATACGGCGCCGCTCCCGCCGGCAAGTCTCCGTCCGCCAACGTCAGTAATCTTCCCAATGCTTCCCGGTCTTCTGTCATACCTGCTTCATCCACCACTAGCGGCATGATCAACGGGTCGACATGATCCAGTATCTTCAGCAAAATTCGGCAGCGTTCGGGCGCACCGCACGAAGCAATCTGCCGGACCATGCGGTCTTGTCCCGCTCGCGGGAAATCCTTGATCCGCGCCGGCAAAAACACTTCCGCCGCCTGCGGATCCAGCCTCGCCAGCAATCCCACCATTTCCACGGCGTCCGCATGAGCCCCGCCGCGCACCGTGCTTCGCAAATATTGCAGCGCTTCTTCCCCCAGGTCGTGCGCCAGATTGGCGATGTTCTCCAAATCGTCCCGGTATTGGCAACGATTGAAGCGCGCCGCCAATTGTTCCACCGCCGTCTGTGGCAACTGTCTCAGTACGCCCGTCAATCCCGCCGAAAGTTGCCGCGCTCGCAACGCCTCATCCACAAATTCCGGCACGCGGTCCTCAATCCCCATCTTCGTCCGCAAGGTCCGCGCGATGCCCGGCCTCTGCGTTTCCACTCCTGCCAGCAGGTTCAACGCCTGCTCCATGGCTGGATAGCATCGTTTCGCCGCGGCTTCCTGTGTCAATCGCACAAACGCCGCGCTCACCAGTATCTGCAGGTCCTGATCCTGCTCCACGCTCAGCCGCAGGCCGACGTGCCGCAGCGCCTGCCCCAACAATCGCGGGTCCGCGGTCGCGTACAGTTCCGCCAATTCCGAAAGTCCCGTCGCCGCTCGTTTCCGCGCATCCGCGTCTTCGCTGTCCGCGCAGCTCGCGTAGTTCTGCAAAATGCTGATCGCTTCCGCCACGTTTCCTTGTTCAATCAACTCCGCCACATACGACTGCACGTTCTTCGGCGGTATGCACCACGCTTCCGACGACAGCAGCACTTCTCGTTTCGCCGCATCCGGCACACTCGCCCAGAACTGCCGGTCCAGAATCTCGCGGTGCGATTCCACCAGCATTCCCGCCTCGGTCATGCGGTCTTCGTGCTGGCCCAGAATCTTTCGCAGCGCGTCGATCTCTTGGTTCATGCGGTCGAGCATCTGCCGCACCGCATTTACCTTCACCTCACCGCGTTCAAACCGTTCCAACGCAAACCGGATCGACAAGTGTTCCGCCAGCTTGATCAACATCCCCTGGTCCAGCTTGGCGTTTTTACTTTTTTCGGCAATTTCCGCCAGCGCATTCCGCAGCACGTTCTGTGCGCGCATGGGCAACTTGTCCACTTCCCCCTGGAATTCCACCACCGCGGCGGCCGGATTGGGCCCGCTGCCCACTTTCCCGAAGGTGGTCAGTGCGTGCAGAATCGCGTAAACATCTTCGTCCGTCGGCTCTCCAAATCCGCTTCCAAATCCTTTGCCGGAGCCAAACCCGAAGCCCGTTCCGCCACCCTTCTCCGTTCCCGTTCCCAGCCCGCTACCGCTTCCGCTGCCAGTGCCAGTTCCCGCCCCAGCTCCGCTTCCGGGTCCCCGCCCCACGCCTCCGCCTGCCCCAACTCCACTGCCGGATCCACTTCCCATTCCTGCTCCAACTCCTCTGCCGCTTCCGGCCCCACTTCCAGCTCCAAACCCTGCTGGTCCTGCTCCGCTCCCACTTCCCGGGCCGCCGCCTGAGCCATCTCCTGCGCCACTTCCATATCCACTTCCGCCGCCGCCAGCTCCGCTTCGTCTCGCGCCAGTTCCTTCACCAACCGCCCTCTCGCCGCTTCCCGCCCCGCCAGACTTCGATCCTTCGGCGGCCGCAATCAACTCCAACAGTTTCTGCGGATCGTTCAACATTCTCTTGAACGAATCTTGTTCGTCTCCCAACGACGCCGCGGCCAGTTGTGCCGCCACGCTGGTGTCCTTCAGCCGCGCATCCGTTGCCACAAAGCAAATCTCATTTACGTGGATACCTTGCGCATCCCCGATGGCATCTTTCAACTGTTGCGCCAGTTCCGCGGGTTTGGCCTTTCCGGTAGGAAACGCCCGCACCAGCTTCGCCAACTCTTCCTGCGTGATATTCGGTTGAAATTGAATACTCGCCAGTCCCGCCGCGCTCAGCAACTGCGCAAACTGCTTCTCCGCCGGCGACCCCTCCAGCGGCACCCCGTCCAACAATAACTGCGCACCCGTTGCGCCTAGCAGCAGACCGCTGTCTGCATGCTCCGGCACCGCCGTGCGCAATTCAGTCCACGCAACTTGCAGTTGTGCGTTTGTCCGGGTGTGTTCGAATCCGTACAGGCGGGCAAATTTCAGCAATATGTTTAAGCTTCGAACAAAGGCGCGAGCGGCGGTCGTCTTTGGGTCTATTTTCATCCTTCCGAACTCTCGCTCCGTCGAGTACTACCCAACCATCACTCTGAAGTACGATCTTTCTAGTACGGTAGGCCCTTGCCCCTGTTCTCACAATGGTACAGTCGTCCCATGTGACCCTCCCGCTAGCTCGTCTTTCGTACAGCCCTCCTCTCCTGTTCCCTCGAACGGTTTTTCCCGCTCCAGTACAGGTGCTTTCTGCTCACGGTTCGCCGAAACCGGGGCGGGTCGGCTCCTGCATCACTCGTTTCGAGGCCTGCTCAGCGTTCACTCTCGTTACGGCCTGCACGCTTGCCGAGTCGCTTTAACGACCTTCGGCATCAGAGGCTTCAGCAGTCTCCTCGCCTCCACTGCTGCTCTGATTGCTACCGGGCGGAACGAACCAGTTCCCGGGCGGGCTTATCTCCCGCTGTGGACCATCACCTTTTCACGGGGCACCCGGTTAGCCCTGTTAACCGGGCGCTAGATTTACAGAAATAGGGCGACTAGTGCGATCTGTCCAAGAAAATGCGCATTTCTCGCTACATACTGTGCGGATGTTTAAAACTCGAGTCGAAGCTGGAAGGCAATCATGCGTGGAGTGCTATCCCCTCCAAGCCCCACGCCCAGCAATCCGGTGGGCGGAGAGGTTGCGTAAGTGATCGCTCCAAATCCGGTTTGCGTCGCAGATTTACCCGGGACACCAGCCAGCACCATGCTGGGCAATGCAAAATTGGGGTGATTCAACACGTTGAAAAATTGGGTGTCGAAACGCAGCTTCACATTTTCTGTCACACGAAACCATTTCGTCAGATACAAATCGCTCCACACAAAATCTGGCCCGCGCAGCGCATTTCGCCCCAAATCGCCAAACTGGCAGTTCGTAGCGTTATCTCCTCCATAGCACGCGCCAGTACTCGGATCGACCGCGGACACAAACGCATTCGGATTCAGCCACTGCACCGTACCCGGCTGCGTCACGCCCGGAATCGGCTTGTGCGCATACATCGGAACGCCCGGAAGCACGCTCGCGAATTGCGGCCCGCTCCCATTCACGATCCCGTTGCCATTTGCGGAATACGGTGTGCTCAGCACCGAAAACGGAATGCCGCTGTGCCAAAACACCGTCCCCGATATTTGCCAGCCGTTCAGTGCCTGCGCCCGCCATCCGCCTTTGAACTTCGACGGCAATTCGTACACGTACTGTGCGTTCACGTTGTTACGAATGTCGTAGTCGCACGGGCCGTAATCGCGCTTCAGCTCGCCCGGCAGCGGATTCAGGATCCCGCCTGCCGAAAATTGCAGGAAGCCGCCATTGGATACCGTGTCCATGCAATGACTCCATGTGTAATTCACCTGCCCCATGAACCCATGCCCCATCCGCTTCATCGCGGACATCTGTAGACCGTCATAATGACTGCTTGCGCCCGTCGAGAATTGTGTTACCGCGCCGAATCGTGCGTCCGTCGGCTGCAAATACGGAAACGGAGCGAAGCAACCCGCACAAACCGTCTGGTATCCATTAACCTGCGTCAAGTAAGGCTGATTCACTGCGCCTGTGCCCACGTATTGTGCTTTCACGCTCGCGCTTTGCCCGAACTGATGTTCCAGGCCCAGACTCCACTGCAGAAAATACGGCGCGTGCAGTTTACCGCTCGGCACCGCGGTTATATTCACCGGCGGCAAACAGCTTGCTGGATTCGCAACCGCGGATGCGCACGACAACTCTCCCTGTGAAAAGCCGGAAGAAAAACTCATGTTCGCCGCTTCCACCGCATCAATTGCGCTATTCGGCACACCGGGCGCAATGGCTAGGCCGCCCACCGTGCCCAGCAAGCCTCCCTGAAACGTTTGCACGTAAGGCGGATTGCCTCCCACTACATCGGCGATCGTTCCCGGCAAAAGATCGCTGAACACGCCAAATCCGGCCCGCAGCAAAGTATTTGGCTCGAACTGCCAGGCAATGGCCGTGCGTGGTTGCAGAATCGCCCACGGCGTCGACTCGAAAATATTTCCCAGCCCTGTCTGAATCGCCTCGCTCAAGGGCTGGTTCACATCATGCGAAATCGCATCAAAAGATCCCGTCAGCCGCGCGATCTGGTCGTGAGGGTTCAGCGGATTGGAATTGAATGTATCTCGCAGCCCAAAGGTCCACGTGAACTTCTGAGTCACTTTCCATGTGTCTTGCGCATAGAAATCCAGATTCAGAAAATTGAACGGCTGATTCGCGGATACGGGAAACGTCTGTGTCGCCGTTGACGCCACGCCATAGATGAATTGCGGTAGCGTCGTGTAGGTAACCGTAGGAACAGATCCTTCGCCAAAGTCGTAGTCGTTCAGCCGGAAAATCCGCGTATTTGTGCCAAACCGTAGTTCGTGCCCTCCATGGCTCCACGCCAAATTATCGTTAATGAAAAAGCGCGACGCTCGCCGTCCCTGGATCCACGTGTTATCCAGCCCGCCAATCGTCGTGAACGGCGCATTGGCCCCAATTCCTTGCAGCACAATCGGAAACGCCGCCAGCGTTTGCTGCAAATTTGCCGGACCGAACAGGCTCTCGTACCACGAAAAACCAGGATTGAAGTAGTTCACCAGATTTTGCGAGAAAACGTGTGTATACCCCGCCGCAAAGGAATACAGCGGCTGCGGAGAGAACGCATCAAAGATAGGATTGATCGGGTCGGTGTAAGCTGCCTGCACTCCGGTGTCGGCCTGAAACCGAAACCACAACGTGTCGTTCTCATCCACGTTGTAGTCAATCCGTGCCGTTTGCACCTGTTCGTGATCGTCGCTCGAGTGCGAAATGCTTTGCCGGTTCGCGCACCCATTCCCGTCGTTGGCAATCGCAGGCCCACCGCCTCCCGCATCGAAGGGACAACCCAAAACCGCCAGGGGTGTGCCGCTGGTGTTTCCGTAAAGCGAAAACATTCGCTGATAGAACGCCACCGACTGCGGCGAAGCTGGATAAACGCTTCCGGTGACCGCGTCCCTTCCGCCCTGCGGCAATTGCTGCAGCACATAATTCTCGAATGCTGCCGTGGGCACTGTCGTCGGCGTCACGATCGGCAGCGCAATCTTTATCCATTCGGTATCGAAAAAGAAAAACAGCTTGTCGTGACGGATTGGCCCGCCCAGGCTGCCTCCAAAATGATTTACCGTGGATCGCGGCTTATGGTTCCCCGGCGTGGAATTCGTGAAAAAATCCGCCGCATTAAAGCGGGATCCATTCCAGATTTCATAAAGGTTGCCGTGAAACTGGTTCGAGCCGGATTTGGTCACGTAGTTCACCTGTGCCGCGCCATACCGCCCCTGATCCACTTCGTAAGACAACGTGTTCACCGTGACTTCTGCGATGGAGTTCAATCCCAGCACCAGATTCGTCGAGAGCCCGCTGTTCAAATTGGTCAGCGGATCGTTCGTCTCCAAACCGTCAACGATGTACCCGTTCGACAGCGCCGGCAACCCATTGAATTCCACGTTCCCATAACCATTTGTTCCTCCGACGAAATCGTTGCCGCTCCCCGCCGTATTGATCAGCGCGCCGGGAGAAAACTGCAACGGGTACGTCAAATCGCCTCCGGGATTCGGCATATTTTCCAGGGTAGGCGCATTCAGGTTGGTCGAAGTATTCGCGTCCTGTGGATTGATCAACAAAGCGTCGCTCGATACCTCCACGGACAACTTCGCCGTGCTCACTTTCAGCGTGAAGTTAATAGTCTGTTTTTGCCCTAGACCAGACAGCACATTGTCGCTTCGCTGCGTCTCGAAACCCGCAGCTTCCACTTTGACCGAGTATGTCCCCGGCTTAAGCTGCGTAAAATCAAAACGGCCCTGGGCATCCGTTTTTACGGAACGCTCCAATCCGGTTTCGCGATTGTTGATGGTAACCGTAGCGCTCGGGATCGGCGCGTTACTGGCATCGTTTACCTGCCCCACGATTGCGCTCGTCGTCTCTCCCTGCGGGAAAAACATTGCCGGCAGGAACAGTTGGAAAGCGCACGCAAAGACCATTGCCAGGAGCGATTTGCACATGGTTGTACCTCAATAACGAAGTTAAGCATAGTTAACCATACGCATTAATGCAAGTGAATACACAGCGCCTACAGCAAAGTCCCGATGCGCCTCACACACATCGCACAACGGAGCGCGCATCCCACGCCTCTAGCCCTAAAGAATCCCGCTGTCTACTGTTGGCTCTTGACTGGCGGCTCTTGACTGGCCGCGGTTGGCTCGCCTACTTCGACATGGCCGTGCGCGCATGTCTCCGGCTTCGGTTCGACACTTGCGAGGGCTGCGGCAATCCCCCCAATTCCAACAACAATTTCCGTAACTTGGCTCTATCGTCCAGTTCCATGTCCACAAACTCAAACGTCATAGCCTGCGGCCGGGCCCCTCTCACGATGGCTTGCGCTCGAATGCTGCGCACACCGTGCGACATCTTCAGCGTCAGCAATGACCCCGGCGCCATGTGCCGGTCCGCCGATCCGATCGCTCCGCCCATATTCAGTTCCGCGATCATGATTCTCATGTTTTCCCGTAAATTCGTCGTCACCGTCGCCACATGCTTGGTCAGCTTCAATCGCGCGTATCTTCGCTGCCGGATCACCGAAGCGTTCGGCTCCGGGTCGGTCGGCTCCAGCACCAGTTCCTTCCGGTCTAATCCGCTGGCTGCGATCTTCTCCATCGCCAGTGCCGGTTCAATCTTCTGCAGTGCTTGCGCCGCCGCGATTCTCAATTCCGTGTGATACGCCCACCGCCAGACCTGCTTCGCATCCAGCATCTTCTGCAGGATCGGACTCGCCGCGCTCGCCCGCAATCTCCCCGCGGCCTCAATCGCTTTGATCCGCGTGAATCCCGGCGTGCTGTCATCCTGCAGCAGGTCCGCAACTTTCGTAATGCACTCCGCCCGCCCGCTCATGCCCATTTCATCGAGCGCCAAAGGTCGAATGAGCGGGTCCAGCGTGTCGTATAAAGACACCAGCAATCTCGCGCGCTGCTCCACGGGTGCGCTCGACAACTGTCTCACGGTACGGTCGTGCGAGGTTCTCGGCCACTGCGCCAACCGCTGCGGCAACACTTGCTCCACCGTGTTCGGATCCAGTTGCGACAGCAGTCCAATCACTTCCGTTGCTTCGTTCGCGGGCGCATTCTGCAGTGTGTCCGCCAACCGCTGCACAGCTTCCTCGCCTAAGCTCGAGACCAACGACCCCAGCAGTTCGCAATCCTCGCGGAAACCGCAATTGGAAAACCGCGTGGTCACGTATTGCAGCGTGGTCTTCGGCATCAGCGCCAGAATATCCAGCAAACCGTCGGGGATTTGCCCCGTCCGCATGGTGTCTTCCACAAACTCCGGCACTCGTTCTTCGGCCCCGATTCTCTGCCGCAGGTTGTTGGTTGATCCCGGCCGTAACGCCTCCACGCTGTCCAGCGACGCCAGCGCCTGCTGCATCGCAGGATAGAACCT
Organism: Verrucomicrobiia bacterium; assembly: GCA_035506955.1. Classification (GTDB taxonomy): domain Bacteria; phylum Acidobacteriota; class Terriglobia; order Acidiferrales; family UBA7541; genus Acidiferrum. The sequence continues at coordinate 25,952 of DATJOO010000053.1, forward strand.
CTTCGACCCTGCTTCCTGGCTCATGCGCACAAACGCGGCTCCTACCAGCGTCTGCAAGTCCGCTTCGCGCTCCACAGACAACTGGTTGCCCAATCTCTGAATCACGTCAATCAACGCGCTGCCGTCGCCGCTTCCGTAAAACTCCGCCAGGTCCGCCAATCCAATTGCCGTGGTCCGCCGCGCTTCCGGGGCTTCCAGTGCCACGCAAGCCGCGTATTTCGTCAGAATCTCGTTGACCGTTTTCAATTCCCCGCGCCGCAGCATCTCTTCCAGAAACCCGCGCACGTTCCTCGGCGGCACGCACCACGCTTCATCCGACGTCAGCACTTCTTTCTTGTTTTCTTCCGGTACTTGTTGCCAGAATTCCTGGTCCAGCAACTCGGTATACGACTGCACCGAGATGCCCGCGGCCGCCATGGTTTCTTCCTGCTGGCCCAAAATCTTGCGCAACGCTTCGATCTCTGAATTCATGCGATCCAGCAGCTGTTTCACCGCATTGACGCGCAATTCCCCGCGCTCGTAACTGTCTAGCGCGAACCGGATCGCCACATGCTCCGCCAACTTCAGCAGCATCGGCTTGTCCGGTTTATCCATCGGCGCTTGCGCCGCCAACCCCGCCAACGCCTGCTGCAGCGTGTACTGCGCGCGCACCGGCAACGCCGTCAATCGCGATTGAAATGCCTGCGCATCCATCCGGCCTTCCGGATCTTTTCGGGATTTTCCCAACTGCGCAAACAATGTCAGCACCGACCGCACTTCTTCCTCGGCCACCGTGAAGCTACCCGGCTCTCCCCCTCCAATACCTACACCCGTACCGCCGCTCATCATCGTGTTCCGCAGCATCGCAGAAGCGCTTAGCCATTTCCCAGGTTGCGCGCCTCCTCCTCCCGCGCCTCCGCCGCCCGGTCCACCGGAGCCCGTTCCTCCCCCACCTCCAGGGCCTCCGCCACCGGGACCACCACTTCCCGCACCGCCCCCGCCTCCGGGGCCGCCACTCCCTCCGCCAAAGCCTCCCCCGCCCGGACCGCCAACTCCTCCACCGCCTCCGCTGCCCGATCCTCCGCCGGGTCCACCCGAGCCACCAGACCCGCCGCTCCCTGCACCAAATCCTCCGCCACCGCTGCCCGAGCCATCTCCCGGCCCACCGGCGCCGGTTCCTTCTCCAGCGCCTCCACTCCCTGTTCCACTTCCTCCGCCGCCGGGACCGCCACTTCCCGTGCCGCCCCCGCCACCAGTGCCGCCGCCTCCGCCCGATCCTCCGCCGGGACCACCCGAGCCGCCAGAACCACCGCCCCAGCCGCCGCCACCTCCACCAATCCCGGGGCCACCGCCTCCTGTCAGGCCACTTCCAAATCCGCCGCCGCTTCCTCCGCCGCTCGCTTTCCCGGCATCCCACAAGTTTCCGCTGCTATCGGTGCCGCCGCTCCAGCTCGAACCCGAGCCGCTTCCCGCACCTCCGGTTCCGCCTCCCCCTCCGGAGCCACCGCCAAATCCTGCTCCGCTTCCGCCTCCGCCGCCCATGCGATTGCTTTCTGCCGCCAAAATCAATTGCAGCAGTTTCTGCGGATCTTCGAATACGTCCCGATACTTGTCCCCGCCGCCGCCCAACATTTTGGCGGTCAATTGCGCCGCTACCTTGATGCCCGCTACCGACCCATCTTCCGCGACATAGCGAATTTCGTTGACCTTGATGCTGGTTTCTCCAGCGAGCGCCGCTTTCAACTGCTCGGCCAACTGGCTTGGCTTGTTGTTTCCGCTGGGAAACGCGCGCACAAATCGCGCAAAATTACCCTGCGTTGTATTGGGCGAAAAATGAATGCTGGCGATTCCGGAAGCCGTCAGCAATTGCGCGAAGCTCTTCTCGGCTGCGGCCGCACCCAAGGGCACGCCGTCCAAAACGATCTGATTACCCGAAGCTCCCAGCAGCAGCCCCGCATCTCCGCCGTTATCCAAAGCAAAGCGCAATTCCTTCCAGGCGGTCTCGAATTGCGCCGCGGTCCGCACGTGTCCAAATTCATACAACCGCGCAAACTTCAGCAAAATGTTCAGGCTGTGAACAAACGCGCGCGCCGCTTGTCTGGTGTCGCCGGCCATCTCTGCGGAGTTCCCTCAGTATCTTCTCTCTACACTAGGCCGCTCTGCCCTTCAAAAACAAGCCTTCCTGTTTCCACTGTAACCTTTTTACCAACCACAGTTGCTTATCCCTTAACCCCCGCTCCCAGGGGATTCGCCTCCTCTGGCCTTCGCAGTTTGCTGGAAACGGGTTGACAGGAGCGGCAGCGGGCTTTACCCACGCGAATCGCACAGAACAACCAAGGTTTCTAAAAGTCTGGTAGACAAATTTTACCGACCCCTCCGTTCCTTCCTGGACACTTTCCCTCCCCCGGAACTTGCTCATTCTGCCATTCCGTCAGTACAATGCAAGAAGTTGGTTCTCTGTTTGGTTAGGTTTGCGTTTTCTCTTGAGGAGAAATCGACTTCTTCGGGGCTGGTGCCCTGACGGGGCCGTCTTTCTCCAGGAAAGTGTTGTTTTCGAGCAGCATTCGCGGCTTCCGTCATTCGCTGTTCCTTTCCGAATGACGGGCCTTGGCTCGTTCATTGGATCCGCCCCTATGGATGATTCGTCCGCCACTCGCTTTAAAGCTGACATGCCGCAGATTCCCGGCGTGGGCTCCGCCGCTCCGCGCTTCCGGCGCTCTAATCCGCTTCTCCCTCTGATCCTTGGTATCGCCGCGCTAGGCCTCGTGCTTCTCTTCGCCGTCCGCTGGTTTTCGCACCACCGCCCCGTGCATCCCGTTCGCGTGGAGCCCGCTCCTCAGCTTGAGGTGCCGCCCGCTCCTCCCGATCCCAATTCCCTCTTGCCTCACGCGGATCGCAATAATCCCGTGATCGCCAAAATTTCCGATCTTTCCAAACCCTGGTCTTCCCTAGACTTTTTTATTCAGGATCTGACCACCGGCGAGAACGTGCCCGCCACCATCATCCGTCTTCCTTCCGGCTCTCCGAATCTCGCCACTGGCTATTGGGCTTTCTCGCGCAAGTCCGCTTACGGCACCTGCGAACTTGAATATGTCCGTGATGTTGACGCCCTTCGCAAAGGTTACGATTTTCGTACCGCCAGTCACCCGCTCGTCGGCGATCCTTGCAGTCACACCCTCTACGATCCCTTAAAAACCGCCAGTCTTCCCGGCAACATCTGGATTCGTGGTGCCATCGTCCAAGGCAGCGACGTCCGTCCGCCCCTCGGCGTTGAAATCCAAGTGCACAACAACGAAATCCTCGCCCTCCGCACCGAATGACTTTTCTGTTTTTTGCGTAGGGGGCTGCATTGTTTACCCTGAGCTTTGCGAAGGCGTTTACCCTGAGCTTTGCGAAGGGCTGCTCCCCATGCCCGCAAGCTCCATCCAAACCCAAAAAACCGTCATCCCGAGTATCGCGAGGGATCCCTCTTCGATCCCCGCGTCTTGCCTCGAATGGCAGTCCACAACTTTACCATTTTCTCTCCCGCCAATCCCGCTCCGCCGCTTCCACCTGATCCAACTTCCCCAAATCCCGCCAATAATATCCATCCGCACCAAATCCCCGTAGGCGTTCCCCCTGTCCCGCCAACCGCAAATACACATCGATAATGGAAAACGCTCCATCCTCGCCCATCATCTTCAGCATCCGGGGCGAGATCACATGAATCCCGGTGAAAGCCCGCGCTCTCGGCCCTTCCACGGCCCGCACCATCCACTCCTTCTTCTCCTTCACGAATCTCCGCCCGCACAATTCCCAGTTCTCATCAAACAACAAATATCGCGAGGTCGCCCGCTCCTGTACCGCCAAAGTCACCAGCGCTTCCTTCTCTCGATGCTGGTTCGCCATCGCCGCGAAATCTACTGTGCTCAGGATGTCCACGTTATGCAGCAAGAACGGCTCTTCCCCGCCGTTGTCCAGAAAAAACCATCCAGCCTTTTTCAACCCGCCACCCGTATCCAACAACACTTCTTCCGCCGAAATCGCGATTTTCATCCCAAAATTATTGTGGGCCTCCAGAAACTCCCGAATACTCTCGGCAAAATGATGCACGTTAATGATCACTTCGCAAATCCCCGCCGCTTTCAGACGCTCCAGCGTAATTTCCAGCAGCGTCCGTCCTCCCACTTCCACCAACGCCTTCGGCCGGTGATCCGTCAGCGGGCGCAATCGCGTGCCCAGTCCCGCCGCCAGCACCATCGCCTTCATAGGCCCAACTGCTCCAACCCCAGGTGCCGCAACTCCACTTCCACGCCATTCCTTCCCCTCAGCCGTTTCCCCAGTTGCTCCGCCAGGTATACCGAACGGTGCTGCCCTCCCGTGCATCCAAACGACACCATCAAACTCTTGAACCCGCGCTGCTGATAGTTCCCAATCGTTGCATCCACCAGCGACATCACGCTCGCCAGAAACTGGTGCACGCTCTCTTGCTGATTCAAATACTCCATCACTGGCGCATCTTTTCCCGTCAGCGGTTTGAACCTTTCCTCTCTCCCCGGATTTGGCAAGCTCCGGCCATCAAAAACAAATCCTCCGCCATTCCCGGTCTCGTCTTTCGGCAGCCCACGATGAAACGAAAAACTGTAAACGCGCACCACCAGGTTCTGCGCCTCTGTGGCTATCGCCAGCAATTTCTCGGAAGCCAGCATGCTCTGGAACGCTTCCGTCAAGGTCGGCAGTTCGATCGGCAACTTCGCGTTGTGCAGCAGCCACCGTAGATTCTTCAGCGCGTACGGCACGCTTTGCAGAAAATGGGTCTTTCGCTCATAAAATCCGCGGAAACCGTAAGCTCCCAGCGCTTGCAGAATCCGTGCGTAAACGAACGCGTAATAGTGGTGCACAAAATCTTCGCGATCCAGATCGACGAAACTCTCCAGCGCATCCATATAATCTTCCAGCAGTTGTTCCCGCATCGCCGGCGGCAGGTCCGCCTTCCCGTCATACAACAGCGAAGCAATGTCGTACTGCAGCGCGCCTTTGCGTCCCCCCTGGTAATCCACAAACCAGGGCTCGCCCTCGCGCAGCATGATGTTTCGCGATTGATAATCGCGATACAAAAAATAATCGCTCGGCGCCGTCAGCAGAAAATCCGTTAACCGCCCGAAATCGTCCTCCAGCGCCTGTTCGCTGAACGGAATCGCCGCCAAGCGCAAAAAGTAATATTTGAAATAATTCAGATCCCACGCGATGGACTGCCGGTCAAAGCTTCCTCGCGGGTAGCACACCGAGTAATCCAGGTCCCGCCCCGCTTGCACTTGAAACCGCGGCAACACCGCGACCGCCTTGCGGTACGCCTTGATGGTTTCGTCCCCGATGGTTTCGCCGCTGCGATTTTTTTGCAGCAAATCGAACAGCGTGGTATCGCCCAAATCCTCTTCCAGATACGCGCCCTGACTCAAATCCTCCGCATAAATCTCCGGTACCGGCAAACCATGCTTCCGGAAATGCCGCGAAAACGAAAGGAACGCCACATTTTCTTCGCGCACCCCGTACGAAATTCCTACCGCGGTGGTCTTTCCGGCCGACAAGCGATAAATCTTTCGCCCCGAAGCGCTCAACGCTCCTTGCAGCGCCTGCACTCGCTCCACCGCCACCCCAAATTTCTTCTCAAACAATTTTTCCAGTACGTCCATGCCTTCTCTTTTCCTTGCCTACCCGCAGCCAACTTAGAAATTGTCATCCCCATTGCAACCACACTTACAATTGTTATGCCGACCGGCGCCAACACTTACGAATGGTCATCCCGAGCACAGCGAGGGATCCCTCTTCGATCCATGTGTCTTCCATCACTTGGAACTGATCACTGATTGCTTTCTCTCCCGGGCCCTCTCCCTTTCTACCACACCCCATTCTTCTCGCCCGACCTCCTTCGCTCCCACTTGTCCAATCCACTCTCATTTCCTTCCTCCTCCACCTCGCCGCTATAATTCAAAAATGCCCTTTTCTCATCCGCGTATCCGTCGCAAAGATCAACGTCGCTCCGAGCAACGCAACCTCTCCTCCAAAAATCTCGACCACATGTCCTCGCGCGAGATCGTCCAACTCATGAGCCACGAGGACCACAAAGTGCCCGTCGCCGTCGCTCAGGAAATCCCGGCGATCTCTCGCGCCGTCGACGCCATCGTCGCGCGTATCCAAAAAGGCGGTCGCCTCATCTACGTTGGCGCCGGTACTAGCGGCCGTCTCGGCGTGCTCGACGCCTCCGAGTGTCCGCCCACCTTCGGCGTTTCCACCAAACTCGTCCGCGGTCTCATCGCCGGTGGCCGCCGTGCCATCACTCAACCCGTCGAAGGCGCCGAAGACAGCAACACCAATGCGCGTCGTGAACTCACCCGCCTCCGTCTCAACAAACTCGATTCCGTCGTCGGTCTCGCCGCCAGCGGTTCCACTCCTTACGTTCTCGCGGCCATTCGCTACGCCAATCGTCGCGGCGCTCTTAGCGTGGCCGTCACCGTCAATCGTAAATCCCCCCTCGCTCACGCTGCGCAAATTGCCATTACTCCCGACGTTGGCCCCGAAGTTCTCACTGGTTCCACCCGTCTCAAAGCCGGCACCGCCCAAAAATTGGTCCTCAATATGCTCTCCACAGCCACCATGGTGCGCCTCGGTCATGCTTACGAAAACTTCATGATCGACCTCACCAAGACAAATCGGAAGCTTAGAGACCGGGCCAAGCGGATTCTTATGGAAGCGACCGGAAAAAGTCTGTCGGATGTGGAACACGCTTTGCGTCAAAGCAAACACAATCTCCGCGTCGCCTTGATCATCCTCAAACGCCGTGTTTCCGCCGCTCGCGCTCTTCGAGAATTGGAAGCAGCTGATGGGGACCTCCGTCGCGCCTTGGGCGAATCACGATGAACAATTTCCTGAGCCCCGTAGCAGCGGCGTTACGCCGCTGTCTCGTTCCAAGTGCCCAGAGGTTTCGACATGCAGCATCGACGACCGTGGGGCGGACAACACACCTGCCTCCGGACAACCCTTCAGTGGCGCCGCATCTAATCCTGCGTCAGAGCACGACTTCAGTCGCGCCACAACGACCGCAAGATCGCCGCGGCTTCAGCCGCTGCAGGATTCGATTTTCAGGAGGTGGGGGCTTCCGCCCCCACGTAGATCGAGCGAAGCGAACGGGGCTTTAGCCCCCGAAGTTACGCAAGAAAAATTCATGGATAAATTTCGCATCCACGGCGGCTATCCACTTCACGGCACGGTCCACATCGCCGGCGCCAAGAATTCCGCTCTTCCGCTTATGGCCGCCGCGCTCCTCACCCTCGAGCCCGTCACCCTCCACAACATTCCCCTCGTCCGCGACATCGTCACCATGGGCAAGCTCCTCGCCTTCATGTCTGCCCACGTTTATTCCCACGAAATTCCTTCCACCACTTACACCATTCAATCCGAATCCCTCAATGACGCCGTCGCTCCTTACGAACTCGTCAAAACCATGCGCGCCTCGATCCTCACCCTCGGCCCCGCCATCGCCCGCTCCGGCGTCGCCCATGTTTCTCTTCCCGGCGGTTGTGCCATTGGCGCGCGCCCCGTGGATCTCCATCTCGCCGCGCTCGAAAAAATGGGTGCCCTCATCGCCACCGAACACGGCTACATCCAAGCACGAGTTCCTAACGGCGGCCGCCTCAAAGGCGCGCACATCGTCTTCGAAAAAATCACCGTCACCGGCACGGAAAATATCCTCATGGCCGCTACGCTCGCCGACGGCGTCACCACTCTCGAGAATTGTGCTCGCGAACCCGAAGTCACCGACCTCATCCATCTCCTCCGCAAAATGGGCGCGCGCATCGGGGGCGACAATACCAGCACCCTCACCATCCATGGCGTCGAGCTTCTTCATGGCGCCACGCACTCCGTCATCCCCGACCGCATCGAGGCCGGCACCTTCCTCATCGCCGGCGCCATCACCAATGGCGACCTCACCATCGCCAATTGCAATCCCTCTCACCTCGACGCCGTCATCGCCAAGCTGCAATCCGCCGGCGTCCCCGTTGAAATTCTCGATGACTCCACTCTTCGCGTCCACGACGGCCACAAACTCATCGCCGCCGACGTCACCACCGAGGAATATCCCGGCTTCGCCACAGACATGCAGGCGCAATACATGGCTCTGGCCACGCAAGCCCAAGGCACTTCTGCTATCACCGAAACTATTTTCGAAAATCGTTTCCTGCACGCCAGCGAAATGGCTCGCATGGGTGCTCACATCTCCATCGACGGTCATCGCGCCGTCGTCCGCGGTCCCTCCCCGCTATCCGGCACCGTCGTCCAAGCCTCCGACCTCCGCGCCTCCGCCGGTCTGGTCCTTGCCGCCCTGGTCGCCTCCGGCGAAACCATCATCGACCGCGTCTACCACATCGATCGCGGCTACGAACGCATCGTCGAAAAACTCTCCCACGTAGGCGCCCACATCTCCCGCCTCCACCACACGCCTGTGTAGTGGCCCGACTTTAATTTGCCCTGACGCAGGAAGGGACCGGCGCGCAAGCGCAGGTTTTCGCGCGAGCCCGGTCCCCACCCTCGCCTTCAGAGGGTGGGTCTTCGGTTTCTTTTCCCCGAAACGGACAACAGCCCACTAAAAACTCTGAACCGTCCTCCTTCCTTACTTCCTACGGGGCCTGCGTCGCTGATCACGGATCGCTCCTGGCCCTCCACCAAAAATCCACAACCGCAACGACAAATTTCTCCAAACTCTGATAGAATCCCGCAGTTACGTTTCATTTGCGGATGAGCGGGTTGGCGCGCCAGCCAACCCCAACGAAACTACGGGAGGGACGTATGTCGAACGCCCAACTTCTCGCTAAGATTGACGCCGCCATCGCCGAAAAAAGCCTTCTGAAGCATCCTTTCTATCAGGATTGGCAGACAGGCAAGCTCACTCGCCAGGATCTCCAACTCTATGCCTCGCAGTATTACCGCCACGTCGAAGCTTTCCCCAAGCACTTGCGCGTCCTCGCCGCTCGCACCGAGGGCCCCATTCGCGACATCGTTCTCGAAAACCTTGCCGAAGAAGAAAATCCTTCGCGTCCTCACCCCAAGCTCTGGCGCGATTTTGCCGCCACTGTCGGCGTGAACGAAGAAGACATTACCTGCTGTCCCGCGCTTCCCGGCACACAAACCGTCGTCGAAACCTTCCGCGAAATTGTCGGCGATCGTACCGTGGCCGAGGCGGTCGCGGCGCTTTACGCCTACGAAGCGCAAGTGCCCGAAATCGCCACCACAAAGATTGAAGGACTGCAGAAGTTCTACGGGGTCAGTTCCTATAAGGGCCTCGCCTATTTCGCCGTGCACGAAGAAGCCGACAAAGCCCATCGCGCGGCCTGGCGCGGCTGGCTCGAAGAGCACGCCCACGGCGACGAAGACGAAATCCTCGCCACCACCCACGAAGCCCTCGACGCCCTCTGGGGCGCTCTAGACGCCGTCCACTGCGCCCACGCCTAACTTCGTATCGCAAGTTCACATCACACTGTAGTGGCGGGTTTACCCGCCGCTTTACCGCACCACCCTGTAGCTCACCCCTTCAGCGGTGAGGCCCCTCCGTCACCACCAAATCCCAAATTCTCATCCCGAGCAAAGCGAAGGATCTCTTCGATCCTTCCATCTTGTTTCTTGCCCATAATCGACCGGGTGCCCCACCGGCGGTTTCTGAGGCTTGCCTGCTTCAGTAGGGTGGCCTTGTGTTCTCTTACTGATTACTGGTCACTGATTCCTGATTACTTTCTTTCCCCTCACTTCCCCTTCACCGTCTCAATAAACATCGCCAAAAACCGCTCCGCATCCGAACTCATCGCCACCCGCGCATTGTTCGCCACCGGCACCACCCCATCAATCTCGTAATGGTCGCCATGCAGCACGTTGTTCTCATACGACCCCATGCGATTGGCCACTGTCTCCCCGCGCGTAAATTCCCCGCGTGTCTCTACGTCGATATGCATGTCCTTCAACTTCACCAGCGTCGGATCAATCACCACGCTCACCGCCAGCGGATCGTACATCGCCGCGCCGTCCCAACCATTCTTCTCCGAGCGCTCAATGTAAAACCGCGCAATCTTCGCCACCACATTATTCTCGGGACCGTGTCCCGCTTCCAATTGCGCCAGGTGCTTCCGCGTCATCAATGTCTTCTCGCCGACGTCCGACCCCACCATCGTCACCATCCACCCCGCATTAAACACGATCGCCGCTGCTTCGGGGTCTCCAAAAATATTCGCCTCCGCCGCCCCGTCTACGTTTCCGCCATTCAGCGAGCCGCCCATAATCACAATGTCTTTCACCAATCCCACAATCGACGGATCCTTCGACACCGCCAGCGCAATATTCGTCAGCGGCCCCACCGGAATCAGCGTGATTTCGTGCGGATACTTGTGCACCAACTCGATAATCAAATCTGGTCCAAACCGCGCATCCGCTTTGCATTTTGATTCCGGCAACGCAATATCCGCCAGCCCGTTCTTCCCGTGCCAGTACGTCGCCGTATACGTCTTCTGCATCAACGGATGTTGCGCACCGCCCGCCACCGGAATGTCGCATCGCCCTGCCAAGCTCACCAACTTCAGCGCATTCTCCAGCGACTGTTTCGCCACCACATTTCCCGGTACCGCCGTGATTGCCTCTACCTGCAACTCCGGAGAATTCAGCGCCAGCAAAATGGCCAGCGCATCATCCGTCCCCGGATCTGTATCAATAATCACCCGCCGCTTCTGCTGTGCTCCCGCGCTCACCGCCAACAAACACATAACCGCCCCAACTACCCACACTCGTGTCCAGTTCATCGAAGGTTCTCCAAAGAATTTCTCCTTCCATTAAATCCATCGCCCTTCCCACGCGCAAGTACTCATCCGTTTCCTCAAGCCCCTCCGCGCCTTTGCACCGCGAACTCTGCGTTATTCTTGTCCGTCGCACCGGGTGCCCCGCCCTCAATCTGTGAGGGTCAGCCGTAGGTTTCGCTGATTACTGATAACTGATTACCTCGCGCTTCCTGATCGCTGGTCACCATAAACAAAAAGGCCCCCGAATCCGGAGGCCTCTCTCATCCAATTTTGTCTATGCCCTAATTGCCTTCCGGCGTCGTCACCGGCGGCGCTGGAGCCGCGGGGTCCTTGCTTTTCGCCTGCTTCTCCCGCGCTTCCTTGATCAACGCCTTCCGCGACAACCGAATCTTGTTCCCCTCGATGGCCAGCACCTTCACCAACACCTGATCGCCGAGTTTCAGCTCATCGCGCACATCCCGAATCCGGTGCTCGGATATTTCGCTGATGTGCAGCAAGCCGTCGGTTCCCGGGAACAACTCCACAAACGCCCCGAACTCCGCCAACCGTACCACTTTTCCAAGGTAGGTCTTGCCCACCTCGGCGCTCGCGGTCACGTCGCGTACCATTTGCAACGCCTGGTCGCCTCCCGCTCCGCTCGTCGAGAAAATGTGCACCGTGCCGTCTTCCAGCACGTCGATCTTCACGCCAGTCTGCTCGATGATCGACTTGATCTTCTTGCCGCCCGGTCCGATCAGATCGCGGATCTTCTCTGTTGGAATGCTCAACTTGTACAGACGCGGCGCATACAGCGAGATGGTCTCGCGATGCTTGTTCAGCGTCTTTTCCATAATGTCCAGAATTTCCAGACGCGCTTTCTTGGCCTGCGCCAGCGCTTCCCGCATCATCGGGATGCTGATGCTGGTCACCTTGATGTCCATCTGCAGCGCGGTAATTCCCTCGCGGGTTCCCGCCACTTTGAAGTCCATATCGCCGTAGTGGTCCTCCGCGCCCGCAATATCCGTCAGGATCGAGTACTTGCCGTCATCGCTCACCACCAAGCCCATGGCGATACCTGCGCACGGCGCCTTCATCGGCACGCCCGCGTCCATCAACGCCAGCGAACCGCCGCATACCGTCGCCATCGACGACGACCCATTCGACTCCAGAATGTCGCTCACCACTCGCATCGCGTACGGAAAATCCACTTCCGCCGGAAGCAGGTTTGCCAACGCGCGCTCCGCCAGTGCGCCGTGACCGATTTCGCGCCGCCCTGCGCCGCGCACCGGTTTCACTTCGCCCACGCTGAACGGTGGAAAGTTGTAGTGCAGCATGAACCGCTTGAAGGTGTCCTGCTCGAACAGCAGGTCCTGCCTTTGCATGTCTTCCTTCGTGCCCAGCGTCAATGTTGCCAGTGCCTGCGTCTCTCCGCGCGTAAACAGCGCCGAACCGTGCACGCGAGGCAGCAAGCCCACTTCGCAAGTGATCTTGCGGATCTGGTCGAACGCCCTTCCGTCTGGACGGCGCTTGGCCTTCAGCACTTCCTCGCGGAAATAATCCTCGCGCAGTCGTTCAAACGCGCGCTTGCTCAGCGCAATTTTCTCTTCGTCGTCTTCCGGTACGCCCTTCAGAATCTCTTCTTCCAGCGCATCCACCAGGTGATAGCTTTCCTTCTTTGGATGCTTTTCTGTATCCAGCGCATCCTTCAACTTCGCGCCGTACGTCTTCTTGATGCCGTCGTAGATTGCCTTGTCGAACGGCAGCGGCTCGATCACGATCTTCGTCGGCTTCACCTGCGCATGCAGCTCTTTGATCCCCGCCACAATTTTCTTGATCTGTTCGTGCGCAAATTCCAGCGCTTCCGCCACTTTCTCTTCGGAAACCTCGAAGGCCCCCGATTCCACCATCACGATGCCTTTTTCCGTTCCGGCCACCACGATGTTCAGCTTGCTGACTTTCTGCTCCGCTACCGTGGGATTCGCCACCAAGCTGCCATCCAGCAGGCCCACGCGCACCGCTGCAATTGGGTCGGTAAACGGCAGATCCGAGCAATACGACGCTGCCGACGCCGCGGTCACCGCAATCACGTCCGGATCGTTTGCGCTGTCGGCCGACAGCACCATGGCAATAATCTGCGTCTCGTTTCGCAGCGAATCCGGGAACAACGGCCGCATCGGCCGGTCAATCAGCCGCGATACCAGGATTTCCTTTTCCGTCGGCCGTCCTTCTCTCTTAAAAAATCCACCGGGAATCTTTCCCGCCGAATACGTAAACTCGCGATAGTCCACCGTCAACGGCAAAAAGTCACGGTCGCTCGCCTTGGGCGCTATGCACGCCGTCACCAACACCACGGTGTCTCCGTACCGCGCCGTCACCGCTCCGTTCGCTTGCTTGGCTATCTTTCCGGTCTCTAGAACCAGCGCCCGCCCTCCCACTTCGATCGATACCTGGTGTGGCGCAGGTGTGTGATTGTTCTCTGACATGTTCTCTTCCTTTGGTCCTTCCTTCGGAAGGATCCATTCAGGGCTTCTTCTCTAAGAAAAAAGGAGGTTTGCTGCGAAGGGGAACTGCTCCGCCAGCACTTACACCTAGACCAACGCCGCTCCGTCTGCCGTCACAGACGAGGCTTGCTCACGTCCCACCTTGCGGCGGACACACAGACTTTTCGGATGATTTGTCCGTTCGTGAAATTGCAAGTTGTATCGCGTACCGCCTTGCGATTCTCTACTTGCGCAGGCTAAGGCGTTCAACAATCTGGTGATACCGATCCGGGTCCCGCCGGTTGAGATAGTCCAGCAAGCGCCGCCGCTTGTTTACCATCATGATCAGCCCCCGGCGCGATGCATGGTCTTTGACGTGGCTCTTGAGGTGCGTCGTCAGATAGTTGATGCGTTCGCTCAGCAGTGCAATCTGCACCTCGGGCGATCCCGTATCTTTCACATGTGTCCGGAATTGTTCGATCAACATTACTTTGGCGTCGCTCAAGTGCCCCCCACCGTCGTCCCTTGAATTTTCCTCTTTTCTTCGACTCTTCAAAACTATCACACTCATGAACACACTGTAAAGGGCGCTCAGCACTCACCTGAGCCCGCCCTACCCAATTCCTGTACCCACCGCCAATAGCAAAGCCCATGGTGCCAGCGGCACAGGCACTCCTGCCCGTGCTCAACTGCCCTGTCGGCGGCTGCGCGTCCCCAACATGCCGCCTTAGCATGTGGTCCTTGCCTCTTGCCTTTCCTTGCCTTTCCTTGCCTTTCCTTGCCTTTCCTAGTCTTTATAGCCGCCGCCTTCTGGAGCGGGCCTCCGTCCTTTGAGGGGATCGCGTCTCATAACGAACCCGAGGATCGGGCTTTTTTGCCGCCCAAAAACCACTCCGCCATTCCGAGCGTGTTTTTTGCCTGTCTGCCCGCAGGCAGGCGCGAGGAATCTCTCTTCTTTACCGTCGGCGGGTAGCGCACGCACCGCCTTCAGTCTTCACAGCTCGCGAGAGAAAACCTGTTTTCAGGAGGTGGGGGCTTCAGCCTCCACATAACTAGCGCAAAACAAGAAGGGCTTTAGCCCCTGCAGCTTCCGGGTAGCTCTTCAGGTTCTTCTCGCCACTCGCCACTGCCTTTTTCCTGTGGTGTTCCCACACAAACTATACTATCCTCCTGTGGCTCGCCCACAGGAGGCGCACCTATGTTTCTTCCCCATCTCAACTCCCACTTCTCCAACCGCCTCTTCCTCCTCATCGTTGCCTTTCTGCTCGTCGTCGCTGCCACTACCCATCGTCATTCCCATCCCCGGGTCCAGTCCTTCTTGGACGCGATCCGCGCCTCCTCAACCACCTCCCATCCCTGCTCGCCCTGAGCAAGTTTTTTTGCGTAGGGTCGCAGCACGCTACGCACCATGCCCGCGAGTTCCATTCAATCCAAAAAATCCGTCGTCCCGAACCCACCTGCGGCAAGCACGCGTAGCGAAGGGATCCCTCTTCCGCTTCCGCTCACCACAGTCTGCCTCATTCCCAAGCCACTCCGCGGCCTCGGCGAACTCTGCGTTAATTCCCTCTCTTCCGGCTGTCGACGGTTGGCTGTCGACTGTTGACTAAGAACTTAAGGCTTTTTCTTCCCTCCCTCCCCTTGCAACCCGCCTCCAAATCTTGTTCAATGCTATCGGTAAGCCCTCAGACTTACCGGCACGATCTCGTAGCGGCGGCCTGCCTGCCGAAGGCAAAGATTCCAGCCGTCGCCACTCCACAGGAGACGCTCATGCGTAAAGCAATCGCACTTTTCTCGGTGCTCTGTCTGGCCCTCGCTGTCTTTGTTTTCATTTCCCATGCCCATCAGGGCAACAAGCCCAGCCCGCCGGCCAATGCCTCCCTCGACCTCGGCGGCGGCAAGTCCATCACCGTCGACTACTCTAGCCCGCGCATGCGGGGCCGCAAAATCTTTGGCGGCCTGGTTCCCTACGGCGAGGTCTGGCGTGCCGGTGCCAATGAAGCCACCACCTTCGTCACCACCGCCGACATCACCGTCGGTGGCACCGCTGTGCCCGCCGGCAACTACACACTTTTCGCCATTCCCGACAAGGACAAGTGGACCCTCATCATCAGCAAGACCACCGGCGAATGGGGCACTAAGTATTCCGGTCCTTCCGCCGACCTCGCCCGCATTCCCATGAAGGTTTCCACTCTCCCCTCGCCCGTCGAAAACTTCACCATCTCCTTCGACAAATCCGCCAACGGCGGCGCACTCAACATGGAGTGGGAAACCACCCGCGCCTCCGTCGCCATCGTCAAAAAGTAGCCAAGTAACACAGGCTTTGGAGCCTGCGGAAAAATGTGTTCGGCACCGGGGGTCGGAGCTTTAGCTCCGACATAACTGCTTGGCAATCAATTGGGCTTCAGCCCCTGAGGAATTGCTTTTCGACTTTTTCCGTACGCTGTTCAGCCGGTGTCCCCGGGGTGCCCCACATGCCGGGTGCCCCAGGTTCGCTTTTTGAACCTGGGTCTTGGGGTGCGCTTTCCCTGGCCTCGGGTCGTCATTTCTCTTGCAGCCGGGTGCCCCACCCTCGTTTTTTGAGGGTGGGTCTTGGGTTTTCTCTAATCACTGTCGTCAATCCTCACATTTAACTTGACAAGAATATAACCATCTCGTATACTCTCTTCCGTAGACAACTGCGCCCGCGGCTTTCTCCGCGGGCGTTTCCTTTTTACAACTCATTTTTCAGGAGCTTTCCATGTCCAAGCCGACTGCTCACGACCTTTCGTCTCTTTGTGCCTTTACCTACGCCGATAACCACCATTGCCGTATGCTTCGTTCCTCCAGCAGGTCCAGATACTGCGAGTATCATCGCCGCAAACTCCTGCCCCTCCAATCTTCCGCCGAAGTCACCGCCAGCCTCTACGAACCGATCGGCCAAGGCTTCGTTCCCGTCACCGGTCTTACACAATCTCTCGCGCGCTTATTCGCCTGTGTCGCCGAGGGCACCATCAAAGCAAAAGACGCCGTCGCCATGGCCCGCGTCGCCGAAACCCTCCTCAAAACCATTCCCCTTTCCGACACCGAGTTCAAAACCATCTACCTCGACGAGTACCGCCAGCAACTCGTCGAAGACTCCTTCGGCGAACTCCCTCCCTTGCAGCCGCCCGCCGACCAAGCGCACGATCAAGAAGACCAACCCGAAGGCCAGCATCCCGAAAGGGGAGATGACGACGCCCAACCCAGCAACATCACACCGATTCAACCGTCGCCCACAACCCAACTATCTCCCAATCAAACCGAACTCGCCGCCGAAGCCGCTATCCCCGGTGCCTCCGGTCTGCTCCACACTGCGTCCGCACTCACCAACAAACTCGGCCTATGAACGGTGTGGCACAGGCACTCCTGCCTGTGCTCTTGGGTTTCGTACCCCCACGCATCGCCAATCCACTGGCAAGCTTTCGGGCTCCTTACGTAGCGTCCGAGCTTCAGCCTGTCTGCCGCAGGCAGGATCGGCCAAGGCAAGTGCTTTCGGCGGGCTCGCGTTGTGACCAACTCTAGATCCGCCAGAGCAGATCTTCGGAGCGGGTCGCCGCTCTGCCCATTAAGGACGAAAAAACGCCTAACTTCCCCAAAATGTGTGTTACAGCCAAACCGCCGAATAACCCCAACAGAATGAATGCTTACGTAACCATAGCAAAACAAGCCACTTACAAACCCATTAGAATGACCGCCAAATCGCCCACAATCGCTCCTAACCCCTTTGTTCTGCACGCTTACAAAAAAATCATATTTTGAAAGCGAACAACTTCGCATTTCCACCGTGCGATTCCTGGTCCCTGATCTCTGATCGCTGGTCACCCGCCGCTACCTACGCGTTTCCCTTGTCGGCGCTACAGGTTCTTCTCGCCATTCCCACTAACCACCCGCCACTGCTTTTCCACGACAACGCCACGGGTGTCAAAGAACAAGAAGAATTTTCACGATTCTTGCGAACGAATTTAGCTTTTGCAGGGTTTCTCCCAACTTGGAGTAGACTTGCGCTCTCAGCCCACGTTCTTCGGCACCGAAGACTCTTCAAGGAGCTTTTATGAAGACGCAGAGGGGCTTTTCACTGATCGAATTGCTCATCGTCGTGGCGATCATTCTGATTATTGCGGCCATCGCCATTCCCAACCTGATGCGCTCGAAGATGGCGGCCAATCAGTCTTCTGCTGTCAGTTCCATTCGGAACATCAACACCGCTGAAGTTGCGTATCAGTCCAACTATCCCTCCATTGGATTTGCTGCAACTCTGGCAAACCTGGGCGGTTCCGATGCCAGTTGCACCAGCGCGACGTTTGCAAGCTCCACCTCTGCCTGCTTGATCGACAGCACGTTGGCCAGCGGTACCAAGAGCGGCTACGTCTTCTCGGCAACCGGCGGCGGCGGCACGCCAGCGGTAACTTACACCTCCTTGGCCACGCCTCAAGTTTCGGGCCAGACCGGCCAGAATGCCTATTGCTCGGATCAATCTGGTGTCCTTTTTTACGACGTCGGCGGGACGGCTTGCTCGAGCGCCAGCACCCCGCTATAACACCCGTTAACCACGGCATGATTTGAATGGACCTTGTTGGCTAAATTGGCGTCGGCTATCCTTCAGGTTCGCAACAGAATAACCACGAGGTGCACGAACATGAACGTCTACGGCGGAAAAGAATTAGCCAGGCAGTTTCGGACTGTACGCACAAACACCATCCAGATCGCTCAGGATATTCCCGAGGAGCAGTACAACCACATCCCCGCTCCGGAGTGCCGATCCGTAGGCCAAATGTTGACCCACATCGCGGTCGCGCCACAGATGTGGCAGGAAATTCATGGCAATCAGCGTCTGATGACCTTAGTTGGCTTTGACTTTCTAGCCCTGGCGGAACGCGTCAAGAACGAGGAATCGAAATCCAGGAACAAGGCCGAAATCTTGGAGTTGCTCCGCAGCCGCGGGGAATCCTTCGCTGCGTGGCTGGAGACGCTGACCCCCGAGGTGCTGAGCGAAATGGTTACTGTAGCGGACGGCAGCGGGACCAAGTCCCGGTTCGAGCAGTTGTTAGGCGCCAAGGAACACGAGATGCATCATCGCGCCCAGCTCATGCTCATCGAGCGGCAGCTGGGCATCGTTCCCCATTTGACGAAGCAGTTCAACGACCAGCTAGCGAAAATGCGTGCCGCCCGAACCGCCAGCTAAAACAGAGCCGTTCAGTGGAATTTCACGAAGTTGCGGACTAGGGTTGCTATGGCGACCAACAGGACGCCGAGAAACAAGTAGTCACTGCCTGCTCTTGCCTTTCTGATTTTACGGACGACAGGGAAAAGCAAGGCCAGCAGCGCCGCTTGATATAAGGAGAAAATCCACGCATTCGCCATCGCGTCAGAGTCTCGTTCCCGGGTTTCCTGAGCGACCGCCACGGGAGAACGGCCAGACCGAAAGGCCGAGACGACTTGCCAGTATTCATAACCGACCACGGCGAAAGACGTCAGCACAATTACGGCAACCACCCATCCAGACCAGTGTTTGTCATTGCAGTAACTGTGCCCTTCGGGTTTGAGGGTGCGGACTTTGACTTTGACTTTGACTTTGCCTGTGCGCCGGCTGCCCCACCCTCGTTTTCTGAGGCTTGCCTGCCGCAAGCAAGGCGGGTCGTCGGTTTTCTGATTACTGATTACTCGTCACTGATTACTGACAACTGATTCCTCACACCCTCCACCGCTCCGCCGTAGCCTTCCCCCCCGGCCTCGCCCCCGCGCCCGCCGCATACAATACCGACTCGCTCACTCCGTCGATCCCCAGCGTCTTCTCAATCTGCGTGTCCGCCAACGCCATCGTGCAGAATGGCGCTAGCCCCAACCACGTCGCCGTCAGGCAAAACGTCTGGCACTGGTGACCCGCTTCGGCCAGCACCACGCGATACGCTCGCGCGTGCTCGTACTTCCATTGCGTCCGCGCGAACACTGCTGTCAGCAGCACCACGAAAGCCGCCTCACCGGTCCATCGTTGCCCGCCGAGCATTTTCACGATCTCGCCGCTACGCAATCCCTTGCGTACCAATTCCAGCCGGTGTTGCGCCGCCCCATAGTGATAAATCCCCGCGGCCACGCCCTCCACACTCCGAATCATCACGTACGCTTCCAGCGGATGCATGGCCCCGCCCGAAGGCGACGTCTTCAGCGCCAGATTTCCCACACCCGGGATTTTCGCCCAGTCCTGCACGCCAAACGAGAACCACAGCAACTGCGCCAGCTTCTCGAGCGGCACCGGTTGCTCCGCAAACTCCCGCCACGTCCGGCGTTCTTCCAACACCCCTGCAAACTCACTCTCGCCTTTGCTCTTCGGCAGTGTCACCACGGGGGCATCCGCATACTGCTTCACCCGTGGCGGCAGCGGCCGCAACTTCGCAATTCGCTGCAGCCCGCTTGTGCTGCCCTCCGACGCCACCGCGAACTTCGCATCCTTCGTCGACAGATGGAAATATCCCGCTGCCGGATTCCAGCGAGACCACTGCGCCCAGCTTCGCTCCAATTCTCGATTCTCTTGCCCGCAGATTTCCAACAAGGAGTGTTTCAACAATTGCCGGAGGCCCGCTCGCAGTTCTCTTCCCTGCTCCGGGAACTCGTCTTCAATCTCTCGCAGCGTCTTCCCTGCTCCGCAAAAATCTAGCACTTCCGACACCAACACGCTGCCGGCGATTCGCTCTTGCTTGTCATAATTCTCGAAAACCAGCACTGGCCCCAGCCAGTAGCTCATCAGGAAGGGCGACCGGCGGTACCTTATTTCGCCGCCGCGTCGTTTCGCGCGCTTCTCCGCCATTCTGCTCTTCAGCTGTGCACCCGGCCCGCCAGCTCAGTAACGAAAATCATAAGGAGGAGTGTGCAAAATGCAGTTCGGCGGGACGGACTTGATCAGCTTCTGCACGTTCTTGATATCCCTCGCCAGGATCTTCTTCTGCTCGGCCTTCACGCCTTTTTGTTTCGCCATCCGCTGCAGCTCCCGCAGGATCGTCTGCAGAGCCTTCTCGATCGGTTTCAAAGACAACTTCTTCTGCTGTGTTTTCGTCGCCATGTACCTTCCTCCTTGCTCGTTCTTTCTCCGGGCGGCTGAAATTCTTGCAGTTCAAAGGCCGATGTCGTACGGCGGTGCCTTGTGGCAACCCGTCGGCAACTCGGCTATAACCACTTTGAGGTTCTTAATATCTTGATTGACAATCGCTTTCTGCGCTTGCGTTATGCCCTTTATATGGAGCTGTTTCTTCAACTCCGCAAGGATCCCTTCCAGATGCTTTTTCACCGGTTTCAAAGACAATTTCTGTTGCTTCTTCGTCTTCTTCGCGGGCATCGGTTTATCTCCTTTGCGCTTTATTCGCTATTCCGCGCGTGGGGCGGAGTCTACCGGAAGCCTTCCAAAACCGTCAAGCTTCGTTTCTCCAGACAGGTCTACTGCGCGGGTACCGTGCTCGCAGCCACGTCGTCGCTCGGATGACCGGAAAGATTGGCGGCAATTTCTTTCACCAGTCGGTCAAATCGTCGCTCGCCTCGCAGAAATGTGAAGTACGGATGCACGGCCAGATTCACCAATCTCGGATTTCGTTCCGCATACGCTTCTTCCAGCGCCTTCAGCGTTTTCTCTTTGTCGCGGAATCCTGCGTACAGCGTGGCCCAATCGTATTCGGAAACGTATTGCGTCCGGCTTTTCTTCTGCAACTCTTGCAAAATTTCCTCAGCCTGCGCTTTCTTTCCCGCCAGCGCATACGCCGCCGCCAAGTCCGCTTCCTGGGAATTATCCCCGGGAGACAGCGACACTGTTGTCCGGAACTGATCAATCGCGGCTTCGTACTGTTTTTTCGCCAAATAAATCTGTCCCAGATAGGTATGACCGGCGATGAAACTCGGATCCATTTGCACCACGTTCTTCGCCACTTCCTCCGCACGGTTGTAATCGCCCGCAAGGTAATAGACGAACGCCAGGTTCGCTCGAATAATCATCGATTTTGGGTCGATCTCGCCCGCCAGCTTCAATTCCCGGATGGAGTCTTCTTTCCGGCCGACCGCCGCCAGGTACAGTCCGTACCAGTGAAGGGCCTGCGCGTACCCGGGATCCAGCGCAATGGCGCGCTGGAATTCGCCTTCAATATCCCCACCGTCCATCAGGAAAAACCGGACCGCGGCCAGCGACGTATGTGCTTGCGCCAAGCGGTCGTCCAACTGTAGCGCTTTTTCCGCGGCTGCTTTCGCTTTGGGCATTAGCGCCTTTGGCGATCCCATGTCATAGATGCTCATCGTCTGGTAACAATCGGCCAGCCCCGCATACGCCGCGGCAAAGCTCGGGTCTTTTGTGATCGCTTGCTGAAAATAGCTATTCGCATCCCGGAACGCCTCGGGCGTCCGTTTTTCCATCTCAAATTGGCCTTTCAAATACGCCTCGTACGCTTCCGGCACCACGCTCCGGCTCCGCGCCAATTGGCTTTGTTCCGCGCCAGACAATTCCACTTGAATACTTCGCGCGATCGCCGTCGCCACATCGCTTTGCAGCGCCAGAACATCCGTGAAATTGCGCTCGAAATTTCCTCCCCACAGCGCGCCCTCAATATCCGTCTGAAACAGTTTTGCCGAAATGCGCACACGATCCCCGGCGCGCACCACCGACCCTTCCACAATCGCATCCACATTCAACTCCCGCGCAATCTGGTCGAGCGGCTTTTGCGTGTGTTTGTATTGCATCACCGACGTCCGCGAAATCACCCGCAGCTTGCGGATCTGCGACAATTCGGTAATCAGAGCATCCGTCATTCCATCGGCAAAGTAATCCTGCTGGGGATCCCCCGAAAGGTTTTCCAGCGGCAGCACCGCAATCGATTGAATCGCTCCCGGCAGCGGTGTCGGTGGTTTTCGTTTCGTGTTTCTCCCGTTCAGCCAGTAGACCAGGCCCCCGGCCAGCGCGATGACCAGAGCAAAAATCGCAATGTTCCGGGTAGAGAACAACCCTCCATTCTCGTCCGGCAATGGCCGGAAGCTCCGCGTATGCGACGCGGTGCTTGCTGCTTCCAGTGCCGCGCGTACTTCCCCGGCGCTCTGGTATCTTTGCCCTGGATCTTTATCGAGCGATTTTTCGATGACGCTGTTCAACACCGGCGGCAGCGGAGGCTGAATTTCTGGCGCGCGTTCCCGCAGAATCGCCGCGCTCAGTTCAAACGCCGTGTCCCCCCGGAATGGCCGGTGGCCCGCGGCCATCTCGTACAGCACCACGCCGAGTGACCAGATGTCGGTACGCACATCCGCTTCTTCGCCCTTCAAAATTTCCGGCGCAATATACGGCAAGGTTCCCGTAAAGGTGTGCTGCGATTCCCACGATGCATCGAGCACCGTGGTTCCATCACTCATACGGCCGGGCTCGAATCGCTGCGAAATGCCGAAATCCAGTACTTTCAGCCGCCCGCTGGGCGTCAGCATTACGTTCGATGCTTTTAAATCGCGGTGAATCACTCCACGGCTGTGGGCATGCGCCAACGCGTCGGCCAATTGCAAGCCGTAACGTTCCACTTGATCCACGGGCAGTCCGGTGGAGGGAATCTCCACGTTCAGCCCGCGGCCTTCGACATATTCCATGGCGATGTAGGGCTTTCCATCCACTTCGCCGACTTCATATACCGTGCAGATGTTGGGATGATTCAGCGCGGAAATCGCGCGGGCTTCCTGCAGCGCTCGTTCGTGGCTGGCCGAGCTGCCGGTCGGCAGCGTCTCCAGAAATTTCAGGGCCACATCGCGCTGCAGCTTTTCATCGCGCGCGCGATACACCACTCCCATGCCACCTTCGCCGAGCTTTTGTTCAATAACGTAGTGGCCGATTCTCTGACCGAGCATGTCGATATCGTACAGCAAAGTTCACCACAGGCTCGCCCCGGTAGCAAGCAAAAGCCTATGTATTTGTGAGATTTGCAGAAGATTCGTTACACCTGGGCACGTAAACGGTTGGTTCCCCGGTCCACCAGCACTACTGCCAGGACCACCAGCATGGCCGCTGCCCCTACCCGCATAGTTAGAGTTTCTCCGGCAAATGCCCAGCCCAGCAGCACCGCCACCACCGGATTCACATAGGTGTGCGTCGCCACCAGCGTCGGCGAATAATGCTCCAGCAGCCAGTTGTACGCCGAAAAAGCGATCACCGAACCAAACACAATCAGGTACGCCAGCGCGAGAAACGACCGATGGCTGACTTGCGACCACGAAAAGCCTCGCGCTTCTCCCAGAACCGTCCCGGTAAACAGCAACATCACCGCGCCTGCCAGCAGCGACAACGACGATAGCAGTAGAGGGCTCCCCGAAAGCTTCGAGCGGCGTGAATAAATAATGCCCACCGACCACGAAAATGCGCCGACCAGGATCATCACCGCGGCGGTCATGAGCCGCTGGCCACCCTGGGCCGTGTCTCCCACCAGCAAGCCCACCCCAATCAGGCCTAACAGAATGCCAGCCAACAGCATCAGATTCAGCTTCCAAACGCGTGCGGCCGCTGAGGAAAGCAGGAATACAAAAATGGGTTCGACGGCGATCAGCAACGCGGCAAGGCCGCTTGGCACCACCTCTTCAGCCCAATGAAGTGAACCGTGACCCACCAGGAAGAAAAAGAAGCCGATCACCACGCTCGCGCGGATCTGCGCCCAAGTCGGCCGGTAGCCCTTCAGCAGTGCCAGGATCAATAGAATTGAACCGGCGCACAGATGCCGGACACCGGCCGTATACAACGGAGGAATGGTTTCGACAGCATAGCGGATGGCCAGGTAAGTTGAACCCCAGATCAGGTAAATCGCTGAGAAGGCGAAGGCTGCGCGCACGCGATGCGATCCGCTTGCCGCATGCGCCCTTGCGGCGGCTTGCGCGATAGCTTGGGTGGTGTCGCTCATGGGCCCGGTTTCCTGTAATGACTTAAATGTGCTAACCTCGTTTCACACGCTACATGGCTTTGCGTAACGTGTCAATTCCCTTTATCCCATTACGATGAATACTGCAGATCCATTTTCCTCCCGCGGTTTTGGCGCCCCGGCCCCCTGGCTAGACCTGGTCAACAGTGAGCTGTGGGACGGTTTCGGCAATTTCACCGAATGTCTGGACGACCCGCGCTGGATCCGGTCGTTTGTCCGCCACTGGAAGCTGCACATTTCACCCTCGGATAAGGCCGCACTGAAAGCCTTGCGCGAACTGCGTACGGTTCTGCGCGGTCTCGTCGAGGAAAATGCCGCGACCGGAACCTTGCGCCCCGAAAACCTCGCGAAACTCAACGTCTGGCTGAAGGTACCTGTATTCCCGCAACTCGTGGAGCACCAAAGTGGATTCACGCTGCAACTGCAACCCGCTCAAATTGGCTGGCCACAAGAGGTGGCGGCAATTGCGCGCAGCTTTGGCGATTCCCTGCTCCACGAAGCAAAAGGCCATTTAAAAATCTGTGCCAATGAGGATTGTCGCTGGGTTTTCATCGATCGCACCAAAGGAAATGTCCGCCGGTGGTGTAAGGACGCCACCTGCGGCAACCGCGATCGCGTTCGGCGCGCCCGCGCCGCACAAAAGCGCTAGCATAAAGGACGACAGAAAAGTAACAGCGATCCGGAGTCTTCAGAGGCTGAAGCCCTGGACGTCCTATGCGATTCACGTTGGGGCTGGAAGCCCCCACCTCCTGAAAGAGACGTAGTCGCGATGGTCGCAGTGGCAAAGAAAAACCGATTCCCGGCTCCGCTGGGACGGTCGAAGAGAGATTCCTGACTCCGCAGACCCCGTTCGGAATGATGGAATTGGCGGCGGTCGACAGTGAGATTCCTTTTATCGTTTATGCATGGTCTGAATGGCGCGAAGCTCTCAGTGACTTGTTAATGCACGGGCTTGCGGAAGATGACGCAGTAGCTGTCGTCGGGCCAATCGTTCACCACTTGGCCCACAGTGAATCCTGCCGCCAGCATCTCTTGCAGCAAAATATTCTGCGGAATCCCATGGCCCCCGCGATTGGCAGGCACGCCCTTCACGGGCTGACTCTCGGTGAGTGAGCCGCGTGGAGGAAAATCGATGACGGCCAACTGCCCGCCGGGCTTCAGAGAGCGCAGCAGGCTCGCGTCCATATCGATGGGCGCGGTGAAGTGGTGATACACGCGACGCAGCACGATGGCGTCGCAACAGTTATCCGGCAGATTGCTGCGCCGCTCGGCGGCCTGCACCACAACTACGTTTTTCAGGGCTTCATGCTTAACGGTTTGCTCCAGAGCTTTGCGTTTCTGCGGATCCAGCTCCGTAACATAAACTTTGCCGCTATCGCCTACGATGGCCGCCGCGGCGATTCCAATTTCGCCTTCCCCGGCGCCCACGTCGGCCAAGGTCTGTCCTTCACTCCACCCCATCAGAATGCGCAGGCGGGCAATTTCATCTTTCGAGGCCGCGCCCAGATACAGCAGCAGCGTCAGCGAGGCGATAGCGATGGGGATGATTCGATGCTTGTACATAAACACGCAAGCGAAAAGTAGAACAGTCCTTAAGGGTTAAAGCCCAACCCATTGTTTACAGCTTACGTGGGGGCTGAAGTTCCCACCTCGTGAAAAGCTGACTTTCCCCACAACTGCTATGACGTGGCCTTGGCTGCGCGTTCACTATCGAGCACGGCCATCTGCCCGGCTTCGTACCTCGTACCTGCTACGCTTTCTGCCGGAATGGCCTGTTCAAGGCGGCTTAAATCCTCCGGGGACAGGTTCACACGCAGGGCACTGAGTAACTCGCGAAGCTGCTCGCGCGTGCGTGGACCGAGAAGCGGCACAATGTCTGTGCCCCGGTGAAGCACCCAGGCGACGGCCAACTGCGTACCGCTGATGTTGTGCTCTTTGGCGATGCGGTTCAGGGTAGCCACCAGCTTCGCATTGGTCTGCAAATTTTCTCCTGCAAAACGCGGAAAGTGCGTGCGAATATCGCCTGGCGAGGTTCCGGGTTTCGAGCCGCTCAGCAGTCCTCGCGACAGCAAGCCGTAAGCGGTGAAGCCAATGCCCATCTGGCGCAGCGCAGGAAGAATGTTTTGCTCGACTCCGCGGGAGACCAGCGAGTACTCAATCTGCAAATCGACGATGGGATGCACAGCGTTCGCGCGCCGCACGGTTTCGGCTGACATTTCGGAGAGACCGATGTGACGCACATAGCCCTCTTTGATAAGTTCGGCAATCGCGCCAACGGTTTCTTCAATGGGCATTTTGGAATCCAGCCGCGCCGGTCGATAAACATCGATATATTCCACGCCCAGGCGGCGCAAACTGTAGGCCAAGAAGTTTTTCACCGCGGCAGGCCGGGCATCATAGCCGGCCCAACCTCCACGGGGTGTGCGCATGGCGCCAAATTTCACGGAGAGAAGAAGCTTGTCCCGGCGACCTTGGATGGCGCGGGCAACGAGCATTTCGTTGTGACCCATGCCGTAAAAATCGCCGGTGTCCAGCAGATTGATACCTTGATCGATAGCCTCTTGAATGGTGCAGATGGATTCCGCATCGTCCACCGGGCCATAGACGCCAGACATAGCCATACAACCCAGGGCAACGCGAGACACTTCGGGGCCGGTGGCGCCCAATCGGTATTTGTCCATAGTCAGCTCTTGCGATTGCGTACCAGCGACAGAAATTCGTCGCGGGTTTGTTTATTGTGGCGGAACGAACCCAACATAGCGCTGGTCACGGCCTGCCCGTGCTGCTTTTCCACGCCGCGCATCTGCATGCACAGGTGACGCGCTTCGATGATCACGCCCACGCCTTCGGGACTGATTTTTTCGGAGATGGCGTCGGCGATCTGGCTGGTCATGCGCTCCTGAATCTGCAAACGGCGGGCGTACATGTTTACGAGGCGAGCGATCTTGCTGAGGCCGAGCACTTTTTTGCTGGGCAGATAGGCCACATGCGCTTTCCCAAAGAAGGGCAGCAAGTGGTGTTCACACAAACTGAAAAACTCGATGTCCTTCACCACCACCATTTCGTCGTAATGCACACTGAAGGTCGCGCCATTGAGGACCGATTCCAGGTTCTGATGGTACCCGCTGGTCAGAAAGCGCAGCGCTTTTTCGAAGCGTTCCGGCGTTTTGCGCAACCCTTCGCGATTCGGGTCTTCGCCAATCAACACGATCATCTTGCGCACCAGGTCGGTAATGCTTTCCTTGGGCACTTCCAGTTTTGCTTCGTGCAATACAATTTCCGTCTCTTTTGTCACTGGCTTTCCCCTTTAGCGGACCGCCCCACGATCCTGGAATTCTTCCCCGGCGTACTCGAAGGCGTTGTTTGAAGTTTCCTCGATGCGCACGCGCTCCAGTTTGGCCAGCGGGAAGTGTTTCAGGCGCTGGTAAATCTCTTTACAAAGGTTCTCGGTGGTCGGCACGATCGTGCGAAAGGCCTCCACATCTTCGTTGAGCGATTTGTGATCGAAAGGTTCGAGCACTTCCCGCTGCACGAAATTGTCGAGATCCACGAGGTTCACGATCATGCCTGTGGCAGGGTCCACCGTCCCAGACACGCGGACTTCCACCACATAGTTATGACCGTGGCCGTAGGGATTGTTACATTTCCCGTAGACACGCCAATTCTGTTCATCGCTGAGCTGCGTGCTGTGCAAACGGTGCGACGCGGCGAAATGATAACGACGGCCCAACACTACCTTAAGGTCGTCGTTCACGCGTGGTTCGCTCCATTGCGATAGCATTCGGCAAAAATATCCGCGGACTCATAAAGCCGCACCTTGTATAGACGACCTTGCACAATTTTCGGCTCCAAAATCTGCCAAATGAGTCGCGCAATATTTTCGCAAGTCGGAATCTGTTCTTTGAACTCAGGCACTTCATAATTCAGGAACCGGTGGTCCATGCGTTCGGTGATTTCGCGCTCCAAGATGGCTTTCAGTTCCTTCAAGTCGAGCACCATGCCCGTAACGGGGTCCGGTTCGCCGGCGACGGTTACCTCCAGCGTGTAGTTATGTCCGTGGCCGTGCGGATTATTGCATTTGCCAAAAATCCGCCGGTTTTCTTCGGCACTGAGCGCCAGATTGTGGTACAGGTGCGAGGCAGAAAACTCAATTTTTCGCGTCAGATACACCATGCCCTATTTTGCTCCTATTTCGATGCGCGAGGGGTACCCACTGGATACTCCCGGCCTTTCCACTCCAAACTCCCCTTGCGATGAGCGCGATAAGAGGCCCACAACACGCCAGCGAAGAGCAGGCCCGCAGGAATGGCATAGGGCGCCAAGCGCGCTGGGAATTGATTGCGTCGCAGCCTTCGTGCGTAGGACAGGCAGACCGCTAGAATCGCGACGAGTGCCACGATAAGCGTGATCCCAATCGATTGCGTGTTCAGCCATAGCAACACACCTACGATGAACACGGCTAAAGCCGGGGCCAACGCGCGAATGACTTCGAGCGTGACGGTTTGCGCTGTGCCGCCCATGAGGAGGTACAAATTTTTCTTCCAACCTTCCCACATCGCGCCAAAGGAACAATACATGCGCACGTGCACGATTCCTTTGCCGGTGCCGAACCAAATCTTGTAGCCGGCGTTCTTCACGTTTTTTGCTAAGGCCACATCTTCGAGGACGTCGCTGGCCACCTGCGCATGTCCTCCCACGGCTTGATAGACATCCTTTCGGATCAGCAAGAATTGACCGTTCGCGGCCGCAGCGGAATTTCCGGGATCGTTGACCTGCTCGAAAGAAAATTTGGCGGCCAGGCGGGAATAGACGAAGGGAATCAGCGCTTTCTCGTACCACGTCTCCATGAGCTGTTCCGGTGAATAGGAAATCAGAACAGCGTACTCGCGTGCCGCAATGCCCAGCGCCCGTGCTGTGGAATCCGCATTGTGTACGGCATCGGCATCGGTGAAGAGCAGCCACTCGCCGCGGGCCTCGCGAGCGCCGAGCCAAACCGCATTATTTTTGCCGACCCAACCCGCGGGCAATCCGTGCGTTTCGAGCAGGCGCAATTTCGGGATATTTTGCATTTCCCGCGTGACGATCGCAGCAGTCGCGTCGGTCGATTGATCATTGACCACGAGAATCTCGCTGATTTCCCGCTGCACCGCAAGCGACTGCACACACGCTGCGATCACCGCCTGCTCGTTGCGTGCAGGAATGATGGCGCTAACAACGACGGGATGTGCATCCGACTCGGTCATAAGCTTCGCGGGATTTTCGCGGTTTCTCGGGGCGGCGTCTGTGCGTTATTATAAGGTATATGAACACGGTCCTCCGGAAAATCATGGCGTGGGGCAGTATGATCGGCGCCTTCGCGGTGATTTACTTCTTTACGTTTCCGCATTACCGCCAGGGCGAGGCGTCTGTGGCTGGGAAAAAGGCCGAAGATTTTGCCATGCAGGTGGACGGGAAGCCCGTGCATCTTTCGGATCTAAAGGGCAAGGTAGTGGTGCTGAATTTCTGGGCTACTTGGTGCCCACCGTGCGTGGAAGAGACTCCAGCTCTGAACCAGTTGCAGCAATACATCGCATCGCGCAATGGCGTGGTGGTTGGCGTCGCTGCGGATGAAGATCAGGCCATTTACGAGAAGTTTCTGCGCGACAAGGGTATTACGTTCATGACTTATCGCGACCCTGGGACGCAGGAGCACCACTCTCCCATTGCCGCGGAATACGGCACAGCGATGTATCCGGAAACCTACATCATCGATCGTAAAGGTGTAATCGTCCGGAAGATTATCGGGCCGCAGGATTGGAACTCGCCGGAACTGCGCGCGTACTTCGACAGCCTGCTTGGGTAAAGCTAAGCTGTTTGTTCCTATTTTCGAAATCCTAGTTACGAAAGCAGATTCCTTGCTACGCTCGGAATGACAGGACACCGAAAAGATGGAAGTGCAACCGCCAGCGGCGTAAAGCCGCTGCTACGTAAGGCTCTTGAGCCACTCGGCTGAGCTGAGCGTTCGGGCTCCTGCTTGTTCCAATTCTTTCAGCACTCGATCCGTCTCTGCCGGCTGAACGGCACGGAGCAGATCGCGCAAGACTACCGTCTCGAAGCCGGACCGCAAGCCATCCAGCGCAGTGGCACGCACGCAGTATTCGGTGGCAATTCCGCAGACGGCCACGCGGGTCACTTTTCGTTCACGCAGGTGCTCTTCCAGGCCGGTAAGTTCAAATCCGGAGTAGCCCGCACCGTGGCGTTCCACGCCCTTGTGCACCACGATTTCGTCGGTGCCAGGATGAAGGGGAGGCATCAGTTCCGCACCGGGAGTATCCGCAACACAATGCACCGGCCAAGGACCATCAAAAGTGTGGAACGAATTGTGATCTTCCGGATGCCAATCTTTGGTATAGACGATGACAGCGTTCGCTCGCCGCGCCGCTTCAATGCATTGCTGCAGAGGCTGGAGCAAAGAAAGCGTGTCCGTGGCGGCGAGCGCCCCGCCTTCGCAAAAATCCCGCTGTGCGTCCACGACAATCAATGCGGCTTTAGAGCTTGCTGAAAAGGTCAAAATGCAGTTCCTCAGGGGCTAAAGCCCAATGCATTCCCAAGTACTTATGTCGGAGCTGAAGCTCCGACCCCCGGTGCCAAGCACTTTTTTCTGCAACCTGTTTGGCCACAGGAATGCGATTCAACTCTCGTGGTAATCCATAAGAATCAGGCCCACCATGATGAAACAGATTGGCCAAACCCACGCCAGATATTTTCGCGCGGTATTTTCCGGAGGCAAGCGCAGTTCCAGCCAGCGCGACCAACCCGCGAAAATCCCAAAGACCGCCAGCGGTGTGTGACTCATTTCGACCAACAACTCTTCTTTGACGTTGCTCAATGCGTGAGTATGGGTGAGTAACACCACGCCGCCCAATGCACAAACGGCCGGAAATACCAACGCGGCAGCCATGGACTTCACGCGGTTGGTCTCGACACGATACTGGAAGATCGCGAAAACGATAATTAACACCACCGCGAGCCGGTGCTGCAGGACGTCGGTAACCTTGAAACTTTCCCAGAAACCATTTGGCCCAAGCGGCCAATTTTCGGGGTCGGCGCGAAAAAACAGAAACACCGCAAGCAGCAAAAAAGCCAGCGGCCAGATTTTTGCCCAGGAAAAATAACGGCTACGCGAAAGCAAAGCCAGTAGTCCCATGAGAAAGACGACCAGCCCCGCGCAATTGTGGTTGTATTCGGACCAGGCGATATCGTTAGGGGTGTTGACGCCGATTCCGGAAGTTCCAGGAATAAATGACGGCGGCAACTTCTTCCCTTCCGCAGCGGCGCGCTTCATGATTTCTTCTGTGGATTCGGAAACCTGGTTGACGGGCGGGCTGGTGAAACGGGGCATGCGCGGGGCGTAGCGTTGCACAATTTCGTGGACGCTAACGCGGTCCTCGGTCAAATCGACACCCGGAGGTTGCGCGGTCATGGACGCGGCGGTGAGGATAATGGCGAGTCCGATGCCAATTTCCGCTTCGCCGAAGCGGAGTAAGCTTCTGGCTCCGGTGCCATTGTCAGTTTGCACGCCTTTCACGATGAGATAGTTAGCGGCGCCCAAGAGCAGGAGGGCCATCAGCAGGACGATCTTTGCGCAGAGCATCACACCGTAGGCGGTGCCATAGATGGCGTCCCAGGAGCCCACGTAGACCCAGGCCATTCCGAGTCCAGCGAGAATCAGAACCGCCACGCTAATCTGGGCCAGGCGGGAAAAATTCCGCATGATCTGTTTGCGTGCAGCGGGATCCGCGGCGCGTTTGGAGGAGAGCAATAAGTAGGGAAGTCCGCCAATCCAAGTGGCCGTAGCCAAATAGTGCAAGGAGGTCATACTGACGAGGAACGGGCGGCCTTCGACGCGCGAGGCCGAGTGGCTGGTCATGACGGAAGAGGCGAGAACCAAGGCGGCGGGGAGCAACACAATTGGGTTCACGGTGGTTCGCAAGGAAGCAGGCCACGTTGCCAGTACCACGGCGGCAAGAATCGCCACGACTCCCGCCCAGAAATAGTTGGCACTCAGTACGAAGCTAACGGGAATGTCCGTCGAATAGGTCAGCACCAGGGAATTTGCCACGATAAAGAAAAGTTGCGACAGCGCGAGAGCCAAGGCGCTTCCTCGGATGAGCGTCCAACAGGAACGCAGGATCGCTTCACTACGCAATTCCGGGTTGCGCGCTGCGATTAAGAGAAAAGTGATGCCTCCGACGGCGATGGTCTGAAAACACAAAATCGCCGCGCGCAGCAACACCACCAGAAAGCCGAATACTCCGAGCAAATCCGACATGGTTACTCTTTCAGGAGCCCGTCACCGTAAAGGGAATCTCCCCGCGAGTGATATGCCCGTCTGGCGCTAACACCTGCCAGCGGATCCGGTATGCGCCGGGCTTCAGCCCTGTCGCTTTGGAGTTCAGCGTGTCCGGAGAAGCTTGTTGAGGGTCGATAGCCAAATCAGACGTGGAATTGTCGGGATGGAGCAACTGGAGCTTGGAGAGCTTGGCGTCGATGCGCACGTTGTACTTCAGCATGATAGGAACATCGGGCCCCTTCACCGTGCTGCCCGCGGCGGGCTGAGACTCTTTCAAAATGGCATGCCCCTCGACGATTCCGCCGATCAGGAGCATTCCAATCAGTGCCAATCCCAACCCTATGCGGAGTTTTGCAGTCGTGCTCCGATTCATCATCCTTCTCCCTTATGTTCGTTAGTTCGTCATCGTCGAGCCGGTCTTTATAAATATAGCAGGATAGGCGCAACCACGCAGAAATTCACGCGTTCGTGAAATTGCGGAACGCCTGGAAATTTACTCGTAGCGCAGGGCTTCGACGGGATCCAGCTTGGCGGCTTGCATCGCGGGCAGCCAACCACTGATGACACCCACGACGACAAGGATCAATGTGGACAAAAGCAACGTGGTGGTGGAAAGCGTCAAGTGAATATCGACTTTGCCGCTGTCATCTTCGTAGGCTGGCCCAAGGAACGGCAGGGTGCCAATGGCCGAGGTCAGACACCAGGAGATGAGCATGCCAACCGCGCCGGCCGCCAGGGTGAGCACCAGAGCTTCCATCAGGAACTGCCAGCGGATATGCCATTTTCGAGCACCGAGGGCACGCCGCAAGCCAATTTCGCGAACACGTTCCTCCACGGAGACAAGCATGATGTTCATCACCCCAACGCCACCGATTCCGAGCGTCATGGCACCAATCATGAAGAGCAGGCCTTCGATGCCCAGGGTGATGCCGTCATAAATGGGCTTGAATTCCTGGCGGCCGAACATGGTGATAGCGCGCTTGTCGTTGGGCGAAAAATGCTGGCGATTGGCAACGGCGGTGCGGAATTGCTGCATCGATTGCGCTTCGAATTGCGGTGCCACGGGCTCATAAACCATTACGCTGGCGTAGCGTGCGTCCCAAATATCGGCCGCAGCGGTATACGGAATGAAGGCGGACTCGTCGTCGCAGTTAAAGTAGCAACTGTCGGAGAACTTCATATCCATGGTGCCAATAACCGTGAAGCGTACGCCGTTGATACGCACGGTTTCGTCGACAGCCGGCTCTCCGCTGAACAATTTTTTCTTTAGCCGGGCGCCTAGGAAAACGACGCGGCGACGCTCTTCGACATCCTCAGCGGAAATCCAGCGGCCCTCGGAAGGTACTTCGTTGCGCATCTCGCCGTATTCCGGATAAACGCCGCGCGTGGCGGATTCCGAAAGCCGCTCGTCATGGGAGATTCCCTCGAACCTAACAGTTTCGAGCGTGACACGTTTTATCAGTGGCGACTGGGCTTTCACCCAATCGGCATCATCCTGCTGGAAGCGCACTTCCTGCCCTGCCCGCTCGCCTCCGGCCTGTTCGCTGGTCGTGCCAGGCCAACAGATCACAGCGGCTTTGCCGAATACTTCGAAGGTGTACAGCAAGACACTGCGGAAGCCGGAGCCATAGCTGAGCAGCAGCGTAACCGCGACGATGCCCCACGAAATGCCGGTCATGGTGAGCAAACTGCGCACGCGATTGCGGCCCAGAGCGACCCACGCTTCTTTGAAGATTTCACCGAGCATCAGTAATGCACCTCAAGCTAGCCGACAGTCCACGGCCTACAGTGACTGAGAACTGGGACTGACCACTGAGAACTTGCATCAGCCACCCGCCTCGAAACGGAGCGCTTCGATGGGATCGACGGAGGCGGCGCGGTTCGCGGGATACAGCGCGGAAAGCACGGCGATGAGGCCGAGCAAACTAACCGTGAGCGCAGCCAATTTCCAACTGGCGTCGAGGCCATCAAAATAAGGAATCTTGGGCAGCAGGTTTACCAACCCGCAGAGCCCGTACGAGATGATCAAGCCGGTACCGCCGCTGATGAAAACGACAATGACCGTTTCCAAGAAAAATTGCCGCAGGATGGATTCGCGGGTTGCGCCCAGCGCTTTGCGCACGCCGATTTCGCGGGTGCGCTCGCGCACGCTGACGAGCATGACGTTCATCACACCCAAGCCGCCGAGAAAAATAGTGGCCACACCAACCGCGCCCATAAAGATTTCCATGCCCACGAAAATCATGCGGTTGGCCTGGGCGTTTTTCACCGTGTCCCAGATGCTGGCGGCTTCTTCATCGCGCGGATCGAAGTTGTGCAGCCGCCCCAAAGTACGGCGAATTTGCTTCACGCAATCGGGATGGGTTTCCAGGGACCACGGCGCCGCCAGTAAGCGGTCAACCGAATGCTCGACGGCGGGCGGCTTGTTCGGGAAATCGCGCTTCATGGAATTGAAGGGGATGAAAATTTTCCGGATGTCTACACCATCGTAGCTGGAATTCTGGTCTTTGGTTTTCATCACCCCGATCACGGTATACGGAATTTCGTTCAATTCAATGGTTTGTCCGATTGCCTCGCGGTCCGCGAAGAGCTGCTTTTTCGCATCACTGCCAAGAAAGGCCACGCGCCGACCTTCGTCGTCGTCTTCGTAATTGTAAAAACGGCCCTGGGCCACGGTGATGCTGCGAATTTCCGTGAACGGCGGAAGCGAGCCAACCGTGTCGAGGTCGCCACTGTTGAATGCGCTGTGCACTTTGACGTTGTTACCCAGTTCGGGCATCACGTATTTGCACGAGGGAGCTTCCTTGGTAACTTCCTTGTAGTCGTCTTCCATCCAGTGAACAGGACGTCCTGAGCGGGTGCCGCCTGC
Organism: Verrucomicrobiia bacterium; assembly: GCA_035506955.1. Taxonomy (GTDB): domain Bacteria; phylum Acidobacteriota; class Terriglobia; order Acidiferrales; family UBA7541; genus Acidiferrum. Next base: position 61,330 of record DATJOO010000053.1, read on the forward strand.
CTGCATGCTGGTGCGGCCGGCAAAAATGATCATCACGTCCTTGCCAAAGTTTTCTTGCTGCTTCTGTATGCCGCGGCCCAGGCCTTCGCCCGCCGCCACCATCACGGTGATGGAGATGATGCCCCAGGCAATACCAAACATGGTAAGCAGAGTGCGCCGCTTGTGTGCCCAGAGCGTGGCCAGTGTGTCCCGCAAAAGGTCGCGGAAAGTCATAGGGCATCCGTTATTGAAGGACCACTTGCTGCTTTTCGTTGACGCCGGAAACGATTTCGGTTTTCACGCCGTTGGAAATTCCCAGCTTCACGGGCACTTTCTTGCGTCCGTTTTCGGCCTTGGGATCGGGCAACTCCACGGAGGCGTTGCGATCCTTGTCGTAGATCAAAGAAGATTCCGGCACCATCAGTACGTTTTTCTTCTCTTCCAGAATGATTTCGGCATTGGCGCTCATGTTGGCTTTCAGTTCGCCGGTAGGATTGGAGATGGAGACGCGAACTTCAAAGGTGGTCACGTTGTCCTTTTCTTTGCCGAAGGGCGAGATGCGCGTCACCTTGCCGGTGAACTTCTTGTCCTTGAAGGATTCGACGACGATGCGCGCGGGCTGGCCCAGGTAAACTTTGCCAATGTCGGCTTCGTCCACCTTGCCCTGCACGTAGACTTCGCTGGTGTCACCCAAGGTCATCACCAGCGTGGCTTGTGAACCGAGAATGAGAATGGAGCTGACACCGTCTCCCACACTGACATCGCGGGAGAGCACCAAGCCATCTATAGGGCTAACGATGGTGGAATTGCGCAGATCTTCTTCCGCATTTTCCAGCGCGGCTTTGGCTTGCGCTTCCTGGGCCTGGGCTTTGGCAATCTCCGCCTGAGCGACAAGCAGATTTCGCTGGGCGCTCATTTGTTTGTTCAAGGCCAGCTGATAGTTCTTCTCAGCATCTTCGAAGAAACTTTTGGACATGACGCCGTCGTCGAGCATCTTCTGGGCGCGGTCCATGTTCAGCTTGAGGAAAGGCACATCGGGACCTTCCGCGTCGACTTTATTGCGCTCAAGTTGCGCCTTGGCGGACTGCAACGCCGCTTGGGCGGCCTGATAATTGGCCTGCGCTTCCCGCACAACGGCCTCGAGCTGCACTTTGTCGAGTTCGACCAGGGTCTGGCCCTGTTTCACCTTGTCGTCGTAATCGACGTAGAGCTTCTTGACCATCCCGCTGGCCTTGGATTTCACTTCGACCTTCGACAGCGGCTCAATTTTTCCGGTGGCGACAACCACTTTCGCCAAATCTCCGCGCTCGACAGGAGCTAGCTTCGACGCGTCAATGTCGTGACTGGGACGCAGCGCCGCGTAGACGCCATAGCCCCCACCAATCAGCACCAGCAAAATGACGGATCCAATGATGATTCTGCGGCGCCGTTTCTTGGCGGCCTTTCCGTTTCCTAAATTATTCCCATTACTGGACATACCGACCCCCACTTGTCCCGATTCGCACACTCATCCATTGATACGAACCACCTCGTAACAAAGTTCCACAGCCGGGCACACTTATAGACGATAGAAAGGCGGCTGTGGTCAGGTCGGGGCTCGGATTTATAGCTGAGTGCGACGCAACCGCAAGGCGTTGCTGATAACGGAGACGGAGCTGAAGCTCATAGCCGCGCTGGCAATCATCGGGCTGAGCAGCCAACCGAAAAGAGGGTAAAAAACCCCGGCTGCGATGGGGATTCCCAGGAAATTGTAGACGAAGGCGAAGGCCAGGTTTTGTTTGATATTACCGACCGTGGCCCGCGCCAGCTTCCTTGCCCGGACCAGACCTTGCAAGTCGCCTTTGACCAGGGTAATTCCCGCGTTCTCGATGGCCACATCAGTACCAGTGCCCATGGCGATGCCCACATCCGCGGCGGCTAGCGCAGGAGCATCGTTGATGCCATCGCCGGCCATGGCGACAATGCGGCCCTCGCTGCGCAATTGCTTGATCACTTGGCCTTTCTCTTGGGGCAGAACCTGCGCTTTGACTTCCTCGATATTCAACTCGCGCGCGATGGCCTGTGCCGCCTCCGGCCGATCGCCGGTGAGCATCACCAAGCGGAGGCCGTCGGCGCGAAGTTGGCGGATGGCTTCGGGAGTGGACGCCTTGGTTTGATCCGAAAGCAAGAGGGCACCTGCCAGTTGACCATCTACGGCGACGAAAATCGTTGTAGCTGAAGCGGTGCTGGCTGCGGCGGGCCAATGGTCGCGCGCGGAAACTGCAATTCCCTGTTCGGTGAGGAAGCGCATTGTTCCCGCAACGACGCGTTTACCGAGCACACGTCCTTGCACACCGCCACCGGGACTTGCTTGAAATTCGGTGATGGGTCCTAGAGGAAGCTTGCGTTCTTCCGCAGCACGCACGATGGCGCGCGCCAAGGGGTGTTCGCTGGAGCGCTCGACGCTGGCCGCTAGCGAGAGAAGCGCGTTTTCCGGCAACTTTGCATTCGGGGCAATGTGAATTGCGGTCAGGTGGGGCTTGCCCTCGGTGAGCGTACCGGTTTTATCCACGACCAGAGTGTCGACGCGCGCGAGTGTTTCCAGTGCTTCGGCATTGCGTACGAGCACGCCGCCAGAGGCTCCACGGCCGACCGCGACCATGATGGACATGGGCGTGGCCAGTCCCAAAGCGCAGGGACACGCGATGATCAGCACAGCAACGGCAGCCACCAAAGCATGCGCAAAACGCGGTTCAGGCCCCCAGATCATCCAGCCCAGAAAGGCCAGCACGGCCGCCAAGACTACGCCGGGCACAAAGTAACCTGCTACTTGATCGGCAAGGCGTTGCATGGGCGCGCGACTGCGCTGCGCTGCTCTGACTACCCTCACAATTTGGGCAAGGAGCGTTTCGCTGCCGACATGTTCGGCCACCATCACAAAGCTGCCGTTGGTGTTCAGTGTTCCGCCAGTCACTTTGTCAGCCGGGCTCTTATCGACGGGCAGCGCTTCACCAGTAACCATGGATTCGTCGACGGCGCTTGCGCCTTCCTTGATGGTGCCATCGACCGGCACGCGGTCTCCCGGGCGCACGCGGAGCCAGTCCCCTGGCTTCACTTCGCTGAGTGGAACTTCCTGGTCGCCGTTTAGGGATACGCGAAAAGCGGTTTGCGGCGCGAGATGCAACAATTCTCGAATCGCGCCGCTGGTACGTTGGCGCGCGCGCAACTCCAGCACTTGTCCAAGCAGAACCAGAGTGGTGATCACTGCGGCCGCTTCGAAATAGACAGCCACCCCGCCTTGCATGTCGCGGAAGGAGGCGGGGAAAGATTGCGGGAACAAAGTGGCCACTACACTGTAGAAATAGGCCGCGCCAGTGCCGAGGCCAATCAAGGTGAACATATTAGGGCTGCGGTTCAGCAGCGAGCTCCAGAAGCGCTGAAAAAAGGGCCAGCCGCCCCAGAGAACAACTGGCGTGGCCAAGAGGAACTCGACGGCGTTTCGAGTGCCGCTTTGCCAATGCAGGCCGAGCCACTCGCCAAACATCGAGAGGATGAGGAGGGGAAGAGAGAGCGCGGCGCTTACCCAAAAGCGCTTGCGCATGGAATCGTATTCCGGGTCGGGCTGCTCTTCGGCGACGACATCCATGGGCTCGAGAGCCATGCCGCAAATCGGGCAGGCGCCCGGACCGATCTGGACGATTTCCGGATCCATGGGGCAGGTGTAGCGCACGCCGTGTGCGGCAGGACTAGATGGGGCCTTGGCGGCGGGACTGTGATCCATTCCCGGGGTTCCTGGCGCTGCAAGGAATTTTTCCGGTTCGTTACGAAAACGCTCTGCGCAGCGCGGCGAGCAGAAGTAATAAGACTTTCCGTGGTGATCGATCTTCCCTGCAGCTTTTGCCGGGTCGACGGACATTCCGCACACGGGATCCTTTTCTCTTGGAGTCGCGGGCAAAACCGTTAATCCGGGTAGCGGCGTATTGGACATGTGTGTAACCGTAGCTAGATTACTCTATTCGATGACGCGCGGAGTGATTCTGGCACGCTACGGCAACGGGCTCAGGCTGGTATACTCTCACCATGACACTCCTCGAAATTACCTACGAATTGCAGTCTCCGTTGAGCCTGGAGCAGCTCAACCGGCTGGGCGAATTCGCGAATACGTATGGCCTGCGGAAGTTCCATGTGGATGAGCAGAAGAATCTGCTGACCTTCGAGTACGACGCTTCGCGGCTGCGCGACACCCAAGTGGCGCATGTGCTCGGACAAGCGGGCATTGCGGTCACGCGTAAGGTGAGTTAGCCGCGGCTCAGCCGACAGCTCGTCCGTGAGAATCCTTTGACAAACTGGGCATTGTTGCTTGCGTTCTTCCTGTTCTGGCAATCGCCGGATCAGTCTCCTCCGCTTGGTGTGATCGACTTTTACGGTCTGCGTACCGTCACCGAGGCGCAGGTTCGGCAGGCTCTCGGCACGCGCGAGGGCGACACGATTGACATCAATCAACTGGAGAAGTGGCGGCACGAAACAGAGAAAAGAATCGAAGCGATTCCCGGGGTAGAAACGGCTTTTCTGAACCTTGGTTGTTGCACGCCGGATGGAAAGTCCACACTTTACGTGGGTATCCAGGAAAAGAACACCACTTGTATGACATTTTCGGCTGCACCGCAGGGGAGCGTGCGCCTTACCGACGATATCGTTCGAGCCGGAGCCGATTTTCAGGCGGCTTTGGAGAAAGCCGTGGTTTCGGGAGATGCAAGCGAAGACGACAGCAAAGGCTACGCGTGGAATCATAATGCGGCGGTGCGCGCCGTTGAGCTTCGCTTCCTGGCCCTGGCGAAGCTGCACCTCGACAACTTGAAGGAAGTTTTGCGCCACTCGGGCGACGCCGAACAACGAGCATTGGCCGCACAAGTGTTGGGCTACGCGGCGGATCGACAAAGCGTAGCGCAAGATTTGATTGCAGCGACGCATGACCCCTCTCCCGGTGTACGCAACAACGCAACCAGGGCGTTGATGGTCTTTGCGGGGTATGCCCACACGTCAGCCGGCGCTAACCTGCATATTTCCGCCCAACCGTTCATCGAAATGTTGAATTCCTGCATTTGGACCGACCGAAACAAGTCTTCCTTTGCACTCGCAGAATTGACCGAAACGCGCGACGCCGCGCTTCTTGCCGAAATTCGCCGAGAAGCTTTGGCTTCCTTGCTAGAGATGGCTGAGTGGAAGTTGATGGGTCACGCCCAACCTTCGTTGCTGATTCTCGGGCGGATCGGCGGTCTTTCCGAAGAGCAGATCGAGAAAGACATCGAGGCCAACAACCGGCAAGCTATCTTGGTCGCTGCCAAAAACGCCAAGTAGATACGAAAGAAGTAGGTCAAACAACGCGGGCGCGGCCAGGCCGGACAGTAACCTCGAATTCTTTTTTTCACTCAGGCGTGTTTGAAGTAGCCTAGTAGCCTCTAAACCCGCACCCTTGAAAAGCGAAGGGTGCGGCACCCAAAACCGTCTCCACATTCCACGTGTGGGCCACCCGTGCTGAAGCGCACTAATTTGTGCGCCGGTTCCGGCACGGCTGAAGCTGTGCCCTGACGCACTGCGCTTGATTACCATTTTCGGATTTCTCGGAAACAACTGGCCAGCTGGCATCGTCTTACTCCCGGCTTGCATGGTGCGAAATTTGCGCTATGCTGCTTGGGCTTCGGCCCAGCCTATAGAGGAGATGCTAAATGAAACGACCTGTGATGATTCTGTTTCCGTTACTGCTCGGCATGTCGGGCCTGGCACCATCGACGTTCGCGCAAACCAACAACAATCCGGTAAGTAGCGCCCTGAGAGACTTCCTGCCGGGGCGGGAGAAAAACACAGTTGCTGCAGTGGAAGCCATGCCGGCCGACAAATTCAATTTCAGGCCCACACCGGATCAAATGACCTTCGGCCACCTGGTGGCCCATATGATCGAATCGAATTATCTGTTTTGCAGCAAGGCGGCCGGAACGGTAGCGCCCAAAACGGACGGGGTGACGGACAGCGATCCCAAGGAAAAGCTCGTTGCGGCGCTGCAAGGCTCGTTCGCCTTCTGCTCCGAAAGCCTAGGCAAACTGGAGGATGCGAAGTTAGGCGAAAGCACGGAAGGATTCGGAGGAAAAACGGTGACGCGGGGCTGGTTCGGCTTGGTATTAGCGAGTAGTTGGGCGGACCATTACGCCGAAGCGGCCATGTATCTGCGATTGAATGGTGTGGCGCCGCCGACGGCCAAGCATTAATCCCCGTGATTTTGGAAGTCGGATGAAGGATCCCTCGGCCTCAGGCTGCGGAAGGCCCGTCTGCCGCAGGCGAGCCGTAGCCCGAGGGTCGGGATGACAAATTGTTGTTTTTGGGAACAGTTCCAGATTACCTTCGTGATAAAAAAACCGGGGCTCCCGCTTGGGACCGGGAGCCCCGGAAGGCGCGATTCAGTGCCAGTGTCGTTTTCACACCGGCGCGTGGGGTCATCCATCCTAGCTTCCCTCTCAGAGGCAGGTGGTTACGAGCCCCAGAAACCGCAAGCAAGCCCCTTCCCCCTCGCTTGCAATTCCCTGGAACCCGCATTTGAAACGCGCCTACGCAAGGGCTAATGCACGAGCAACGCCAGCGTTCCATGGCGCTACGAGGAAATTCATGTAACTGGAAAGAAGGGGGTTAGGTGGGAACAGGGTGACGGCGAGTTGAACCAAAACAGGTCGCGAGATTCAATCTGGAACTCCAAACCCGTATGCCTAGCGAATCCTGCTAGTACCACCAGGACCCGGGTAATGCCCAATTTTGGGAGGCGCGAGCTATCGGTTTTTTGTTGCGCTCGGCTGAGACTCTTCCCATGAAATCGACCTTTTTGCGGCGGCTTCGCCGCATCGGTGTTTGGGTTGCTTTGGACCTGCTCCTTGCCAGCGCCCTGCTGGCGTTTGCCGCGTGGGCAGACACGTCTTCGCGGCTGCACCAACCGTCCGTGGGTGGCTGCTATTGCGGATGCGCGATGTCAAAGGCCGCGGTGGGATGCAGCAAGATGTGTGACCTGCCGAAATTTTCGTCGCGGCACTGGGCCGTGACCTGTGCCAAGCCTCGCGCGAGCGCGCCCAAAGAAAACCCGAACGCAGGGCCGCATCTGCCACATCCTGCGCATGCGGAACGCGCCAGCAATTGATTGGAAAGCAGTGGCGAGTGGCTAGTAAAGGCGGAGAGCAGCCGCAGCCTGATGACCAAGCCTGGTTTTTTGCGGGCACCAAATAGCCGATCATGGCGCCAGCCTCAGAAGGCGGCCGCTACAAAACCGGTGCGCAAACAAACATACCCTCAGCGGCTGAAGGCGCTCTGAAATTGCGCGCCTTGCGGAGCGACTAAAGTCGTGCCCGGACGAAAACGCCGTTTTCCACACCGCCTCCCAGGCACGGGCTAGATCAGCAATTTAGCGAAAATTTCGGGGATTTCGAAAATGGCGCGGTTGTTCAGTTTCTCCGCGTTGCAGCGAAGCTCGGCTAATTTTCCTGGCTCCAGGATTTGCTTCACGGCGCTTGCGATTTCCAGGAAATTGTTCAGCACGATGCCGACTCTTTTTTCTGTGACCCATTCAGTGTTGTAGCGTTCCTGGGGCAAGGTCCACGCGTTGCACTCGAGGATTACCGGCAGCTTGCGCACCATCGCTTCCGCCACACTGCCTGGACCGGGCTTGCCAATGAGGAAATCGGCGGCGCGCATCAGGCGATGTACTTCTTTTGTGAAGCCCACAACATGCACGGGCATTTTCCAGGTGCGCGCGCGAAAATTTTCGGCGAGCTTTTCGTTGCGCCCACAAATCACTATCAACTGCAACGGCAATGCCGCAGCTTCCAGGCGATCGACGATGTCATACATCACTTTGGAGCCAAAGCCACCGAACAGCAGCATGCCGGTGGTCAAATCCGGCTGCAAATTCAGCTCGTTGCGCAATGCAATGGGGTCGGTGTTGTCTGGTTGATAGAAATCAGGGCGCAGAATCATGCCGGAAGTGGCAAAGATGTGCGAGGGATCCTTGCCGATCTGCCGCGCCTGCTCCACGGCGCGCTCGGTACCGCAGATTACGTATTGCTCTTGGGTTGGCTCAATCCAGAAGTGCGGGGGAAAATCGGCGAGGTCTGTTATCAGGGTTATAAAGGGCCGGCCGGGATAGCAGCTATTCCAAGCTTCGGCAACTTCGCGATTGAAGTGGGGGATGACGGACACCATGAGGTCGGCGGGTTGTTTGCGGAAATGGCCGGAAAGAAGTTTGACCATGGGGCGGTGAAAGATGCGGATAGTGGTTTGCAAGACGCGCAGTAGTTGCGTGGCACCGAGCGTCCAGCCATTTCTGAGCAGTATGTTGTATTGCTCCTGGATGCGAATTCCGGTGAGTTTCCGCAACACGTCGAGATGATCGGTAAGGTCTTGGAATTGCACCAAATCCACTTGCCATGGCCTATTTTGCTGGCCGATAACGGTTTGCAGGGCGACCGCAGCATTGCGATGACCGCCACCAGCGTCATGAAAGAGGATTTGGATAGTTTGCATGCGGGCATTCTCGCATGCAGGAGTGTATGGTCGGCAAGAGCACACAACATGCCATGTGGAAAACTCACAAACTCATTTGTGCTCAATGAGTTCCATCAGTTTTTTCACTCATATTTCGTGTTCGCTTCATGGTTTGTTCATATCCTTTGCTTAAGATTTTTACATGCGCTGCGACCTTCACGTACATACCACTGGCTCTGGGATGTGCAATACCCCAGGTCTCACCCGCATTTGCCGCGAGTCCTATAACCAACCCGAAGACGTCTACGACCGCTGTAAGCAGCGGGGGATGTCCATCGTTACGGTAACCGACCACGACTCGATTGAGGCCGCGGAAGTGCTCCGCAAATACCCAGACTTCTTTCTAAGCGAAGAAGTCACGGTGAGCATGCCTAGCGGAACAGAGATGCATCTGGGCGTCTACGACATTCAGGAAAGAGACCACGCCGAAATTCAGCGGCGGCGGAAGGATTTCATCGCGCTGCTGATGTATCTGACTGAACGAAAGCTGTTCTTCAGCGTGAACCACGTGTTTTCGGGACTGACCGGTCGGCGGGAGATAGAAGACTTCAACTGGTTCGCTTCGTACGTTCCGGCGTTTGAAATTCGCAACGGACAGATGTGGAGGGAATCCAATCGCAGCGCCGAAAAGCTTGCGAAGAAATTGGGGAAGATCGGTATAGCCGGCAGCGATTCCCACACGCTCAGCGGAGTGGGCTTGACGTTCACACAGGTGCCCGCTTCGCGAACGGTCGACGAATTTTTCCTGGGCCTGCGTGCGGGGCGCGGCATCGTTCACGGAGAACACGGGTCTTACACAAAACTGACGCTGGACATATGCCAGTTTGGGGGTTCGCTGATTGAGGAAAATCCGCTGGCCTGCGCGATTCTGCCGTTTGCAGTATTCATGCCGGCGATCACCGCAGGTCACTGGCTGAACGAAATTCGTTTTTGCAAGAAGTGGGCAGCGTCGCTGCTAGGGGAAGGGCGGCGGCCACGCATGCTCTGGGATGTGGATTCCAGGTTCGAGGCAAACTGGGCGCGCTGAGAGGTAGCCATGGCAGTGGCCAAAACCGTCTGGGGATTCATCGAAAACCGCGACCACCGGGTCATGCGGCGGGTGAACAACTGGAGCGCGCCGCGGTGGATCCGTTTCTGGATGCTTACGGCAACACGCATGGGTGATGGCTGGCTCTGGTACAGCCTGGGCGCGTTGCTGCTGGCGTTTGGCGGTTCGCGCGGCTACATCGCGTTCGGGGCGGCCGGCACCGCGGCAATTCTCGGCATCTTCGTGTTCAAAGCGCTCAAGAAACTCAGCCACCGGCCTCGTCCTTGCCAGTTGGCGCCACACTGTTGGGCCAAGGTGCTGCCCCCAGATCAGTTCTCGTTCCCGTCGGGCCACACCATGACGGCATTTTCGATAGCGCTGGTGGTGAGTTACTTTTATCCAGGCCTGCAAGGCACGCTGTACTTTCTAGCCATCAGCATTGGAGTCTCGCGCGTGATTCTGGGCATGCACTTCCTGAGCGACGTGCTGGCCGGAGCAGTGCTGGGCTCCGCGTTGGGCCTTGCGTCGATTGTTACGTTCGCGGCCTACGGGTTGGCGTAGTTAACGGCGGTCAGATGACCGGCTTCGGGTGCTCCGCGAGTGCCTTTTGAAACGCCGCCAAGTTCGTCGAATCCACGACTGCGGTTCCGGTATCCACAAAAGTCGGCAGCGGTGCGGTAGGTGCCGTGGCCCAATCCTTGAATTCATGCACGGCGTTGTGGTGCAAGTCATCGAGGAACCGCACGCCATAAAAAGCCATCACGTATGGCTTTTGCACCACGGTGGCGGTAATCCATTTCTTATCGATGCCTTCGAGGGTGTCTGGCTGTTTGTCAAACGCCACAATCTTGATTTTCTCGGTCATGTCCAAGCGATGAAGCGCATCGGCAGCGCCTGCTCCTCCGGAGGCTTCCAGGCCGATGATCCCGTCGATTTTCTCTTTTTTGGAGAGAAGCGCGGCGATGGCATCGTCGGCAACGCGCTCGTCGCCCTTGTCGTCGATGGTGTCGACTATTTGAACGCCGGGAAACTTCTTGAGCGCATCGTTAACGCCGCGCACGCGATCTTCCACGTTCAACTGGCCCGCGAGGGTGACAATCACGACGCGGCCTTGTCCACCGAGGAGCGTGGCCATGCGCTTGCCGCTATCCTGGCCTGCGCGGAAATTGTCGGTGCCAATGAAAAGCACACGTTTGGAGTCTGGCGCGTCCGCATCAATGCAAATCACCGGGATGCCCTGCAAGATCGCGTTGTCGATGGGATCTTTGAACAATTTTGGATCCGTGACCGAGACCATGATGCCCGAGGGATGCTGGGCAACCACTTGCTGGAACGCAGCAAGCTCGTCGTTCGGAGAAAATGTCGCGGGCCCCTCCATATCCACCTTCACGCCGGCCTGCTTTCCAATGTCGGTTAACCCCGCAGACGCTTCCTGCCAGTAAGGAAGATTGATGTTGGCGGCGACCAAGACATAGCGTTCGTCGGGTTGGTGGTAGGGATTCTGACAGCCAGCAGCGACAATCAACAGCGTTGCCATAAGAAACAAATTCAAGGTTTTCGTCATGGTAGGTCTCCTTGTCCGAGGCTCCCCGCTGAGATACTTCGTGGGAAGAGACCAGTGGATGTTCTGCAGAAGAGTAACACAATAACTAGTATATAGAGACCGTTGCGCAACGGAGCCAAGCGGAGTATATAGAAGCAGTCCCAACCCGTCGAGGCTTCCTGTGTCGCTCCAACCACTTCTGGAAATCACCGTAGAATCCCTGGACACGGCTTTGGCCGCCGAGCGAGGCGGCGCCGACCGTATCGAACTTTGCGCCGAACTGATTCATGGTGGGATAACACCCACGGTGGCAACCTTACGCAAAGTGTATGAGGAACTGGAAATCCCGATTTTCTGCATCATCCGGCCGCGGGCGGGCAATTTTGTTTACAACGAAAAAGAATTTGTCAGGATGAAGCGTGACATTGCAGTGGCGCGGGACTTAGGCATTGAGGGCGTGGTGTTGGGCGTCCTGTGTGCGAATGGTTTTGTCGACGCAGAACGAACCGCGGAACTGGTGCAATGGGCGCGACCGCTGGAGGTAACCTTCCACCGCGCGTTTGATGAGACTCCGGACCAGATGCAAGCGCTGGAAGAGGTGATCGCTACGCAGGCAACCCGGATTTTGACGACGGGTGCGGCGGCCACTGCAATACAAGGAGCGGAAAGGCTGAAGAGGCTGGTGGACAGCGCAGGAAAGCGCATCGTGATCATGCCCGGCGGAGGGCTGGACGCGGGAAATGTGTCGCAAGTTGTGGCACAAACGGGAGCGCGGGAGTTTCACTCCGGGTTAGGAAGCGTGCTTCCCTATGGCAGTAGTAACCTGCAGCGGTTCGAAACGGAAATTCGCGCGATGAAGCGCCATTTGGAAGGCGTGGCACGCACCGCGAGAGTCGAAAGCCATCCTTGAGCGCTGAAAGAATTACGCAGAATGAATAGACTTACCCTCGGCAGACGAAAGAGAATTCAGGGGCTGAAGCCCGTCGCGCGCAACTTACGCGTGCCTGAAGCCTCCGCTTCTAAAAAACAGTGTTTTTCCGCGAACTATCAAGCCGGGTTGATCGCGCGGCGCTTATGGAGCGGGTGAAGGCGTGAGCTGACGTCGGAGGTTCAGGCCTTTTGCGCCTGGCGCCGCAAGAACGTCGGCACGTCTAGATCGTCCTTCGCGACTTCAGGAGTCACTTCCCGCACTTCGCGGACATTCTGCTTTACCTGATTCACCACATTTGGAGGTTGTACCGGAAGCTCGGTCTGTTCGGTAACTTCGCGTCCGGCTTTCCAGGTGCGGGGCAGAAACGATTGTTTCTGCTGCACCATCTGTTTGCGCGCCGATTCCTTGAATCCTGCGGCGATGACGGTGATCTTCACCATGTCCTTCATGTTTTCGTCCATCACCGCGCCGAAGATGATGTTGGCGTTTTCGTGAGCGGCTTTCTGAATCACGCTGGAAGCGTCGTGGACTTCCTGCAAGGACAACGTGGAGCTGCCGCAAATGTTGATGAGGATGCCCTGCGCGCCCTGGATGGAATTGTCTTCGAGCAAGGGGCTGGAGATGGCGCGATTGGCGGCATCGACCGCGCGGTTTTGTCCGCTGGCCACAGCCGTGCCCATGACGGCATAGCCTTGTCCGTGCATGATGGTCTTCACGTCGGCGAAATCGCGATTGATGATGCCGGGCACGGTGATGATGTCTGAAATGCCCTGAACCGCCTGACGCAAAATGTCGTCGGCGATGCGGAAGGCGTCGAAGAAGCTGGTGCCGGGCTCGACCGTTTCCATCAAGCGCTCGTTGGGAATGACGATGACGGTGTCAACCACGCCGACCAGTTCCTCCAGCGCCTGCTGCGCCTGCAGCATGCGGCGCTTGCCTTCGAAGGCGAAGGGCTTGGTGACCACCGCGACGCTCAGCGCGCCCAATTCGCTGGCCAGCGAGGCCACCACCGGAGCCGCGCCGCTTCCGGTGCCGCCACCGAGTCCGGAAGTAATGAAAATCATGTCGGCGCCCTCGAGCGCTTCGATGATTTTCTCAGTGTCTTCGAGCGCGGCCTTGCGGCCAACCTCAGGATTTGCGCCGGCGCCCAGGCCTTTGGTGAGTTTAGCGCCGAGCTGCAGCTTCACGGGGGCCTGCGACATTTTCAGCGCCTGCAAATCCGTGTTCGCGGTGATGAACTCCACGCCTTCCACTTTGGCGCGGATCATGCGGTTGACGGCATTGCAGCCGCCGCCGCCCACACCTATCACCTTGAGCTTGGCGGGTTGTAACTCCTCGCTAAAGCTCATCCGGATTCCTGATTCTTTTGCGGTCATGCTATTTCCCCCGTTCCGGCTGGTGAAAGTCCTTTATAAATCTCGTGTAAATGCCTTTCCACAGCGAGTTTTCCAGGGCTGTGGAAAAGCCGCTCTGGCAACCCTTTGTACCGGCGTTAAGCCCCGGCGAACATCGCCCGCAGCTTGGAAACCAAGCCGCCCGGCTTAGTAGGGCCCGCTTTGCGCGCCGCCGCCGCGTTCAACACTAATCCGACGACGGTCGAGTACTCCGGCTGCGCCACCTGCTCGGGCAAATCCGCAATGCCTCTCGGCTGCGCCACGCGCACGGGCAGGTGGAAAGTGTTCTCGGTCAAATCCAGCAAGCCGTTGAGCCGCGACGCGCCGCCCGTCAGGACAAAACCGGCGGGGATTTGCTTGAGCATGCCGGCGCGCTGTAATTCGTCGCCCACCAAGGCGAGCAACTCTTGTGCGCGAGGCTCGATGATTTCGGTCAGCATGTGCGCAAAGACGGTGCGCGGCGGACGATCGCCGACGCTGGCAATTTCAATGGAGCCGTCTTCTCGCAGTAGAGACGCAGCGGCACAACCATGGTGACGCTTGATGCGTTCGGCTTCCGGAATCGGTGTACGCAGGCCGACCGCTAGATCGTTGGTGAAATGATCGCCGCCGATGGCCACGCCACCGGTGTGGCGAACCACTCCGCCGCCGTAGACGATCAATTCGGTGGTGCCACCGCCAATGTCGAGCAGACAGCAGCCGAACTCGCGCTCGTCCTGGGTGAGGCAAGCCTCGGCGGAAGCGAGCGGTTCCAGCACAGTGTCATTGATCAGGATTCCCGCTTTGTTGGCGGCGCTCACCAGATTCTGCGTGGCGGAACTGGAAGCGGTCACAATATGCACATAGGCCTGGAGCTTTTGCCCGACCATGCCAATGGGATCGCGAATGCCATCTTGCATGTCGACGCGAAATTCGTGCGGAAGTACGTGCAACACTTCACGATCTTCGGGCAAGGAAATATTGCGGGCGGTGTCGATGGCACGGCGAACGTCGTCGCGCTCAATGTCGCGCGGACGCGGGCCCAAGGAGGCGCCACCCTGACAATTCACGCCACGAACGTGGCTTCCGGCTACACCGATGACGGCGGATTCCACCGGCACATTGGCGACGCTTTCCGCCTCTTCCACGGCGCGGCGGATGGAACTGACCGTGGAGTCCAAATTCACGATGAGCCCTTTGCGCAAGCCTTTGGATTCCGCGGCCCCGAGAGCCAGAAAGTGCACACGCTCATCTTCAATTTCCGCGACGAGCACGCACGTTTTTGTGCTGCCAATGTCCAACCCGACGAGATATTTGTCTTTCTTAGCCAAAACGCTCTCCTACGGAATGCTTATTTCGTTTTCGCGGCGATGCTGGTGTCGGGGTTCACCACCACCTGCCGGGAATACTGAAGATCGATCGAATGCACAGTGCCGGAGTTAGCCTGCCACTGCGCAAAATTTTCAATGAGCATGCGGTACTTGCCGGTGAAATCGCTCTGCCCAAAGTGCACGGTTATAGCGTGATCGTCCGCGCCGCTGCTGAGTCCGGTAAGCACCACGCGCAAATCTCGCGGACTGCTCAGATCGATTTCGCTGATACGGTCGGAGGAACCGGGCTTCACCAAATCGACATCTTTCATAAACTCCTGGTAAGTTTGCATGCGCTTGCCGCGTTCTTCGCGGGGCAAACTCTCGGACAATCCGGTGACGATGGGAAAGTGAAAACCTTCGCCCTCCGGACGATCAAGGAGCACGCCATGGGCGTCAATCAGGGTGAGTTCGGTTCCGTTCCGGAAAAAGGCGATCGGGGTTCGTTCCGTAATGAAAACGCGCACGCGATCCGGCAGAATACGCTGGACGCTCGCTTCTTCCACCCAAGGCAATTCCTCAATCTGCGAGCGCCGCGTATTTAACGGAATTCTCAGCAGACTTTGGTTGCGGTCGCGCACGAAGAGTTTTTGTACGTCTTCCTTGGCGACAATGTGGTTCCCGTTCACTTCGATCTGGTCCGGCTTGATGAGCAACATCTGCGGAGAGAAGAGCAAGTAGCGTACCGAAAGCGTAGCAACGCCGGCGGCGGCCACGCCGACCATGGTCCACAGGAACACACGACGGTAATAGGTGCCGCTCTTGCCGCTGAACTTGCGGCGGCGAATCTCGACGGGCTTTTGCCGGCGTAAATAGCGCGGCTCTTCGTCGGAAACCAACTCTGGCCGGTACGGCTCTTGTTCGGCCGCTGCGGCAGAGGTATTCCGCTGCATGGGCTTTACGCGTTCCAAACGACCACCTCGTTTTCGAGAGTGACTCCGTAAGCCTGTTCGACGCGCTGGCGCACATCGGCAATCAAGCGCAACATATCCGCGGCAGAGGCGCGGCCGGAATTGACGAAGAAGTTGGCGTGGCGATCGCTGACCCGCGCATCTCCCACCGACCAGCCTTTCAGCCCTAGTTCGTCGATCATGCGCCCAGCCGACGCGCCGGACGGGTTCTTAAAGATGCAGCCCGCGCTTTTTTGCCCCAGCGGCTGGCTGGCGCGCCGTTTTTCATTGCAGATACGAATGCCTTGGAGAATTTCCGGGTACGGCTTGGAGGGAAGTTGGAGCCTCACCGCCAGCATCATATCATCCGGTGCAAACGAAGTGCGGCGGTATTCGAAGGAAATTTTTGCGCCCCTGAGGATTTCTATCTCGCCCGCGGCAGCGCGGTAAACCTTTACTTCCCGGACGTACGACCCGATTTGCGTGCCATACGCACCGGCATTCATGCGCAATGCGCCACCCACCGTGCCGGGCACGCCGATCAAACCTTCCATGCCGCCCAGATTGTTCTTGGCACAAAGAGTGACGGTCTTGCCGAGGTCAGCGGCAGCATCGACGTAGGCCGTGTCGCCCTCAATCACCACGTCAGGGTCAGGCTGGCCCAATTGCAGCACCACGAAAGGAAGTTCTCCGTCGATTACCAGGAGATTCGAGCCGCCTCCCAAGAATTTGTGCGCAATACCATTTTGTTCGAGCAACACCAGCAATTCCGGAATGGAGTCATGACGTCGGATGCGTAGTAAATCCGTGGTGCCGCCGATGCGAAGCGAAGTCAGCTCCGCCAGTGAAACGTTGCGGCACACCTCTACCTGCAGCTTTGGCAACGCCTGCAGAACTCGCTGGTTCTCAATGCGCATCCTTGGGCCTACCCTCATTCACATTCAATTCGGTGCCGAGCAGCAACATCAGTTCGTTGCTGGCTCGACTGACGTTGCCCGCACCGATCGTAAGAATGGCATCGCCGGGCCGCGCCTCGCGCAACAGAAACTCGATGGCATCCTGCATGGACTGGAAATAATTCACGTTTTTGTGGCCGGCCTCGCGAATACCGTTGGCCAGCGCTTCGCTGGTGATGCCGGGAATCGGGGTTTCGCTGGCGGCGTAAATGTCCATGAGCGCCAGAATATCGGCCTGATTGAAGGCACGGGAAAAGTCGTCCCACAAATGCTGGGTGCGGGTGTAACGATGCGGCTGGAAGAGCACCAACAGGCGATTGAACTTGCAACTGCGCGCCGCGTCCAAGGTGGCGCGGATTTCGGCGGGATGATGGCCGTAGTCGTCGACCACGGTGATGTCGTTGACCGAGCCCTTGACGTCGAAACGACGGCCCACCCCGGCGAATTTTGCCAGGCCTTCGCGAATCAGATCGGTGGGCACGTTCAGGTACAGCGCCACGGCCGCTGCCGCTGCGGCGTTCTTCACGTTGTGAATTCCCGGCGGATGCGGTAGTTCGAAAATGCCCAGGTCTTCGCCTTTGTAGGTGAGGCGGAACTGGCTGCCAAATCCCTGCAACTGAATGTCGCTGATCAGCAAGTCGGCCTGGCTGGAAGTGCCATAGGTGATGATGGGGCGCTTCACGTTCGGAATGATCGCTTGGACATTGGGCTCGTCGAGACAGAGCACTGCGGCGCCATAAAAGGGCACGCGATTCACAAATTGCACGAAAGCACTCTGAATGTCTTCCAGGGAGGCGTATTGATCGAGATGCTCGCGATCGATGGTGGTCACTACGGCGACGACCGGAGCAAACATCAGGAAGCTGCGATCGCTCTCGTCGGCTTCGACGACAAAGTATTCACCCTTGCCGACGCGCGCGGTGGTGCCGGCTTGATTCACACGGCCGCCAACGACGAACGTAGGATCGAGATGCGCGGCAGCGAGCACGGACGCGACCATCGATGTTGTGGTGGTTTTGCCGTGTGCTCCGGCGACAGCGATTCCGTATTTCAGGCGCATCAGTTCGGCGAGCATCTCCGCCCGCGGAATCACGGGGACTTTTCGTTTGTGGGCTTCGAGAACTTCGGGATTGTCGGATTTCACCGCGGAAGAAGTCACTACCACGTGCGCGCCTTCGACGTTTTCCAACTTATGGTCACCGAAGATCGTTGCGCCCAGGTCCTGCAGGCGTTCGGTAATCGTGGAAGGTTTGGTATCCGAACCGGACACGGAATAGCCGAGGGTGAGCAAAACTTCCGCGATGCCGCTCATACCGATGCCGCCGATGCCGACCAGGTGAATCCGCTGAAAATTGCGAAACGATACCATGCTGTTCCTCTATCTCTTTTCCGTCGTTTTTGCGTCGCGCTTTGCGGCGGCCTGTTCGATCAGATCCACGATTTCGCGGACAGCCTCCGGATGCGCCAGGCTGCGCGCCTTCGTTCCCAGTCGTGCAATCTCTCCGGGCTGGTCCAGGAGGGAGAAAATTTCCTGCGTCAGGCGTTCGGCGTTCAGGTCCGACTCGGCGATCAGCCTGCCCGCTCCGGCGTTAGTCATTTCCTGCGCGTTGCGAAGCTGGTGGCTGTCCGTAGCCTTCCCAAACGGAATGAAAATCGCTGCGCGGCCCGCAGCTGCCACTTCCGCGGCCGTAATCGCTCCGGCCCGGCAGACAATCAGGTCCGCCCAAGCGAAACGATCGGC
The DNA here is from genome assembly GCA_035506955.1 of Verrucomicrobiia bacterium. Taxonomy (GTDB): domain Bacteria; phylum Acidobacteriota; class Terriglobia; order Acidiferrales; family UBA7541; genus Acidiferrum. The sequence continues at coordinate 79,696 of DATJOO010000053.1, forward strand.
CATATTGGTAAGGAAGGGCGCGACTTCGACCTGCATTTGCTGTCGCGCGTACGAGGCCCGCACATCATTATAATCGCGCTCGCCGGTCTGGTGCACAATCTGCAGCTCGTTTTTGCGCTTCGCTAATAATTCCGCCGCTTGCACGAACGCGCGATTGACCGGCAATGCACCTTGACTCCCTCCGGTGACCAGCAGGCGCAACGGCTTTTGCGGCTCGTGCGGTTGAATGGCGAAAAATTCCGGGCGTACGGGACAGCCGGTGACTCTGGCGCGTGCACCCCACGCTTGCGCGGAAACTTCGTAGCCGGTGGCAATGCGCTGCGAGAGACGCGCGAGAAGCTTGTTCGTCAGGCCTGGCTCCGCGTTGGGTTCGAAGATGACGTTGGGAATGCCGCGCAGCCAGGTGGCCAGCATCATGGGTCCTGCGGCGTATCCGCCGACACCAAAGGCCACAGCGGGCTTGTTCCGAGCAATCACGCCAAACGCGTCCGATAATCCAGAGCCCAACATGCCTAGATTCTTGAGCAGCGTGGTGCCGCCCTTTCCTTTCAGTCCGGCAACGCGAATGGTTTCCAATGGCAATCCCGCGGCGGGAACCAGCTTCATTTCGATGCCCCGTTGTGTGCCCACCAAAACCACTTCACGCTCCTTGCCGCGCGCCAGCCATTCCTGGGCGATGGCAATTGCCGGAAACACGTGCCCTCCGGTGCCGCCCCCTGCAATCAAGAGTTTCACGCGCGGCCTCTCAAACCTGCTGGCCTGCGTCGCTGTTGCCCTGGTGCGCGACATTGAGGAGCACACCGGTAGCCAGTAGCATCACCAAAAGACTGGAGCCGCCGTAACTGACGAACGGCAGCGGAATGCCCTTGGTGGGCATCATGCCTAGCACCACTGCGAAGTTGATGAGCGATTGAAATAGCACCATGGCGGTAGCGCCCAAGGCGAGCATGCGGCCGAATCCGTCCGGCGCATTGAAAGCAGCGCGCAAGCCACGCCACGCGTACACAGCAAAAAGGGTGACCACGATGGCTGCGCCGATGAAGCCCAACTCTTCACAAATCACGGCGTAAATGAAGTCGGTATGCGCCTCCGGCAGGTAAAAGAGTTTCTGCTTGCTCTCCATGAGGCCCACGCCGGTGAATCCTCCGGAGCCGACGGCGATCAACGATTGCAGCAACTGGAATCCCGCGCCCTGGGGGTCGCTCTCGGGATGAACGAAGGCCAAAAGGCGCGCGTAGCGATAAGAAACATGTGTGATCAAAAGCAGCAGCACAGGCGAAGCAAGGGCAGCGCCCACGGCGAGCCACTTCCAGGAAAGCCCGGCGACGAAGAGAATCGCAGTCATGATCAGCACAATGTCCACAGATGTGCCCAAATCCGGCTGCATGACGATGAGCGCAACGCAAAAGAGAATGGGAGCGACCGCCGGAAGAATGGTGCTCAGCAGGTCCTGTTTGCAAAATTCAAGACGGGTGGCGCTGCGCCGCCGCAAATCGAGAAACCAAGCCAGGTAAAGAATCACGGCGAGTTTGGCCAATTCCGACGGCTGAATTTGCGCGGGCCCAAACTTGATCCAGCGGTGCGTGGCGTGGGACTTATCCAGGAAGAAGGTGGCTACCAGCAACACCAGCACGAGGCAGAGCACGGTGTAAACGACCGCGGGCTCGCGCAGCCGATGATAGTCGAGCCTCATCAGCGTGAACATGCCGGCTAACCCGACGACCAGCCAAAGGACCTGACGCACAACGAAGTGGTAGGAATGACCGAACTGCTGCTGAGCGGTAACCGCCGAGGCGCTGAAAATCATCACGGCACCGAGGAGGCACAGCATGAGCGTCACACCAAACAGCCAACGGTCGATTTCTGAGCGTCTGATCACCTGGCTAGCCCTTTCCCGAAGAGAGTCCGCGGACTAAATCCTTGAACACGCGTCCGCGATGCTCGTAGCTCTGAAACTGATCGAAGCTGGCGCAGGCCGGTGCCAGCAAAACAATGTCACCGGGCTTGGCCGCTTCGGAGGCGATGACAACGGCATTTTCCAGCGTGCCGGCGCGTTCGATGGCCACGCTGCCAGCGATTTGTTTGTCGATTTTGTCAGCGGCGGCGCCAATTAGCAGAGCCAGAATGGCCTTTTCGCGCAAGGGCTTCTGAAGAACGGTATAGTCACTGCCTTTGTCTTTGCCGCCAAGGATAATCAGAATGCGGCCAGGAAACGCATCGAGGGCCTTGAGGGTGGCGTCGACGTTGGTGGCCTTGGAATCGTTGTAGTAACGCACGCCGCGAATTTCTAAGACGAATTCGAGACGGTGCTCGACTCCCGCAAAGCTTTTCACCGCTTTGCCAATGGTGGCAGAATCCACGTCCGCCAGGCGAGCCGCGGTTGCGGCGGCTAAGACATTTTCGACATTGTGCGCGCCCGGCAAAGGAATCTCCGCGACTTTCATCACGAATTCTTCCTTGCCGCGGTGAACGATCACGACGTCGTCGCCACGCAGACAGGCACCCTGGTTCACGACCTTTTGACGGCTGAACCAGAAGGCTTGCGGCTTTTTCGGCGCTAGAGCAACGGTGGGCGCGTCATCGGCATTGAGCACCGCTGCATCCAATTCCGTTTGCTTCGCGAAAATCCGCGCTTTCGCCGCAGTGTAGGATTCCATGGTGCGGTGACGGTCCAAGTGATCGGGCGTGAGATTCAGAAACACGGCGATGTTCGGGCGGAATTTGTCGGTCAGCTCGAGTTGGAAGCTGCTTAACTCCACCACGGAAACAGTTTGCGCATTCATCTGGTCCACACAGGCGATTAAGGGTGTGCCGACATTCCCGGCGAGGATCGCCTTCTGACCAGCAGCCTGGAGAATGTGGTGCACCAGGGTGGTTGTGGTGGTTTTCCCGTTGGAGCCGGTGATGCCAATGAGTTCACCCTCAAGGAAACGGTAGGCCAACTCGATTTCGCTCCAGACAGTAATGCCCTTGGAACGCGCCTTGACGAGCAGCGGGTCATCCGCGGGCACACCGGGACTTGGAATGATCAAGTCCTGCGCCAGATAGGTTTGTTCGTTGTGGCCGCCCAGCTCCAACTTGACCCCTGCTTCCTGCAATTTGGCCGGCGCGTCACCCAGTTCGCTTTCCGGGCGCGTGTCCGTGGCAGTAACGACGGCGTTATGCTTTGCGCAGAAGAGAGCCGTGGCGACTCCAGTCCGCGCCAGCCCGATGGCCAGCACGCGCATTTTTCGCAACTCAATCGATCCAGGCATGATCCTTACCGCAAAACTCAGCCTCGCAATTCAGCGCAACTTCAGGGTCGTCAGCGCGAATAAGGCAAATACCAGCGCAGCGATCCAAAAACGCACGATGACCTTGCTTTCACTCCAGCCCAGCAATTCAAAGTGATGGTGTATAGGCGCCATGCGAAAGATGCGCTTGCCGCGCAGCTTGAACGAAGCGACTTGCAGAATGACCGACAGCGCTTCCACGACAAAAATTCCGCCAACAAAGACCAGCAACACTTCCTGCTTGATGATCACCGCGATGGTGCCAAGGGTGCCACCTAGCGCCAACGAGCCCACATCGCCCATGAATATTTCGGCGGGATGCGCGTTGTACCAGAGAAAACCTAAGGAGGCGCCCACCAACGCGCCGCAAAAGACGGTGAGTTCGCCGACGCGTGGAATGTATTGAATATCCAAATAATTTGCCCAACGGAAATTGCTGCTGACGTAGGTCAAGATGGTGAGAGCACCCGCGGCGATGACGGTGCAGCCAATCGCCAAACCGTCGAGGCCGTCTGTGAGATTGACGGCGTTGGAACTTCCGGTAATTACCAGCGCCACGAAGACCATGAAAGGCAGATAAGCCAGCGGCCACCAGTGCCCCGGCAGCAGCAGGCTGTGAATGACCAGATCCGGCCGGAAGCGTTTGACGAAGGGCACAATCAGTTGCGTGGAATAAGCGCTGTGGGTGGCCAAAACCAGCAGTACGAAAGCGACGAACGAACTGACGCCCACTTGCAGCACAATTTTGTTTTTGCCGGTCAGACCGAGGTTGCGGCGCTTAGCAACTTTTGCATAGTCGTCGAGAAAACCGATGGCTGCAAACGCAAGCAGCGCAAAGAGCGAGAGCATCACGAAAGCATTCGAAAGGTCGGCCCACATCAACACCGGCACCGCGGTGGAAAGGACGATCAAAACACCGCCCATGGTGGGCGTACCGGCTTTTTTCTTGTGCTCCTGGGGCCCTTCTTCGCGGATGTATTGGCCGATCTGTAGCTCGCGCAGCTTGCGAATCAGCCAGGGACCGAAGACCAACGCCAGAAACATGGCAGTCAAGCTGGCGTAGACCGTGCGCACGGTGATGTAACGGAACACGTTCAGCGGGCTGAAATATTTCTGCAGGACGTGGTAGAGGAGGTAGTAGAGCATGTCAGTGCCCGCCTCCCGCAGCCGAGGGCGCGTCAACCGGGGCGAAACGCCCGAGCATCGCTTCGACGATGTGCTCCATCTTCACGCTGCGCGAGCCCTTGACCAGCAGCAAGTCGTCGGGCTTAACGAATCCGGCCAGAAATTCCGCGGCTTCGGACGGCGTGGTGAAGAATTTTGTGTGCTCGCGCGGTACGCCGGCAGAAATGGCACCTTCGACAATTTGCGCTGCGTCGCCCTGTACGCCAATCACAAAATCAACCTTGCTGGTTTTTGCGGCGTGCTCGCCGGCCTCCCGGTGCAATTTTGGGGAGCTCGGTCCGAGTTCGCGCATCTCGCCTGCAGCCAGAATGCGGCGCTGATAGCCGGGGGTTGCTGCCAGCAGATTAATCATGGCGTGCAACGCCGCGGGGCTCGAATTGTAGGAATCGTTGATCACTGCAAAACCGCTGGTGAAGCGAATCAGTTCTCCGCGCATCGCGGGAGTACGGAGCCCGCGAAACACCTTCTGGGCGTCCGCTGCACCGATGCCCCAGACACTGGCCGCCGCGATCGCCGCCAAAGCATTCGAAACGACATGGCGGCCGGGCAAAGGCATTTCCATACGGGTACGCTTGCCGCGATGCACCAGCGTAAACGAGCTTCCCAGTGCGCCGCGGTCTTCGATCTCTTCGGCAACAAATTCTGCGGGCTTTTCGACGCCGTAGAAAATCACGCGGCCCGGCGCGACCGCGGCCATGGCGGCCACGCGGGCATCGTCGGCATTCAACACCGCTATCGAACTTGTGCCGCGCAATCCTTCGATCAATTCGCGCTTAGCCAGCGCAATGTCGTCCACCGACGTAAAGTTCAGCAAGTGCGCGGGACTTACGCGCGTTTCAATGGCGACATCCGGGAGAGCGATGGCCGCTAGGCGTTTCAACTCCCCCGGAAAAGACATGCCCATTTCCAGCACGGCCACGTCGTCCGTGTCTTCGAGGCGGAACAGCGTGAGCGGCAGGCCGTACTCGTTGTTAAAATTCCCCGAAGTCTTCAGCACCCGTAGCTTCGAACCAAGCAGTGCCGCCACGATCTCTTTCGTGGTGGTCTTACCCACCGAGCCGGTGATGCCGCAGACTTTTTTGCCCCACTGCGTGCGTACGGCGCGCGCCAGCTTGTGCAGGGCTTCGAGAGTGTCGGAGACGGTGATGCAACGGTCCTGCAGCCATCCGGGATAGCGCGAGACCAGCGGCTCCGCCACCACGGCCGAGAGCGCGCCGCTCTCCAGTGCTGGGGCCACGTAGTCGTGTCCATCGTGAGTCGGACCGTGAATGGCGAAGAACAGTTCTCCGGCACGTAGCGTGCGAGAATCAATCGAGACGCCGGCCAACCTGGCCAGGGGGTCGAGTCCCGCGCCACACTTGCCCGCCATTGCGTCAGCCACTTGTGCAACCGTCCACCGCATAATTTCCTCAGAAGGTTCGCTTTCTCCAGGTTCGGGCCAATGTGTCGGCCGGAACCGTACAACGGGATTCCGCTGTCCGTTCTCACCGGTTGAGGGCTCCTCCTTTGTCTGCGAGTCACTGCACTGGCCCGCAGGCCGTCCTGGCGCGTGGAGACGCGTGACCGTTATAAGACGGCCGGTGTTCCACCGCGCCAGACTGAGGCGCGCTACGTGCCAAACCCTCCGCCGCTCTCCGGCGACGTGTACCCTTGCTCGCGAAGCGCTTTCGCCGCGACTTCGCGATCGTCAAAGTGAATCGTGTGATCCGCAAAAACCTGATAATCCTCGTGACCTTTGCCGGCCAGCAAGACAATGTCGCCGGCGCGCGCTTCGGCAACGGCCAGGTGGATGGCTTTGTCACGATCCGGCTCGATCATGTATTTACCGCCGGACTTCTGCATCCCCACGACAATGTCGCTGATAATTTTGAGGGGGTCTTCCTGGCGAGGATTGTCGCTGGTGAGAATCGAAAGATCGCTGAGGCGGCCGGAAAGCTCGCCCATGATCGGACGTTTTGTGCGATCGCGAGAGCCGCCGCAGCCGAACGCGGTGATGATCCGGCCTTTGGGGTTCAATTCGCGCGCGGTGCGAATCAGATTCTGCAAGGCATCATCGGTATGCGCGTAGTCGACAACAACGAGGAAGGGCTGGCCCAAATCCACACGCTCGAAACGTCCGGCCACCGCACGGAGATTGCGGATGCCGGTTTCAATCACGCTGGCCGGCAACTCTAAGGCGATGGCCGCGCCGATGGCCGCAAGAATGTTGTAGACGTTAATTCGTCCCACGAGCGAGGATTCCACTTGAATGACGCCAGCGGGAGTTTGCGCCGTGAAGTTCAAGCCATTGAAGCTCAATTGAAACTTTTTGGCCCTTAAGTCTGCGCCGTTCTGCAATCCGTATGTGAGAGTTCCTTTGCCAAGCCCGGCAAGTTTCTTACCCCATTCGTCGTCGGTGTTGATGACGGCGACGTCTGGAGCGCCCGAACCGGTTCCTTCGAAGAGCAATCGCTTGGCAGCGAAATAACTTTCGAAGGTTTTATGAAAATCAATGTGATCGCGGGTAAGATTCGTGAATACCGCGGCAGCAAAGTGGCAGCCCCACAGGCGGTCCAACGCCAGCGCGTGGGAACTGGCTTCCATGGTGGCATAAGTTCCGCCGGCATCGCGAATTTCCGCGAAGAAACTCTGCAGATCGAGCGATTCGGGCGTGGTGTTCGGAGCCGGGCGCTCGCCGCGCGGAGTGCGATAGGCGATGGTGCCAAACAGTCCGGTTTCTGCTCCAGAAGCGCGCAAGATCGAATCGATAAGGGAAGTGGTGGTGGTCTTGCCATTGGTGCCGGTGACGCCCACTAATTTCAGCGCGGTTGCGGGACGGCCATAAAAATTGGCGGCGGCGATGGCCAGGGCTTTGCGGCCTTCGGTTACCTGAACCCACGGAATTTCACGCGGCCACTGAGCGGGAACGGAATCTTCGCTGACTACGGCCACGGCACCGCGCGCGACTGCGTCTCTCGCGAATAAATTGCCGTCGGTGGCTACTCCGTGAATGGCCACGAAGAGCGCGCATGGCCGCACCTTGCGAGAATCGTTGGCAATCTGTTGAATGGGTAAATCGTAGTTGGGCAAGCCCGAGCGCACGGGCACACCATCGAGCAAAGCGCGAAGTGCGATTCCGCCAGCCTGTTCCCGTTCAGCCACAGTCTGTTTCCGTTCTGCCTCTGCGATCTCTCCGCTGCCCTTCTCTAATTCTGACGTATTCCGAATTCCCGTTGCCATTTGCGTTCTAAACCGTTTCCTTATTTTGACTTGGCGGAATGTTTCGGTGGGTCACCAAACTCCACCGTCACCTTCGCACCGCGGCGGATTTTGGCACTAGCCGCCGGTACTTGTTGAATTGCAACGTTGGTGCCAATCAAAACCGGATTGAGACCCAGGCGGAGGCAGGCTTCGCTGACCTCGCGCATCGTCTTTCCGGAAAAGTCGGGCACCTCGATATCGCCGCCCTCATCCGCGGACATCAGCACTTCCGGAGATTTTGGCGCAGGGTCTTTTGTCGTTTCAGTTTTCCCAGCGGCTGCTTCGGTTGCTTCGGACCGCGCATTAAAATCGACGGCGGCCAAATCGTCGGAAGAATTGTCGTCTGCCGGTTCGCTTTTGCGATAGGCAGCCTGAACCAACTGCGGGCTTACCGGCACATCGCGCGGCACATCGAGATAAGGCAGAATCTGCTCGGCAATGGCCTTGAACACGGGCGCAGCAACATCACCTCCGCCGTGAGGGTATCCATCCGGTGAATCGATGGAGACCAGAATCGTAACCGCTGGATTGTTGATGGGAGCGAATCCGGTGAAGGAGGCGATCACGTTGTGCGCCGAATATCTGCCGGTGCTGGGATCGATCTTTTGAGCCGTGCCGGTTTTTCCAGCAGCCGTCCAACCTTCGAGTTGAGCGCGCCTGCCGGTGCCGTGCAGGATCACGCCTTCCATCAAACCGCGTAAGGTGGCTGCGGTTTCTGGACGGATGATGCGCTTCGGTACGGCAAAGCCGGTTGGCCCTTCCAGTGGCAGCGGCACATCTCCGCGCTTCATTTCCTCGACCACGTGCGCCTTGTAGAGCAAACCGCCATTGGCGATCGAAGACACTGCGGTAATCATTTGCAACGGAGTGACACCCACTTCCTGACCCATGGAGATCGAAGCAATGGAAAAGGAGCCCCAATGCTCCAATCGCTCGACGAGTCCGCGACTTTCTCCAGGAAGATCCACGCCCGTCGGAGTGCCAAACCCAAAAGCCCGAATGTACTCATAAAATTTCGGTGAGCCCAACCGCAGAGCGACTTTAATTGCGCCCACATCGCTAGACTTCGCCAGAATATCAGCGACCGTCAACAGGCCTAACCGCGCATGATCGTGGATCACGTGGCCGGCCACAGTTACCGCGCCGTTCTGGCAATCGAATACCTCATCGGCGCGGATCAGGTTCTGATCAAATGCCGCTGCGAGGGTGATCAATTTGAACGTCGAGCCAGGTTCGTAGATATCGCTGATGGCCCTATTGGTTCTCGCCTCGGTGGGCGCTTCGGTCGCGGAATTGGGGTTGAACTTGGGCCAATTGGCCATGGCTAGGATCGCGCCGGTATTGGGATCTTGCACGATCACCGAGCCGGCAGGAGCGTGACGCTTTTCGATGGCAGCTTCCAGTTCGCGTTGGGCGATGTATTGAATTTTCTCGTCGATGGTCAGCACGACATTGACGCCGTGGTCCTGGTGCGCTTCGCTGCCATCAAAGACATGCTGGCGCCCGTCGGTCATCACGATGACCTTTTCGTCCTTGCCGCGGATCAAATTGTCATATTCGCGCTCGACGCCGCCCAGGCCTTTCTCGTCGACGTCCACAAAACCCAGGACGTGCGCCGCTAGCTCCCGCTTGGGATAAAAGCGTTGATTTTCTTCCTGAAGATAGATGCCCTTGAGATTGGCCGATTGCACTTCCTCGGACTTTTCGGGGGGCACTTTGCGCTTGATCCAGACAAAAGGGCTGCCGGAGTCCAGCTTTTCGCGAATTTCTTCCTCACGCATGCCCAGCGCGTTGGAGAGCAAACGCGACACCATGGCGCGGTCCTTGATTTCTCCGGGAACGGCGAACACCGACTGCACCGGAACGCTCATGGCCAAGGGATGCATGTTGCGGTCGTAAATCACGCCACGTTTCGGATAGATGTCGATGGTGTGGCGCTGTTGGCGCGCCGCGCGGGCCATATAATCGCTGTGGCGGAACAATTGCAGGTAGGCTACGCGCCCGAAAACCGCAGTCATCCAAAACAGTAAGAAGCCAGCAAGAAACAGCAGACGAACGTGAACTTTTTCTTGCTCCATGGTTCCTGGTTTCCGGGTCGCGCTCCGTGCGAACAAAACAGTGTTTCAAAACTCGTAGCTGATTGGCGCTCGCGGATACTCAGGGGCGCTCAGGGTGCGTGGTTCGGCCGGACGTACTGGACCGCGGCCACCTGCGAACCGTCCGGATTGCCGTATTCGCGCACTTGCGTGGCAGTGGGCTGCGTCAGCCCCAATTTGTGCGCGATGACGTCAACGCGCTGCGGGTCACGAAGATACGCGATTTCCAGCTTCAAATTGCTGTTCAACTTTTGCGCCTGCACGGTTTTGGCCTTGAGGTCTTCCAACTGGAAGCCCTGATCGATGCAGCGAAAATGCTGATAGATATAGAGCATGCAGAACGCCGCAATGATCCCGCCGAGGGCCACGGTGCGGTAGAGGTTGCGCATCTTTAAGGGTTCGACGTGGCGGACCAAACGTGAATTATCAATTTTCTTCACGGTATAGAATTCGACCATAGCCGGCTTCTTGCGAGTCGCCGCGGGGAACGGACTCGCCGGACGGGAAACTACACGCGGCCGGGTCATTTCCGGCTTGCGCGAGGCCACGCCATCGAGAATCTTGTCGCTGCTTGGACCGCTCCATTGATATGCTGTCGCCATAATTACACCTTCTCTGCGCACCGGAGTTTCGCACTGCGCGATCTCGGGTTCGCACGTTCCTCGTCTTCTCTGGGCGTGATCACGTGTTTGGTGAGCACCCGCAGCGTTCCGGCCCGTTGGCCTTCCTGGAACGCGCGCTTCACCGGGCGGTCTTCGCGCGAGTGATAGGTCAAAATCACCCAACGGCCGCCAGAATGTAATGTGGCAGGGGTCCGGGAAAGAAACTGCCCGAGTTCCTCCAACTCTCGATTCACCGCTATCCGCAGCGCCAGAAACGTTTTTGTCGCGGGATGCAGTTTCTGCCTTCCCCACTGC
>DATJOO010000054.1:0-113038 GCA_035506955.1 Verrucomicrobiia bacterium
TCCCAAGGGGTCCACTTCGTTGGCAAACGGCTGTTTCGAAATGTGATCTCGCGAAAATTCCCGCGCCAGCGAGTGCCGCGTCAATAATCGCTGCGCCGCATACGTCAGGGTTTCTCCGGGCCCGTAGAGCCCGCCAGAATCGGGAGGCACCAGCCCATAGTGTCGCGCGAGTTTCGCGGCTGCCAATAAACCGCCACTGCCGGCCGCAACCGTAAGCCCCGTCGTAATCAATTTCCGCCGCGATATCTTGGTCATACCTACTCCATTGGCTCAGCTATACGTCCCGTGATCATGCCGCGCACGCGGTTCCAGAATCCGGCAAGGATCACCATCAAAAGGTGCACCAGCAGGAAAAGCACCAGTGCCCAGGTCAGGAAGAAGTGCAGGGTGCGCGCCGACTGCTGCCCGCCCAGCACGTTCACCGCGGCGGGAACCGCCGACACAAACGAAGGCGACATGGCCAAGCCCGTCCAGATGATCATTGGGAATAAAACGAAAACCACGAACAAATACGCCAGTCGCTGGAGCACGTTATACGACCAGGCCTCTTCCGGGCCGGGACGCGCAAAACGCAAGTGCTGCACGATCGACGTCATCAGTTGCTTCGCGGAAAGCTCCGCGCGACCGGGAACCAAATTCCGCCGGAAGTGTCCACTGAAGAGCCCGAAGCCAAGGTAAAGGAACCCGGTCAGCACCAAAACCCACGCTGACTGGAAGTGCAGGTACCGGCTCCAGCCATTCTGGTCCGGAAGGACATACCCGTAGCCAGTTGGCACCAAATTGCGAGAAGCAGGAATCGGAATCTTGAACAATACGGGAGTGTTCACGTTGCCGGTTTCGCCCCAGTAGAACCGGGGGTGCGACACGACAATTTCGAGCCCGGTCGCGAGTAGCGCCAGAAACGATAACGTCATCAGCCAATGCGTCACACGCACGAAGAGAGAGTGCCGTACCTCTATCAGCGGTTTCGTGCCGGCAATTCCCGTCTGGGGAGCGATGGTCGAGGCCATTTGCCGAGTTGTATCAATCACCCGTGCTCTCTGCAAGGTCTATCTTTGGGCCGTGCCCACCGGAAATAACCCTTTATCCCGCCCCGCCCTGGTGGGGCCGCCTTTTTACCCTCAGCGCCTTAGAGGTTACGGAGAGCCGCTAGCTTTTCCCGCCCGCGTCCACCAGTACCAACCCGGAGCACCGCTGTCAGTTGTGACAGTTCCCTCGAACCGCCGTTCGCTATACATTCCTCCCCAATTCTCCACCCCGGGGCTGTCAGTCCACCCCCGTTTTTTGACACTGGCAGCCCTCCACACCTCATTGCTTTTCCTCTGTCCCGGCACAACTTCGCTAGTTCCCTGTGGGTCACACCGTGTGACGTTCGCCGGTCACAGACGCTCAGCCCCGCGAAAGAGCACGCTTCCAAACATAGCGTCGCCAGCGAAGGTCGCGCGTGTAAATGGCGTCTCAAGAACGATGAAGAATCTTCGACGTCGTTCTGGGAGGAAAATTCATGTCCTACTCGTACCTCGTTCTGGGTTCGGGCCGGCAAACCACCGCTTCTGCTTTTGATCTTGCAAAATTCGGCGATGCCAAAAGAATTACGCTGGCTGATTCCGATGCGAGCCGTGCGAAATCGGCTGCGGAGTGCGTAAATCGCTTGTCCGGTCGGCGCGTTGCGGACGCGTTGGCCTTAGATGTGCGCGACGAAGCAGCAGTCAAGCGCACGCTAACAGGCTATGACGTGGCGCTCAGCGGCGTCCCCTATTTCTTCAATCTCGCGCTCACCAAAATTGCCATCGCCGCCGGTGTTTCCTTTTGCGACCTCGGCGGTAACACCGACATTGTGCGCCAGCAGCATGCTCTCAACGGCCAAGCCGAACGTGCGGGTGTGCGCATCGTGCCCGATTGCGGCATGGGGCCTGGCATGGGCAACACGCTGGGTGTTTATGCCATGGATCTGCTCGATCACGCGGAACATGTTTATCTCTATGACGGCGGTTTGCCGCGCGATCCTCAGCCGCCATGGAACTACCTGGCTTCCTTCAGCATTGAAGGGCTCACCAACGAATACTACGGAGGAATCACCATCTTGCGCGACGGCAAGCTGGTGCATGCGCCGTGCTTCACCGAGTTAGAAATGATAGACGTCCCGCCCATTGGAAAACTCGAAGCTTTCCTTGTCGCAGGAGGAGTTTCGACCGCACCGTGGACCTTTTTGGGGAAGCTGCAAACCTATCAGCTAAAAATCTTTCGGTATCCGGGCACGTTCGCGCAGTTAAAGGCCTTCAGCGATCTCGGCCTATACGACCTTCAGCCCATCGAGGTCGATGGCAATCCGGTGATTCCACGCCATCTTTTCCATACTCTGTATGAGCCCAAGGTCACCGCGCCGGTGATCAACGACGTCTGCATCCTTCGCGCCCACGCGCTGGGCACCAAAGACGGCAAGAAAGCAAAAGCAGAGGTGGAGCTGATTGACTACTATGATGCCGCCACAGGCTTCACCTCCATGCAGAGAACCACCGGATGGCACCTGTCCATCGTGGCGTCTTTGATGGCGCAAGGGAAAACGCCGATCGGCGCGGTGCCGCTGGAAATTGCTGTTCCCGGGAAGGCCTTCGTCGAAGAAGCGCGCCGCCGGGGCTTTAACATCACAGCGACCGTTTCTCCCGCATGAGTCATAGCTTTCGTACTTGTGTAACGATCCTGGCCGGATGATTTCCCGTTTGCGCGTCACTCCCTCTCGACCATAGAGTCGGCAGATTGGAGGCGAGAGGACGATGTCAGCAACAAAAACTCCAAAACCAAAACGTAACCAGAAGGATTTGCCTGCTTAATGCCGTGAGGAATTGCTGAGCACCTTGCGCGCTCGTTTCGAGCAAAACAGGAATCGCGATGCCGGTCTCGCATGGGCTCAGGTACAAACAAAACTACAAGCCAATCCACAGGAGCTGTGGCCGGTCCTAGAGGATTCGGCCGCTCTCGAAATTTCACCTTTCAGTTCAGGGGAGTCGCGTTGCCTTGATCCAACTTCACCGTATTTGCGCCCGCCTGCAGTTGAACGGGCTGCTCCCACACCAAACTCTGGTTGTTGTAACGCGCGCTGATCATCAGGTAATACGTTCCAGCCGGCACTCCCGGAAAAGTACCGCCGCCATTCGCGTCGGCTCGCACCGCCGACGCCGCGCTCGCCTTCACCGCATCCATAGCTTTCTGGCAGTCGGGCGAGCGATTCGCGCACGCCATACCCACGAACTTGTACGGGGACATCCCCGCAGGAACCCGCAACCCCGCTTTCGCCAGCACCGCAGCATAGCTGTCACGCAACAATACATAGGGGCGCCCAGCCAACACATTCGCTGCTCCTGCCGGAGCAGGGAATCCCGATACGATCGTGAGCGTCGCATTCCCCAGCGGTGTCGCAGGCGTGGACAACGTTGCCGGTCCGCTCGCTGCTGCCGCTGTTGCCGCAGTTCCTCCGTTCGTGGGGATCGACTTGCTTGCGGTCAGCACCGCCAAGTTGCACGCCTTCTCCTGCGGCGCAAATGTAAAGTCACCTTCACCGTTCTGCCCCGTAATGACTCGTCCATGCACCTGATACGCACCGGAGGCGCTCGGGTCCAGCGAGCCATCCGCCTTCATCGCCAGCGACAATGGATGGTCCGGCGCCGCGATCTCCACTACCGCTTTTCCGCCTCCGGCCATAACTTTGTAGGGATACGCCCGCGCCGCATCGGGTCCGCACCCTAGCACCGCCGACTCGGGGAAAAACTGCACGCTGAATCCCGTCGCGGTTGCCGCATAGATGCCATTCATCCGGATTCCTGGCGGAGTCGGCGGTCCTTTTTCCCCGCTGAACATGGTCTTGAGCATATCCGTCTGCATCGTTTGTATGCCGACGGCAGCTCCTTTGGTGGATAGATTCAACGCCGGACACGTGGTCCTCTTTGGCGAGAAACTTGTGTAACCGGGTGTGGTTGTCGTCTTGTCTTCCACCTTATTTCCCGCGGCGTCATATTTATTCCCAGCGTAATCCTGGCTCACGTAGATGGCTTTTTGCGTCGTGGTCGTTCCCGGCGTGTATCCCGACGCAATCACACCGTCGATCGTCACCGGCCCTGGGCCCACAATCCGGCCGTCCGGCGTCAGCGTTAACACCAGCGGTTTCGGAGTCGTATTGATGGTGATCGTCGGATTCGCTCCCTTGAAATCCAGTTTGTAGGCTTGCTGGTTCGGCGACAGCATCGAACAATTCACCAGCACTCCCATGTCGATGAAGTCGAGCCGCCAGTTTCCCGCGCCTTCGTAAGCCCCTGCCATAACCGGCCCGCCCGTCGGTTCGGCATTTTCACCGGTAACTGAGGTCAGCATCTTGCTGAACGCTCCCAGCAGCATGTTTCCCGTACACGACGCCGGCAGCCTCCCCGCCGTAATGCAGCGGTTGGTCGCTCGCTCCTCGGGTGAGAGCACCGCTTTTCCCGTCATCGCCGCCTGTGCTCTTGCCTCAATCGCGTCATTTTCGTCTTCTGCTTTCTTCACATTCGCTTCGTACGTGTCGTTCTGCTTTTTTTCAAACGCTTTGGCCTTCGCAATCTGTTCCGCGGTCGGCTGCTTGCACGTCGGTAGCAGCTTCTTCAGTGACCCGCGCGTCTCCGTCGTGTATTTCATCAGCCCATTGGGCAAGATGGTGTCCGGATGGCCTACCATGCAGGTGGAACTGTCCGACGTGTCCCTTATGTTGCAGCTGTCGATGAAGATTCTTTCTCCATTGCAGACATACGGCACACCTTTTTGCAGGTCCTGCGCGTCGCATGGGATTGCCGGCAGCAGTCCCGCCAACACCAGCAGTTCCAGCTTCCATTTGCTCTTGGATTTCAGTCGGCGGCAGCTCGAACGGGATCGGATCATGACAGCCCCCAGCTACGCGATTCGTGAGCGGCACCGCCCTTTCAAACTGTGAGGAACTAGCCTGGGAGAACGGGGTGCCCACACTCCCCCGGGGAAAGACTGCGATACTAGTCTTCGGCCTTGCAAAGGGCAAACCTTTTCTTTGCGCCATCGCGACTCTAATATCGCCAATCGGGGGGGCGAGCACCATGCGCGCAACAAACGTGAAACAATCGAAAAGTGATAAGAAAGACTTGTCAGCACATCAGCGCGAAGAATTGATGAGCACGTTGCGCGCGCGTTTCGAGCAAAACAGGAATCGCCATCCCGGCCTCGACTGGGCTCAGGTACAAGAGAAGCTGCAAGCCAATCCTCAGAAATTGTGGCCACTTAGCGAAATGGAACGAACGGGAGGCGAACCAGACGTCATCGGCCGTGATCCCGAGACCAGCGAGTTTATTTTTTGCGATTGTTCCGCGGAAAGTCCGCAAGGCCGCAGAAATGTCTGCTACGACCGGGAAGCGCTGGAGTCACGAAAACAGCATAAACCCACGCACAGCGCCGTGGAGATGGCTGCGGCAATGGGTGTCGACCTTTTAACGGAGGCACAGTATCGCAACTTGCAGTTCCTCGGGAATTTCGATACCAAAACATCCAGCTGGGTAAAAACAACCCCGGAAATCCGAAAACTCGGCGGCGCCCTTTTTTGCGACCGGCGCTACAACACTGTTTTCCTGTACCACAATGGCGCGGAATCGTATTACTCCGCCAGAGGATTTCGTACCTGCCTAACGGTATAATTTTGATGCTCTTCGTATCGTTCCGGGGACCATATACACCAGACCGGCCAGATAACTGACCCAGAGCACCAGGCCGCGGCTCTGGTATGATGAGCCTCTGCTGACGCAGGGTTCGCTCCGGGGAGAATTCCAAACCATGAGACGCGTTGCGGTGGTGTTGATGTTGTTGGGCTATGTGTCGTGGGCAGGTATTGCTTCGGCGCGGGAGCCGCGTCCCGCTCATCACAAGGTGACGGCGAATTCCGCGGGTAAGACTGCGCCGCCCATGCGGGAACTGGAGTGGGACACCTACGTCGATAAAGTGCAGGGCGCGTGGATGGGCAAAATGATAGGGGTCACCTTTGGCCAGCCCTGGGAATTCCAGTATCAGGACACACCAATCGGTTTCGACATTACCGATTGGCCCCTCTCGCCCACGCGTATGAAGGATTACCGCGCGCGCACCGACAATCGCAATAATGACGACATGCCGCCGGTTACCAGCGAGGCCGACAATCAGAAGGTGCGCATCAATTACGATTTCGTGGAGACCGCAGAGAAGGAGCATCCCAGTTTCGGCTCGCCGGACAACGACGACATTTATATCAACCTGCTCTTTCTTTATTGCCTGCGCCGCTACGGGATCAACGTCGATCCGGTTACGGTAGCCCACGAATGGGACGCGAAAATCCGTAAAGTGTGGCACGCCAACGATCAAGGATTGGCCAACATTCGCAAGGGCATTCTCCCGCCGCTTTCCGGGAACCCGCGCTACAACTTGCATGCCGACGACATCGATTTCCAGATCGAATCCGATGTGTTCGGGATGATTTCGCCGGGCATGCCGCAAGTGTCGAACCGCTTCGACGACCGCATGGGACACATCATGAATTACGGCGATGGCGTCTACGGCGGCATGTTCATCTCGGCGATGTACACGCAGGCGTTTTTCTCGAGCAGCGTCCGCGAAGTGGTGGAGAACGGATTGAAAGCCATTCCGGCGCAGAGCCTGTACGCGCAACTGATTCGCGACGTAATCAAATGGCACGACGAGAATCCCAACGACTGGCTGAAGACTTGGCATCTGGTGCAGACCAAGTGGGGCGATGTGGATCATTGCCCGGATGGCTACAAGCAGCCGTTCAATATCGACGCCAAGCTGAACGGCGGATACGTGGTGATTGGTCTGCTTTATGGAAATGGCGATTTCTATAAGACCATGAATTTCGCCACGCGCTGTGGGCAGGATGCGGACTGCAATCCAGCCAACGCTGCGGGAATTTTGGGCACGCTACTGGGCGCACACGCGATTCCCGCCGAATATCGTGAGCCGTTGCACAACACCTATTGGAACAAGACTCTGGCAGGCTTGCCCGATTCGTACGAAATTGACGCGCTCTCGCGCGACACGGCACTCGTCGGGCTGGAAGTGATCTTGGCAAACGGCGGCGAAGCCATGACGAAAAACGGCAAGCTGCTGCTGCGCATTCCGTATCAGGATCCCGTGGCGCCGGAAAAACTCGAGCAGATCCGCTGGAAAGACGACACGCCCATTCTCGATCCGTGAGAGCTAGCAGCGCAGGGGAAAAGAAAAGCGCAGGGCTCACGAACTACGCTCACCCTGCGCTACAAGTTACTGCGCGACGCGCTTCACTACTTTGCGGACCGCCATGCCGAACATCAGGCGAGTAAAGCCGGTCATCAACAGGTTGACGCCAACGAGCGTGCCGATCGCCCATACGGTGCTGGAAGGCCAGTGGAACCAGATGAGCCCACCCAGCAACAGAGTGATGATGCCGTTGAACAGCATCCATCCCGAAGCGCCCTCCCTGCGGTTGCGGAAATACGAAATCAGCTCGATTACGCCTTCCGCCAGGATAATCCCCGCCAGCAGCAGCGTGAGTGTTGCGGTGCCCATAATGGTATGAGTGAGAAAATAAAATCCGCCCACCAAGTACAAAACACCGATGAGCACCTGGAAAATAACCTGCTTCGCACCACCGCCTTTGAACGCCGCGATGAAATGAAAGATTGCGCCGAAAATGAGCAGCCAGCCCACGAGCAAGGTGACGCCCAATCCGGCCACGCCGGGTTCAATAATCGCGAATATTCCCAGAACGATGAACAACACTGCCGCTGCGATGTACCACCCGGTGATTTTCTTTGCTGTTCCTAACGGGCTATGCAATCCCTCCGCTGGATTTGCTGTTGCCATGCCACACCTCCGCGAGATTTTGGGTTTGGTAAGCCGCCTGTCGGACGGCGAACGGCGGCGGTCGAACTAAGCCTGGCAGAACCGAGGCCATTCTACTCTCGTTTTCCGCGGTCTCTCTAGAGGTTTCTTTTTGCGGAGGGTGCGCGCTGCTAGTACCAGCCATGGGTTACTGCAGCTCTTCCGGGGAGTAGACCTTGATCCAGTGCGACCGGAATTTGGGGCGAACCCGCTGGCCATCAATATCAAGATAGACGACTTTGGATCCGAGTTTGGGCATGTGACAGTCGATACAATTCTGACTGATTTGCTCGCGGACTTTCGCGTGCGTTGGCGAAGATTCCACTTTGTGGCAGGCGAGGCAGTGTTGCGACATGGCCGCCAAGTCGCGTTGCTGTTGATGCACGTCGTGGCAGGTGGAGCAATTCAGGTTGGGGGACATCTGGTAACACTTGCTCTTCATCAGCAATTTACCTTGCTTGCCGTGCACATCAACGTCCTTGGCAGAATCGAGCGCGCCGAGGTCGATGTAATCCTGCAAAGGTTGACCGGGAATATAGGAAAAAGCAGGGGCCAGAAAGCGCTCGCCTTGGCCTCCATGGCACTGCGCGCAAACATCGGCCTGACGAGCCGTGGAGAGCTTGGCGGGGTTGACGACGGTGGCTTGCGCGTGCACGGTCCCAGGATTCTTGTAAGCGGCGACGTGCTGTCGGCCGGGACCATGGCAGCGCTCGCAACCGATCCCAAGCACAAAATTGCTGGTGTCGTAGATGTTGATTTCCGGATCAGGCACCGCGGCCTCGAAATAGGTGGCATGGCATTCCAGACAACGGGGAATGACGGCGCGCTCGAAATCGGCTTCACCGTCGACATAGCCAGGACTGATGATCCAGCGATGAAAGACCGTGGAATAACCTGCGGGAAGCTGGAAGAGTTGGTTGTCGCGCCAATATAAATAAGTTTGGCCTTTGCCACCGGAGCCGATGACCAGATCGAGCCGCTCGGTGCGGGTGCGCGCTGGCCCGCCGTCAGGCGAAGTCCAAATGGCGGACTGGAAAAACTCATCACCCTTCTGATCCATGCGAAAGGTCAGATTAGGGTTGGCGGTGGTCATGATGTTGGTGCCGGGAGCGAAAGTGCCGAGGATGGTGCTTTTGCTCGCGAGCTGAGAAGTGAGATTGTGCGCGGTTTTCTCGTAGCTATCGAATCTCTCTTTGTGGCATTCAGCACAGGCTTGATCGCCGACGTATTGCGAGCGAGGCACGATTTTGGGTGGGGATTTAACCGGGGAGCGTGGACGTGTGGATTGGGACTGCGTGTGGCTCGGCAAAGCCGCGAGACACACAAAGACCAGGGTGAGGAAGCCGGCAAGGTGGAATTTGCGATTAGACAATATGCAATGTTCTCCGCTGCGTAAGTGTGACGCAGAGTAGGGCCCTGGAGTTGCAGGTTTCCAATGCAGAACGAGAAGATAGCAGGATTCCGTGGGATTTCTCCAGTCGAGGACGTTGCGGCATCCAAGTGAGAATGAGTGGAAGTTTTTCTTGACACATTGGTGGAGCAGTGGGAAAAGAAGGTGTCCCGAAGAGAACTGTCGTCGAACCCCGTATGTCCGCAAGGAGTTCCACCATGAACAATCCGCGAAGTGCGTTGTCCATCCGGTTAGGTTTCTGCGTGTTGTTGGCGTTATTTTCGTTGTCGAGTGCCGCACAAGCCCAAGTGCCACCGCCGACCATTGGATCGCAGAATACGGTGACGGCTGATCCGGCAGTGCCGCGTCCACACGAAAAACCGTGCACTGTGCCGCTCTTTGCGGGCTACCAGTTTGTGAACTTCAACGTTTTGAATTACCAATTTACCCCGCCCGCGTCTTGCCCGGGGCCTTACGAAAAGATTGTGTTCACCGCGGATTTCGGCGTAACCGCAGGAGTGCAATTTGACCGCACAGCCATCATCGATCTGGATTACGTGAACATTTATTTCGGGACCACCGCCGAGCCGGGGCAGAATTTGGCGCCAGCGTGGCATGTGGAACGGGACGAGACCGATTATGCGGCACTATTCAGCAGTCCGCAGACCGGGCACGTGATTCTGGGAAACATCGTCAACAGCACCTATACCGGAATCATTTCGGGGAGTGCGGAGCTGGAGTTTTATCCGGCGCAGGGGAAACACGATGGGGAGGATCCAGAGCGTTCCGCTGACGCCGTGCTGCCGCTGATGCAACCCAATGGAAGCGGGGGATTCAACGAGCCGGCGTTTCTGTACACTACAACGGATCAACTGGCGACGACATTCTCCTTGCCGCAAAACATTGAGCGCGCGTATCTGGATGTGATCACGCAAAGCCAGATTGGCGACGAATTCTGGTATTCGTGTGTTCCGAACGATGTAGCGACGGAACTGGAAAATTGTGGGAATACCGCGTTTCGCGAGGGAGAGGTCAGCATCGATGGAACGCCCGCAGGCGTAGCTCCGGTGTACCCATGGATTTATACCGGCGGCTTGGATCCGCTGCTCTGGGCGCCGATACCAGGTGTCCAGACGTTGAATTTCGTGCCGTATCGCGTGGACTTGACGCCGTTCGCGGGACTGTTGAACGACGGGCAGCCGCATACGGTGGCGCTGAGCGTGTCCAACGCGAACTCCTACTTCTCGGCGACCGGCACGCTGCTGTTGTATCTGGATCACGGGTCGAAGCAGGTGAGCGGAGCGGTGACCGAAAACACGCTTAGCGCGGCGCCCAATCCTTCGATCACGGAGAATGTGCAGACGGACTCGTCGGGGAACGTGACGGGCAACGTGAGCACGACTTCGAACCGTACTTTTAAGATCGCGGGATTCGTGAACACTTCGCGTGGAAAAGTAGAGACCGAAGTAAAACAGTTCGTGAACTTCAAAAACGTGCAGAACTTTAACATTACGGCGACGGTGTATACGCAGAACGTTTCACAGCAAACGAGCGTGCAGTCCATTACAACAGCAGGACAGGGCTGGTCGCAGTTCCAGACGCGGGAGACGTTTTCTTATCCACTGACGTTTAATTACACGGACACATTCGAGCCAGATGGATCGGTGACGCAGCTGTCGACTGTGGCGCAGGAGTACAAGAAGGATGTGGTATCGCCGTTTTACGCGAGTTTCGTGGACAATAAGGTCAATTCAACAGACCTGCTTGAGCTGAATTCGTCGTTTGAGATTATCGGGAACACTGGGGCGCAATCATCGCAGAGCTACGACTGGTTTGATAGCCGGGGTGAAAACTACTCATGCAAGCTGACGTCAGAAAATAATGCGCTGGCCGCAATCAGCAAGGGCTGCCCGGGCGCCAAGAGCTGGCAGTAAGGAACGTATTCCCCAATAAAAACCGCGAGGCCCACCCTATTCCCGGTGGCCAGTGAAGTGGTTGCTTAGCGCTTACGCCAGGTCCAGAGGTTGTAAGAATAAAGCGCAATGCAAAAAAGATTGGCGGGCACGAAGCCGAGCTGCGCGGTGCGCAGGCCAATGCAACAAATCACCACACTGTTTGCACCAGCGACTACCCAGCCTTGCCAGAGTTTTCGTCCGACAAGAACGGTGGAGACGACGGTAAGTACGCAGGAAATATAGTCAAGACGGGCGAACATAATAGTTTCGTAGGCAAAATGGCGCAACGGCGAGAAGAGCTGCAACATAGGAGCTGGGGGGCCCGTTGCGGCGCCTTAAATAGCCTGCATCAGTGAGTGGATGGCGAACAGTGACTGCAGTCACTAATCACCGCGCGCTGTTCCAGTTTAGTCAGTGAAGGATTGGGCATCGCAGTGGCGCCAGAAAGTGCGAAGACGCACTCGGAGGGAAGCGAAGCGGGCGCTATACTGGAGGCAAGCCAGGTCCGCCCGTTTTCCAGGAGTGGGTGATGCGTGTGTCGAATGGGCAGCTCGTGGTGTTGGCGCTTGCGAGTATGCTGTCCATGGGCGGAGTGTACGGCCAGGGGAAATTGTCTTCAGCGCCGAGTGGAATCGGATTGGCGACAGGTTTCATCTCTCACGATTTGCAAATCAACATAAAAGGGACAGACGGAAAGCCGGTGCCCGGGCAGATCAGCGTGCAACTGGTCAGCGCGAACGGGCAGCCGTACGACCGAATGACCGCCAGAAACGGACAAGCGCGATTTAACCGCTTGCCGAAGTCCGAGTTTCGTTTGTTGGTAAATGCGCCGGGCTACCAGCCGCTTGAGAAACGTGTGGATCTGGCGAATGACAAACAGCTGGCTACTGTAAGCTTGCAGTTGAGGCCACTCTCCGATGCCGAGGATGCCGCGTCAGCGCGTAGCTTGGGTGCATTAGATCCAAGAACGCAAAAGGAAGTGGGAAAAGCGCTGGAGGCATTGCGCACGGAGAAGCCGAACAATGCGTTCCATTACCTGGAGGCTGCGGAGAGAGACGCACCGAATAATCCGGAGATCGAATACCTGTTCGGGGTCTATTGTGTGCAAACTAACGATGGCCCACAGGCTCTGGCACATTGGAAGACCGCGCTGACGCTGGACCCCAAGCATTTGAGTTCGCTGCTGGAAATGGGGCAGGAACTCTTGCACGAAAAGAAGGCGGCGGAGGCTGTACCGTATCTGCAGCGGGCGATGGAAGCGGAGCCGTCATCTTGGCGGGCGCACGCGTTGCTGGCGGAAGCGGACTACACGCAGCGTAAGCGGGACGAAGCCATAACAGAAGCAGAACGCGCTCTGGAGTTGGGGCAAGGTCGAGCGGCGTCGCTGGAGCCCTTCCTGGCAGCGCTGGTTGCGGAGCGAGGCGACAAAGCTCGCGCGATACAAATTCTGCAGGCGCACCTAAAGTCCAATCCAAGGGATGCAGCGGCGGGCAAAGAACTGGAGGAATTGAAGAATCCGGGCGGGGCGGCGAATGCTTCCGTTGGGGATGCATTGAAGGTCCTTCCGGCTTCGGCGACGGCATTGCCGCTGCCCTCCAGCTGGATGCCATCAGACGTGGACGAAAAAGTACCGCCGGTGGAAACGGGAGCCGCGTGCCCGTTGGACGAGGTGCTAAAGAAAACGGGCGAGCGATTGGTTGAGCTGGTGCACGATGTGAACCGATTCACGGCAACGGAGTGGGTCAGCGATCAGACGATCAATAAATGGGGAGTGTCGTCGCCGGCGGAAAAGCGCAAGTTCTCATACCTGGTTTCCATTGAGGAAATTCGGCCGGGGATGCTGAGCGTAGATGAATATCGGGATGCCGGAGGCGGGTCTACGGAAATGCCCAACGGCGTGATCACAAGTGGTTTGCCGGCGCTGGTTTTGATTTTTCACCCGTTCTACGCGAGCAACTACGATATGACCTGCGAAGGATTAGGAAAATGGAACGGGAATGCCGCCTGGCAAGTTCATTTCCGGCAGCGTGCGGACAAACCGGTCCTGAATCGTGGGTTTCGAGTAGGGATGTTCGGTCCCCTGAATCCCGCAGCGTTGCGGGGACGAGCGTGGATATCGGTGGAGAACGATCAGATCGTGAGGCTGGAAACCGATTTGGTGGCGCCGATGCCACAAGTGAAAATGGTGGCGGAGCACACCGTAATTGAATATGGCGCGGTGAACTTCCAGAAGGAAAATGTGAATTTGTGGCTACCTCATTCCGCAGAGGTGTATTTCGACTGGCAAGGGCAACGGGTGCATCGCCGACACAACTTCGACAACTACATGCTCTTCTCGGTGGATGAACAGGAGAGGATCGGCAAGCCGACGAGCGCCGAGCCCGCGGACGATTCGGCCGGAAGTGGGAAAAACCACCCGCCCTCGTAAGGCGCACGGCAGCAGGCAAATTTACTGGGGAACAACTCTTTATTTCGTGCGATAACCTGGGCATACCGGGCACGCGGAAAATGTGGTGTGTGCGGTTGACGGCATAGAGAATGGGGGCATATGGCTATCGGCAAAGCAAGGAATTTAATCTCATTGGGGCTCGCGGTGATGAGCCTTTGGGTGTTGCCGGCAATGGCGCAAGCGCAAGCGGCTGATCCCGACGCGCCGACCGCATCGACGGACCCTCGGATGCTTGATGAGATTTGGCAGCAAGCGAGCGGAAAGTACGATGTGGCGCGCGCAGCGATCTTGCAGAAGGTGGATGTGGTGAATCGGCAGGGACCTCTTCGGGCAGACTGGCAATCACTTGAAAGCTACCAGGTTCCGGAGTGGTACAAAGACGCGAAGTTCGGGATTTTCATCCATTGGGGTGTGTATTCAGTTCCTGCGTTCGGGAGCGAATGGTATCCGCGCGAGATGTACACAGCGGGTTCGGAGGAATACAAACACCAGATCGCGGTGTATGGACCGCCCGACAAATTCGGATACAAAGATTTTGTCTCGAAGTTTACGGCGCCAAAGTTTGACGCGGAGGCCTGGGCGCGGCTGTTTAAAGAGGCAGGCGCGAAGTACGTGGTGCCGGTCTTTGAGCATCACGATGGATTTGCGATGTACGACAGCGGATTGTCGGACTGGACCGCCGTGAAAATGGGGCCACACCGCGATGTGTGGGGAGAGTTAGAAAAAGCAGCAAGGCAGGAGGGGCTACATTTCGGCGCATCTTCGCACCGAGTGGAGCATAACTTTTTTCTGGGCGTAGGCCGGGAGATTCGATCGGACGTAAACGACCCAAGATATGCGGCGTTTTACGGGCCGGCGCATGTATGGCTGGACAATAAAAGCGGCACGCCACTGAATAACGATTTCACCTATGTTTCCGAGGCTTGGACGCAGGATTGGCTGGCGCGCTGCGCCGAGATTGTGGAGAAGTACCATCCCGATTTGATGTATTTCGATTGGTGGATCGGGCAGGCATCGGTGCGCCCGGCCCTGACGCGATTTGCAGCGTTCTACTACAACACGAACGCGCAGGCTGGACAGCCGGTAGGCGTGATCAACTTTAAGGACTATGCCATGCCAGAGAAGGCAGGTGTGTTGGACATCGAGCGGGGACAGCTATCCCAGATCCGGCCGGAGTACTGGCAAACGGATACTTCGGTCAGCAACCGGTCGTGGGGTTACATCGAGAAGGATACATTCAAGTCGCCCGAATTTATTGTCCACCAGTTAGTAGATATTGTGAGCAAGAACGGCAATTTGTTGCTGAATATCGGGCCAAGGTCGGACGGGACCATTCCTGATGAGGTGCAACAAGTGCTGCGGGACATTGGTGCGTGGCTCAAGGTAAACGGGGAGGCGGTTTACGGAACGCGTCCCTGGCGTGTGTATGGGGAAGGTCCGACGAAGGTGGTGGAGGGAGCGTTTCACGATACCGAGACGCAAAACTACACCGCCGCGGATTTTCGATTCACGACGAAAGGCAAGACACTTTATGCGATTGAGCTGGGTTGGCCAGCGAATGGACAAGCGGTCATTCATGCCCTGGCTGGGGCCGTAGCGGGAGAAGGACAAGTGGCATCGGTGGAATTGCTGGGCGCGGAGAAGCCGTTGAGCTTCGAACAGTTGCCGGATGGACTACACATTCGCGTGCCAGAGATCTTGCCGGGGAAGTACGCTTACGCTTATCGCATCCACTTCACGAATTAAATGCAAAACTGCCGCGAAAAGACGCGGTTTTGAGATCAGCCCGGCCCTTTACCGAGGCTTTGGCGGTCCTGGCAAGCGCGTGACCGGGCTCACGGCGGCGTGTCCTCCCGGGTGATAGATAAGGAGCTGAGGGGGAGCATTCCTGGCAGGTTGCGGGGAAGGGGTTGAATATGACTCCCATTGCAACAGCGGTAGACGTTCAAGTTAAATCCGTCCTGGTGGCATTCGATTTTTCCGAAGCATCGAGCAAACCTCTCCGACATGCGCTAGCGATTGCGCGACACTTTGGGGCGAAGTTTCATCTGCTGCACGTGGTGTCTTCGCTTGGCTACACGATCGCGGGTGCGGATGCATTGCACTTGGCGATGGATGCGAGCCGACGCGATTTGCAGAAATTGCAACAGCACTTGCTGACGAGCGGCGCGCTCGCCGGGCTGGAAAGCGAATTTATCCTAAGAGATGGGAACGTTTGGGATCAGTTGGAAGATCTAATCAAAGAAAAACACATAGATGCGGTGGTGGTGGGGACCCACGGGCGAGGCGGGTTGGGCAAGTTGTTGCTGGGCTCGGTGGCGGAGGAGATTTTCCGGAATGCGGGATGTTTTGTGGTTACCGTGGGGCCGTGTTCGTATGAGGACGCACTGATGAACAAGGCAGAGCCGGTGCGGCCGTTTTTGTTTCCCACGGATTTCAGCGCGGCTTCCGTGAAGGCGTTGCCATACGCGGTGGCGTTTGCAAACCAATTTGGAGCGAGATTGGTGGTATTGAATGTGCAGCCTGCGGCACCAATTCCCCAAGGGTTCCACTGGTCGCGGACCGGAGACTTGCAGGAGATGAGAAAGGAAGCACGACGAACCGTGCAAGGACGGCTGGAGGAACTGATTGACCAGAGTGGAACGACGGGGGCACGGCCGGAGGTAATGGTCCGATTCGGGATGGTAAGCGAGCAGATTCTGCAAGCTGCGCACGAATTGAAGGCGGATCTGGTGGTTTTGGGATTGAAGGAGCCGCAACACCGGGAGAGCTCACACGTGCCGTGGGCGGCGGCTTACAAGGTCGTATGCGGGGCGCGATGCCCGGTTTTGACCGTTCGGAGTTAACCGCACGCAACCGGAGCGAAAACTCCACAATACCGTGCCACACGGGCACGACGCGACTAAAGCCGTGGAATTTGAGCAGGTTCGGTATT
This sequence comes from Verrucomicrobiia bacterium, assembly GCA_035506955.1. Taxonomy (GTDB): domain Bacteria; phylum Acidobacteriota; class Terriglobia; order Acidiferrales; family UBA7541; genus Acidiferrum. Next base: position 16,623 of record DATJOO010000054.1, read on the forward strand.
TACAGCGGATTCATATTGCTGTCATATGCAGGTTACCACTTGGATTGACGATGTTGTCACAATGAAGTGGACCTGGTATGAGCCACCAAGAGGTGTCACAACCTGACCATGCCTATCGCAATCCAGCGAGCTACGGTAGACTGCTACCGATGCGATCGCCAGCCCGAGAGCTGTATATGAAGCGCATCCTGATCATTGAGGACGACCGCGATATCGTGGAGCTCGTCCGCTATAACCTTGTCAATGAAGGGTTTCAGGTAACCGCCGCATTTGATGGAAATAGCGGCCTGGCCACGATCAAAAAAACCCCACCGGATTTGTTGTTGTTGGACTTGATGTTGCCGAAAATGTCTGGCTTGGAAATCTGCCGGGAAATTCGTAAGGAAGAATCGCTGAACCGCTTGCCGGTGCTAATGCTTACGGCGAGAGGAGACGAGGCAGACCGCGTAGTGGGGCTGGAAATGGGCGCGGACGATTACGTCACGAAACCGTTCAGTCCGCGGGAATTAATTGCGCGCGTAAAAGCTCTGCTGCGCCGTGCAGAACCACCCGCAGACGCACCACGCATCCTGGAGATCGGGAAGCTGGCCATTGATCCGGCGTCGTATCGCGTGAGCCATAGCGGGAGGCCGGTGCCACTGAGCACACTGGAATTTCGCCTGCTGTACTACCTGGCCTCGCGGCCCAATCGCGTATTCACGCGAGACCAGTTGCTGGATGCGGTGTGGGGCACCGACCGGTTTGTGACCCCGCGCAGCGTGGATGTGTATGTACGGCGGTTGCGTGAGAAGATTGAAGCCGATCCAGAAAATCCCCTGCACTTGAAGACCGTCCGCGGTGCGGGGTATCTGTTCGAAACACGTGCAACGTAAATTTTTCGGAAAACTGGCGCTGACCTACCTTGCGCTGCTGCTGAGCGTGCTGCTCGCGGTAGATTTCCTTGCCGAGCGAGCGCTGAGGAACAGTTACGAAGTGGAAGGTTACCAGCGATTGAAGTCGCTGGCGCACCTGATGAATCTTCACCCGCTACCGTTGACCAGCGGAACTCCACAAACACCCGAACAACTTGCCGCCCTGAACACATGGGTGGCCGCGAATGCCTCGAGCGGTGTGCGCATCACAGTAATCTCCGCGGATGGAAGAGTATTAGCGGACTCGCTATCGGAAACGGCCACGATGGAAAGCCATGCGGAACGGCCGGAGGTTGTGGAAGCGCTGAAAAACGGCGAAGGACAGGCATCGCGGCGAAGCGTTTCGGTAAACGCAGAGCTCATGTATTACGCAGTACGCCGGGATTTACCTGGTGGTACGCCAGTGGTTTTGCGGTTGGCTCTGCCGGTGGCGGGCTTCGGCAGCGAATTGTGGAGGTTCCGGCGGCGGCTGTGGTTGTGGTCGTTGCTGATTTACTTGTGCGCGGGCGCCGTGGCGATGCTGATGTCTCGTTCGTACACGAGCCGGGTGGAGCGGTTGCGCGAGTTTTCGCGGCGAGTAGCGGAGGGAGATTTCAGGGCGCTTCCGACCGATGGCGGGAACGATTCGCTGGATGCGCTGGGGGCATCGCTGAATCAGACGGCAGGACGGCTGGACCGTACGATTCGGACATTAACGGAGGAGCGGAACCTTTCGGCGGCAATTCTGGGGTCGATGGTGGAAGGCGTAGCGGTGGTGAACGCCGGAGAACGACTGGTGTTTGCGAATCCGGGTTTCGCCTCCATTTTGGGATTGGATGTGCCGCCAGTGGCGGGCAGCTCACTGCTGGAAGTGGTGCGGCAGATAGAACTGATCGGTGCGGTGCGGCGCGTGTTGGCCGGAGAGCCGCGGGTGGAAGCGGAAATCGTAACCGGAACGCTGCGACAACACTATTTTGCGGCGACTGTGGCAGCGGTTCGGGCAGGAGAAACGTCGGGCGCGGTGATTGTGCTTCACGACATTACGGATTTGCGGAAGCTGGAACGCGTGCGGCGAGATTTTGTGGCCAACGTGTCGCATGAGTTTCGCACGCCGCTGACAGCGATCCAGGGATTCGCAGAAACATTGATTGGCGGGGCAATCGACGATCCGCAGAACCGGGGGCGGTTCCTGGCGATCATCCTAGAACACTCACGCCGGCTGGCGCGGTTAACGGAAGACCTGCTGCGACTGTCGCAAATGGATGCCGAGCAATTGGAACTGGAAATCCGGGCGGTGAGCGTGCCGGCGCTGGTGGAATCGGTCTACGAGACCGCACAACGGCGCGCCGCGGAGAAGGGTCTAACGCTTTCACTAAGCTTGCCCGGCCAACTGCCGGAAGTGGCGGCGGATAATCGACGGCTGCAGGAAGTGCTGCAAAACCTGCTGGACAATGCGATTCAGTACACGCTGCCGGGCGGGAAGATCGAATTAAGCGCCGAAGTGCGGGGAGATGAAGTGATCTTCACGGTGGCGGATACGGGAATCGGCATACCGCAAGCAGACCAGCCCCGGATTTTCGAGCGATTCTACCGGGTGGATGTAGCCCGGTCTCGCGAAGCGGGCGGAACCGGATTGGGGTTGTCGATCGCAAAACACCTGATGGAAGCGCACGGTGGACGGATCTGGGTGGAAAGCGAAGTGGGGGTAGGGTCAAAGTTTCATTTTGCGGTGCCGGTGTTTGACCCGGAGCGAGCCGGGACACGGGGAAGCGGTGTTTCGCGGGCGTACCGCGGAAGCAGTCCGGCCAGCGCGTAATTCCTTTCGTTGGCAATTATTTACCTCAGCGTTAACAGCGTGTAACAATTCCGTCGCAGGTTAGAAATAGCGCGTGGCCCTTGCAGCCAGACGCGGAGGTTTGTGTGGCTACAGCTCCGGGACTGACGGAAGCGGTTCTTTACGATGTGCTGGTGAACTACCTGGTGTCGATGGCGCGGGTAGTGGAAAGCGCGATGAACAGGGCGTTGGACGCGATTATCGGATTCGATAATCCACGAACGGCGGGGCTGCCGGGCGAAGTGTTCCTGTTCGAGCCGCGAATCAACGAGATGGAAATCATGATCGACGAGCATGCCATCCGGCTGCTGCGTCGCGGCGGATTCAGCGACGACGAATTGCGGCTGATTGTGGCGGCATTGAAGATCACGAACGATCTGGAGCGCATCGGGGACATTGCCGTGAATCTGGCGGAACGCGTAATTACACTGCGAGACACGCCAGACGCAAAGATGCCAGAGCAGTTGGCGCCGATGGCGGAGGCGGTACGGTCAATGGTAAGCCGGAGCCTTGGCGCGTTGATTTTTCGGAATGCGGATCTGGCGGCGCAAGTGCTGGAAAGCGACGACACAGTCGATCAATACCGTGACCAAATTTTCGAGACGCTGTTGCAGGGTATGACGCAGGATGTGGCATTAGTAAGTCCCGGAATGCAGTTCGTGCTGGCAACGCGGCATCTGGAGCGGATTGCGGATCACGCCACGAATATTGCTGAGGACATCATTTTTTGGGTGCGCGGCCTGGATGTGCGGCACGGCCGTGGGCTCGTGGTGAGAGTCGAGGCCGACGGGGACGCCGCGGAGGAGGTCACCAAGAATTCACATGGCCTTCATTCGCAAGTGACTCCGACCTGAGACACTCGGCACGTTTAGTCTTCACTCCAAGTCCTACCTTGGGGACCGGCGCACCCCTGGCACCGGTCCCCTTCTCCTCCCCTCCGCCAACGAACACCGATTAATCCCTGAAATCGCTGCGGTGCATACGTGACCATCCTCCCGGCAGCCCCCACCGTGTAGACAAAACAGGCATTCGAAGCATCAACCATATGAAAGTTGGAACTGAACGGGAAGCATCCACTTGACCCCTATGGCGAGTCCAACTAAGGTTGAGGGATAGGGAGAGATTGAGTGCCCAGCAGCTCAGAACGGAATAAACGCCCATTCTTTTTGCGTTGGTGTGTTCCGCTGCTGTTAATCGGGCTGCTTCTCTATAACCCCTTTTTGGCGCTGCTAAGCCACTCGCCTGGGCTCGGCTATCAGGCCATGGAACGTCATCGTGCAACGGTAGGCTCATCGGAACTACTGCATTACACCCCCGTACAGTGGGAGAGCGCCCAACCCGAAGCCATCGTCGAGGCAATCTTTGCCGGATTACAGGCGGAGAAGTCCAAATACCCTACCTACACACCGCAGGACGAAACATTAGCGCAACGGGTGGAACTGATCGCGAGCATCTGGTTCCGTCCGCCCCCCGCGCGATAGATCCCAGCCAAAAACCGGGGAAGTAGCGGCGTACGCGAAACTGACCTAAAAGGGCTATCGATTTTATTGCCTATGGAACGAGTGGGCCACGAAAGGGCGGAAAGCCCTGCTCGGCCTGCTATCAAGAAGGGGACATGACTCGAAACCGGCAGTGGCAAATCGCAGGAATTGTGTTGGTGGTCGTGGTGTTGGGCTGGCTGCTGATCCGGCACTCCAAGACGGAGGCAGACAGCGGAAACGCTGGTGATGGACCGGCACCCATTGCGGCGGTAGTGAACGTGGAGCGGCAAGACATCTCGAGCAGCCTGAACATCGCGTCGGAGTTTTTGCCGTTCCAAGAGATCGATGTTTACGCGAAAGAGTCCGGCTACATCAAGAAGCTGTATATCGACTGGGGCACCCACGTAAAGCAGGGCCAGTTGATGGCCGAACTGGAGATTCCCGAGCTGCAGCAGCAGTTGCAGGGAGACCAGGCGACCGTGACCCGGGCGCAGCAAGACCTGGAGCGATCGCACGAGGAGTTGACGAGAGCGCAATCGGCCTACCAGGTGGCACATGTGACCTATACGCGCGAAGCGGAAGTGCAGAAGACACGGCCGGAGTTGATTTCGCAGGAAGAGATCGACGTAGCGCAGGGAAAAGATCTGGAGACCAGCGCGGGAGTGTCTGCGGCGAAAGACAGCGTGGCCGCGGGAGAGGCGGCCTTGGCAAATGCGAAAGCAAGCCTTGCGAAAGACAACGCGCTGTACGCGTATGCGCGGATGACCGCGCCATTTAACGGTGTGGTGACGAAGATGTACGCATACACTGGCGCGCTATTGCCGGCGGGTACCTCATCGAACGTGGGGGAATCGGCGTTGTGCCGGCTGTCGCAGAACGATCTGTTGCGGCTGGTGATTCCTGTTCCGGAACATTACGCGGGTGATATCAAGATGGGCGAGCCCATCGAAGTGAAAGTGTCCGCATTGAATAGGGCGTTTACGGGCCAAGTGGTCCGTTTTTCGGACCAAATCGACCTGAGTACACGGACGATGCACACCGAAGTGCAGGTGCCCAATCCGAAATATGAATTAATTCCGGGAATGTATGCGGACGTGCAGCTGCCGGTGCACGCGGACAAAGGCGTTCTGACTCTGCCGGTCCAAGCAGTGCTGATCAAAGGGAATGACACGGGAATCGTGTTGATTGTGGACAGCGCGAACCGTATCGACAAACGCAATGTAACCGTGGGAATCCAGACGGCGAACCGGGTGGAGATTCTGTCGGGAGTGAAGGACGGCGAAACCGCGATTTATGGCGAGCAGGACCAATTCCAGCCCGGGATGCTGGTGAAGCCGCAGCCGACCAAGCCAGCGGAGATGAAGGAGTAAGCGAGCGATGCCGACGTTTGCGATCAAGAATCCCTATTTCATCATCGTGGTCTGTTTGTTCGTGTGCGTGCTGGGATTGACGAGCGTGCTGCAGATGCCGGTGGACATGTTTCCGCCGATCGAGTTGCCGGAAGTACTGATAGCGACGTTCTACAACGGAATGCCACCGCAGCAAATTGAAGCGGACATCACCGATACCTTTGAACGATTTTTCACCCTGGCCAGCGGAGTGGACCACCAACAGTCGCGATCCATGGCGGGAGTCAGCCTGATTTCGATTTTCTTCCAGCCCGGAACGAGCGCGGATGCGGATGTAACGCAAATGTCGAACCTGGCGATGGCGGACCTGCGCCGTCTTCCGCAAGGAACGCTGCCGCCGGTGGTGATCAGCACGGGAGCATCGAGCTTGCCGGTGTGCCTGCTGACCGTGCAGGGCGAGGGCATGACGGAAACGCAGTTGCACGACTATCTGCAATATCAGGTGCGAAACCAGATCGCTGGTATTCCTGGGGCGACGGTGCCGCCTCCGTATGGAGGGAAATACCGGCAGGTGATGGTGTACGTGGATCCTTTGAAACTACAGGCGCATGGCTTAAGCCCGCTGGATGTAGTGCACGCGGTAAACGCGCAGAACCTGATTCTGCCTGCGGGCGACGTGCGGATTGGGCCACTCGATTACAACATTTATACGAACGCTCAGGTGGCGAAGCCGAGGGATATTAACCAAATTCCCGTGAAGACGGAAGGAGAGAAGTCGGTCTTCGTGTCCGACGTGGGCGAAGCCGTGGATGGATCGTATTTGCAATACAACATTGTGCGCGTGGACGGACAGCCGTCGGTGTACGTGCCGGTGCAGAAGCAAGGAGGGAACAGCAACACCATCGCGGTGGTGGATGGAATCAAGAAAGCGGTGAAGAATCTACGAGACATTCCATCTGAATTGAAAGCGCGGGTCGTGTTCGACCAGTCCGTGTTCGTGAAGCAGGCCATTTCGACGGTGTTGAAAGAAGGAAGCATCGGGGTGGTGCTGACGGCGATCATGATCCTGATGTTTCTGGGAAGCGGGCGAGCGACAGTGGCGATTTTCCTGTCGATCCCGCTGTCGGTGATGATCACGTTTTTCGTGCTGCACACCATGGGGAAAACCATTAACGCAATGGTGCTAAGCGGATTGGCGTTGGCATTTTCGCGACTGATCGATGACTCCGTGGTGGTAATTGAAAACATATTTCGCCACATGGAAGAGGGAGAAGACCCGAAAACGGCGGCGTTGCGCGGGGCGAACGAAGTATCGCTGGCGGTGCTGGCGATCATGCTGGTGGCGGTAGTGGTGTTCTTCCCGGTGACATTCCTGTTTGGAGTGAGCAAGTACCTGTTCCAGGCGTTGGCGCTGGGTGTGGTGATTGCATTGTTCGCGTCGTACTTCGATGCCATGACGGTGGTGCCGCTGTTCTGCGCGCATTATTTGAAGCCGGTCCACGAGACCGCCGGGGGTGGCGTAGAAACCGATGAGCCCTCGCCCAAAAAGTCATGGGGAGCGCGGTTCAACGCGGGATTCAATAAAAGGTTCGAGAAGTTGCTGGATCTCTACGAGAAATGGGTAGAGAAGTCGCTGGATGTTCCGTGGGCGACGGTGTTGGGAATCGTGGGACTTTTCGTGGTGAGCCTGCTGCTGTACCCATTCATTGGAGTGTCCTTCTTTCCCAGGACCGACGCGGGGCAATTCATCATTAATGTGAAAGCACCCACGGGCACGCGGTTGGAACTGACGAATGAATATGTCGAGAAGGTGGAGAACATCGTGCGCCAAGAGGTGCCCAAGAGCGACCTGAGCACGATTGTCTCGAACATCGGCGTGTTCCCGGATTTGTCGGCGTTATTCACGCCAAACGCAGCAATGCACACGGCATTTGTGGAAGTGGGGCTGATCGAAGACCACAAAGGAAGCAGCTTCATGTACATGGATAAAGTGCGCGCGCGGATACAAAAAGAGTTGCCGCAGTTGCGGACCTATTTTCAGTCGGGCGGCTTGGTGGATTCGGTGTTAAACCAAGGAATGCCAGCGCCGATCGACGTGCAGGTAAGCGGCATGGACCTGCACAAAGTGAACGACATCACGCTGGATCTGGCACAAAAGTTTAAAGGAGTGAAGGGAGTGTCGGACGTTTATGTGCCACAGGACATGGATTACCCCGGCCTGCAGATGAATATCGATCGGGCGCGTGCGGCGGAACTGGGGCTCAGCCCGAAGGACGTGGTGGACAACGTAATCACGGCGCTGACTTCCGACGTGATGATCGCGCCGAGCTACTGGATCGATCCGAGAACGGGAAACAATTACTTCGTTACAGTGCAGTACCCAAACAACACGGTGAAGACCATTCAGAATTTGCAGACGATGCCCTTGCGAGCCGAGAACATCAAATTACCAACGTACTTGAATCAAGTGGCAACCGTGGAGCCAATCCCTACGCCCACGGAAATCGATCACTATCAACTGGAACGCGTGATGGATATCTATGTCGCACCTTCCGGAGAAGACTTGGGGAAACCACGCGCTGGAGTAGAGAAAATCGTGTCGGCCTTGCATCTGTCGAGAAACTTCCGGGTGGATGTACGCGGCCTGGTAGTAACCATGGACGAATCGTTCAAGAGCTTCGGCCTGGGGCTATTACTGGCGATTTTGTTGGTGTACCTGATTCTTGTGGCTCAATTCAGTTCGTTCGTGGATCCGTTCCTGATCGTGCTGGCGGTGCCGACAGGATTGACGGGAGTGCTGGTCACGCTAGCGGTGACCGGAACCACGCTGAACATTCAATCGCTGATGGGCGTGGTGATGCTGCAGGGCATGGTGGTGTCGAACAGCATTTTGATCGTGGACTTTGCCAACGTGTTGAGAGGAGAAGGCAAGCAACTGCGGGAAGCTGTGGTGAAAGCCTGCCGCATCCGGCTGCGCCCGATTCTGATGACGTCGTTGGCCACCGTGGTGGGATTAATCCCGATGGCATTCAAGCTGGAAACCGGGAGCGAAGCTTACGCACCGTTGGCGCGAGCCATTATCGGTGGACTGCTGTCGTCGATCGTGCTGACGATCTTTATCGTTCCGGCGGCGTATCTCATCATCTACAGCCGGCGCGAGCAGCGTGGCGAGCTGCAAAAAGCGGAGGCACACTGATGCAGACCAAGTGCGAGCCAAGTGGGAAATTGACGAGATGGAACGAAAGTAACACGAAGGCGGGTAAGCCGAGCAGGACAGGAGAAGCGGGACGTGGATGGGTGAGGCGATGGGTGGTAGTGGCATTGCTGCTGGCGCCGTGCGGAATGCAAATGAAAGCAAAGCAATTGCCGGACGCTCCCGCCCCGGCTCAAAACGCAGCACGAAACGGAAGCGCGACTTCCGGAGGGGAATACGAAGCGGCGCTGCAAAGTCAGCAAACACCGCAAGCGCTACTCAACCCACAACAGGGCGAACAAAAACAAGCGCATCAAGCGCAGGTTGCCCCATCGCCACTGCCACCAGGACACAAACTGACGATCGAAGAAGCCGAAGCGATTGCGTTGAAGAACAACCCACAAATCACAGTGGGCCGGTTGGTGGCGTTACAGGCACAGCAGTATGTCGTAGAAGCGCGGTCGGCGGAGCTGCCCCAAGTGGGGGTGAACCTGACAGGCGTAGGAGCAAATGAAGGAACACGGCTTGCCGCGGGCTATCTGACGAACGGACGAATGTTTTCGCGGCTGGCAGGCGGGATAACGGTGGGCCAGTTGATTACGGATTTTGGGCGCACCCCCAATTTAGTGGGAAATGCAAGGTTTCAGGCGAAAGCACAAGACGAGAACGCAGTGGCCACGAAACAAGACGTGATCCTGGCGGTGGACCAGTCGTTCTACAACACGCTGGAGACCAAGGCGCTGCTGCAGGTTGCCGAGGAAACGGTAAAAGCGCGGCAATTGTTTGAGGATCAGATTCAAGCGCTGACGACGGCGAAGCTCAAGTCGGAAGTGGATCTGGCATTTGCCAAAGTGGAGTTGGCACGAGCGCAACTGCTGCTGCTGGACGCGCAAGACAGTTACCAGGCGTCGCTGTCGACGTTATCCGCGGTGCTAGGTTATGCCGACCGACAGGACGTTGAACCACAGGAGCCATCCGTGGCAGTGACACCACCCGTGGAAGACGCCGGTGCGCTGATTCAGCAGGCCATGGACCAGCGTCCGGAGATCCGCTCGTTGCGGGATTCGGTGTTGGCCGCGGAGAAATTCGGACGAGCGGAACACGATTTGTTTTTTCCGACGGTGAATGCACTGGGAGTCGTAGGAGGATCGCCGGTCCACGACCCCAACATCACGAGTTGGTATGGCGCCGCCGGTGTGAACATCAACGTTCCGATATTTAATGGATTTCTCTTCACAGCGAGGGCAAAGAGCGCAGACCTGGCTACAGAGGCGCAGAAGAAAAGGCTTCAAGACTTGCAAGACAACGTGGCCAGGGATGTACGGAACAGTTGGCTACAAACACAGGACGCATATAAGAGGTTGTCCGTGACCGAACAATTGCGCCAACAGGCACAGTTGGCGCTGGAATTAGCCCAGGCACGCTATAAGTTGGGCCTGGGATCGATCGTGGAAGCGACACAGGCGGAACTGCAGAAGACCGATGCAGATATTCAAGACACCGACGCGCATTACCGGTACGTGGTGAGCCAGATTGTCCTCGCTTATCAGCTTGGCTTGACCCGATAGCTTCGTCCTCACCAAGGAAATCGACCAGCGAAAAAGTTGAGCCCGGCAAGCACGGGTGTGTGAGCACACGTCACAAAAACGGACAGCATTCCCACGAAAAGGCGGTCAAATGAGGGCAAAAGGGGGTTCTAGGGTAAAGCCAGTAGTTGGTTAATCTTATGAAAATACAATAGATAGGTCCATACTACGCCTAATTGTTACGGATTATTAATGTGCATTTGACATGTCTGTAAGAGAGCCTCTCTACCTTCGGACGCGGGGTGTTTGCTTTTCCCAGCTACTTTGTCCGAAATTTCTTTTGCAAAAAGAGAGAGGCAATGAAAAAACTTGCAGCACTGACTCTATCGCTGTTCCTGACCGTGGGAACGGCGATGGCTGACTCACCGAAAGACTCACCGAAGGACTCACCGAAAGATGCGCCGGCCAACGCGCAGCCTGCCAAGAACGCAACGGCGGCGAAGGCGGCTCCAGGCAAGACCAATGCAGAGATTTCCGCTGAGATGGAAGAATTGCGGCAGGCCCTACAGGCACAGCAAGAGCAGTTGCAATTGCTGAAGGAAGAATTGGCTAAACGCGACAAGCAGATTGAAGAAGCACGGGAGGCGGCGGCCGCGGCAAATTCGAAAGCGGCAGACGCCACCGTGAAAGCCAGCGAAGCTGCGGCAACTTCCGCGGAAGTAAAGGCGACGACAACAGAATTGAACACGTCTGTGGCAAGTTTGGCGGCGAGCACGTCGGCATCGAGCGCGGGCAGCAGCAGCGCATCGGGCAGCACGCCGGGCGGCAACCCGATGAACGCCAACGGCGGCCAAGGCGATGAGAAGGGGCCGCTCTCCATCCGGTTCAAGGGAATCGAAATCACGCCGGGTGGGTTCATCGCGGCAGAAACGGTGAACCGCACGCACGCAATGAGCGACGGCATCAACACACAGTTCAATGCGATTCCGTTTAGCGGCAACTCCGTTGGCCGACTGCCGGAAATGGACCTGACAGCACGGCAATCGCGGCTGAGCTTAAAGGCATCCACGAAGATTGGCGACACCAGCGTGTACGGATACTACGAATCGGATTTCTTGGGCACGGGCGTGACCTCCAACAACCGCCAGAGCGACTCCTATGTTTTCCGCATCCGCCAGGCATTCGGACGCGCAGACTTCGCAGACGGGTGGGCGATTTCCGGTGGACAGATGTGGAGCTTGGTTACCCCTGACCGAGTCGGAACGGTGAACCTGACGGAGTGGATTCCGTTGACCATCGACTCCCAATACCAGGTGGGCTTCAACTGGGAACGGCAGTATGGGTTGCGCGTTTCCAAATCGTTTGAAAACAAAGTGACCTTGGCGCTTTCCATGGAAAACCCCGAAGCGACAGTGGGCGGGCGTGGTTTCAGCACGTACACGAATACCTCAGCGACGGGCACGGCGACGACCTATCAGAACGCGTTCGTGTTCGCGCCTGGTGCGGGCGGTGGCTTGCTGAACTTCTCGGATACCACAGGATATTCGATCAACCTGACACCCGATTTCGTCGCCAAGTTGGCGGTGGACCCGGGTTTTGGCCACTACGAACTGTTTGGCATCGTGAGCACGTATCAGAACCGCATTTTCCCATGCGCCGTGGTGGGAACCACAGCGAAGAACTTCCCGACGCCAGGGACGCCGACCACGTTGCCCTGCCCGGTTGACGGAAGCCTGGCACCCAGTTCGATTGGGGCTTACAACAACCAAAGCACCGGTGGAGCGATCGGCTTCCATACGATCACCCCGGTGTTCTCGAAGAAGCTGGATATCGGACTGAGCGGGATGTACGGCGATGGAGAAGGTCGCTACGCGTCCGCGCAGTTGCCCGACGCCACACTTCGGCCGGATGGCACGATCGCGCTGGTTCACAATGCGTCATGGTTGGCCCGACTGGAATGGCACGCCACACCGAAGTGGGACATCTATGGATACGTTGGCGGCGAATACGCAGCACGTACGGCGTACGTTGGCTACCACACAATCAAGGTGACCAATACTCCGGCGATTCCCGGTTGCGGTGGAGTCGGCCAGCAGCCGTGCGCTGACGGAGGCGTTCAGCCTGGCTACCCAGCGCTGACCTCCACCTCGATCACGTTGAACGGCATCGGCGGCTATGGCTCACCGTATGCGAACAACACGGGTTGCTCGACAGAGGCGCTGCCGAGCGCCACGGGAACTCCGGGAACCGGCGGAACCTGCGCGGGTGACACCCGGTATCTCTCGGAAGCGACGTTGGGCTTCTGGAACAAGATCTACCAGGGCGAAAAGGGAAGAGTACAGTGGGGCTTGCAATACTCTTACATCTATCGCAACACCTGGTCCGGCAGCAACGGGCTAACCGGGACGACCAGCATCCAGCCGCACGCGACGAACAACATGTTCTGGACCTCGTTCCGCTATTACCTGCCTTAAAAGCGAAGTCGATAACATGACCGTCGGGGAAACCTGGCGGGAGGGGGGCGGCTCGAAAGAGTCGCCCTTTTTTTGGTACGGACAAGTTTATGAAATACGGCGGTTTAGTAAGGGAAAGGGGTTGTTTTCGATTTTTAACAGAGTTGGCACCAGATGTAACAATTCTGTAACGTTCGCGAATCAGACTCTTCTGTTCTAGGGCTGCATAAAAGTCGAGGGAGAAAACTTAATGAAACGCGCCGTGATGTTGTTGGCCGCTCTAGTTGTGCTCGGAACGGCAGTTTGGGCCCAGGGGCTTCTGATCAACGGGGCGGGGGCAACGTTCCCGTATCCGATTTATTCGAAGTGGTTTGACGTGTATCACCAGAAAAACTCCAGTATTCAGTTCAACTACCAATCCGTAGGTTCGGGAGCCGGGATCAAGCAGGTCACGGAAGGCACAGTGGATTTCGGTGCCAGCGATGGCCCGATGAACGACGATCAACTGAAAGCGTTTCAGGCAAAGCGAGGATGCGAGATTCTGCATTTTCCGACTGTTCTCGGAGCAGTAGTGCCGACTTATAACGTGAAGGGAGTCCCGGGGGCGTTGAACTTTACTCCCGAAGCGCTGGCCGGAATCTATCTAGGGAAAATTACCAAGTGGAACGATCCGGCTATCGTGGGAGCAAACAAAGGAGTGCACCTGCCGGCAGAGGACATCGTGGTGATTCACCGCTCCGACGGCAGCGGAACGACTTACATTTTTACGGACTATCTGTCGAAAGTGAGCGACGAGTGGAAGAGCAAGGTGAACCGGAACACCTCGGTGAACTGGCCGGTGGGCTTGGGCGGTAAGGGCAACGAAGGTGTGACCGGCCTGGTGAAGCAGACGCCAGACTCCATCGGGTATGTCGAACTAATCTATGCGGTGCAGAACAACATTCCCTATGGCACGGTGAAGAATGCGGCGGGTAGTTTCATCAAGGCAGATTTGGCCAGTGTGACGGCAGCGGCTGCGGGTGCAGCGAAAGAGATGCCGGCGGATTTCCGAGTGAGCATCACCAATGCTGCGGGGAAGACGGCCTATCCGATTTCGAGCTTCACGTGGCTACTGATTCCGTCGAAGATTCAGGACACCGCGAAGCGAGACGCGATCAAGGGCTTTCTGAAGTGGATGCTGACGGACGGACAGAGCTATAACGAAGCGCTATCGTACGCAAAACTGCCCAAGGAAGTTGTAGACAAGGAATTGCACGCGATCAGCAAGGTGCAATAGACAAAAAGAGACGTGGCGACAGCAAATCCAATGGTGCCGAGCGCGAGCCCCGCGGTGGGTTCGCGCTCGTTTTTCTCGAGGCTGCGAGACGGGGACGAAATCGCGCGGCTGATCACGTTGATTTTTGCGGCGACGGTCGTGCTGATTACGATGCTGCTGGTGTACGAGCTCTGGATCAACTCGGCGCTGGCGCGGCACAAGTTCGGGTTGAGTTTTTTTGTAACCAGAGTGTGGGACCCGGTCACCGATGAGTATGGCGCGCTTCCGTTCGTGTACGGAACGCTGGTCACGTCGGCGGTGGCATTGTTCCTTGCCGTGCCGCTGGGGATTGGAGCGTCGATTTTTCTTGCGGAACTGGCGCCGCCAAGAATATCGGACACGCTGCAGTTTTTTATCGATCTTCTGGCGGCGGTTCCGAGCGTGATTTACGGGCTATTGGGGATTTTTATTGTGGTGCCGCTGATTCGCACGGTGATTTACCCGGCCCTGAATAAGCCGTTGGGCTTTCTGCCAATCTTTAAAGGCCCGTCGTACGGAGTGGGCTTCCTGACCGCGGGAATTGTGCTGGCGATCATGGTGATTCCGTACATCATATCAGTGTCGCGCGAAGTGCTTTTGTCGGTGCCCAGAGATATGCGGGAAGCGGCGCTGGCCTTGGGTTCGACGCGATGGGAGTCGACCTGGAAGGTGGTGGTGCCGTTTGCGCGGACGGGAATTATGGGGTCGATCTTTCTGGCGCTGGCGCGCGCGCTGGGCGAAACGATGGCAGTGACGATGGTGATCGGGAACACCCCCACGATCAGCGCATCCTTGTTTTCGCCGGGAGATTCGATTGCGTCGGTGATTGCCAACCAGTTTACCGAAGCGACGGGTGACTTATACCTGCAATCACTGATTGGGCTGGGCCTGGTGCTGTTTCTGCTGACGTTTGTGATTAACGGATTGGCCAGGCTGCTGATCATCGTGACCACGCAAAAGGGAAGCAAGGTGAGCGCCTGATGAACGCGCGGTTACGCTGGAGGAAACTGGTCAGCAGTTTCATGCTGACGATGACCGGAGTATGCGCTGTCGTTTGCGTAAGCGTGCTGTTTTTGATTCTGGGATATCTTGTCTTTAACGGCGGGACGGCGGTGAACTGGGCGTTCTTTACGAGGCTGCCTGCGCCGGTGGGAGAAGTCGGCGGAGGCATGGCGAATGCCATTGTCGGGAGCGCCAAGCTGCTGTTGGCTGCATCGTTGTTTGGCGTGCCGATTGGCTTTTTGGGCGGGATATATTTGGCCGAGTTCAGCGGCACGGCGGTGGCTTCGGTGGTGCGCTACTCGGCCGACTTGCTGAATGGTGTGCCGTCCATCGTGATCGGAATCTTTGCGTATAGCCTGGTGGTTCTGCCGTTCAAACACTTTTCGACGCTGGCGGGAGCCTTCGCGCTCGGGATGATGATGATCCCGATCACGTTGCGGAGCACGGAAGAGTTTTTAGGGGCGGTGCCACGGATGCTGCGAGAAGGCGCGATGGCACTGGGAGCAAGCAAATGGAAAACCATATCGACGGTAATCGTTCCGGCCGCGTATCGAGGGATTCTTACCGCGATTCTGTTGGCGCTAGCGCGGGTGGCGGGGGAAACGGCGCCGCTGCTGTTCACCGCGTTCGGGAACCGCTTCTGGAGCCAGGGGTGGACGCAACCAACGGCGTCCCTGCCAGTGATGATCTTCACATACGCGGTGTCGCCCTACGAGGACTGGCATCGACAGGCGTGGGCGGCGGGGCTGGTGCTGCTCGGGCTGATTTTGATCATCAACATACTGGCACGGACGATACTGTCGCGGGGCATAGCGGTGCCGAGAGGATAGGAATGCAAGGGTCACCCAATCCGGGACTTTCCGTAAATATAGCGGCAACGGCCGGGGCTGCAGGAGCGAAGGAGCATGCGGTGTCGGCGCCGATGCGGATGACGATTTCGAAGGTCAACTTTTACTACGGGCAGAAGCAGATTCTGTTCGATATCAACATGGGCATCGCCGATAAGCGGGTGACCGCGTTGATCGGCCCGTCGGGATGCGGGAAGTCCACACTGCTGCGTACGCTAAATCGCATGCACGAAACGGTGAATACGTCGCGATTGGAGGGAGAGATCCTGCTGGACCAGCAAAATATTCTGGCGCAGGACGTGACGGCGCTGAGGCGGCGGGTTGGCATGGTGTTCCAGCGGCCGAATCCGTTTCCCAAGTCCATTTTTGAAAACGTAGCGTATGGACCACGAATCAACGGATTCAAGGGAGCCATTGCGGACATTGTCGAAAAAAGTTTACGGAATGCGGCATTGTGGGAAGAAGTGAAAGACCACTTGCATAAGTCGGCATACGAGCTTTCCGGAGGGCAACAACAGCGTTTGTGTATCGCGCGCGCCCTCGCCGTGGAACCAGAAGTACTGCTGCTGGACGAGCCCTGCTCGGCATTGGACCCGATCAGCACCGCGAAAATCGAAGAATTGCTGGTGGACTTGAAGAACCTGACGACCGTGGCGATCGTGACGCACAACATGCAGCAAGCGGCGCGCGTGAGCGACTTCACAGCGTTCTTGCTGACTGGGCAAATGATTGAGTTCAGTCCGACGCCGCAACTGTTCACCACGCCGGGCGATCCGAGGACAGAAGCGTACATTACTGGACGATTTGGATGAGTTGGTGTAATTTGACCGGACTTGACCAGTAGAAAAGACGAGTGGGAAGGCATGCATGGAAAGGCACTTTGAAAAGGACCTGAACGAACTGAAAGAGCGACTGCTGTGGATGGGCAGCCTGGCGGAACGAGCCGTGCACCAGGCCGTTCATGCAGTGCTGGATTCAGACGAGCAATTGGCGAAGCGCGTACTGGACGAAGAAGACGCGATCAACGAACTGCAATTGGAGATTGATGACCGGGTAGTGCAGTTGCTGGCGCTGCACCAGTTGATGGCAGCGGACCTGCGCTTCGTGTTGGCGGTCTCGCGGATCAATAACGATTTGGAAAGAATTGGGGATCAGGCGGTAAACGTGGCGCAGGGAGCCCTGCGGATTCTACGGCATCCTCGAGTGAAGCCGTATGTGGATTTGCCGCGCATGACCGAACTGGTGGAAGAACAGGTGCGCAACGCGCTGAACGCCGTGGTGCGACGCGATGTCGAACTGGCCCAGAAGGTGATGGCGAGCGACGACCAGGTGGATCATTACCGCGACCAGATTTTCCGGGAATTGCTGACCTACATGATGGGCGATTCGAGCTTGGTGTTTCCCGCGTTTGAATTGATTTTGGTTGCGAAGAACCTCGAACGTATTGGCGACCACGCGACGAACATCGCGGAAGACGTGATTTACATCGTGCAGGGGCTGGATATACGCCATCCGTCGATTGACCGGCGGTAACTTCACCTTTCTTCGCGTGTCTTGATCCAGAACAAAAACAAAGTGAGCAGCAGGCTGATGGCGGAGACCGCGTCGCCGAGGGTGCGGTCCTTGGTGCGAGTGAAGCTGACGGCGATCTCGGAAGCGCCGGGTTTTACCGGAACGATCATTTGGTTGAGATCGTCGAGGCGATCCGGGGAGATGGTTTTGCCGTTTACGGTGACGCGCCAGGCGGGATAGTTGAGCAGGCGCAGGGCGACGCGAGCTTCGGAGGGCGTCTCAACGCGCAGTTGCTTTCGGTTGGCGGCCCAGCGCTGGATTTGGAAGTGGGCGCCAGCCACAAGAGCGGTTTCGGACTCTGGCGAAAGAATTTTGACGGGAGGAGCGTCCGTGGGGAGATTGAGGTGGTCGTCGCCGAGGGGGTCGTATTCGTCGGTGCCGTCGAAACCTTGGCCGTTTGCCAGGGCGTCGCGCATCGTGGGCAGATCATCGTCGTCCCACCAAGTATTCTGGATCTGGAAATAGGCGAGGGGCGCGGAGAAAACCAGAATGGCAGCGAACCAAAGCCAGGCGCGGCGGCGTTGCATAGCGAATGCCAGGAAGTAGGCGGCAACGAGAGCGAGGATGGACATCCAGCGCCAAGGGAACTGGATGAAACGCAATTTGGGGAGGTAGTTCCAGAGGGGCAGCGTAAAGCGTAGCGTAAGCAGGGTGGCGGCGGCGCCGAGGATCAGCAGGGCGATGCCGATGGGGCGGCTTCGGTTCGTTTGTATAAGGGAACGCGATGCAAGGGCGGCGAGCGCGAAGATCAGAATGAGCAAGAGAGCGCAGATGGAGGCGATCCAGTTGAACCAGGTGTGCTCGGCGTCGTTGATCCATGTAAACAGGAAATTCTGGCTGGGAAGCAGGCCACTCGAAAGAGCCTGCCCGATGTTGACCCAGCGCTGCTCGTAAGCCGCCGGCACGATGTAGAAGGCGGCAAGGCCGAGGCCGAGCGCGAGCGACGTCGAGCCCCGAAGCAGCGGACGCCAAGAGCGCTGAGAAAAAGAGGCCCACGCAAATAAAAGGGCCATGGAATAGCTGGCAATCACGGCAGCCGGGGCGTTGGAGAGCCAAATCGCGGCGTAGGGGATGGCGAAAAGCGCAATGGAGGAACGCTTCGGGGAGTCGTTGAGCAAGCTGGAAAGACGTAGCGCTGCTAAAAGGAGCAATGGGAAGAAAGCGCAAGCCAATTGCTCGGCAAAATCGCTGCGGATGTAAGTCATCAGCAGCGCGTTGGGATTGATGGCATAGCAAGCAGCGGCGAGGATGGCGGCACGGCGGACTGCCAGATTTCGTAGAAGAAGATAAGCGGAAAGTCCGGCGAATGTCTGAACGAGCATGATGTAGACGATGGGCGCGGCCGAGCCGGAAGTCAGGAGAATCAGGGCAGCACCGAGAATCCAGGAAAGCGGGGGATAGAAGATAAAGCGAGGCTCGCCAAAACCGTGGTTGGTCCATTCAGACCAACGGGGAAAGACGATACCTTCCTTCCATTGAGCGGATACGTCCAGCCAGGAAGCCACGTGGAATTCGAAATCGTGGCCAGAAGCGGAGCCGAGCCAAAAGAAGGGAAGCACGATAAGCAGAGATAGGAAGAGGCAAAGACCGAGGGGCAGAAGCCAGTCGGGAAGGCGCTGGGTGGCAGCGGCGTGGAGAGATGTGCTCGACTCGGTCATTCGGTATTACAAAATTGTAACCGGAGACGCCGGGAACATCGAATGCTGGCAGAATAGACTCGTTCCGGGGAGAAATTGAGCGATAATACCAGCACTCATGAGCACAACTACGACAACGTCAACGGCAGTCGAGCCGATTATTGAGGCGCGCAAACTGGAGAAATTCTATCCGCAGCCGGATGGAAACCGCATCCAGGTGATTTCGCCAACGGACATCGCGATTTATCCGGGACAGATTATTGCATTGCTGGGGCCGTCGGGTTGCGGAAAATCGACGATGCTGCGCATGTTGACGGGATTGTCGCCCGCTTCGGGTGGTGACGTGTACTGGCACGGACAGCCGGTGAAGGAGGAAACGCCGAATGTATCCATCGTGTTCCAGAGCTTCGCGCTGTTTCCCTGGTTGACCGTGATCGAGAACGTGGAAGCGCCGCTGGAAGCGCGAGGCATCCCGGAAGTTGAAAGGCATAAGCGAGCGCTGCGAATTATCGACGCGGTGGGGTTGGACGGCTTTGAGTCGGCGTATCCGAAAGAACTTTCCGGCGGGATGAAGCAGCGAGTCGGTGTGGCGCGGGCGCTGGTTGTGGAACCGGAAGTGTTGTTTATGGACGAACCGTTCTCCGCGTTGGATGTGTTGACGGCGGAAACACTCCGCGGTGAATTGATGGAATTGTGGCTGGGAAAGAAGATACCGACACGCGCGATTTTTATCGTGACGCATAACATCGAGGAAGCAGTGATTCTGGCGGACCGAATTATCGTGTTGGGGCGAAATCCTGCGCACATTCACGCGGAGTTCAATGTGGAATTGCCACACCCACGGGATCACAAGGATCCGCGCTTCGTGGAGTTGGTTGATTTGATCTATCGAGCGCTGACGCGACAGGATCATGCCGGCCAGCTCACAACAGGTGCGACTGGTACCGAAGGCGTCACGCGCAGAGCGCAGATCATGTTGCCGCATACGCGCCCCGGTGGTCTGGCGGGGTTGCTGGAAATTTTGGTGGATCAGGGCGGGCGCGCCGATTTGCACGTTTTGGCTGATGAGCTGAGCCTTGAAGTGGATGCGCTTTTGCCCAGCGTGGATACGGCGGTGCTGCTGGGGATGCTCAAGCTAGAGGAAGGCGATGCGTTGATTACTCCGGACGGCCAGGCATTCTCGCAGGCTGACATTCAGGAACGCAAAAGGATCTTTCGAAAGGCCATGTTGACGAACGTGCCGCTGTTCCGACAGATGGAACAGTCTTTGAAGGCGAAAGCAGACCGCACCTTACCCGCAGAATTTTTCCAGGATTTGCTGGACGAACACTTCAGTCAAGAGGAAGCGCAGCGGCAATTGGAAACAGCGATTCAGTGGGGCCGCTACGCAGAGATTTTCGATTACGATGCGGGCAGCGGCAAATTAACGTTAACGGAAACCTGAAGCGATCGTGCCCACGCCAGCCTCATCTATTACGCCATCAACACCAATACCGCCGGCAGCCAAAAGGCCGATCGGTTCGCGGTGGACCTACGCATTTCTGATCGACATCGGGGTATTTTTTGCGGTATTTGGGGTGATTTTCGCCATCTACTCGATCGGACGGTCGTGGTTGGGCCCCGTAAAAGTGGAAGCAGAGATTTCACAGGACCCGCGCAGTCTGTGGCTGTATGCGTCATATTCGCTGGTGCGGATCCTGATCGCGTACGCAATCAGTCTGGTGTTCGCACTGGCGTATGGATATGCTGCGGCAAAATCGAAGCGCGCGGAAATGGTGCTGATTCCCCTGCTGGACATTCTGCAATCGATTCCGGTGCTGAGCTTTCTGCCCGGGGTGATGCTGGCGATGGTGGCACTGTTTCCGAACCGCCAACTGGGCGTGGAATTGGGGTCGATTGTGCTGATCTTCACCGGTCAGGTGTGGAACATCGCATTCAGCTTCTATTCTTCGTTGAAGACGATTCCGAGGGATTTGCGGGAAGCGGCGATCATTTATCGGTTCAGCCGATGGCAGAGGTTTATGGAGTTGGACCTGCCCTTCAGCACAATTGGACTGGTGTGGAACTCGATGATGTCCGTGGCGGGCGGCTGGTTCTTCCTGATGGCCTGCGAGATGTTCGTTTTGGGAGATAAGGACTTCCGTTTACCAGGACTCGGGTCGTTTCTGCAGACTGCGGCGAGCTCGGGAAACACGCGAGCAATGTTGTGGGGACTGGCCATGATGGTGGCGGTGATCGTGTTGATGGATCAGTTGATCTGGCGGCCAGTGATCGCGTGGGCGGACAAATTCAAATTTGAACAAGTGGAGAGCGCGGGCAACGGACAGAACGCCATCCTCAGTTTCATTCGGCGGGAATCGTATCTGATTCGGGCGTACCGCCGGTTGCTGCATCCGATTGTGAACTGGTTGACGATCCGATTTGCCAGCGGCGCCAAGCGAGCAGCAGAGACGTTCTCGTTGGCACAAACGAAACAGCCGAGGCGCTGGGTCGGTTGGCTGTTTTTGGCTTTTGGCGCGGTGTCCCTGATTTATGCCGTGTACCGAAGCATTGGCGCGCTGACGTCGTTGAGCGGAGCGGAATATTTGTTGCTGTTGAAAAGCGCGGCGTTCACTTTCTTGCGGGTGAATCTGGCGCTGATTATCGGCTCGCTGTGGACGATTCCTGTGGGAGTGGCAATCGGATTCAGCCCGAGGTTTGCGCGCTTGATGCAGCCGCTGGTTCAGTTGGCTGCGTCGATCCCAGCGACGGCGCTGTTTCCCGTGCTGCTGTTGGTGCTGATCCGTTTGCGTGGGGGAGTAGAAATCGCGGCGATGGCGCTGATGCTGCTTGGCACGCAGTGGTACATTCTGTTCAACGTGATTGCGGGAGCGATGGCGATACCTACGGACTTAAAGGAAGCCGCAAACGTGTTCGGTTTCAGCCGTTGGGACCGCTGGCGACACTTGATTCTGCCGGGAATTTTCCCGTACCTGGTGACGGGCTTGGTAACGGCGTCTGGCGGCGCATGGAACGCCAGTATCATAGCGGAATATTTTCACTTTCAAGGACGAGTTGTGGAAGCGCCCGGGTTGGGCAGCACGATCAGTCAGGCGAGCGACGCAGGCCAATACAATGTGCTGCTGGCTTCGACGCTGATCATGGCGACGGTGGTGGTGCTGATCAACCGGCTGGTGTGGCGGCGAATGTATCGGTTGGCAGCGACGCGGTTCAAGTTGGAAGCTTAGCTGCTCACCACGGGCCACGAGCTGGTAGAAGCTTCAGGACTTCGTAAGTTCCCTCGACAAGAAATTGATTTGGCCAATGTGATGGTAGAGGTGTGTCGCGCAGTGAAGAACGGCGGCAAAGCGGTTGGGAGCATCGGACAGGCGTTCCGCGGAGTAGGGCAAAGACCAATCGGAATCCGACTGGCGGTGGATAGTGGCAATGACCATGGTGATGGTGTCGTCGAAGCTGCGTAGAACCTCAGTTTTGGAAGGGCGCCGGGCCTCTGCGAATTCGAGGTCGCGATTGCGAATGTAGCCGGTGGCCGCGATACGAGCGCCTATGTAATAACTGAGGTTGCCGGTCAGATGAAGGATCAGGTGGCCAGCGCTGTTGCCGTAAGAAAAGGGATTTTTCCAGAACTGTTCGTCAGAAAGCGGATCGACCCACTTGTGAAGACTGGCAGCGTGAGACCGGAATTCACTTACGAAAGCCGCCGAAACGGCTTGGCTGAGTTCGCTCATGGGTGTGACTCCTGTGGCTGGGCCGGCTTCTCATTTTTGTAAATTACGCCGTCTTTCATGACAAAGAAGACGTGCTCGGTGACGCGAATGTTCTGAAGGGGATTGCCGGGAACCGCGACGATGTCGGCGAGTCTGTTGGGTTCGAGGGTACCGATCTTGTCGGCGAGGCCAAGCAGGTCGGCGTCGGCGGAGGTACCGGCTTTGAGAGCCGCGGCTGGTTTCATTCCCAGGTCAACCATTTGGTGAAACTCTTCGGCATTGCGGCCGTGAGGGTAGACCGCGGCATCGGTGCCGAGACCAATCTTAACGCCTTTGGCGAGAGCGCGTTGAAACGTCGAGTGCATGGAAGTGATGGCCAAATGAGCTTTGGCGGAGATCGAAGCGGGCACGTAGACATTGCGATCGAAGCGCTCCTGCAGGCCTTGGGCAGCCATGAGCGTAGGAACAAGGTAGGTGCCGCGAGCTTTCATCATGTCAAGAGCTTCGTCGTCGAGAAAGCTGCCGTGCTCTATGGAATCGATACCGGCACGGATGGCACGCTTAGCGGCTTCCGCACCGTGGGCGTGCGCAGCGGTCTTGCGATGGAGGGAGTGGGCTTCATCCACGAGTGCGTTTAACTCATCCTGAGTGAGTTGCGGCGTATCGACATCGTCGGTAAGAGACAGGACACCGCCGGAAGCGCAGACTTTGATAACGTCCGCTCCATATTTTTTGTTAAGGCGCACAGCGTAACGGGCTTCGATGGGGCCGTTGATGACGCCGTCGAGCGGACCGGCTTCATGGCCGAATAGACCTTCGCGAAAGCCTTCTTGATCGTCGCAATGACCTCCCGTAGAGCCGAGGGCGTGGACGGAAACGAGCATCCGCGGGCCCGGAATATCGCCGCGATTAATGGCGTTGCGAAGACCAACGTCGATATAGTCGGTAGAACCAACATCACGGACGGTGGTGAAGCCGGCCATGAGAGTGACACGCGCATTGACGCTGGCATCGAGAGCACGTTCGGCGACGGTTTTCTGAAGGCTTTCGAGTGCGGCGCGGTCGTAGTCCTCCGAATAGGAGAAGCTCAGGTGGGTATGGGCGTCGATGAAACCGGGGAGCAGCGTGGCGTCACCGAGATCGATAACTTCGGCACCTGCAGGAATGGTGGCATGGAGGCCGACGGCAACGATGTGGCCACCGGAAACAACCACCACGCCAGGAGTAACCAAGGTATCGTTCTTGCCATCGAAAAGAGCAGCCGCCTTCAAAACATAACTTTTGTTGGGCGGTGTCGGCCCTTGTCCGTAAATCCGCGCCCCGCAAAATGCCGTAAGCAGAAGTAAAGCGAGGATTCGTGTCCGCATGAAGCTCTTTCCCCCGAAGAATTGGTGTGAGTCGAAGGCGACTTTATCGTGAACGGAAGAAATGTCAAGTCACGCGAAAGCTTTGGGGAGTCGGACGTCGTGATCGTTTGCGCGAAGCGCCACGGAGGCCGAACGTGAACAGGGTGCCGGAGATTCGAATACGGAAGGCCAACCGGGCAGCCGTGCGGGAATCTGGGGAATACGTTTTGTACTGGATGATTGCGAGCCGAAGACTGCGCTACAACTTTGCGTTGGACCGAGCGTTGGAACATTGCCGGGTATTAGGAAAGCCGTTGTTGGTCTTCGAGTCGCTGCGCGCGGGGTATGAGTGGGCAAGCGATCGAATTCATGCTTTCGTGTTGCAGGGGATGGAGGCGAACGCCCGCTATTGCGAAAAGCGCGGCGTAACGTACTTAGCTTACGTAGAGCTACGGCAAGGTGCGGGAAAAGGATTGCTGCAGGCACTGGCGCAAGATGCCTGTGTGGTTGTGACTGACGAATTCCCGTGCTTCTTTTTGCCTCGTATGGTGGCAAGTGCGGCGAAACAGGTTGGCGTTCTGTTGGAAGAGGTGGATTCGAATGGCCTGCTACCGTTACGGGCGACACAGCAGGCGGCCGCACGGGCATTTGATTTTCGACGGCTATTGCAGAAAGAATTGCCGAACCATTTCGGCCAGTTTCCAGAGAGCGAACCACTGAAGCAACTGAAGCGAGGTCAGCGAGTGACGCTTGCGGAGAACACGCTGGCGAAGTGGAAGATGGCGACAAAAGAATTGCTGCGTGGAGATAAGAGGCCGTTGGACCGCTTGCCAATCGATCACACTGTCAATCCAGTGGGGCTAAAGGGCGGACAGGAAGAGGCGCGGGCCAAGCTGCGCGAGTTCTTTGAGAAGAAACTCACGTTGTACGCAGACCATCGCAATGAGCCGGAACGGGATGTGACGAGTGGGTTCTCACCTTACCTGCACTTTGGGCACATTTCCGTCCATGAGATTTTTGCGGAACTGGCAAAGCGAGAAAAATGGACGCCGGAAAAATTGGCAGTGCGCGGGAATGGAAGCCGCGAGGGCTGGTGGAACATGAGCGCCACGGCGGAGAGTTTTCTAGATGAGCTGATCACTTGGCGGGAAGTGGGCTACAACTTCGCCGCGCACCGGAAAGATTACGGCCAATACGAGTCATTGCCAGAGTGGGCAAAGAAGACGCTGAAAAAGCATCGCCGGGACGAAAGAGAAAAGCTTTACGAGTTAGAAGAATTCGAGGCAGCGAAGACGCACGACGCTTTGTGGAACGCGGCACAAAGACAATTGGTTCGGGAGGGAAGAATCCACAATTATTTGCGGATGCTTTGGGGGAAGAAAATTCTGGAATGGTCGCGGAAACCCGAAGAGGCGGCGCGCATCATGATTCACCTGAATAACAAGTACGCGGTGGATGGGCGAAATCCGAATTCATACAGTGGGATTTTCTGGATTTTGGGAAGATACGACCGGCCGTGGGGACCGGAGCGGCCGGTATTTGGGACAGTGCGGTATATGAGTTCGGAGAACACAGCCAGGAAGATGTCTGTGAAGAATTATCTTCGGAAATATGGTCCGGAATGGAAACAAGACGCATTAGAATTGTGACGTTGGTCCATGGGGAGCGGCCTGGTGAGGTCCCGGGAAGTAGTAACTCAGGATTTGACGCGGGTAGGTTGAGGAAGGCAGGCAAGAAATGTGGAACAGAGCATGTCCGTTATGTTTCACGAAGGTGGCGCGGAGCATCGTGTTAACGCGAGGGGAAGACGTGGTGTGCCCTTCGTGCGCGGCGCTGCTGGAGTTGTCGCGTGCGAGCCGGACCCTGGCGGCGTTGTGTGGACTGGTGGGAGGCGCGTGGGCCGTGCAGGTGGTGGCGAGGCTAAAGGTAAGGGGTACATGGGCTTTGGGTGTATTAGCTGCAACGCTCGGATATGGGGTGGTGTCGGCGCTCGTGTTGTATTTTCTGGCGGATCTGGTGGTGCAGCCAAAAGCGCCAGCGGTTCATTTTCCACAAACACACAGGTAACAGACCATCAGTACTATTGCGGTTCCAGTAAAGTGCGAGAGACTCGTCAGGGTGGCTGAGTACTCGCAATTCCTGGGTTGCCGGGTAACCGTGCGTTATCGCGTAGGGGAGATGCTGCTTTCCGCGTCGGGAGTATTCTCCGCCGATTCCGGACGATCTATCTTCCTGGAACAACACGTAGAGCAGCGAGGCGCACGTAAATATTTTCGTTGGGAAATACCCTATCCGTATATCTACCGGATTGAAGCCCATGGGGTATTGGAGTATGTCGGGGAAGGCAAACCAGGGCTTTCCACCAGTGATGCCGAGAGGAAAGGGAGCCTGATGAACAGGGCGGCCACAGCAGGCGCCGGAGATTCCGGCGATCGAGCTGGCTCTGTGATTCCCTTTCCGCAACGGCCCAAGACCGCCTGAGCATTGCCATAAATCAACCTGCCCGAGAATCAGCTAAACTAGGGTTCGCTTTAGAACATCAGAAGTACGATTGTCTGCGTTAGGGGGAATCTGTGACCACCGCTGGTGCGCCGAAAAAAATTGGGTTCATTGGATTGGGGCTCATGGGGCGGCCCATGGCCGCAAATCTGTTAAAGGCCGGACATTCGGTGACGGTATGGAATCGAACGGCATCCCGAGCAGACGAACTGGTCAAGGCGGGAGCGCAGCTTGCAAAGAGTCCACGGGAAGCGGCGGAAGCGAGCGAGGTGTTGATCACGATTGTGAGCGACCCACCGGCGCTGGAGTCGGTGTTGTGGGGCGAAGGAGGAGCTTTTGAAGGATTGAAAACGGGAAGCACGTATATCGACTCGAGCACGGTTTCGCCAACCATGGCGAAGAAAGTCGGCGCCGCGTGTGGGGAACGCGGAGTGCATTTTCTGGATGCGCCCGTGACCGGGGGAGATTGGGGCGCGCGAGAGGGAAACCTGGTGTTCATGATCGGTGGCGAGGCAGCGACACTGAAGGAAGTGGAACCGATACTGGCGGTGATGGGGAAGAAATGGTTTCATCTGGGGCCGAACGGAGCGGGGCAAACGATCAAGTTGGCGATGAATGCGATCCTGGCGCTAGAAGTAGGAGCGGTAGCGGAGGCGGTTGGGCTGGTGACGCGGGCGGGCTTGGCCGGGGAGCAGTTGTTGGAAGTGCTGCAGTCCAGCATGGGCCGATCGGGATTATTGGACCTAAAAACACCGCTGATGCTGAAAGGCGATTTTAAGCCAAGTTTTCCTCTGCGTTTGATGCATAAGGACTTAGGGTTAGCGTTAGACTTGGCGAATCAGCTGGGTGTGGCTCTGCCTGCGACCGCAGCGGTGCGGGAAGTGTATAGCCACGTCAAGGGAGAAGCGAAAGAGGACGTGGATTATTCGGCAGTGATGCGTTTCTACAAGAAGTAAGTCTGCCGCTTACTTCAAAGGCTTCGGCGGAAAAAAGCCGATGGGCAGATCGCGAGAAGTGCGCAGGCCAGATGGCGCCTCGAGAATAGCCGGAATCGAATTAACGGCCACGGAGGCGGTGGCAATGTCGCCGTGGGAACCGCCCGGGATAACGAGGCTGATCGCCGGATGGCCAGTCAGTTCCACGCTATCGGCCGGATCCTTCGCACCAACATACATCTGCAATTCCATGTAAATCAGTTCTTTGCCCTCACTGAATCCGCGAGCAATTTGGTGAACCCCGGCAGCTTGGCCAGCTTCGACCGTGAGGAATTGCGTTTGGACACGCTCGGTGGCGACCTTCGGCTCGATTGTTTCGGTAATTTCGTCAACGCGAAGACCCAGGCTGTCGGCGACCATGGCAACGGACTCGGGCAACCCAACGTGCTTAATGATCCCTTCCTGAACCTTGGCGCGAAATTCCTCCACGGTCATACCCGCACCGATTTTCTTTTGTAGCGGCAGGCGGCGTTTCGAGGCGTCGACGATGCGCAGTGCCTTGACATGGTCGATGCGCTGCGCGACGGCCGCGAGCGTGATGACCAGCTTATCCATGACAAACCCTGGGTTTACACCGGTTCCTACGAGGGCGACGCCGTTTTCCTTGGCCGCCCTATCGAGTTTGGCGGCGAGTTCGGGATGAGTGCGGTAAGGGTAAGACAGTTCCTCGCAGGTGGAGACGACGCAGGAGCCGACGTCGAGACAGGCGAGCAACTGGTCCATAACCTTGGGCAGCGCCGAAGAAGTGGTGTGCATGACCACGTCGGCGGATTGATCGAGAACTCCTTTGGCATCACCGGAAATTTTTACGCCCCACGGACCGTCGGAGGCGCCGACCACTTCGGCCAAGTCCTTTCCGATTTTGGCAGGATCAGCGTCGATCGCGCCGACGATGTCGATGGCGTCCTTCTCTCTGAGCAGCTTGACGATGGAAGCACCGATGGGGCCAATGCCATATTGAATCGCACGAATTTTCTTTTTCACGGCTGTCTCCGATCTAATGGTAGAGAGCACACAGCACGGAATTTCGCTGGGAGCGAACTACTAAGCGTACTGGATTTCGTAAGAGCAGGCAATGATTCGACGAGATGGATTGCTGCAAGCGGGTTCGCGAAGCATAATGGGTGGCTATTGCGGAGGGGAGGGACGTATGCGCGCCGAAAAGCTAAGCGATGCGGACATCCAGAAGAATCTGCAGACGGTAAAAGGGTGGAAATTAGAGAATGGCAAATTGCACAAGGAGTTTGAGTGCAAGGACTTCGTGACGGCATTTGGAAAGATGACGCAAGTAGCGTTGGTGGCGGAGTGGATGAATCACCATCCAGAATGGTTCAATGTGTGGAATAAAGTGGTTATCGACCTGAATACTCACAGCGTGCAAGGGATCAGCAACTTAGATTTTCAGCTGGCAGAGAAGATTAACGAGATATTTGGGAGTTAGAGCGCCAAAGCTGAGCCGAAACGAAACGTCGCAAGAGGATTGGAATATACAGGGAATTTTTGTGAGCCCGGCACTTGACAGGTTCTTGGGAGGCTCCGAGAATACAGTCCCCTTCCAGTAGTGTCTACAGAAGCAAATTTTGCGCGGATGAGTGTCGTTCCGAATTGGTGATGGCGCCGCCTTGCTGACAGCGTAGAGGCATTATTCGAAGCACGAAGCAAACGGTAGCACGCGTGCTCCAAGAGTGATGGTGCCGAGGCGTGATTTTGAGGCATCGAGCAATTCAGGTCAGACAAGCTTCTGTGATTCTCCTGGAAATATTTGAGAAACGGAAAGTTCGTGGGAGAAAGAAGCGACGAAGGAGAATGTGAGCGAGGGAGACAGGGAAGCGCAACGAGAATGGGCTGACGGGTGCGTTGTTCCAGGTTTGCGCAGGCGACTCGATTTGGTACGGAGCCTATGGGGCAATGAAGGAAGTTGGCGCTTGGGAGCTAGGAGAGGCGATGAAAGCAATCGACCTCAAAGAATCAGAACGAGCGAAAAATCCGCTGCGGGTGTTGCTTTTGGAGGAATCGGTCGCGGATTCTGAGGACATTTTGGAGGAACTGCGGGCGGCAGGAATGGCGATAGAGCCGATCGTGGTAGCAAATCGCGGCGCATTTGTAGACGCCATCATGAGTCAAGACTTCGGCGTCGTTTTATCTGCGCACCAATCAACGGACTGGAACGGTTTGGGGGCCCTGGGAGAGCTACAGAAAACCGGGAAAGCGGCGCCATTTCTGATTGTAAATGGAGAAATGGGGAGGCAAGAAACAATCGATTGGCTGCAGAAAGGCGTGACCGATTGTGTACCGAGAACCCAACTTGCACGCCTGCCGGTTGCGGTGAAGCGAGCGCTGGAGGAGCAAAAGCTACGCGAGGCCAACCACGTGTATAGCGAACCGTGGCAAGGCAGTTTGTTCCGGGTGTACCTGCCGGCGATTGAGGGAATGCAACCGCTGCAGGGGAAAATGAAAGCGGCAGAACCTGCGCGGTGCGCGATCCTGGACGGCACGGAAACGATCCTTTTGGCCGAGGACCATGACTCGGTGCGTGAAATGGTGCGGCAATGGCTGGTGAACCTGGGGTACCGGGTGCTATGCGCGGCGAATGGAGAAGAGGCATTGCAGTTGTGCGAGCAAGAGACTCCAGATCTGGCCATTCTGGATGTCGTGATGCCCCGGATGGGGGGGAACGGTTACAGCCACGGCATTGCGCAGGCGCTTTGCGAGTTTGCCGGTCTTATTTACCAGCGGCTATTCGGAAGCGTCGCTGGCACGCGTGATTCGAAGGATTTTGGATGGCGACTCACCTGGAGAGTCTGCCTAAACAAAGCGCAGCCCTAAGCAACCCGCCCGTACGAGACACAGAAACGATTTCGACTTGATCACCCCGTTTTTGTTGTCGGAGATTTGGCGAGACGTGCGGCGTTCCGATAAGCTCTACGGGATGACGATCCCGATCCCGCTGCTGGAAATGCAAAATGTTTCGGTAACTCGCGGAGACAATCTTGCGTTGGACGAAGTTTCATTACGAATCGACGTGGGCGAACATGTGTGCATCCTGGGGCCAAACGGATGCGGGAAATCGACCCTGATTCGGACAATCACGCGAGAGAATTACCCACTGGCGCGTGAAGGTGCGTGGATGAAGATTTTAGGGAAGAGTCTATGGAATGTTTCGGAATTGCGCAGTTTGCTGGGGATCGTGTCAGCAGATTTGTTGGCAGCTTGTACCAGCGATGCGACGGGATTGGATGTGGTGCTTTCCGGGTTCTTCAGCAGCACGCGGATTTTTCCGCACCATATGCCACTGCCGGAACATTTGGTACGGGCAGAAGCAGCGCTGGAAAGATTGGGAGTGCGGCATTTGGCCAGGCGGGCGGTGGCGGAGATGTCATCCGGAGAAGCGAAGCGGACGCTGATCGCTCGCGCCCTGGTGCATGATCCCCGAACGCTGCTCTTCGACGAGCCAGGGAATGCGCTGGATATTGCTGGGCAGGTGGAATTGCGGGAGACGACGCGGGAGTTGGCGCAGAGCGGGTTGGGAATCGTCCTGGTGACGCACCACGTCGCCGAGATTATTCCGGAAATCGAGCGGGTGGTGTTGTTGCGCAAAGGAAGAATACTAGCCGACGGGCCAAAGCATGCGGTGCTGACGAGCGAGAAGCTCAGCGAGCTGTTTGCAGTGCCGGTTAGGCTGTTCCGCGAAGACGGATATTTCAACGTACACGCGTAGGGTGGATGCGATTGGCTACTTCGCCAAACTGTCGGCGATATCGGCGGCGATGGGCACGCGGAACATTTCGTGCTGGTAGGCCTTGATCATCAAGAGAATCCAAAGAATGAAGGCGACAATGCCTAGCAAGCCAGAAAGACCGAAGCCGACAAGTCCCCCGACAATCCCACGCATAAAGCCTAGAGCAAGCTGAATAACGAATAAGCCGCCAAAGACCGCAATGGATTGCGCGGCGTGAAATTTTACGAAGGGCCGCTTGTCAATCAGCAAGAAGATGATGCCGGTAATTAAGCCAAGAACATAACAAAGAAGACCGGCGATGTTTTCTTGAAGACCTTCGGTCGGAGCAGCGACCGCAGTCGAGACCGCAGGAGTTGCAGTTGCGGTTTGGTTGGCGCCACACTTTGGGCAGAAGCTGGCTGTGCCGATTTCTTGACCACACGCTTTGCAAAAAGCCATGAAGTTTCCCTCCGAGGAACACCTGATGCGAGGGAGGGTAGCAGAGGAGGGTTGGGGGTGCAACGAGAATTCAAGAACCAGGGTCAGCCGCTTTTCTTTGCAGTTGCGTAAAAAGGAACAGAAAACGCTTGCAGTTACTGGGACCCAGGGAAATTCTCAGCGGCGGCAGAAGCGCTCGGATAGAGCTCGAGCACGCGGTGAAGTTGGGAGAGTTTGAGGCTGGCTTCGACCATGCCTTTGCAGCCGGCGAGGCGCAGATGTCCGCCAGAAGCTTTCAAGCGTGAGAAACAACGGACAATCGAACCGATAGCGGAGCTATCGATGTGACTGACTTCGCAGAAATCGAAAATGACAAAATGCTCCTTGCCCTGAATAAGGGTTTCAGTTTCCTGCTCGAGGCGCCGGCAATCGGGACCGCTCTGGATGCTGCCCTTCATTTGAAGGAGGGCAACGCCATGTTTAGGAGTAGATTTTGTGACGTGGAGAATCACGAGTTTACGCTTCCTTTCTGTGGCAAGTGACCCGGGATGAGCTTACGCCGGTGGACCTTGTTCGCCCTCATAGGGAAATTGTCGAATCAAGCGTATGCAATCGCCCAAGGCACTGAACAAAGAGTTGCCCCAACCACAAGGGATGAAGGAGGCGGTTTTCTGGTTCACGGGCTTATCGGCTTCGGCAAAGAAGCGCAGGCGCTGACCTGGAGGAGGAGCGGCAAATTCCTTGATGGTGACGCGGAAGACGACATCGCCGGTGGGCTGAGGTTTGACGAACGAGAAGAAATGAAGGAGAGCGAGCTGTTCCGCGGGATTTTCCTGCAGGTACATCCAGTCCGCCATCGATTGCTCCTGGTGTCGCGATGATGACCAAATCCGGGGAGTAAGTAGGAGGAATGGTAGGGTAGCAGGCGCGGTATGTCAAACGCGTGTGAGAGCTGACCAAGATGTCTCTCAGCGGCCTGAGCCGCGGCGATTTTTGCGGGGGCTGGCACGACTAAGCCGTGCGGTGACGAAAACGAATGCGGGGATGATTCAGGAGTTGGGCGTTGTGGCAAAGGCTAAAGTGAGCAGGGTTTTCTGCTCGAGTTCGTGAGCCTTGGCGGAACCGGTGGCGGGGCTAGCGCTGGCGGAACGCTTCACGGTACGAACGCGAAGATTGCGGGCTTGCGCGATGCGCTCCAGGCGCGGCAGGACATAGAAGAGTGCACCCATGTTGGCCGGCTCTTCCTGAACCCAGACGATTTCGCGGGCGTTGGGATGGGCAGCGATGGCGGCGGCGATTTCGTCTTTCGGCAGCGGATAGAGCTGATCGAGGAAAAAGATCGCGGTGGTGGTGTCTTTACGGCGACGGCGTTCGGCGCGCAATTCGTGGCCAACTTTGCCGGAAGCAATGAGGATGCTCTGGGCATCGGTAACTTCGTTATCGGGGACAAGCGTCAGGAAGCGCGGGCGCTCGAAATCCTCGATTGGCGAAGCGGCCTCGGGATGGCGCAACATGCTCTTGGGAGTGAAAACGATGAGCGGCTTGCGCCAGGGACGGCGGGCCTGACGACGAAGCAGGTGAAAATACTGCGCGGCGGAGGAAGGCTGGCAGATGTTCATGTTGCCTTCGGCGGCGAGCTGCATGAAGCGCTCGATGCGCGCGCTGGAGTGCTCGGGACCTTGGCCTTCATAGCCGTGGGGAAGTAGGAGAACGAGACCCGTGGGCAGGCCCCACTTGTCTTCGCTGGCGCTGAGGAATTGATCGATGATGACCTGCGCGCCGTTCACGAAATCGCCGAACTGCGCTTCCCAGAGAACGAGGCCTTCGGGATAGTCACGGGAGAAACCATATTCAAAGCCGAGGCACGCGGCTTCGGAAAGCGAAGAATTGTAGATTTCGCAGAAAGCCTGATCGGGCGATAGGTGAGCGAGGGGGAGATATTCCTGCTCGTTTTGATTGTCGACCAGTACGGCGTGGCGCTGATTGAAGGTGCCGCGCTGGGAATCCTGGCCAGTCAGGCGAACAGGATTTCCCTCGAGCACGAGGGAGCCGTAGGCGAGAAGCTCGGCGAAACCGTAGTCAATAGGCCGCCTGCCCTGGCCCATTTCCGAGCGCTGCTCGAGCAATTTCACAATTTTGGGATGAACGTGAAAGCTGGCAGGTGTGCGCACCAGGCCAGCAGTGATTTCTGCGATTTTTTCGCGAGAGAGGCCGGTATCGACTTCAAACGCAGGATTGTATTTGCCGTAGTTGTAGGGAGACCAATAGTCGGGCAGCTTGCGAAGGGCGGGGATTTTGGTGAGCTTGGCGGCTTTGCGCTGCTCGTCTTCATATTCTTTTTTGACGGATTCGGCGATATGCGTGGCGTCGATGCCGGTTTGCTGCGAATAGATCTTCCAGAGCGGCTGGTGATTCTTGATTCGGTCGTAGAGCAGCGGCTGGGTAATGGTGGGGTCGTCAACTTCGCTATGGCCGTGCCGACGGTAGCCCACGAGGTCGATGACCACGTCGGAAGCGAATCTGGCGCGATACTCGGCGGCGAGGCGGCCAACGCGCACGACGGAATCGGGGTCTTCGGCATTGACGTGGAAGATCGGCACACTCTGGCGGCGAGCGATGCTGGAGGCGTAACGGGAGGAATGCTCCTGCGCCGGACGAGTAGTGAAACCAATGAGATTGTTCACGACGATATGAATGGTGCCACCGACGGTGTAAGCAGCGAGGTCGGCAAGGTTGAGAGTCTCGGCCCAAATGCCTTGGCCCGCGAAGGCCGCGTCGCCGTGCATCACGATGCCCCAAACCTTGTTGAGAATTTCGGGCGAACGGTCAATGACCGCGCCGTGAACGCCGTGACGGGTTTGCTTGGCGCGGGTACGGCCCATGGCGACAGGGTCGACGGCTTCGAGGTGGCTGGGATTGGAAACGAGGTGAATATTGAGTTTCTTGCCCGCGGACGTGGTGTAGGCGCCGGTGGCGCCGACGTGGTACTTCACGTCACCGGCACCGAGAACACTGCGGGGATCGACGTCTTCAAAGCCAGCGACAACATCGTGAATGGGCTTGCAGGCAATGTGGGCCATGACGTTGAGGCGGCCGCGATGGCTCATGGCCATGACGGAATCGACGCCGCCCAAATCGCCGGCCACGTCGAGAACGGAATCGAGGAGAGGAATAAGCGAGGTGTTGCCCTCGAGAGAAAAGCGTTTGCTACCGAGATAGCGGCTCTGGAGGATCTGCTCGAAAAGGTCGGCGCGCACGAGGCGTTCGAGGATCTTGCTTTGATTGACCTCGAATTGAGGGCCTTCCATGCGCTCGGCTAGCCAGTGGCGGCGCTCGAGTTCGGGGATGTGGAGGAATTCGACGCCGACGGTGCCGCAGTAGTAGCGACGGGCTTCGTCAGCATATTCGCCGGTGAGGCCGTCGAGATCGGGGCACTGGAGAGGGGCGAAATAGCCGAGGGGGTCGAGGTTGGCCTCGTAAAAGCCCCAGCGGCGGAACAGGTAAAAGATGCGATCGCGTTCGGAGTGGCCAGTGCCATTGGCCGGGGGAGATTTTTTCGCGGGTTTCGCGGATTTGGGAGGAGCGAGCGTTACACGGTTAGCCATAGTTCGTATCTACAGACCTACTATTTTGACACAAAACGGAAATAGAGGTGTTTGAGGGCGAGAAAGGGGGTGCCAAATTGGGAAAACAAGCGGGAGTAGCGAAGACGTTGGGACGACGAGCCCGGGCCTGGAGCAGTCGAACGGCAACAAGCCGCGCGCACAGTGTTTGCAAGGAAGATACTCCCCCTCCCCCCGGGTAAAAATTGGAAATGGTGCAAAGAAAGAAGTTAGCGGGAAAATTTTTAAGACTTTTTAAAACTTTTTAGAACAAGTGGCTTTAAAATCCGTGGCCCTTCGGCGGCTCCGGGCAAGCCTTTCGGCAGTCGTGGGGGGCGGCGAGAAAAAACCAGAGAAGGTTGTGTGCGCAGGGCTTCCCGTGGATGCCCCTCCCCCTCCCCTGTTTTTCCCGTAAGAGTGGCAAGCAAAGGAGTAAACGGGAAAATCGTTCCCGATTTTCATGAACCCTAGCGCAGCGTATCTTCGCCCACCCCCCCCGATTTTTTGTAGGTGTTGACTTCAAAGGTGGTTAGCCGGGGGCCGAAGCTAAGCGTCGAATCAAAAGATAGTTAGTCAGGGCAGAGACCCGCGAGTGGGATCACGTGAGCGGCTGCGAATTTTCAAAGAGCGATAGGCGCGGAAAGCTGCGCCAAGCCAGTGCCAGACTGACTGGTCGTATAAAACACGTTAGTTTACTATATGAGAATCACAGGGAAAAGGAATTCACAGGGAATGGTAGCAAGCAAACAGTGATCGGCAGGAAGGAATCAGCGATCGGTTATAGGTCGCGAGCCTAAATGGCCAAGCGGAAAGGGGAGGTCATCGTCATGAGCGCTGAGGCTCGCGAGAAAGGCTGCGGAGTGGAGTACTGCTACGTATTTGCCCGGGAACCCCTGCCGCGTTTCTCGGGACTTACACTAGTCACTCTCTATTTCGTTGGAGTGACCCGCAAGGGAGGTTTTTTCCAGGTGCCGTTTAACACTTCGGGCGCCGGCATGTAGACCCTGAGAATTGCATAAAAAGGTCCGTCCGGCGCGGGCAGCCAGTTGGTTTCTTTGCCTGCGCCAGGAGAGTCCTTTTGTACATAAAACGTGAGTGATCCATCATTTCCATACTTAAATGTCTTCAGCATTGTGGAATTCAAAAGATAGCGGTTGAGCGTGTTGGCCACCAGCAACTGACTTTTGCCGTCATACATCGTGAGCGACCAAAACGCATGTGCGGGGGGCAATTGCCCCTTGGCAAATTGCAAGCTGTAGCTATTCTTCGACGCATCAAGAGGTTGGTGGGCGGCATCCACGAAGTAAGCGAGATAGATTGCCTCGTCGCCCGAGTTTCCATACAAGCCCAGCTTGGCGCCAGCGTAACGATACAAATAATTGTTCTTCAAGGATGCACGAGTACCGAACATGTCCGAGCTGGAAATCTGCTCTGAATTGATCTGTTTCATCAGACCATCCAAATCGCTTCCCGCGTCCGCAATTCCATCGTTGATTGCCTTTTGTACCTCCGGGGAGAACTTGGAAATGTCGAAAGTCTTGCCAGCTCCGACATCAAGTTTGGCGAAGCGGGCCATCAAATCTTTCTCCGACGGATTGGTCGGACAGAATTGCAGCATAAAATTTACATACGGAAAGAGGCTAGCTGTGGTGAGCATGTTTTCCGCAGGTTTCGGCCAGTTGACAGCCGGGGCCGCAGCCGGGGCCGCTTGCGACAGGAATTTACTCAAAGGCTCTGCCTTATAGCCAGCCTGGATTTTCTTTACATTCGCGAGGTCCGCCGGATTGAACATTTGGGTTCGGAACAGAAGGTAAGCGAACTCGGTTTCCGAATTCAGCACAGCCTTCACTCCCTTTGGCGTATCTCCCTTCCACGCGGGACCCGTGATCATAAAGATGCCGCCGTCATTGCCAAAGCTGCGCGTACCGAGGTAGGCGAAATTAAAGGTGTAAAGATCGATGAGCTGGCCGGTGTAATATCGGTTCTTTTCGATTTTCGGAACGGTCACAACGATTGGCTCTGTGCGCAGATCCATCCATAGATACGAATAAGGAGTATCCGAGTTCGGCGTCACTACGAACTTGTCGTCCGGTGTGGCCACTCCCGACGAGTTCGATAGAACGTTAAACGGAGCACGATAGTCGGAATTGCTGGTGTCGATTGCTTGCTTGTACATCGTCTGGTAATTCGTGGCTATGGGGAACCCATAAATGTATGCGTCTTTTGCGAGTTGCCGGGCTTCGGCTGGCACGATTCCACCTGCTTGGCCTGGTGTTTGTCGCGTAGTCCCGCACCCGCACAGCACCAACGCACTGAACGCAAAAACTACAAGCACTTTTGATTTAGTTGGCTTCCGCATTTGCTTCTCCTTGTTTGAAAACCCTGCTGGCTGACGGTTATTCTGGACTAATTAACACGCACAACGACTGGTGACTTCCAGTCTCCGTTGATCAGCTCCGGTTTAGGTAAGTAGTAGCGCATCGCCAGCATGAATGGGCCATTGGGCGCTGGCAGCCAGTTCGCTTCTTTTTCTTTTCCAGGAGGGTCGGTTTGGATATAAATCGTCAGTCCGCCGTCCGCATCGAGCTTCAGCTCAGGCAGCATCGGAGAATTAATCAGATAGCGGTTGACAGGATTCTTCACCAGCAATTGCTGGGGCAAGTCGTACATGGTTAAGGACCAAAACGCCTTCACCGGGGGAAATTGACCTTTTGCAAAGTGCAGCGTGTATTTACCCTTGGAGCCATCGAGTTCCTGTCCAGTCGAATCTTCCTCGTAAATGGGGTACTGCGCTTCCTCTTTGGAATTAGCCCCAATGCCCATCTGCGCTCCGGTGGCTCTTGCGACGTAGTCATTCTTCAAAAACGCGCGTGTGCCAAAGAGGTCGTCCATCTTGCCATTCGTGGCAAGACGGCGGGCATAGATCTCTTTTTGTCCATCCGTCATGCCTTCCTGAAACGCCTCTTTGGTTTCCGGCGAGAGCGCAGACACATCGAATGTTTTTCCCGGCACAATGCCGATCTCTGCGAACCTTGCGCGGAGGTCCTTCTCGCTCTCAGGCGCGGGACAAAATTGCAAAACAAAGTTCAACACGTTGAAGAACTCAAGCGAGGTTTTGATTTCGTCAGGGGAAACAGGCTTGACCCAATTCGGCGTTGGCGCGGGAGGCGGTGCGGGCATACCGAGAAATGCGGACAGGGTCTGCACTTTGTATTGTGATTGGATCCTTTGAACGTTTTCTAGGTCCCCGGGATTGAACATTTGGGTTCGCCCAACCACACTCACCAGTTCCGTTTCTGAATGGATCACCTTCGTTATGCCTTTGGGAGGTTGTCCGTGCCAGGCAGGTCCCCCGATTAGAAAATTGCCTCCACCATTCCCCGTGGTTCGCGTGCCGACGTAGTCGAAGTTGAATGTGTAAAGGTCGAGCATCTGGAAAACGAAGTAGCGGCCCTTTTCAATCGGCGGAATCGTGAGTACAACAGGTTCGGCCCGGAGATCCAATCCCAAAAACGTATAGGGCGTGTCTGAGTTTGGAGTAACGAACGCAGTGTCTTCGGGTGTGAACACCCGCGCGAAATTCAGTATCGAGTTGAATGGACCTTTATATTGCGGATTGTTTTTGTTAATTGAAAACGCATAAATCGTAAGGTACTGATCGACCAGAGGAAAACCATAAATATATGCCTCCTTAGCGATTTCACGGGTCTGGCTTGGTGAAGTTCCCATTTGACTGGCTTGAGGATTGTTCCCTGGTTGGAGCATGCATAAACCCAGAACGAGACACGGAAATATTTTCATGGCTGGAAAAGACTCCTGCGGAAGATAACTAATCGGGCGGCGCTGAAATGCTATCAGATTTGAGTCTCCTTAGAAGGTCAAGTCCTGATATGTCGTGAATCAGGCTTGTGAGTCAATTTTCGTTGTGCCGCCGAATGCAACTGGTGAACGATACCTCAGGCTGAACAATACGGCGACAACGGCCAAGACGAGCGGACAGATCACGCTCGCCTCGGGACCCACGGTCCCTCCCGTCAGCCACTGTGGCCCGTGCAAAGTCACATTGAAAAGGTTGTGTGACGGGACAAATCCGCTGTTGGGTACTCCATAAAAGAAGGTCTGGCCCCAGTCATAGCCAAGGTGAAAACCCACCGCGCACCAGAGAGTTCCGGTTCGCCGCAGAAACAAACACAGCAACAGTCCAAAGGAGACGACCGACAGCGCACCGAATATGTTTTCTCCTTTATTGCTCAGGTGACCGAACCCGAAGAGAGCGGAGAGCAGCACTGCTGCGGGCCAAAAACCTATGCCAGTTGCCAGGGTGAACTGGGCATAGCCGCGGTACAGAAACTCCTCTGCTATGGCGGATAACAGGAAGGTTCCGCCCCAGGCGGCCGCCCACATCAGAATCGTCGCGCCACGAATGGTAGGGCTGGCAATCCGGAGTCCATGCAGAAGATAAATAATTAGTACGGTTGCGCTGCTGGCGAGAAAGCCGATCCCTAGACCCAAACAGAGGTGCTGCATCATTCCTTGTCTGAAGGGCAGGCCATACTGGCCGATCTTGCGTCCTTCGATTTTGCTCATGACCCACGCAGCGAGCGCAACGATGCATAGGAAAAAAGCATCCGGCACGGCGATACTCGATGGCGTAAAGTTGTCGTGCGAAAATCCCGCCGGGATCAGAATTCGGATGATAATGGTACGCGCTACCGCGCCCAACGCGACTAACATCAGCAAGAAAATCAGCAGCCGCCATCCTGCGCGCAATCCCTTTGGCCCAATAAGCACCGCTCGCAGACCCATGGTATTGCTGCCCACAATCGTTTCCTTCTTGAGTGCTATTGACGGCACAAACTGGCGGCATCCGCCGTTCGTACTACGCAGAGGATCGCCGCAAAGTTTCATTGGCCGATGCCCACGGGCGCCTGACCAGGCACGTTAGCGTTATATTGGTTGCTCCTCCGGATTGGCGATAACATTCGTGCGATTATGGCCGCATGGGCCCGCCTCTGTGCATGGATTGATGGAACCGTTTGCACTCTCTCAGCAGAATATGGAGCTTTTTTCGCGAATGGGCAGAAGGAGACTGGGGACGGGAAGGTGTGCAATGAGCATCCAGGTGTACAGGGCGACGGTAGAGCAGATCGAAGTGGCTTACGGGATCGTGCAGGAATATTACGAGGCGGCCGCGGTGCAGGTGCGGGAAGGACGAGAGGAGTTTGCGCGGCAATATTTCGAAGAAGGTGCAGGGGTGTGGCTGGCTGGGAACGAGACAGGTGTGTTGGGCTGCGTAGCGCTGCGACGCCTTGGGGAGCGCGCGGACAGCGGAGAGATTAAGCGAATGTACGTCCGGGCCGATCATCGAGGACGAGGCATTGCGGATGCGCTATTCGATGCGTTGGAGAGCTACGCGCGGGAAGTTGGGCACCAGTGGCTGTACCTGGATACGGCCGCGGACATGGTTGCGGCAGCGCGGTTCTATGAACGCAAGGGATTCGTGGCGTGCGCGCCATACAACAACAATCCGCAGGCGGCGATCTTCCTGAGGAAGAAAATCGTCTGACGGATCATTTTGCGGAAGTGATCGCGGTCAGGTTGTGCAGGCGATCCTTGCTGATTTTTACGACCATGCCGGCATTGCGGTCGGCGGCCTCGCTGACTTTGATTTCGGAAGCGGAGCCCAGGACTTGGGCGACTTCGGAAGGTGTGAGGTTGTACTCCGAGGTGAGCCAGTCGGCCATATTGGAGATGGCGTCGCGGAAGGCGTCGTCGAGAGAGCCGTCGAGACCCATGGCCATGATGTATGTGGGCGATTCCACGCGAACGCCGGGAATGTGTTTATTGTGGATGACGTCGACGGTGAGAGTGACGTCCATGGAAGTTTCGAGGGCGTTGCCATTGAGTTCGCCGT
Organism: Verrucomicrobiia bacterium; assembly: GCA_035506955.1. Taxonomy (GTDB): domain Bacteria; phylum Acidobacteriota; class Terriglobia; order Acidiferrales; family UBA7541; genus Acidiferrum. The sequence goes on from DATJOO010000054.1 coordinate 57,921, forward strand.
CCCCCTGAAGCGCGTGACCATCGCCGACATAGAGGAGCGCGCCGGGCACACGAACGGGAAGGTAGATTGTGGCGCCCTCGACAATTTCGTTGAAATCCATATTGCCGCCCCAGTTGCCGGAGTCACCGGTGTTGGGGGCGGCATTGCTGACACTGGGAGCGACAGCAACGCAACCGAGCATCGGTTTGAGGGGGACGGAATAATTGGCGAGGTGCTCGCCGGGCTTTTCGGGTGAGGCAACGCCGGAGGTGGTGTCGAGATGCCAACGAACAACTTTGCCGGCGTCCTTCATTTTGACGGCGAGATCGCTGTCGAGCCCGCGACTGACAATCGCATCATCGCTCATGGCCCAATCGCGGTTGAGGCGAAGACGAACGAGATGGACGACCAGGGTGTCGCCAGGCTCGGCGGATTCAATGTAGAAAGGTCCGGTTTCGGGGTTGCCGCCCATGACGCGTGGGACCCCTTTTTCGTCGTTTCCGCCAGCGTCGACCGTAGTGGTGTGGATGGTGTCGCCGGGATTAACGGAGAGCACCGGTTTATTGTGAGGAGAGAACTGGCGATAAAAGACGGTGGGGGTGAAGTCGTGGGTTCTTGGAGTGCCGGGCTGATAAGGAACGGCCAGATTGGCGGTAAAAGCGGTGGTGATCGGGTGAGAGGGATTGCTGCCGTCGATATAGATGACGGTGCCGGACATGGTGTTGCCGGTGAAGGTGGCAGTAGTTTCTTCGGAGCCGCCCTGGTCGTCTTTGGCGAGGAAGTGGATGGAGTTGCCGGTGACGGTGCCTTGAAGCTTGTCGCCGTCGAAATCTCCGGTGAGTTTGTTGCCTTGCTGGGTGAGGTGCAGGGTGACATTGGCGGGAGTGCCGAGATATTTCGCGCTGACGATCCAGCGTCCGGTGAGAGGCGCAGCGGAATGGTCCTGGGGCTGAGCGGCCTCCGGCGATTGGGCGCTGGCGGTAGCGAGAAATCCTGCGAGCAGCAGAGAAAGCGCGAAGAAACGATGCATGGGCAAACCTCCGACGGCTGTTGTAAATGGACGAGAGGAGATACGTAAGGTTAGGGAGCTTAGTTCATTGGGAGCCTGAAGGAAAGAAGTGGAGTCAGAGGGATTGAATGAGTGATTGAAGGCGGGAGGCGATTTCGGCGGGTGGTGTGTTGGGAGGAAAGGAAACAGGAGCACCGAAGTTAACGACGACTTCGCCGAAGCGAGCGATGCGGCGCTTCTGTTGGAGCATTTGCCAAAGGCCATCGAGGCGCACGGGGACGATGGGCAGGTTCAGGTTTTGCGCGAGGAGACCGATGCCAGGCTGGAAGGGAGCCATGCCGGAAGTGTCGCGATCGTTGATGATGCCTTCGGGGAAAACGAGCAGGCTGTAGCCACGGTCGGCGGATTCGCCGGCGAAGCGGAAACTTTGGCGGAAGCCGGAATGCTGAGGGAGAGGAAAAACGTTGAAGAGTGAAACAAGAAGGAAATAGCCGATCTGCCAAAGCCAGCGTTTGGCGAAAAACCAGTCCTGGGGTGGATGTCGGAAGTTGCGGAGATTTTCGCCGCCCATGGCCGCGGCGAGGTGATGACGGAAGCCGAGGGGCAGAGCGTAGAGAATGAGATTTAAGTCGGCCTTGCGGGTGACGTGATTGGAGACGAAGAGGACGGGAGCTTTGACGTTGGCAAGATTTTCGCGGCCACGGACATGGGGGTGGCCCATCACGAAAACAAAAGGCCAATTCAGAAGGTAGTAGAGGGCCGTGCGGAGGAGTTGGATGGGGAGGCGCTGGGTCCAGAGAGGAAAGACGAAGTCGGTGCGGCGGGCGGAGGGTTGCGCGAGGAGTTGTTGAATATCGGCAGAGGATTTGGCGCTGGCGAATTGGGTTTCGTTAAGTTCGACGTTGTATTGATGTTCGAGAGAAGAGAGGAGTTCGACGCGGTCGAGAGAGGAGAGGTCGTTCAAGTTTGTGGGTATGGAAGTAGAGAAAGTGGAGCTGGAAAGCAGGTTCCTCGCTTCGCTCCCTTCGCGAATGCTCAGGGCAAGTGGGATGACAACCGACTTGTTAAGAGTTGGCTGTGCAGAAGCGGCGGCTGGTGCATTGGAAGAGAGCAATTCGGAGGCGCGGGAGGCGATGGCGGCCAGGCGAGGTTTTCCTGTCGGGGTACGGGGGAAATCGGGTTCGGGCCAAAGAAGCCAGCGACGAATGCGCTGGTAATCGGCAAGAGAGGAGTTGGCGGCATCGATGGCGGAGCGCGCGGAGTCTTCGGGGGAAGAGGAAGAGGGATTGCGCGCTGCGCTCCCTTCGCAGACGCTCGGGGTAGACGGAATGACATTGTTTTTTAGTGTGAGGAGGGCACAGGCTTCGGCATTGCCGCTGATTTGGAAGGGAATGACTACAGCGTCGCGAATTGCGGGTTGCTTGCGAAGTGCGGCCTCCAGGTCTTCCGGATAAACGTTGAGGCCGGCAGGAGTGACGATGACGTTTTTTTTGCGGCCGCGGAAGTGGAGATTGGCATCGGCATCGAGTTCGCCAAGATCGCCGGTATGCAACCAGCCATCGTTTTCCTGGCCAGCGGGACGGAGCGCGCCTTTTTCCCAGTAACCGGCAGAAACGTTTTCGCCACGAACGAGGATCTCGCCGTCGGGGGCGAGGCGAAATTCGCGGCCGGGCAGGATTTTGCCTACGGAGCCTTCGATGGCGGCGAAGGGATGGTTGAGGCTGATGAGCGACGCGGTTTCGGTCATGCCATAACCTTGGACGACGGCGTAGCCGATGCGCTTGAAATACTCTTCGGTTTCGGAAGAAAGAGCGGCGCCGCCAGAGATAAAGGCCCAGAATTTCCAGCCTAACAGTGAGTGCAAACGACGGAAGCGCCAGGGGCGGAGCCAGAACCACTCATCCTTGGCAGCCGGGTACGCGGAGTTGAACCAAGTACGCCAGCCGCGAGAATCGATTTCGCGATCGAAGGAGGCACGGACCGCGTCGAGCATGCGCGGAACGATGATGAGGATGGTGGCGCGCTCCCGTTTGATGGAACGGAGAAGCTCGGAAGGGAGAGCGGAATTTTCGAAGACGATGGTGGCGGCGAGAAAGGAAGGAACGAAAACGCCCATGATCTGGCCGAAAACGTGGCTGAGAGGAACTACGGAGACGAAGCGAAGAGGATGGAACCAACGTTCCTTGTTGCGATATTCGTCGATGCCCTGCTCGAGTGGTTCGAGATTCGCGAGGAAATTTCCGTGGGTGAGAACGACGCCGCGGGGTTCACTGGTGGTGCCGGAGGTAAAGAGGATTTCGGCGATGTCGGAGCGAGAGGCGCGATTGCCCGGAAAATCGGAGAGAGTCGAGGCCGAGGGTAGGGCCGGCGGAAGACTGTCGTAAGGAACGGACGGGACGCCCAGCGGGAGGGCAGGTTGGGAGGAATCGCGGAGGATCAGTTTTACCTGGGAGTCGCGGATGACGCGTTCGAGGAATTCTGAGCTGGCACCGGGGTCCATGGGGACCACGACGGCGCCGCGAAGGAGAATGGCCCAAAAGGCCGCTAGCCATTGAGCGGAGTTTGGGCCCCAGAGGAGCACGCGGTCGGCCGGACCGATGTTGCGAGAGGCGAGGATGTCGCTGAGAGAGATAGCTTGGGCGTGCAGTTCGGCGTATGTCAGAGTTTGGCGACGGTAGCCGTGGGTTTGTACGACAGCGGTGTCGCGAGCAATCTCGGGAAAGTGATGAAAGAGCGATAAAAGATTGGCGCGGGACATAGTTCAAAGAAGGGCTCTGCAGACAGAGCGCCATCATCATACCTTGGGGAGGCGTTACCGTTGAGGGAATCCGGTGAACATTGGGTGCCACGTAAGCACCTTTCGATGCATCAAAATAGGGAAAGCGATGAGGAATCGATAGAATCTAAAGGTTCCGAGAAGTGTTGCTTCTCGGGTACACTAGAGAATGGGGAATTTGCGGCGGGAAAGACGTCCGGGGCGACATCCAGTGGGATCTTTCGCGCAAAAGACGCGCTCTGGATGACAGATTTTTTACTTCGTGGGAATGCATCTGAAGAAAGATAAGGCGGAATAGGGGAAGGAATGCCTGTACCTGTATCGCAAGCGTGGACGGTGGCAAGTTACGTCCTGAAACAAAAGATGGCGGGACGGAAGCGGTACCCATTGGTGTTGATGCTGGAGCCGCTGTACCGCTGCAATTTGGCGTGCGCGGGCTGCGGGAAGATCCAGTATCCGGCACACGTGTTGAAGCGGGAACTGTCGCCGGAAGAGTGCTTCAAGGCGGTGGAGGAGTGCGGAACGCCGATGGTGTCGATCCCGGGTGGCGAGCCGCTGATGCACTCGCAGATCGAAAAGATCGTGGAAGGACTGGTAGCGCGGAAGAAGTACATCTATTTGTGCACCAACGCGTTGCTGCTGAAAGAAAAGCTCCACCTGTTTACGCCCAGCAAATACCTGACATTTTCCGTGCACCTGGATGGACAAAAAGAGCACCATGACTTTTCGGTGTGCCGCGAAGGTGGATACGAATTGGCGGTAGAGGGAATCCGGGCGGCACTGGCGCGAGGTTTCCGCGTGACGACCAATACGACGTTGTTCGATGGGGCGGATCCGAAGAGCGTGCGCGAGTTTTTCGACGAGATGATGGAACTGGGCGTGGAAGGGATGATGCTGTCCCCCGGGTATTCTTACGATAAAGCGCCAGACCAGAAGCATTTCCTGGGGCGTGCGCGGACGCGGCGATTGTTCCGGGCGATTCTGTCAAATCGGAAACCGTCGTGGCAATTTAACCAATCGATGTTGTTTTTGGAATTTCTGATGGGCAAGCGTGATTTTCAGTGCACGCCGTGGGGAATGCCTACCTATTCGATATTCGGTTGGCAGAAGCCGTGCTATTTGCTGCAAGACGGGTACGCCGAGACGTTTCAGGAGTTGATGGAAACGACCGAATGGGCGAATTATGGGACCGAGTCCGGGAACCCGAAGTGCGCCAACTGTATGGTGCATAGCGGATATGAGGCTTCGGGTGTGGACTACACGTTCGCGTCGTTAAAAGGATTTATTGCCGGAGCGAAGGCAACGATGTTCACGCGCAATGCCGACGAAGGCGCGCTGGAGTTGCTGAATGAGCCGGTTGAGCCGGTACATTCGTACAACCCGCTGGTGCAAATCGAGAATAAAAGCGGAAAGCTCGAGGAGACACGGGCGTGACCGGGCCAAGACACGCCGACCGTCCGGAGCATCTGTTGCATCCAGATGAGTTGGAAGTCGCGCCTGGAACGGATCGGGAGACTTTGCAGGGGTGGATTCCGGAACTGGCGGAGGAAGAGGAACTACGAGACGCGCTCGAAAAGGCGTTTGATTATCGCGGAGACGTGCAGGTAACGCGCAAAGACGGTTCAAAAGTCGAGGGTTATATTTTCGACCGGGTCAGCGGGAAGAATCTAAGCGAATCTTTTGTACGGCTGTTGCCGAAGGACTCGAACGAGCGCTTCAAAATTCCGTATTCGGAGATAGCGGCCTTGGCATTTACGGGCCGAGACACGGCAGCAGGAAAGAGCTGGGAAGCTTGGGTAAAGAAGTATTGGGAAAAGAAGGAAAAAGGGGGCGAAAGCCTGAGCTTGCAGCCGGAATCGCTGGACGAGGCGTAGGGTGTGGGAGCGAGTGTAGAAAGTACCGGGAATTGAAGTAAATCCTGCGGAATCAGACAACTACAGTAAACCTGTTAGGCGTGGCACCGGTAATCCCGGCATGGACAATAAGCCCTTCATTGTGATAGTGTTAGGTATAGCGTTTGTTGCTCTTGTACTACCTTTTGACTCGTTCAGGGGGCTGTGAGGACAACTCGCAGCCCTTTTTTTTCGGGCTAGAGGCAAAACACCAAGGCTTGGGAAACCGGGCCGAGGGGGGCCAAGAGAGGCAAAGCAATTCAATTTCGAGGTTCAGCAGTGAAGGAACAAGGAACAGTGAAGTGGTTCAATGCTTCGAAGGGTTACGGGTTCATCCAACGCCAGACAGGGGAAGATGTGTTCGTGCACTTCTCCGCCATTCAGATGGATGGTTATAAGTCGCTGAATGAAGGTCAGGCAGTGGAGTTCGAAGTAAAGAAGGGCCCGAAGGGCCTTCAGGCGGAGAACGTCACAAGCCTCTAGCCTGTGAAAAATCGGGAGGCCCTCGAGGGGTCGGGGGCCTCCCAGTCGTAAGAAAGAAGAGACAAGTCGCGAGAGGTTCCAAGGAGGCAGTTGTGCAAGTAATGCAGGAAGGTCAAACCATCAAGCATGATCTATTCGGCCTGGGGATCGTCACGGCGTCGGATGCGGAGCGCACCGCCGTGGATTTCGATGATCATGGGCCGAAGCTGTTCGTGACGAGCATGTTGACGGCAGAACTGATCGGCGAAGCCCCCGCTACCCCGCCCAAGACGAAGCGCCGCCGGAAAGCGTCGACAGCCGCAAAAGCCGCGAAGAAAGCCGCCGCTGCAGCAGCCGCGAAGTAAAATCACGCCCGAGTTGAAGTAAAGCCGAAAAGCTTAATGCCCCAAGACGCGCCAGAAATGGCGCGGGGGTGTGTCTGCAATGAGACCGCAGCGGCTGAAGGGGTGCGCTGACGAAACGTTAGCGGATGGCGGATTCCGCCTGGTCGAAGGCGTGGTAGGAGGAGCGGACGAGGGGACCGGATTCGACGTGCTTGAAACCCATGTTCTCGCCCAGTTGCTTGTACTCGGCGAATTCGTTGGGATGAACAAAGCGAACAACCGGCAAATGGTCGCGGGTAGGCTGCAGATATTGGCCGAGGGTAAGAATGTTTGTGCCTTGCGCAGCGAGATCCCGCATGGTGGCAAGCACTTCGTCCTTTTCTTCGCCTAGCCCGAGCATCATGCCGGTTTTGGTGGGAACGTCGGGGTGGGTTTGCTTGGAACGGCGAAGGAGTTCGAGGGAACGCTCGTAGAGCGCGCCTTTTCTGACCTGACGATAGAGGCGCGGAACAGTTTCGGTGTTGTGATTGAGGATGTCGGGCTTGACGGCGAGAACGGTGTCGAGGGCGTTCCAATCGCCGCGAAAGTCGGGGATGAGCACTTCGACTTTGCAATCGGGAATACGGCTGCGGATTTCCTGAATGGTGCGAGCGAAGATTCTGGCGCCACCGTCGGGTTGATCGTCGCGATTCACGCTGGTGACGACGGCGTAGCGTAATCCCATGCGAGCGGCGGCTTCGGCGACACGAACGGGCTCTTCCTCGTCCGGCGGACCGACAGGCTTGCCGGAAGGCACGGCGCAGAAGCCGCAGGCGCGAGTACAAATATCGCCGAGGATCATGAAGGTAGCGGTGCCGTGTTCCCAGCATTCGCCCATGTTGGGGCAGCGGGCGGACTCGCAGACGGTGTGCAGATCGAGGGTGCGCATAATGCGCTTGAGATCCTGGTAGCGATCACCGCCGAAGAACTTCACGCGGAGCCAGTCGGGACGCGGGTGTAGATCGGGCGCCGGGACCTGGGGGGTGGAGCCATTGGAAATGATGTTGAGCGGTGAAGCCATGGGCTAAGGCTCTATTTTACGTGGAAAGCGCCGGGTGAACAAACGGGTCGGGCACTTCTGAGACGGCCGGGCGTCCAATAATCACCCGCAGAGAAAGTGGCCGGCGATGCGCTTCAGACTTGTTTTGCTGGCTTGCTTGTTGGTTGGTTTTCCAGCATGCAGCCAAAACACGGAATCAGAGCAGAAAACGATGGAAGAGGTGCTCTCGGAGATCAGGCAATTGCGGCATGACCTGCAAATGGCCGCTACAGCAGCACGTCGAGCCCAAATTGTGATCTACCGGTTGCATGAGCAAAACCAGGTCGTGGAGCACGCGTCAGATCAGTTTGAGAACTCGAAGACCGCTCTTGCGCAAATGGAGATACAGAAACAGTATCAGGCGGAGCGGATCAAAAATATTGAGGAGATACGGGAGCAGGTGGAAAACGAGCAACAACGGAAACAACTCGACGACAGCGTGGAGAGTCTTAAGGAACAGTTGGCGGCCTGGGAGCCAGAAGAGCAGGAACTCCGAGTGAAAGTCTCCGAGCTAGAAGCCGATCTACGAAGCGCAAAGGCAAAACAGGAGCGCTTGGAAGATGAGTTGGACCAACTGGATCGAGAGGTCGGAGAGTCGGCGGTAGCAAGCAAGTGAAATGCGGCGTTACGAAGTTGGCGCGGAATTCCGGAATTAAAGAGGCTGGCGGGAGCTGCGCACGAAATCGCGGAGCACGGTGACGTTGGGACCGTAGGCACCGATGCGGCCAGCATCGACAGGAAGGCCGAGGCTTTCGGCAAGATCGAGATCGACACCCGCGTCATCAAGTTCAGAGAGACTAAAACCTGCGGCAGGCGCGACGCGGTTCGTGCCGGAAGGATAGACAGGCCGAGGGGGGCGATGGCGGTGCCAAGGGCGGCGCGCCAGTTCGTAGAACTGCTTCCAGTCGCGTTTGTGCCAAGTATTCACGGAGTGACTCACTTCGCCCGTTAGATGCGGTAACAGCGGGTCAGGGTTTGGTCGGCAACTTGAACCGCATGTTTTTTCCGCAGCAAATCAGGTGCGAACTGTACCTCTTATAGTCTCCAGGCTGGAGCGAGCGAAGAAATTTCTTCGCCTGGTGTTTCAAACACGTAAACCCAAGAGATGTTTCGGCCACAAATTTTTCGTCGGAGCGAAGTGGCGAAACCAGGAGCCCGCTAGGCGGGAAGGCCACACAACAGAAAGGCTCCCTGTCTCCAATTCGGCGGGATAGTACATGCAAAGGGCGGGGATGGCCAGCAAAATTTCAATGGGCTGTGCAAATCGACGGGCGAACGGGTATGGCGAGAAGAGGAAGGAGGAGACACACCCAAAACGAAGCTGAAGTTTGCGGTGTGAAAATGGAGCTTTGGGACACATGCTTCTCCCAAAGCACGAAAAAGAGAGGGAAGAAGAGAGGAACGTTACCAGCGATTGCCGCGATCGCCACGGTCTCCGCGATCGCCGCCACGCCCGCCGCGACCACCACGATCACCACCGCGTCCGCCACCACCACCACCACCGCCGTAGTTGCCCCGGCCTCCGCCACCACCGGAGCGTTCCGTTTGAGGACGGGCTTCATTCACCACGAGGTTCCGGCCGCCGAAGTTCTGACCGTTGAGACTGGAAATGGCGCGGTCGGCGTCTTCATCACTGGAAATTTCGATGAAGGCGAAACCCCGGGACTGGCCAGTGAAACGGTCACGAATCAAACTGATTGCTGATGCGCTGATACTCAACTGTCCTAACCACTCTTGCAACTGCTCTTCAGACGCACTAAATGGGAGATTACCGACGTAAAGCTTCTTCACCTTGCGAACTCCTTCTGCCCGGAACCTAAAACAACGAGTTGCGGAGCGCACTGAGGAAACCGAACCGCCAGAGGGGCAGACCTGAGGAGTGCCGCAATAACGGGGGGTGACTCAGTGGTCCCGTGAATGGTCTCGAAAATCGGTAGGATTTGCAACCAATATTCTGGACAAAAGCGGTCCACTTGAGTACCAGAACGGGGCGGGTCAGCCAATGAGCGATGTTGGACAAAGGTAAAGGGTTCAGGGTTCGAAGCCTAGGGTGTTTGCGGTAGAACGAAGAAATTAAGTTCGATAGCTGGCATTGATGCGGACATATTCCGCGGTGAAATCGCAGGTCCAGTAACGAGCGGAAGCCCGTCCGGTGTGAAGGTTCAGGACGATGTGAACGTTTTTCTCGAGCAAGCGATTGCTGGCGGCGCGCTCGTTGAAATCGAGGGGCTGGCCCCGGCGAAGAACGGGAATGCCAGCCATGTGAATATCGACGCGGTTCGGATCGAATTTGACTCCGGCGCGGCCGGCAGCGGCAAAGATGCGACCCCAATTGGGATCGCCGCCGGCGAAGGCGGTTTTCACAAGAGGCGAAGTGGCGATCGTTTGAGCGATGCGGCGAGCCGCAGCTTCGGACTTTGCGCCGCGTACTTCGATTTCGATGACGCGCTGGGCGCCTTCGCCATCGGCGACGATTTGCAGGGCCAACGACTGGCAGACCTCTTCGAGAGCGCGCGAGAAAGCACGATGAGCGGAAGAGCCGGGTTTGATGGTGGGTGCACCGGCGGCACCGTTAGCGAGTACGAGCAGCGTATCGTTGGTGGAGGTATCGCCATCGATGGTGATGGCGTTGAAGGTGCGCGTGGTGACGTCGCGCAGGGTTTTCTGAAGGAGCGATGGAGCAATGTTGGCGTCGGTGGCAACAAACGCGAGGGTGGTGGCCATGTTGGGGTGAATCATACCGGCACCTTTGGAGCAGCCGACGAGATGGATGCGTCGCCCGGCCATTTTGAAGGAGGCGGTCTCGGTTTTGGGGCGCGTGTCGGTGGTGCAGATGGCGAGCGAAAATTCGGCGAAAGAGCGAGCCGAGGAACGGCGATTTCGTGTAATGCCGGGAAGCGCGCGCAGGATTTTTTCAACGGGAAGAGGGACGCCGATCACACCGGTGGAGCACACGAAGACTTCCTCAGGTTTGCAGCGAAGGTGGCGGGCGGTTTCTTCGACGGTTTTCACCGAGACGACATGACCGCCGGTTCCGGTCGCGCAATTGGCATTACCGGCATTGACGATGACCGCGCGCATGCGGCCCTTGGACGCTTTCAGGTGAGCCTTGGAGACGACCACCGGAGCAGCCACGACGAGATTTTGAGTAAAGACGGCGGCGGCGGACGCGGGGAAATCGCTGGACAAGAGGGCCAGGTCGAGAGCACCGGTTTTCTTCAGGCCGCAGGCGGTGGCGGCAAAACGAAAGCCGCGAGGGAGAGCCGCTTCGGAAGGAGCTTGTTTCATGGGAGGTGGGTCCGCAAGGCGAACGCGCAGCTCACGGAAGGGACCTCCGATCCTCCGCGTGATAGGAGACAGGTTCGACGACATAGACGGCAGGAGCGAGACTCATGAGTGTTTCTCCAGGTTTGAGAGATGTTGCTCGAGCTGCGCGATGGCAGCAAGAACAGAAGCTTCGGCAGTGCCACCGGGAACGGATTTGGAGGAGATGGCATTTTCGACGGTGAGGCCCTGCAAAAAGTCATCGGCAAAAAGAGGAGAGATTTTGCGGAACTCGGAGAGCGGAAGTTCGAACCAGGGTTTGTCTTGTTTTTCTGCTTCCCGCAAGACTCGGCCGATAAGGTCATGCGCCTGACGAAAGGGAATGCCCTTGCGAACGAGATAGTCGGCAGCGTCGGTGGCAAGTAGAGCGGGATTGGAGGCGACCGCACGAAAGCGAGATTCGCGAAATTTTGTTAGAGACAAGGCGCCGGTGGCGACGGCGAGCATATCGTTGACTTGGTCGTGAGCGGAGAAAAGAGCTTCCTTGTCTTCTTGAAGATCGCGCTGGTAGCTGGTGGGCAGGGCTTTCAACGTGGTGAAAAGCGCAAAAAGGGAACCAGTGATGCGGCCAGTTTTACCGCGGAGGAGTTCCCACGAATCAGGATTTTTCTTTTGGGGCATCAGGCTGCTGCCGGTGGCGTATTCGTCGGGAAGAATGACGTAGGAAAATTCCTGGGAAGCAAAGAGGACGAAATCTTCGGCCAGGCGCGAGAGGTGCGTGGCAATGCCGGCGAGGGCGAAGAGATAGTCGAGCGCGAAGTCGCGGTCGCTTACGGCGTCGAGGCTATTGGCGGTGATACGAGAGAAGCCGAGATCGCGTGCCAGGACTTCGCGGTCAAGCGCATAGGCATTGCCAGCGATCGCGCCCGAGCCCATAGGGCAAGCATCGGCAGAGGCGGCGGCGTTTTGGATGCGTTGAAGATCGCGGGTGAAGGCTTGGGCGTGGGCCATGAGGAAATGCGAGAGGAGAATGGGCTGGGCATGTTGCATGTGGGTCATGCCCGCCATAGGAATTTTCAGATTAGCTCTCGCTTGGGCAAGGAAAGCCCGGATCAGAGCGTTGAGAGAGGCACGGATCTCCGCGGCAGCGTCGATGATAAAGAGACGAAAGTCAGTAGCGACGAGCTCATTGCGACTGCGGCCGGTGTGGAGTTTCCAGCCGATGGGGCCAAGTTCTTCGACTAAGGCTTTTTCGACGAAGTGGTGGACGTCTTCGGCGTTGGAGGAGGCCAGCCAGACGGGATCCTGCTCGGCGCGCTCAGAGATTTTATCGAGAGCCGCGAGGGTCTGGCGAAGTTCGGACGCGGTGAGAAGGTCGACGCGCTGAAGGGCTTTCGACCAAGCGCGGTCGACGGCGATTTCGTAAGGAAGCAGGCGGACATCGAACGCAAAGGAATTCTGAAAGGCGTCGAAAAGCGCATCGGGCGCTTTGTCGAAGCGGCCACCCCAGAGTTTGTCATCTTTGCGTTCGGACATGAGAGTTTTCAGTTGTCGTTTCTCAGTTCTTAGTTAAATCACGCTTCGACTAGACGCAAAAAGCGCTACGCGGTTAAATCTCGCCGAGAATGGGGCGCCCCTTCGAGGCTCAGGGTAAACAGTGCGACGCCGCCACGCGGAACAGCAAGACTACGCTTTGGAGCTTTCGGCTTTGGCTTTCGGTCGAACCGTGACCGGAAGGGCAAAAAGGTTGATAAAGCCCTCGGCGTCCTTGGGATTGTAACGACCCATGGAGAAGCTGGCGAGGTCGGCGCGATACAAGGAATAGGGCGAGAGACGCTTGGTGACGTTGAGGGTGCCCTTCCAGAGCTTGAGGCCCACCGAGCCAGTGACGCGCTGTTGAGCCACGTTGAAGAAGCCGTCGAGCGCTTCGCGAAGAGGGGAGAACCACACGCCGTTGTAGACCAGTTCGGCATAGCGAACCGAGAGGGCCTGGGCAAAGTGGGCGGTTTCGCGGTCGACGGTGAGGCGTTCGAGTTCGCGATGCGCGGTGATGAGCAAAGTGCCGCCTGGAGTTTCGTAGGCGCCACGAGACTTCATGCCTACTAGGCGGTTTTCGACGAGGTCGGTGCGGCCGACGCCGTGCTTCGCGGCGATGTCGTTGAGGGTGTTCAGCAGGTCGATGGGAGCGAGGTTCTTGCCGTTGACTGAAACGGGCGTGCCGGATTCAAAGCCGATTTCCACTTCTTCGGGTTTATCGGGAGCCTTTTCCGGGGAAACGATCCACTGCCACATGGCTTCGCTGGGAGCATTGGCGGGATCTTCAAGCTCGCCGCCTTCATGGCTGAGGTGCCAGATGTTGCGGTCGCGGCTGTAGATGTTTTTCTTACTCTGCTCGACGGGCACGTGGTGCTTTTCGGCGTAAGCGATGGCGTCTTCGCGGGAGTCGATGGCCCATTCGCGCCAAGGAGCAATGATTTGAACGTGAGGAGCGATGGCCTTATAGGCGAGTTCAAAGCGCACCTGGTCGTTGCCCTTGCCGGTGCAGCCGTGGGAGAGCCCGTCGGCGCCCAGTTCCAGGGCGAGTTCGGCTTGACGTTTGGCGATCACGGGACGGGCCATGGAAGTGCCGAGGAGATAGGTGTGCTCGTAAACGGCACCGGCACGAAGCGTGGGCCAGATGTAGCCACGAATGAATTCTTCGCGGAGATCTTCGATGTGCGCAGAAGCGGCACCCGTGGCGAGAGCCTTCTTGCGAGCGGCTTCGAGGTCTTCGTGCTGGCCGACGTCGCCGATCATGGCGATGACGTCACAGGCGTAGTTTTCCTTGAGCCAAGGAATGATGATGGAGGTGTCGAGCCCTCCCGAGTAGGCGAGCACAACTTTCTTCGGTTTATGTACAGTAGGGGTCACTTCTTTTTTCTCCTAGGGATCAAGCGAAAATATCAGGTGTAAAGCGCGTGCAGGATGGCCTTCTGCACGTACATGCGATTTTCGGATTGCTGGAGGACGACGGAATAAGGGGCGTCCAAGACCTCGCTGGTGACTTCTTCGCCGCGGTGGGCCGGAAGACAGTGCATAAAGACGGCACCGGGGGCGGCGGCTTGCATGAGCTTACTGTTGACCTGGTAGGGCTTGAATACTTGTCGGCGAACCTTGGTTTCGGCTTCAAAACCCATGCTGGTCCACGCGTCGGTGTAAACGGCCTGGCAGCCGCTGACGGCTTCGTGGGCATCGGTGAACAGATCGATCTTGGCGTGAGTTTCCTTGGCAACACGCTTGGCGTCGGCGATGACATCGGCATCGGGGCCGTAATTCGCGGGAGTCGCGACGCGCATGTGCACGCCGAGGCGAGCCGCTAAATAGAGGAGCGAGTGGCAGACGTTATTGCCGTCACCGACGTAGGCAAGTTTGACGCCTTTGACGGAGCCAAACTTTTCCTCGAGGGTGAAGAAGTCCGCGAGTGCCTGGCACGGATGGAATTTGTCGGACAGCGCGTTGACCACGGGAATCTGGATGCTGGCGCCCATTTCTTCCAGGACGCGCTGTTCGTAAACGCGGGCGACGATGCCCTGCACCCACTGCTCGAGGTTGCGCGCGACATCGGGGATGGATTCACGCTCGCCGAGACGGGCTTGGGTGTGGTCGAGGAAGACCACGAAGCCGCCCATGCTCTGAATACCAACCTCGAAGGTGACGCGAGTACGTAGAGAGGGCTTCTCGAAAATCAGGGCGATGTGTTTGTTGCGCAAAACCGAAGCGTAGCGGGAAGGACGGGCCTTGATTTCGGCAGTGCGGTGCAGCAGATCCCGCGTTTCGGCAGGGCCATATTCGGCGCCGGTCAGCAGGTCTTTCGCAAGCGGGATAGTGAGCGACACAGAGGATGCAGTCATTCTTTTTTCTCCATGAAACTAAACGAATGCCTGGGAAGCGAATCCGGAAGTACGGAGGACGCGAGTACCAGGCAAACTTGGAATTGAGTTTTTGTTGGAAGTCACGGTGAAGAGATGCGGGTCGAGAACGGCGGAGGCGGAATCGCCGCCCACGATGTGGACTTCACTGACGCCGCCTTCGAGGGCACGCTTGGCGGCTTCGAGTTTGAGGACCATGCCGCCAGAGACGACACGGGCCTGCACGAGGCTTTCGACCTCCTCGCAGGAAATGGCGGAGATGACGTTTTCGCCATGAAGTACGCCGGCGACATCGGTGAGATAAATCAAATGATCGGCAGCAATGAATTCAGCGCAAGCGGCGGCCATGTGGTCGGCGTTGATATTGTAGAGCTCGCCGTCGGACCCCTGGCCCAAGCAGGCGGCGACGGGAAGCAGCTTTTCGCGCCAGAGGGATTCAAGGACGGAAGTTTTCACGCCGGTGAGATAGCCGACAAAACCAAGACGGCCTTCCACGTCGTTGTGGACCAAAGGTGCGGCGGAAAAGCAGGCGGCATCCGCGGCGGAAATGCCGATGGCGGGTTGACCTGCGGCGGTGATAGAGGCGGCCAGACGCTTGTTAAGTAGGCCGCCAAAGACCATGACGGCGATGTCGCGGGTTTCCCGGTCGGTGATGCGTAGACCGGCGACAAACTCGCTTTCGATGCCAAGGCGCTTGAGGGTGGCGGTGAAAAGGCGGCCGCCACCGTGGATGACAAGAATCTGGTGGCCGTGGCGGGCGAGATTGGCAACGTGAAGGGAGATGGAGTTAACGGTGGCGGCATCTTCCAACAGGGCGCCGGCGAATTTAATAACGATTCTCATAGAAGTCCTGTTTGCTCGTCGATGCCGAGCATGAGATTTAAATTTTGCATGGCTTGGCCGGCGGCGCCTTTGCCGAGATTGTCGAGGCAAGAAATGAGGATGAGGCGCTGGCCATCTTTGTCGAGAACGAATCCGATATCGCAGAAATTGGTGTTGGCGACATGCTGCAGCTCCGGGAATTTCCCGGCGGGCCAGATGCGGACGAGAGGCTTGCCGGCAAAAAATTCGCGATAAAGACTCTCGATGTCGCCGGCGGTGTGTTTGGACGCGAGGGATACATAAATGGTGGAAAGGATGCCGCGGGCGACCGGAAGCAAGTGGGTGGTGAAGACGACTTTTGATTCCGGCAAGCCGGTGTGCACCAGAATCTCCGGAGTGTGGCGGTGGGAAAAGAGATTGTAGGCGCGGAAATTCTCGTCGACTTCGGCAAAGTGCAGATCGCGACGAGGATCTTTGCCGGCACCGGTGGCGCCAGACTTGCAGTCGCAAATGATGTTCTGGGACGGGTCGAGGAGGCCCGCTTGCGCGAGGGGACGCAGAGCCAGGATGACGCTGGTGGCGTAACAGCCGGGGTTGGCAATGAGCTTGGCGCTGGGAATGCGGTCGGCATAAAGCTCGGGCATGCCGTAAACCGCTTCAGAGAGGCGGGAAGCGTGGGGAGCCGGAAGCTTATACCAGGAAGTGAAAGTGTCCGGGGAAGCAAAACGAAACGCACCGCTCAGGTCGATGACGCGGAGGCCGGCGTCAAGAAGCTTGGGAGCAATTTCGGCTGACACTTCGTGGGGGGTGGCCAGGAAGGCGGTGCCCGCATCGCTGGAAGTGATGGCCTCGAGCGAAAGCGGGCGTAAAGGCGCCTCGCCCCGGCCGCGGAGTTGGGGAAAGAGCTGGGAGAGGCACTGAAAGCCGTTGGTTTCGCGTACGTAAAAGGTGCGCTGGGCAACGGCAGGATGGCGCAGGAGCAGGGTGGCCAACTCGAAACCGGTATAGCCAGTGACACCAATGACAGCGATGTTCCGGGGATCCCTCATTTTACGTGTGATTCGAGTTCCTTTTGTAGGGATTCGCGGGACTTGCGAGTGGGCGTGATGATGAGAACGGTGTCGTCTCCGGCAATGGTGCCGGCAACTTCGGGGAATTTGGCAGCATCGACCGCCGCAGCGAGGGGTTGCGCGCCGCTGGGGGGAGTCTTAAGGACCAGAAGATTTTCTGCCGGCCGAATGTCGAGCAAAAATTCGCGAAGGGCGCGGGTGAGGACGGGCAGAGTTGCGGCGGGCTCTGGCGCGGGCAAGGCAGGAGCGCGGTAGCCTTCGCGAGTCTTGACCAGTTTGAGTTCCTGGAGATCGCGAGAGAGCGTAGCCTGAGTGACGCGCATGCGTTGTTGCGCGAGACGGCGGCGAAGATCCTCTTGATTGGAGATCCGCTCGGCGGAAACCAAGCGAAGAATCTGGCCGTGTCGAAATGTTTTTGTAGCGCTCATGCGGATCCAAGAAAATTATACAAACGACTGTATATTTATACAACGCTTTTTTCGGGCTGGTCACGAAGAAATGTTCGGCGTTTGTGTAGTTTGCGCACAGGCGGCAGCAGGGCTTGGCGCAAACGAGTAAACTGTAGGAGAAGTACCACAGGAATCGCTCCCCCGTTTGCCGGGGCCACGCACCTCTCGCGGGTTCCCCATCCCCTGAAGGAGCCAGCCATGAAAAAAGAACACACGCCGAAAAAGCCGCGCGAACAATACCGCCTGCGTACGCGGTTAATTCACGGAAGTTTTGCGACGGGGCGGTGGGATTACGACCATCACGTGGTGCCCCCGCAATCGAGTTCGGCGACGTACCGGCTCTCGTCGGTACACCGCGGGGCGCAAGGATTTGTGGAATTTGCCACGCCGGAGTCCCGGCGCGCGCCGATTTATATCTACGACAGGTTGGACGAGCCCACGCGAGGAATGCTGGAAGAGAATCTGGCGGTTGCAGAAGGCGGGGAAGTAGGTGTGGCGTTCGCAACGGGGATGGCGGCGGTCAGCGCAGCGTTGGGGATTCTGACCGCGGCGGGGGACCAGATCGTGGCGCATCGTACGCTGTATGGATGCACGCACAGCCTGATGACGAACTGGCTTCCGCGCTACCAGATTCAGACGGATTTTTGCGATCTGACGAAGGTAGAGTCGCTGAGCAAGACGGCGACGAAGCAATGCCGCGTGGTGTATTTCGAGACGCCGGTGAATCCGACGATGGAATTGATCGACATGAGGGCGGTAAGGAAAGTGGTGGACGAATTGAACGCCGGAAGAGCCGACACGGAAAAGATTCGAATCGTGGTGGATAACACGTTTGCGACGCCGTACTGCCAGCGGCCTTTGGAGCATGGCGTGGACCTGGTGGTACACAGCTTGACCAAGGATATCGGCGGATTCGGGACAGAGACAGGCGGCGCGGTGATTGGCTCGAGCGAGTACTTCAACCATTTGATGCTGTATCGAAAGGACTTTGGAGGAGTGCTCTCGCCAAAGAACGCCTGGCCGATCCTGGTGTATGGTTTGCCCACGTTGGCGACGAGAATGGTGAACCAGCAAAAGAGCGCGGTGCACGTAGCGGAGTTTCTGATGCACCAGCCGAAAGTTGGGCGTGTGATTTACCCCGGGCTGCCGAACTTTGCGCAACGGGAATTGGCGAAACGGCAGATGACTACGGCGGATGGGACATTTGCGCCGGGCAGCATGTTGTATTTCGAATTGAAGGGGAAGGATGGGGACGGCAAAGCGGCAGCGGGAGCGGCGGAACGGTTCGTCGATCATGTGGCGGAAAAGGCGTACACGATCACGCTGGCGGTGAGCCTGGGCCAGATTAAGACGCTGATCGAGAACCCGTTTTCGATGACGCATGCAGTGGTTCCCGAAGAGGAGAAGTTACGGAGCGGATTGCGGCCGGGAGGCATCCGATTGTCGCTGGGGCTAGAGGATTGGCACGACATTATTGCGGACTTGCAGGATGCGTTGGAGGTAGTCTGACCGAAAGTACAGGAAGGGGGCGCTGCATAATAGGGTGCAAAGCGCAGATGATTGCTGGCTTTTCTGCGTTGGCAATGTTACGTATCAAAGTTAGCGATCTCTCGCCCATGAGCGAACTGTGCCATATCTCGGGATGCAAGCACGACGTGCCGAACGCGCTGGCCGACCATAAGCTGTGCGTTCTGCACTTTACGCTTTCGTTAGAAGCGGGCTGCGCGGAAATGCGGCGGGAGACGGCTTTGGGGAACACCCCGCACGAACGGCAGCGCGAGATCATGCGGTTCATCACGGAGAATGGGGAGCGGCTGGCACGCGTGGCCACGAGCGGGCTGCACCTGACCGATGATTTGAAGGCGCGGGTGTTGAGTACATTTCTGACCTTGATGAATTTGCGGGAGAACCTGGACCGTGCGGCCATGCGCACGCCGCCGGGGCGCACTGGCATTCTTCGCTGAAGGCGAAATTCACGCACCAATATATTTGGCGTACAAGGAACGCGCGACGGCGGGGTCCTGGGTCCCTTTGAGGATCGCGCGGCCATCGGAGAAGACCGTCATTTCGTAGGGCTCAATGCGAAAACGGAGAAGAAATCCGTTTTGGCGGACGCCGGAAAAGGACGAGGAGAGGCGATCCTGGAGAGCCTTGAGATCGAGGGAGCGAGTGCGTTCGTGGATCTGCACCGAATCGCGGCCGCACATGGTGATGTGGGGCTGAGCCTCGCCAGAGAGATGAGCGAAATGATGTTGAACGCATACGCGACATTGTGGATTGCATTCGGGTTGAACGGATTGAAAGCGGCCGGACCAGACATCGCAGGAAATAAGGTGAGCATGGAGTGCCGATTCGCGGCCAGCGAGGAGTTTGATGGCCTCGGCAACTTCGAGGGAAGCGATGAGATTAACGATCGGGCCGAGGACGCCGATGGTGTCGCAGGTTTCTTCGAGACCAGCGCCGGAGGAATCGAGAAGGCAAGCAAGGCAGGGCGTTTTGCCCGGCAAAATGGCCATGGTGACGCCATAACTAGCGACGGCGGCGGTATAAATCCAGGGAGTGCCAGTCTGGATGGCGAAGTCATTGACGAGGAAGCGGGTCTCGAAATTGTCGGTGCCGTCGAGGATTAAAGGAAAGCCGGCGAGCAATGCGAAGGCGTTACGAGGAGTGAGATCGGCAATAACACCTTCGATCTGGACGTCGGAATTGATGGAGCGGAGATTGCGTTCGGCAGCAATGGCTTTGGGCAGAGCTTCGCGAGCGTCGGATTCTGTGAAGAGAGACTGACGTTGGAGGTTCGAGAGTTCGACGAAATCGCGGTCGACAATGCGGAGACGTCCGATGCCAGCACGAACGAGGAGATTGGCGGCAGCCGCACCGATCGCACCGCAACCGACCAGGACGGCACTGGAGGCAGAAAGGCGCTCCTGGCCGTCAGGGCCGAGGGGCTGAAAAAGCATTTGGCGCGAGTATTTCTGGTCGAGAGGGTGAATCACGTAGAATAAAGTCCCAGCAAACGAACCCCTCTCATGATAGCGCCAAAGGCACCCGAGGAAGCAACGCCCGTGTGCTACGCTTCGTCTGACTCATGGAACGAATGAACTTGGCTTGGGCCAACGGTTTACGAGTGGTACTGCTCCTGCTGGTGGCGCTGGGAGGGCGGTGCGTGTGTGGCCAGCAAACCACGGAAGAGCCGACGAAAGCGGTGCCGGTGGCAGCGGTGCGGGAAGTGCGAGTAGTAGAAAAAAGCGGCAAACCGGTGTCAGCGACCATCCCAAAGCTCTCGATAACGGTGGGCGAGGCGCTTAACGCGGATGAAGTGGCGGCCAGCATAAAGACGCTCTACGCCACGGGCGATTACTCAAACATCGAGGCAGTGGCAACGCCGGTAAGTGGGGGCATCCGGTTGGATTTCGTGGTGACGGAAAGCCTGTTTTTCAATCAAGTGATCATCAATGGTTTAAAGCCACCACCGACCGAAGCGTCGGCGGCGGGTGCGATGCAGTTGGCGCTGGGGCAAACCTATCGCGAGGCGGAGCTGCAAGAGGCGGTGAACCGGCTGAAGGATGCTCTACAAGACGATGGACTGTACCTGGCGAAAGTGAAGGTTGAAAAACGAGCGTACCCGGAGACGCATCAACTGGATGTGATCGTGTACGTGAGTCCAGGACCGCGGGTGCGCCTGAGCACGGTGAATCTGGAAAACAACACGGAGTATAGCGATACGGAACTACTGAAGTTGTTCAGGTTAAAGCCGGGAACAGAACTAACCATCGCAAGGGGGCAAAACGCCGTTGGCAGAATACGGAAATTTTTGGAGAAGAAAGGACATCTGAGCCAACGCGTGTCGCTGCGGCGAGGGGAATACAACAGCGCGACGAACACGCTGCCGCTGACGCTGGATGTGACCGCTGGTCCGCTGATCCGGTTGGCGATCGAGGGAGCGAAGTTTTCGACACGCGATCTGCGAAAGCTTATCCCGATTTACCAGGAAGCGTCAGTTGACCCGGACTTGTTGGAAGAGGGTAAACGAAACTTGCGGGAACGCCTGGAGCGAGACGGATTTTTCGATGCGAAAGTGGATTATGGAGTGTCAGAAAGTACGAAAACCAGCACGAACTCAGACCTAAAGCTTGAGGAACAGATCATCACGTACAAGGTGGATCGCGGGGAGAGATTCAAAACGCTGCGGATCGAAATCGAAGGGGATCATTATTTCAACAAGCAGTTGCTGTTGAGCCGACTTTCGATAATGCCCAGCTCGCTGTTTGTAAAACCGCGATTCAGCCAGCGACTGCTGGATTCCGATGTGCAATCGATGAAGAACCTGTATGCGGCGAACGGATTTCTGTCCGCGACGGTAAAAGCAGGCACGATTGAACAGAATAAAGCGGGCGAACTGACGGTGCGTTTTGCGATTACCGAAGGCAAGCAGACGGTGGTGTCGAGTCTAAAATTGGAAGGGATGAAAGCGGTATCGGAGAAGGAAATCAGAGAGGTAGTGGGTTCATTGCCCGGGCAGCCGTATTCGGAAGTGAGCATCGGTTCCGACCGCGACAATATATTGGCGCTGTATTACAGCAAAGGATATCCCAACGCGACGTTTTCGTGGTCAGCGAGCCCGGACAGCGCGAAGGAAACGGAGAGCGGCGAGGCAAAGAAGAGGGAGGATGAAGGCAAAGGCCAACCGCTATCGGAAGAGAACAGCAGTTCCCAGATAGCCCGTGCCGAGCCGATCGGACTGACCTACAAGATTGTGGAAGGGAGCCAAGTGACGGTGCGGCGTGTGCTGATCAGCGGGTACAAGCACACCAGGCGATATGTGATCGAGCGCAAAGTCAAAGTAGTGCCAGGGGAGCCGCTGCGAGAAGGGGACGTGGTGGAGTCGCAGCAGCGGCTGTACAACCTGGGGATTTTTAACCGCGTGACCATCGATACGCAGAATCCTGACGGGACGGATCCAGACAAGGACGTGGTGGTGCTGGTGGAGGAAGCGCGGCGCTATACCATCGCATACGGAGGCGGATTTGAAGTGCAGCGGCTGGCGAGCACCACGAACCCGACCGGAGGAGAGATCGAAGCGTCACCGCGAGGAATATTTGAAATTGCGAAACAAAACTTGACGGGGCGCGCGGACACGCTGAGCTTTAAAGGGCGCGCCAGCACAATTCAAGGACGTGCGTTGCTGGCCTACGATACGCCCGAGACGTTCAATAAGGACAACTTGAGCTTGCAGGCCACGGCGTATGTGGAGAAATCGACCGACATCAACACGTTCACGCAAACAAGGTATGAAGGAAACCTGCAGATAACGGATCGCCTGACGCCGCGCTCGTCGTTGCTGTTTCGCTATGCATTCCGGAAAGTCACACTGAGCAATTTAAACGTACCGGAAGAAGAGGTGCCGTTGTTTTATCAGCCGACGCTGGTGTCGGAATTCAGCTCGACGTGGTTTCGAGATACCCGGGACAATCCCGCGGACGCGAGTAAAGGCTCGTTCAATACAGCAGATTTCAGCGTGGCAGGGACGGCGATCGGGTCGAGTGCGAGTTTTTTCCGGTTCTTTATGCAGAATTCGACGTATCACAAAATCACGCGGAACTGGAGTTTCGCGCGTTCTGTGCGGCTGGGAATTCTGCAGCCATTTGCATCGACCGTATCGTTGCAATTCCCGGCGCAAAGCGGGACGCCATCCCCGCAACTGATTCCACTACCCGAACGGCTATACGCAGGAGGCGGGACATCGCTGCGAGGATTTGCGCTGAATCAGGCTGGGCCGCGCGACGCACTGACGGGCTTTCCGGTGGGCGGGCAGGCAATGCTTATTTTCAACCAGGAATTGCGGTTCCCGCTGAGGCTGCCGATTATCGGGACAAGTCTCGGTGGCGCATTTTTCTATGATGGTGGAAACGTTTACAGCCAATTGGACCGAATCACGTTTCGATGGACTTCGCCGACACCCATTTTT
The DNA here is from genome assembly GCA_035506955.1 of Verrucomicrobiia bacterium. Taxonomy (GTDB): domain Bacteria; phylum Acidobacteriota; class Terriglobia; order Acidiferrales; family UBA7541; genus Acidiferrum. The sequence continues at coordinate 80,942 of DATJOO010000054.1, forward strand.
AAGCCGGCGTATCCGAACGTGGCGCCAGGAAGATTCAATCCGACGCTGTGCGAGTACAACTGCACGAATGAGCTGAACTATTTCTCAAATACGGTTGGATTCGGGTTGCGATACGCGACGCCGGTAGGGCCAATCCGGATTGATATGGGCTACGCGCTACACCAGCCGTATTTCGTGATTCCGTGCAAGGAAAACGTGCCATTGTGTCAGCAGGGAACGCGGCTGCCGAAGTTCCAGATCTTTTTCAATTTAGGATCGAGCTTCTGATGGGAATCGGCGGAAAAATGCGGATCGCGGCCATGGGCTTGTTGGTTTTGGCGGGATGGACCGTGGCGCAAGAGGTGGTAGACCGAATTGTCGCGCGCGTGGACACGGACATCATCCTACTGAGCGACGTGAAAAGACTGGGGGAATACCAGAGTCTGCTGGACGAGAAACCGGAGAGCGATGCGCAAATTCTGGATTTGCTGATCGATCAGTGGATTGTGCGAAACGAAGCGAAGGCGGCTTTGTTTCCGCAGCCTTCGGACGCAGAGGTCCAAAGGAGCCTGGAAAGGCTGAAGCGGTCGTTTTCTTCGCCGGAAGCGTTTGAGGAAAGAAAAAAACAAGCAGGACTGAGCGACGAAGACCTTTTGCGGATGATGAGATCGCAGCTGTACTTGAGCAACTATCTGGATTCGCGGTTCCGGTCGTCGACGCACGTGGAAGAACAGGAGATTGAAGAGTTCTATAAAACAAGGTTGGTGCCACGGGCGGAATCGCGAGGGCAAACCCCGCCGACGTTGGATGCGGCGCGGCCATTTATACAAGAGGCGTTGGTACAAAAGGCGATCAACGAACAAGCGGACCGCTGGTTGAAAGAGAGCCGAGGGCGGCTGAAGGTAGAGAATCTGCTGGACGAGAACGGGAAATGACGAAAGAGTCGCGGCGGCGAAGAATTCTGTGGCTGGAGCACCTGCTGTGGGTGCTGGGCACCTGGACGGTGCTGCTGATCGCGCTGGCCATAATTGCGGTGGGAAGCGGATTGGCGAATCCCCTGCTGCGGCGCGTATTGATCAACCGGGCGCAGGCGTTGACGGGTACCCGGGTGGAAATCAGGACGGTGCGAGCGGGCTGGTTTTCGCTGAACGTGACGATTAACGGATTAGTGGTGCACGGAACGGAGCCTGCGGATACGGAACCGTTGTTTAGTGCGGATCAGGCGCGGGTGGGATTGCGAATCGATTCGTTCTGGGGACGGCGAGTGGGATTGAACGAGGTGGAGCTGGAGCAACCACACGTACACATACGGGTCGAGAGAGATGGCAAGAGCAATTTGCCGAGATTGCCGGCAAGTAAATCGAAGGAGCCGAGACTGCAAAGGCTCCTGGACCTGCGCATACACCACATGCAGATCAAGGACGGATGGATACTCTACAACAATGTGAAATCGCTGGTGGGGATGGAAGGCGGGGAATTGCAATTCACGTTGGACCTGGGTGGAACGGGCGAGCAGCCAATGTACCTGGGCTCGCTGGACTGGCAAGCGATAGAACTGGCGAGAAGAAGAGACGTTCCCGTACCCGCGAGCGTGACCGCGAAGTTCGCTTTATCGCACGACGAGGGAATCGTGGTGAACCAGGCAGTGGTGGACGTGGGGCGATCGCACGTGGACTTGCAAGCCAATGCGAAAGATATGGCGAACCCGGTATGGAACTACAAATACCGGGCGTGGCTCGACCTGCTGGACATCCGGGAGACGTTCCGCACGCCCGAAGTGCCACTGGGAAGAATCGACCTGCGAGGGCAAGGGAGTGTGGACAATGGGAATTTTGGAGGGTCGGGAAGTTTTGCCGGGGACAATATTACGCTGGGCTTCAATGATTTCCATTCCGCAAATCTAAGTAGCCGATCGAGCTATACGTTGGAGCCGAAGCAGGTGGTGTTGCCGGACTTTGCGGCCTACGCGCTGGGAGGAAGTGTAAAAGGGCGGATCACCATGCGGTATGACGGATTGATGTTCCGCGCGGTCACCAAACTAGAGAATGTGCGGTTATCGGCGATTATGCCGGCGATCGATCACGAAGGATTTCCCGTGGACCAATTGCATTGGGACTCCGTCATTTCCGGGGACACGGTAGAAACATGGCGAGGAAGTTTCGACGACTTCGACGTAGCCGGCACAATGCATTGGGCGGCTCCCGAGGAAGTATCCGAGGGGCACATGCCGGTTACAGGAGATTGGAAGCTGCATTACCACGACCGGACGAACAGGCTCGAGATCACCCAGGGCTTTTTTGAAACGCCCACCTCGCGTGGGACCTTCAACGGAGTGTTGGCACCGAAGGACACGGATTTGGAAGCGCACCTAGCGGTAGGGTCGCTGCTGGATTGGGACGATTTCATCCATGCTATTTCTGGAGACAAGCCAGGCACGAAAGAAGCCGAGGTTCGCATTGGCGGGGCGTTGCAGTGGAACGGGAAAATCACGGGCCCTGCGGATGGACCGCAATTTCAGGGACATTTTCATGGGGAGCGCATGCGGTACGCGAACACGCGCTTTGACACGATCGACGGGGAGCTTAGTTACGCGCCAGACCACTTGATTATCACCCAAGGACATGCGTCCCGGGGCGCGATGGCGGCGGACATCGACGGGCAACTGATGCTAACGGATTGGGAATTCCGTCCGGAGAATGAATGGTCCAGTGAGCTGAATCTGGAGAAGGTGCCGCTGGAAGCGTTGATGGAGTTGACGGGGCAGAGTTATCCGGTGAAAGGCGAGATTACTGGACAGCTTCACGGGCGCGGAACGCGGGCGGAACCGATGTTGACGGGTTTACTGGACGTGGCAAACGCCGAGGCGTACACGGTGCCGTTCAACCGGCTGCGCGGGCAGTTGACGGTGTCGCCCGACGAAGTGCGGCTGAGCAATGCGGAGTTGCGATTTTTTGCGCCAGGGACAGAGAAGACGGGCGGCGCGGGAATCGTAACGGGAAACGTGGCGTATCGATTTGCCGATGGCGTATTGACAACCGATTTGGTGGGGGCTGCGCTGCCGCTGGCGAATTTTCAGAGGGTTAAAGCGAACGCGCTGCCGTTTGCTGGACAGATTTCATTTCGCCTTAAGTCCAGCGGACCGATACGACAACCGCAAGCGAATGGAAGCTTTCGAGTGGTGGACTTTCAGTTTGGCACGGAAGTGGTGGGCAGTTTCGAGGGTGATCTGAATGCGGACGGAAAGACCGCCGAGCTGAAATTAGGTTCGGCCATGAGCGAGGGAGCGATTGGCGGGCAGATCACGCTGGGATTAGCGGAGCCGTATCCCGTCGATGGGAAAGTGTCGATCAAAAACATGAACCTCGATCCGTATCTAATATCAGCGCTGCATCTGAAGGAGTTCAATGGGCATGGGACAGCGGACGGGGACATCAGCCTGAAAGGAGAGCTGCAGCACACCGAGGGAGTGGTGGTCGACGGAAACTTCACACGGCTAATTCTCACCTATGGAGGGGTACAACTGGAGAATTCGGGACCGATCCATCTGACATCGTCGAGGGACAGCTTGGAGATACAGAGTGCGGCGCTGAAGGGAACGAATACGAATGCGGAGTTGAAGGGTTCCATCCAGTTCACGGGAAGGCGCGCGGTTTCGCTGAAACTGAATGGTTCGGTGGACCTGCGACTGCTGAATGGCTACATCCCGGATGTAAACACGACGGGCCATGCGGATATGAACGCGTCGGTCGAAGGGACATTGGACAGACCGCGAATCACGGGGCGAGTAAAACTGGACAGCGTTTCTGCGCGGTCGTCGGACTTTCCAACGGGCCTGAGCAATCTCCACGGCGACTTGGTGTTCGATGCGAACCGGTTGTATTTCGAAAATGTTTCGGGGGAAGCCGGGGGCGGCACCATCATTTTGACGGGAACAGTCAATTACTCGGACAAGCCATTACGGTACGACATTTCGGCTCGGACAGACCGGCTGCGCATTCGGTACCCCGAGGGAATGAGCTGGCTGCTGGGCGGGTCGCTACGGCTGACGGGAACAATGGACGGAGGACTGTTGAGCGGCAAGGTGATGATCCAGCGAGTGACCTTGAACGAGGGGCTGGAGTCCGCGGGAATACTGGCGTCCAGCAGCAGTCCGGGAGGGCCGAGCGGATCGAGCTTCCTGCGGAACCTGCAGTTTGATGTGGAAGCAAGTTCGACGCCGGATTCTCGAATGGAATGGCCGGGAGCGCACCTGGAAGCGGATGCGAGCCTGAGGGTTCGCGGAACGGCAGAGCATCCGATTCTGCTTGGACATATCCACGTCATTTCGGGCGAGCTGTACTTCCATGACAGCAAGTACCGGGTAACGCGCGGTGACGTGAATTTTGCGAATCCGTTCCGGCTGGATCCGGTGATCAACGTGGAAGCGACGACGACGATTCAGCAGTATGAAATTACGCTGAATTTCAGCGGGCAAGCCAGCAAGATGAGTCTTTCGTATCGATCGGACCCGCCGTTGCCCGCGACGGATATTTTGGCATTGCTGGCGATGGGCCAAACCAGTACGGAAGTGGCACAGCGCACGGGAGGTGTAGGGCAGCCGGGTTCGGCTGGAGCATCGGCGCTGCTTTCGGAAGCCATTTCGAGCCAGGTCGGCGGACGAGTGGAACGGCTGTTCGGGATTACGCGATTCCGTGTGGATCCGGGATTGACGAGCTTGGGAACGACGGGCTCGGGACAGAACGCCGCGGCGCGCGTGACCGTGGAACAACAGGTGAACCAGAATCTGACGGTAACGTATGTGTCGAATGTGAGCTCGACGCAGCAACAGGTGATTCAGGTGGAATACATCGTAACGCGGACAATTTCGGTGGTGGCGTTGCGCGACCAAAACGGAACTTTTGGCGTGGACATTAAGTTCAAGAAACGGTTCCCATAAGAACAAAAACGCAGTTAGGCCGTTGCTGGCGGATTATTGCGGATCCTGCTGTTGCGCGGTCTGCTGGTTCGAATCTTGCTGTGGCGCGGGGCGTTGCTGCTGGAGTGGGTGACGCTGCCCAGCAGACAGACGAGCGTTTTGGCCCACGCGCGGGTTTTCCTGCTTCACCTGCTGCAAGGCGTCGCGCACGGCTTTCGCCGCTTCCACCCGAGTGGTCTCCTGGATCTCATGAAAAATTTTGGGATTTTCTGAGGCGACCTTCTGGCCAAGAGGAGAACCGTAGAACTGCAACAGGCCCTTGATCTCTTCGTCGGTGTAATGCCTGTCGTAGAGGGCGATCAACTGCTCGGTGACGCGATCGACGTCGTAGCGCTTTTCGTACTCGTTAATGGTAGCGTTGACAAAGGCTTGGCCGCTCTCGTTGTTCGGGACCGTGGCGAGCAGCTTTTCGCGATACTGTTCGGCAGTTTGACGAACGGAATCCTGGACTTGATCGCGAGCGCCGACGAGTTCGAGAAGGGCGCGAATATCGGAATCCTTCGCGGGGTCGATGCTGGGTGTCTTGCCGGACGACTGTTTATCGGTGGGCGACTGGGCAGCGGCTTGGACAGAATTGGGAGCGCCGCCCTGGATGGCGACGAAGAACATACCGACGTAGATGATGATGAGAGCCAGTGCCGCTTTCATGAAAAACCTCCAAGCCCCAAGGAGCGAAGAACGGGAGAACGCGAGCGTGCGCGTTGAAGTAAGTTTAGGAAGTGGGAGTTTGCGACGCGCCTGCTCTGGGGTACAGTCTTGCTAAGTCGGTCACTGTTCGGACGAGCAGTGGGATTTGGTTCCTCACGGTCGACGGAGATGGCTCTCAGGAAATGAATGTGACGGACGATCCTTATTCAGAAGCACGAGCGGAGATGCTGGAGACGCAACTGCGAAGGCGTGGAATAAAGGACGCCGCGGTTTTGGAAGCGATGGCACAAGTTCCGCGGCACGAATTTGTGCCAGAGCAAGCGAAGAGTCTGGCGTATTCGGACGAACCCTTGGGGATAGGGGGAGGACAGACGATTTCGCAGCCGTACATCGTTGCGGCGATGACCGAGGCACTGAATTTGCGCGGCAGCGAGAAAGTGCTGGAAATTGGGACGGGTTGTGGATATCAAGCGGCAGTTCTGGCGCAGTTGGCCCGCGAGGTGTACACCGTGGAGGTGCGCGGAGAGCTGGCGCGATCGGCAGCGGAGCGACTGGAGCGCCTGGGCTACGGGAACGTGCACGTGCATTGTGGCGATGGGTCGATGGGACTAAAAGAATTTGCGCCGTATGATGCGATTTTGGTGGCAGCGGCGGCACCGGAGTTCCCGCAGCCACTGCTGGAGCAACTCAACGAAGAAACGGGGCGGCTCATTGCACCGATCGGGAATGAAGACCGGCAGCAACTGTTCTTGGTGAAACGCCAAGGAGCTACCTACACCACGGAGCATCGCGAAGGGTGCAGGTTTGTCCCGCTGATCGGGCGACACGGTTGGAAGGAATGGGGACTGTTGTGACCGCCGAGCCAGAACTCTCCATTGTGATTCCGTCGTACAACGAAGAATCACGATTACCAGCGTCATTGGAAAAGATCGCGAATTATGTGCGAGAAAAGCGACCGAGCTCGGAGGTGCTGGTGGTGGATGACGGGTCCACGGATCAAACCGCGGCGGTTGCCGAATCGTGGCGAAACCGCATTCCCCAGATACGCGTGCTGTCGAATGGAAGGAATCGCGGGAAAGGATTTAGTGTGAGGCATGGCTTCCTGGAAGCACGGGGCGAAATTGTGTTGTTTACGGATGCGGACCTGTCGTCGCCGATCGAAGAAGGAGAAAAGTTGTTTGCGGCGCTGCCCACGTACGATGTGGCGATTGGAAGCCGCGCCGTAGACCGAAGTTTGATCGAGGTGCACGAGTCGCCGTTCCGTGAATTCGCGGGGATTATCTTCAATAAGCTGGTGCGGCTGATTTTGTGGCTGCCGTTTGTGGATACGCAGTGCGGTTTCAAGGCATTCCGGCGGGAACGGTGCCGAATCATGTTTGAGCAGCAAACGATCGAGCGATTCGGGTTCGATCCGGAGTTGCTGTATTTGGCGAGGCATCACGGGCTTAGAGTCAAAGAAGTGCCGGTGCGGTGGGCGCACTCGCCAGCGACAAAGGTAAACATGCTGCGGGATAGTGTGCAAATGTTCCTGGATGTGTTCCTTATCCGGTGGAATGGGATGCGGGGGCGATACCGGCGGGAGCGTTAGGCCTGTACTTTATGTTATAAAGTACTTGACATAGTTTGGCTCTTCCCGTATTTTGGCGGCATGGCGGTGTCCAGTTCCAATCGCGCAGTTCGCAGCGAACCGATACCAATCGATGCTCGCGCGGCAGACCATCTTCGCTATATCCGCGAGACCATGGAGTCTGCGGCAGAGTTTACCGCGGTGCCGGGCTGGGGCGGGGTCACCATGGGACTCACGGCGTTAGCGGCAGCAGTACTCGCCGCGCGTCAAACAACGCCGAGGGGATCGGCGATTATCTGGCTTGCGGAAGCGTTCGTAGCGGTGGCGATCGCAGCGCCAGCGGCCGCGACGAAGGCGAGGCGCGCCAATGCGTCCTTATTCCGGGGACCGGGACGGAAGTTCTTTTTAAGCTTCGCGCCCCCGATCGTTGTGGGGGGGTTCTTAACACTGATGCTATTTCAGTCGGGAGCGCTGGCTGCGCTGCCGGGGGTTTGGCTGCTGCTATACGGAACGGCGATCGTAACGGGCGGGGCCTTCTCGGTGCGGGCTGTGCCGATAATGGGATTGTGCCTGATGGCCCTCGGCGCGATGGCGCTTTTTGCGCCGGCGTCATGGGGGAATTTATTTATGGCGGCAGGATTTGGCTTGGTGCAGATTGGATTTGGCATTTGGATCGCGTTGCGTTATGGGGGGTAAAAGCCGTTAGGGCGAGAGAAAGTAATGGCTAAGTCATCGACAGCACGACAAGAACGAGTAATGCGGGAAGAAGGGCCAACGACGGTTCGCCCAGGTGGCGCGCAGCCGGTGTCGTCGAATCTGGACCGGTTGATCCATGAGCGGATCCGTCTAGGGATTGTGAGCGCTTTAGCGGTGAACCGGTCGTTGACGTTCAATGAGTTGAAGGCGCTACTGAACACGACGGACGGAAACCTGAGCGTGCACGCGCGGAAATTGGAGGAAGCCGACTACATTGTGTGCACGAAGTCATTTGACGGGCGGTTGCCAAAGACGGAATACCGGCTGACCGCAGCGGGGCGGCGCGCATTGGAAAAGTATCTGGATCATATGGAAGCGCTGATTCGGGCGACGCGCGAGCGGTAAAAATTTTTTGGGCTTGTACTTTATGCTACAAAGTACATTGTATTCATTCGCGGCGGAGAACATGAGCAAGCTTATGACTTCAGCGGTTTTGCAAAATCTCTCGGAAGTTCGGGTCACGACCCGGAGCCGGCTGCACGTGGCGATTATTTGCGATGGGAATGGCCGGTGGGCCTCGTTTCGGGGGCTGCCCAGGTCCGCGGGGCACAAGGCCGGCGCCGAAGCGGCGCGAAGCGTGATTCGTTGCGCGCCCTATTTGGGGATTCACACGCTGACGCTTTTTGCACTTTCGTCGGCGAATTGGAGGCGTCCGGCATCGGAAGTGTCAGCCATTCTGAGGATTCTGGGCGAATACTTGAAGGCAGAGACTCCGCACTGTCTGGATGAAGGGATACGCTTAAGCATTCTGGGACGGAGAGACCGGTTGGATGCAGTGCTGCGCGAGCAAGTTGCAGAATCGGAAGCGCTAACCTCAACTGGGAAACGGCTGCATCTGCGGCTGGCGGTGGATTATTCCGCGCGGTATGCGCTGTTTCAGGCTGCCAGCAAATTCTACAAAGCGACAACGTTATCGAGCGAAACGTTCGGGGATGTTCTGGCAGAAGTGCAGCGGGGCGGGTCAATGGAAGTGGATCTATTGATTCGCACCGGAGGCGAGCAACGGCTCTCGGATTTTCTATTGTGGGAGTGCGCGTTTGCGGAGTTTGTGTTCTTGCAGAAGCGCTGGCCGGATTTCACTCCTGGGGACTTGCGGAATGCCATCACAGAATTTGAGCGAAGGGAAAGGACCCGAGGAGCTCTGCCGCAGGAACAAGCCAGCTAAGGAATCCACCGGCGATAGTAACCAATTGAGATTCAATAAGTTGTGAAAAGGTCAGCGGTTTGGCCCGAGCCTGACGTTTCGCCGTGCCCTGTCGTCTATACCACAGGAGAACGTAATGGGGACTGTGGGACTTGCGCTGCAGTGGGAGGATACAATCTCAGCTGCGGAAGGCGAGGGAGGGCGGCGGGTGGAACCATCGGGAATCGCGGCCGGAGAAAACCGGCCGAAAAGTGCCCTTCCAGAAGACGCAGCCCTCGCCGCAGGGTGCATGGCCGGGGACCTGAGCGCCTACGAGCGCCTGTATCGTCTGCAGGGCGCGCGGATGAAAAACCTGGCGAGAAACCTATTAGGGTCGCCAACCGACGCAGAAGACGCGGTCCAAGACACGTTTCTGAAGATCCAGCGAGGAATAAAGAGCTTCCGGGGGCAGTCCGCCTTCGTCACATGGACGTTCCGCATCCTGGTGAACACGTGTTATGACCTGCGGCGCCGGCGGGTGCGGCGGAAAGAGCATTCACACGAAACAGAGGACGAGATGCTGCCGAGACAGGAGCCGCGCGCGCCCGGCGCGCATCCCTCCTTGCGGATGGCGCTAGAGAGGGCGCTGGAGACGCTGACGCAACATCAGCGGGACGTTTTCCTTTTGTATGAAGTGGAAGGATTCCGGCATGGGGAAATTGCGGCGATGCTGGAAATCAGCGAGACGGCCTCAAAGAACACGCTGTTTCAAGCGAAAAAGAACCTGCGAGGGATGCTGGCACCACCGCGGAGTGCGGAAGCGGGTGGGTTATGACGATTACGTGTGAGGATCGGGAACGGATTTTCCAGGATGGGACGGCGGAGGAATGGGCGGCCCTGGAAACGCATGCGGCCAAGTGTGCAGCGTGCGAGGAAGAGATACGCGCATGGAAGGCGTTGAGCGCGGCCGCGGTGGAATTACGCGAGTATCGCGAAGACCCGGCCCTTTGGGCGAAGATCGAAACGTCGTTGCAGCAACAGGAAGCGCAAAGAAGCAAGCCGGGTTTTTGGGGAGAACTGAGTCTGTGGGGAGCCGTTTCATTGGGATGGCGCACGGCGCTGGCGAGCGCGTTAGTGTTGGCGCTTACCGTGTCTGGCATTTACGTGATACGACACGGGAATACAAATAAGGCGGGTGCAGGCCCTGAGCGGTTATTGAAGAATTCCGCATTGGCTGAAGTGGAGCGAACAGAGCGCGATTACATGAAGGCCATCGATCAACTTGCCGCGGAGGCGCAGCCGGAACTCAATTCGCCGGCGACGCCGCTGATGGCGAGCTACAAAGAAAAGCTAGTGGTGCTGGACAGCGCGATTGACGAGTTGCGCATGGAGACCGGGAGAAACCCGTCGAACGCGCACTTGAGGTATCAGTTGCTGGCGATGTACCAGGAGAAGCAGGAAACGTTGCAAGAGGTGTTGGAGACGAAGAGATGAGCGGAGCTACCAGGTTATTTGGCAGGACAAAGTTGGGAATTTTTGTGCTGGTCGGTTGCCTTTCCGCATTGCCAGCGGCGGGCAGAACTTTTGGTCAGAGCACCTCGACGAAGCAGTTTGAAAAGACGTTGACGCTGGAGGCGAACCAGACGGTCAGCCTGAATAACAAATATGGGGATGTGAGGATTCACGGAGAAGGCGGGCGGGATGTGAAGATTGCGGCGACGATTCGGGTGCAGGCACATTCGCAGGCCGACGCGGACCGATACGCCGGAGAGGTGCGGATTGAAGTGTCGCAGGATTCGCAGGGAATCAAAATACAGACGGTGTATCCAAGCGACGATGCGAAATTCTTTGTGGTGAGAATCGGAGGGCCGTCGTATTCGGTGGACTACGACATTACCGTGCCGGTAGAGGCAAAGTTGTGGATGAAAAATAACTTTGGAAATGCGGAGATACAGGGAGTGCAGGGCTGGGCAGAACTGGAGAATGGGCACGGGCAGCTGAGGTTTCGAGACGGGGGAGCGACGAAACTGACCAATTCGTTTGGAGAGGTGCAGGCGTCAGGTGCAAACGGAAACGTATCGGTGACGAACAACAATGGAGCTGTAACGGTGTCGTCGGTAAAAGGCACCTTGGACGTGAAGGACCGTTTTGCGGCGATTAAGGTGAACAACGTTTCCGGGACAGTGACGATTTCGGGCGGTAACGGGGCGGTAGAGTTGACGGATGCCGGAGGATCAACAGTAAGCAACTCCTTCGGGGCAGTAACTGCCCACAATGTGCGCGGGGACCTGACGGTGAACAATAACAATGGATCGATCGATGCAGATACAGTGAGCGGCGGAGCGCAATTAAATACCAGCTTCGGAGCGATCAATTTTGGCAACGTTTCGGGGTATGTGCGGTGCACGTCGTCGAATGGAAAAGCAAGCGGGCATCAGATTGGCGGTGACGTCTATGTAAAGACGACGTTTGGAGATGTGTCGCTGGAAGAGATTGGCGGAGGAGTAGAGGTGGACGATTCGAACGGCGGCATCAATGTGAAGGAGATCAAGGGCAAGGCGCGGTTGAACACTTCGTTTGGATCCATTGATGCGTCGGCTTTGCCAAAGGGCGTGAGAGCCACCACGGGGAACGGACGGATCAGCTTGAATGACGTCGGCGGGGACAGTTACGCGAAGACGAGTTTTGGGTCGGTGGACATCCATCGCGTAAATGGAAATTTGGTCATCGAGAATTCGAATGGTTCCGTGGGGGCATACGGGGTGAAAGGCGACGCGTCGGCAAAGACGAGTTTCGGTGCGGTGACGCTGGAAGATGTGGGAGGGTCGGTCACGGTGGACAATCAAAATGGGGCGGTGACGGTTTCGACGGCGAGAACTTCGTCTGCATGCAAGAGCGTTACGCTGAAAACATCGTTTGCACCGATACAGGTGCGTTTGCCCGCGGATTCGAGTTATGACCTAAGCGCGCGGACCTCGTTTGGGCATATTTCCAGTGATTTGCCAGTGACGTCGACGGGCAACCTTGGCGGCGACTCGCTGAACGGGCGCATCGGCAACGGCGGATGCACGTTATCGCTGACGAATTCGAATGGGAATATCGAGATCCAGAAAAGATAGAGCGGACGGGTCTTAAGACGATTGCGGTTTGAGGCGCTCGCGGTCCATGGCGAAAGCCTTGAGGAGCACGCGAGTGGCGGTCTCGGTCAAATGAAACTTGTGCAGTTCGTCTTCGCGTGCGAAGGCCACATCGGTCACGTCGCTGCCGGCCCGCGGTTCGCCGGAAATACGTTCGCAAAGGTAATCAACGATGACGTAGTGGAAGCGAGGCCCGCGAGGATCGCTGCTGGAACCAGAATCCTCAGCCGGGAAGATGCGGTCGAAAACCTCGATGACGTCCAAGACACGGACTTCCAAGGCGGTTTCCTCAAGGAGTTCGCGGGCGACGCCGGCCTGTAAAGATTCTCCGATTTCCAGAGTGCCTCCGGGGATGGACCAATGGCCCCGCAGGGGCTCGGCGCCACGACGGATGAGCAAAGCGCGCCCGTCCTCGATGACAACACCACCAATACCGACAACCGGCCGATCTGGATACTCGCGAGCCATTGGTACTTTTCTTCCACCCAAGCGGTTAGGTTAAACTGTAAGTCCGGCGGGATGGTTGGGGTTGACTTTCCGCGCCGAGGTATATAATACGCCGATGGTGAGTCCGGCGGAGATGAAGGGCGCACCAGGCAAAGCTAAATCGGAGGATGGACCGTGCTTCGCTGCCCAGAATGTTCCGCAGAGATAGACGTGGACGAAGACGAGGTTGAGGAGGGAGAGATCCTCAGCTGTCCGGAGTGCGAAACCGAGTTAGAGGTGTCGCAGACGCATCCGGTGGCGCTGAACCCGATTTCCGATGAACTCGAAGAAGACGACGAAGAGGACCTGGAAGCGGAAGAAGAGGATGAGGAAGATTTCGACGAAGACGGCGACTTGCTAGAAGAGGACGAAGAAGCAGACGAGGAAGAGGACGAATAGACCGACCCGCACGAGCGAAGCATCCCCAGCCAGGGTGCGAACCATCAGACTTTTGGGGAATTCTTCAAAGTAAAACCGCGGAATGACTCTATTGACCTCCATGGTATTGGCCGTACTGTTGTACTTGCCTAGTATCAGCACGGCTCAAGAGCCGACTTCGCCTCCGCCGCCGGCGGGACCGACAGCGCAACCCGCTCCTGACGCTGGAAGTTCTTCGAGCAAAGCCAAAAAAAAGGAAATTGCAAGCTTTCTGATTATCGGAACGGTGTTCAATGAAAAAGCTCTGTCCTTTCCTGGCGTACAGGTGCGAATCCGGCGGAGCGGCGAGAAAAAGTTCTTGTACGAGACGTACACGAATTCGCGGGGGGAGTTTGCGGTACGGGTGCTTCCGGGCTACGCCTATGAAGTGGTCACGCATGTGAAGAAATACGAGGATCAAACGAGGGGCGTTGACAGCAAAGTGGATGTGCAACAACGGTTGTCGATCAAACTGGAGCCACGGGGGCAAAAGTCATGAAGCGGGGCGCGAAACTCGCGTGGGTGGCGATTTTCTTTTTTTTGATGAACGGGCTGGCGGCGGGGCAAGGGTCAAAAAAGGATTTGCAGCTTCGGACGGTTAAGGGAACCGTAAGCGATAAAGATGAAAAGCCATTGCAGAACGCGGTGGTGTTTTTGAAGAATTTGCGCACCAACACGGTGATCAGTCACTTCAGCGACCCGGAAGGAAGCTACCGATTCACCGGATTGGATCCGAACGCAGACTACGAGGTGTTCGCCGAGTTGGGTGACCAAAAGTCGGCGTCGCGTACGGTCTCTACGCTGGACAGTCGCAAGGAGATCGTTTTGAACCTGAAGGTCGATCGCAAGAAGGGTTAACTCTCTCGCCGGAGATGGAATTTGGGGTTCTGAAAGGCATTCGGTACACTGAAATAAGCCTACAAGCGGTCCTGCTTACAACGCATATCGACAAGTTGCGGAATGGCAGTGATAAGGAAGAGGATGGTTTTGCGCGTTTTCCGGTTAATGGGACAGTTGCTCCTGCTGACGTTAGCATTGGCAGTAGTGTCTTCGTTGGGGCAGGAAAAGCCAGACAGCCCGCAGCCGAAAGTGCAAACCGACAACGACAAGGCGAAAGGGCCGCCGGGCGACCCCGCTAACAAAGAGGAGAACGACGAGGTTCCGAAGCGGATTTTCTGGATTATTCCGAACTTCATGACGTACAACGACCAGCCCGAGAACCAGGGCCCGCTGACGGTCAAGCAGAAATACAACATAGCCTGGCACCAGTTTTCGGATTTGAGCGCGCACTTCGGCAATATTCTTCAGGCCAGCATTTCGCAGGCCGCGAATGCCATACCGCATTATGGACAAGGCTGGGGTGCCTTCGGGGAGAGGGTCGCAGCGCAAGAGGGGGACCAGTTCACGGGCAGCTTTCTGATTTATGGAATATTGCCAAGCGTGCTGCACGACGATCCACGCTATTTTCGAAAGGGCCGGGGAAAGGCATTGTCGCGGGTGGCGTATGCGGCATCGCGTGTAGTGATTTGCCGGACGGATTCGGGGAAGAATACCTTCAATATTCCGTCGGTGTTTGGGCAATTGGGGCAGGCGACCATCTCTGCTTATACGTATTACCCAAAGCAGGATCGACAATTGTCGGGTGTGTTTTCTGGCTGGGCGATCAACCAGGGGTATAACATTGGGTGGAACCAACTGAAGGAGTTTACGCCGGACCTGGGCGCGTACATGAGGCGTCACTCGAAGAAGAAACGCCCAGAAGCACAGATGCAAGACGGGCGGTCACCCCTTAGCGACAGCCACTAGGGTTGGGCTGACTGGGCCGTAGGACTCGAAGCGCTGCCGGAACGATGGAAATCTCCACCGGAGTCAATCCCAAAAGCTCACCGTCTGCCTGAAACCATCGAGCAGATTCTGTCTCAATGCGTACGTTGGTAGCGGTGAAGCGGCGGACGCGATGGGTCCGCAGTTCGCCCCGAGATGCGAGTGCGGGAAGCAGAACCAGAATTTCAAGCAGGCTCAAGCGGTCGAGCACCACCACATTCAATTTGCCATCATCAATTTGTGCGTTGGGAGCGAGGTAGAGTCCCGCGCCATAACTTGGAGTATTCAGAACGGCGGCAACAAACGCATCGGAGCGAATGTCTTCGAGTTGGCTTGAAGAGGCTTTGATGTGCACGCGAAATGCATGAAAGCCAAATAAAGCGCGGATAGCTGCGAGAATGTAACGCATGCGTCCGCATAAATTGCGGAATGGACCGTTCGCGTAACGAGAGGCTTCGGCGTCGAGGCCGACTCCACCGCCGCCCACAAAGAGCCGCTCGGAGCCGTCCGCGAACCGGACCTTGGCGGCATCCAGCGGCGACGCTGCGCTTTTCAGAAGTTGCGCCGCGGCCTGGAGGGGGTCTCGAGGCAAACCCAAGGCCGCGGCCAGATCATTTCCACCACCAGCTGGGAGAACGCCGAGAACGATATCGGGAAAACCGGATACAGCATTGATCAGCAGTTGAAGGGTGCCGTCTCCGCCCAAAACAAAAAAGCGTTTTTGGCCGGCTTGTGCGGCGATGGTAGCGCGGTCAACGAGATCCTGCGGGGTGTTCGTAACGCATACTTCGACGTTCCAGTTCTGCTGCTGAGCAAATTGTCTGATCGCGGGTAGCGCGGCACGTGCACGGCCACCGCCAGCGTCTGGGTTGACTAAAAGCAAGTCAGGAATGTTTGCAAGGGCCGGAGAAGGAAGTTCCACTAGTTGGCTATGCTGCCGGAGCCGGAGGGAGGTGTCAATTCAACGTTGTTGAAAGATGGTTGTGAGTTATGCTCCTGTGTACCGGTTCACAAACCGAAAATATGCCAAGTGAGGAGCGAATGACGTACAAGGGCTTTGATCTCGGGGGCCGAGTGGCGGTCGTCGTGGGTGGAACGTCTGGAATCGGCCAGGCGATTGGGCGAGGACTTGCGGAAGCAGGCGCCGAAGTGGTGTGTACCGGGAGACGCGCGGACCTTGTGGATCTGACCGCGAAAGAGATCGAGGCGCGGGGCCGGCGCTCGTTGAGGATTGCCTCTGATGTACAAGACCGCGGATCGCTAGAGAAATTACTGGGCGAGACCGTCAAGGAGCTGGGCAAGGTAGATATTTTAGTTTATGCGGCAGGACGCACGAAGCGAACTCCTTTCCTGGATGTAGGGGAACAGGAGTGGAACGACATTATCGACACAAATCTCACAGGAGCGTATCGGGCCAGCCAGATTTTCGGCCGGCACATGGTCGAAAGAAAATACGGACGAATTATTCATATTGGGTCGCTGACTTCGTTTGTAGGCATGCAGGAAGTGGCGGCCTATACGACGAGCAAATCCGGAATAGCCGGATTGACTCGTGCGCTAGCGGTGGAATGGGCGAAATATGGAGTGTGCGTGAATGCGATTGCGCCGGGAGTGTTCCGCACGGCCTTGAATGAAAAATTATTGGATGGAACCGCGCGAGGAAAGGAGTTGCTGATGCGCACGCCGATGAACCGGTTTGGGAAAGTCGAGGAACTGGTGGGGAGCGCGATTTTCCTGGCATCAGAGGCAGCGAGTTTTGTGACCGGCACGGTTTTGGAAGTGGATGGAGGATTTCTGGCGAGCGGTGTAAATCAATAGTGGAACCACCGTTGAGAACCGACGGCGAAACGGAGGAGCCATCTGTTGTGACGAGTGGCGAGACGCAAACGGAGTCGCACACGAAGTGGTTTCCTGGAAAATTCCGGTGGGTTATCTGCGGTGTTTTGTTTTTCGGCATCAGCAAAAACTATGTGGACCGGCAGGTGCTGGGCGTTTTGAAGGTAACGTTGCAGCACGACCTGGGTTGGAACGAGCTCGATTACAGCAATTTGGTGTTTGTGTTTCAGGCGGCTTACGCGCTGGGTATGCTAGTGACGGGCCGCTTCATCGATCGTGTGGGAACGCGACTAGGATATGGAGTTGCGATGGTGTTCTGGAGCGTGGCGTCGATGGCCCACGCATTGTGCAGTTCGCTCGTCAGCTTTGAGATCGCGCGTGGCGCGCTAGGGTTGGGGGAATCTGGCGCGTTCCCGGCCAGTATCAAGACGGTTACGGAGTGGTTCCCACGGAAGGAACGGGCGTTGGCGACGGGAATCTTCAACGCCGGAACAAACGTAGGCGCGATCATCACGCCGTTGGTGGTGCCGTGGATTACGATCCATCTGGGATGGCGCTGGGCGTTCCTGATCACCGGGGGCATCGGTTTTGTATGGTTCCTGATGTGGATGGGGGTGTATCGGAAACCGGAGGAACATCCGCAATGTTCGGCGGAGGAGTTGAAGTACATTCGGAGCGACGGTGAGAAGCCGATGCCGCGAGTGCCCTGGGCGCAGTTGCTGGGATACCGGCAAACGTGGGGATTTCTGTTGGGAAAATTCCTGACCGATCCGATCTGGTGGTTTTATTTGTTCTGGGTGCCGGGATTCTTTCAACAGGAACACGGGCTAAATCTGATGCAGATTGGATTGCCGATTGTTGTGATTTATCTCATTTCGGATGTGGGCAGCGTCGTGGGAGGATGGCTGTCTTCGCGGTTCATTCAGCGTGGATATACGGTGAACGTGGGAAGAAAACTGGCGATGCTGATGTGTGCGGTCTGCGTGGTGCCGATTGTGTATGCCTATCGCGCACAAGGATTGTGGACTACCACGTTATTGATTGGGCTGGCTGCCGCGGCACATCAGGGCTTTTCGGCGAATTTGTATACGACGGCGTCGGACATGTTCCCGAGCCATGCGGTTGCGTCGGTGGTGGGAATTGGAGGTGCGGCGGGGGCAATCGGAGGAATGTTGATCGCCAGCATCGTGGGACATATCTTGCAGGCAACCGGAAGCTATTTTATTCCGTTCGTGATCGCTGGTGCAGCATATCTGATTGCTTTGGGGGTAATGCAGTTGATTGTGCCAAGGCTGGAGCCGGTACAATTTGTCTAGGGCAGGTTGGAAGTTTGTTCGCGTTTGGTAGTTCTGGGAGTTGGGAGTGAAGGGATGAGTCTGAAGATTCGGTCGAAAGAAACGTGCAAGTGGGATTTGATCAGCCTGGGGGAAGTGATGTTGCGGCTGGACCCGGGGGAAAAGCGAATCTGGACCACACGGAGTTTCCAGGTTTACGAAGGAGGGGGGGAGTACAACGTCGCGCGTGGATTGAAGCGCTGTTTTGGGATGTACACGGCGGTAGTGACGGTGTTCGCGGACAATCCGGTGGGCCGTCTGATCCAGGATCTGATTTATCAGGGAGGAGTGGACCCATCGTTGGTGAAATGGGTGGCCTATGACGGGGTAGGGCGCTCGGTACGAAATGGGCTGAACTTCACAGAGCGCGGGTTTGGCGTAAGGGCGGCGTTGGGTTGTTCCGATCGCGGGCACACAGCAATTTCGCAGTTGAAGCCGGGCGAGGTGGATTGGGAAGAGATTTTCGGGAAGTCGGGAGCGCGATGGTTTCATACCGGCGGGATATTCTGCGCACTGTCGAATACCACGCCGGAGGTGGCGGCCGAAGCGATGCAGGCGGCGCGGAAACATGGAGTCGTGGTTTCCTACGATTTGAACTACCGGGAATCGCTGTGGAAGGCTAACGGGGGACAGAAACGTGCGCAGGAAGTGAATCGCAAACTTGCGCCGTACGTGGACGTGATGATCGGGAACGAAGAGGATTTTTCGGCGGCGCTTGGGTTTGAAGTGTCCGGGGTGAGCAAAGACCTGACCAGTTTCGAAGTGGACGGCTTCAAGAAGATGATCGAAACGGTGGTGAAGGAATATCCATTCCAAGTCGTGGCCACTACTTTGCGAAAGGCGAAGACGGCAACACGGAATGATTGGGGAGCGATCTGCTATTACCAGGGGACGTTTTATCAGGCTACGGAAAGAAAAGACCTGGAGATTCTGGACCGCGTGGGTGGGGGCGATTCGTTTGCGTGCGGCCTAATTTACGGATTTTTATCGGGCAAGGATGCGCAATGGGCGGTAGAGTGCGGAGCCGCGCATGGGGCGCTGGCGATGACGACGCCGGGGGACACGTCGATGGCGACGCTGGCGGAAGTTACGCGACTGATGAAGGGGTCCGGGGCGCGGATTGAGCGCTGAGCTATTGCGGGAGGGGTTGCCGGTGGCGCGGGAACAGGCAGTAAGGCTACATCCCGTTGATAACGTGTTGGTGGCTCTGACGGATTTGCCGGCCGGAGCGCAAATTTTATGGGCTGGCCGGAGGTTGACGACAGTTAGTGCTATTCCTGCAAAACAAAAGCTCGCGTTGGAAACGATTCCGCTGGGTGGCGTGGTGAAGATGTACGGTGTGAAGGTGGGGAAGGCGGTGCACGAGATTGCAGCCGGGGAAGTTCTGACGACGAGGAATGTGCGGCACGACGCCGAGCCTTTCCATGAAAAAACAGAAGAGTTTATGTGGGCACCGCCGGACGTGTCGCGATGGAAGGGAAGAACCTTTGCGGGATACCGGCGAGAGGATGGTCAGGCTGGGACGCGGAATTATTGGCTGGTCGTGCCGTTGGTATTTTGCGAAAACCGGAACATCCGTGTTTTAAAACAGGCATTCGAGCAGGAATTGGGATTCGCTCAACCGCCGGTGTATCAGCAGCAGGTAGCGGAGCTAGCGAGGCTGTACCGGGCGGGGGAAATAGAACGCATTCGCGAGTATGCCGCTGGAGCATCGAAAGCCAAGCAAGCGCGGGGGGCCCGCGTTTTCGAGAATGTGGATGGAATCAAGTTTCTAATACACGAAGGGGGATGCGGAGGGACGCGAGAGGACTCCAATAATTTGTGTGGACTGATCGCTGGGTACATCCACCATCCCAATGTTGCGGGAGCGACGGTATTGAGCCTGGGGTGCCAGCATGCGCAGGTGGCGGTGCTGCAGGAGGAGTTGAAGAAACGGAATGCAAATTTTTCGAAACCACTTTACGTGTTTGAGCAACAGAGCAGTGGGGAAGAATTTGCGATGCTGTCTCAGGCCATTCGGCAGACATTTGTGGGATTGATGGAAATCGATAAGTGCAGGCGCGTTCCAGTGGAGCTGCAGGAGCTGTCGGTCGGCCTGAAGTGCGGCGGGTCAGACGGATTCTCGGGAATATCAGCGAATCCGGCCATAGGCCACGTGTCGGATTTAGTGGTGGCGCTGGGGGGTAAGACGATTCTAAGTGAGTTTCCGGAACTATGTGGCGTGGAGCAGGAGCTTGTGAATCGGGGAGTTACCCGCGAAGTATCGGACCGATTTATGCAGCTGATGAAAAGCTATTCCGCGCGGGCGTTGGCGGTCGGCTCTGGCTTCGATATGAACCCTTCGCCTGGAAACATTCGAGATGGGTTGCTGACCGATGCGATGAAATCGGCCGGTGCGGCAAAGAAGGGGGGCACCTCGCCGGTAACGGATGTGCTGGATTATCCGGAATATCTGCGCAGGCCGGGATTAAATCTACAGTGCACTCCAGGGAATGATGTGGAGTGTGTTACGGGACAAGTGGGAGCCGGCGCGAATATGGTGTTGTTCACAACCGGGCTGGGGACACCCACGGGCAATCCGATAGCGCCGGTAGTGAAGATCTCGACGAATTCGCAATTGGCCGCGCGGATGCAGGACATCATCGACATCGATACGGGTGAAATTATTTCAGGAGAGAAGAGCGTCGAGCAGATGGGCGAAGCGATTTTGGAACGAGTGATCGAGATCGCGAGTGGGGCAGTGAAGACGAAGGCGGAATTGCTGGGCCAGGATGATTTTATTCCCTGGAAAAGAGGTGTTTCGTTGTGAGGCGCCATGGCCGAGCCATCGGGCAATTCTAGACTTTCGCGAGCCGTGAACATTCAGGATCTCCGAGAACTAGCGAGACGCCGGTTGCCGAATGTGGTGTTCGATTATCTGGATGGAGGCGCGGAAGACGAAATCACTCTGCGCGCGAACTCGCAAGTATTCAGCGAACTGACGTTTCGGCCACGACATGCCGTGTGTTGCCCGCAATGTGATTTGCGCGTGCGTGTATTGGGGCAGGATTTGGCGTTGCCATTTTTGCTGGCGCCGGTTGGCTACAGCCGATTGATGCATCCGGTGGGTGAAGTGGGAGCGGCGCGAGCAGCTGGTGCGGCAGGCACGGCCTATGTTCTATCTACGATCTCCGCACATCCATTGGAGAAGGTGAAGGCGGCGTCAACGGGGCCAGTCTGGTATCAGCTGTATCTGCTGGGTGGGCGGGAAGCGGCAGAGGCTACGCTAGAACGAGCGCGAGCGGCCGGGTATTCGGCATTAGCGGTGACGATCGATACAGCCGTGGCCGGGATGCGCGAGCGGGATTTGCGCAACGGAATGAAGGAACTGCTTGGTCAAGACCCTTTGGCGAAACTGCCGTACCTGGGCCAGTTTTTGACGCGACCCCGATGGCTGGCTGGTTTTCTTACGGATGGCGGCGTGCCAGAAATGCCCAACGTAATTCTGCCGGGAACGGGACCGATGCCGATGACTCACGTGGGGGAGGCGCTGGCGAGGTCGGTGGTGACCTGGGAAGATTTCCGGTGGATTCGGGAAGCGTGGGGCGGGCCGATTGTGGTGAAGAGTGTGTTGACTGGCGACGACGCAAGGCGAGCGATCGACCATGGGGCGGATGCCGTCGTTGTATCGAATCACGGGGGACGCCAGTTGGATGGTGTTTCGGCGACTTTGAAGGCGTTGCCAGAAGTTGTGAAAGCGGTGAATGGGCAGGTTGAGGTGCTGCTGGACGGAGGGGTGCGGCGGGGCAGCGACATTGTGAAGGCGCTCTGTTTGGGCGCGCGCGCTTGCCTGGTGGGGCGCGCGTATGCTTATGGACTTGGCGCAGCAGGCGAGGCTGGAGTAACTCGCGCCATCGAAATTCTACGAACGGACTTGGAACGGACGCTGCGATTGCTGGGATGCCCGTCGGTGAGCCAGTTGGACGGGTCGTTTATTGATGCGCCGCCGCGTTGGCGATCCTGCGAGTGAAAAGCGCGAGTCGATTCGGCGAGGATCGGCATCTGAGCCACTCAGCCAGGCAGGAGTGCCTGTGCCACACGGGCTTGGTTGCGAATATTTTCTTATTGTTTCTTTTCCTTTCGATTGTGTAAACTCGCCGTGTTTGGGAAATCCGCAAAAGTGAGCCGCCCCATGATCAACCTTCCAGTAAGTGCCTCAAGCTTCGATTGGTTGAGAAATCGGAAATGCCGGAGAGCCCTGGCCGCTGGCTTGACTGTTGTGGGGCTCGGAACACTTTTTCTTGCGAGTTGTCAGAACAAAGAGGCTAAACCGACTGCGGCGAGAGCGAATGCCGTGTCGGTGGTGCAGGTGAAGAGTTCGTCTGAGGGAATCGTCGTGGGTACACCGACGGCGCAATTCACACTTATGCCGACGGGTAGCCTGACTGGAATCCTGCGGAAAGATGGAAAGGATTCTACTCTAGACGATAAGGCATTCCGGCCAGGGCAGATAGTGAAACTGGGCAGCCAGGAATACCCGGGTGCGGAACTGGATACAGCAAAGGCGGTGGTTCGCGATGCCACGGGCAAACTTGGCAGTTTGGGAAAGCAAATTGAAGTGAACGGGAAAGTGCCGGGAACGGATTTGGAAGAGACGGTGAAGCTGGAAATTTATGACAGCTTTCCGAACTTAGCGTTGCTCTCGGTGCAATTGCGGAATGCGGGCCAGAAAGAAGAGTCCGTGGATGAGGTAGTTCTGCAACGCCACAGCTTTGCATCGGACGCACCCGCGGGTGGCGATCGCGCGCTCTGGACCTATGAGGGATCGAGTTTGTACTGGGGCAAGGACGAGACGTTTGAGGTGCCTGCGAAATTTTCGCAGGAGAATCCGTTCGGGGCACCGGTTGCGGTGAAGGATGATCTCGGCCATGTCGGTGGAGGCATCCCGGTGGTAGCGTTTTGGTCGCGAAACGTGGGCGAAGCGATTGGGCACATTGAAACCTTGCCGTTAGTGCTGTCCGTGCCGGTCCAAACGACGAAAGAGGGACGGGTCGAGGCAGGAGTGAGCATCCCAGCGAAAACCACGTTGAAACCTGGAGAGATGTACTCGACGCCGCGGACATTCCTGGCGGTGTATTCCGGCGACTTTTACGAACCACTAAAAATGTGGTCGGATGCGATCGACAAGGAGGGCTTGAGCAAACCTACGAACAATCCGGAAAACTACGCAGTGGCATGGTGCGGGTGGGGCTATGAATTCGCAGTCACGCCAAAGGAGATGCTGGATACGATCCCGAAGTTGAAGGAACTGGGGATTCATTGGGCCACATTGGACGATGGATGGTTCGACAATTACGGAGACTGGCAGCCACGGACGCCGGCGTTTGCCGGGACGGCCATTCAAGACATGGTCAAGAAATTTCACGATCAGGGGATTAAGGTGCAGCTCTGGTGGCTGCCATTGGCGGTGGAGGACGGGAAGCACGGCTACGGCGACCGGAAAACCTTTGTAGTGGCAGATGTGGTGAAGAAGCACCCGGACTGGCTGATCCTCGACAAGGACGGACAACACGCGCGTATGGCCAGGAATCTGGCGACGCTGTGCCCCGCGGTGCCGGAAGTTCAGGAGTACTACAAACAATTGACGACGCGCTTCATCAAGGATTGGGATTTCGACGGAAGCAAACTCGACAATATCTACACGCCGCCGCCGTGTTACAACCCGAAGCATCATCACAAATCGCCGTATGACTCCGTGTATGCGATGGGAGAGGTCTACAAGACGATTTTCGAGACGACGCGAGCGATCAAACCGGACAGCGTGACGCAGAGCTGCCCGTGCGGCACACCGCCCAGTCTGGCGTGGTTCCGGTATATGGATCAGGCGGTAACCGCGGACCCTGTGGGCTCGGTGCAGGTGCGGCGGCGCATCAAGATGTATAAGGCGCTGCTGGGACCGCGCGCGGCGATCTATGGGGATCACGTGGAACTGACGCGCATCACCGGTGCTTCGACCGACAACGAGCAAGATGTTGGGAGTGATTTCGCTTCGACGTTGGGAACGGGAGGGGTGCTTGGAACGAAATTCACTTGGCCGGATTATGGTGCGAAGTTCAAGAATGTGTATTTGACGCCGGAGAAAGAGAAACACTGGAAGGAATGGATCAGCCTGTACAACGAGAAGATGCTATCGAAGGGGCAATTTTTGAATCTGTATGTTTATGGCTTCGATGTCCCGGAAGCTTATGCGATCGAGAAAGACGGGGGGATGTACTACGCGTTTTATGCGCCAACCGCGGCGACTTCAACGAAGAGCAAGGCAGAGCCGCCCGGGCATTGGGCCGGAGAAGTGGAGCTGCGAGGGCTTGGAACGAAGACTTATCGAGTGACGGACTACGTTCATCAGAAGGATTTTGGGACGGTAACCGGGCCAACCGCAAAGTTGCAGGTGGACTTTACGGATCATCTGCTATTGGAAGCGGTGCCGGCCTCATAGTTTATTCTCGGAGGCAGGTTGGTCAGTCGAGCATGACGACCCGGGTGAGATTCTTGGGCTGATCGGGATTTAGGCCTTTGCGCAAGCCAGTGAAAAGACCAAGGAGTTGGCACGGGACAGTGTAGGGAGCCAGGAAAGCCAACTCTTCTCCGTTACAATCCAGTTCGATGACGAGGTCGGCAGATTGGCGAATTTGCGGATTCGAGCGATTGCAGATCGCGACAATCACGCCACCCAATTCCTTCATCTCCGAAAGCACTTCGGCTTCTGCCTTTCCGCCGCTTTCGCTGAGGAAAAATGTTAGACAGGTCTTGGAGCTCACGATGGCTTTGGGTCCATGACGGAACTCGAGCGCGTGAAAGAATTGGCTGTAAGAGCAGGACATTTCCATCACTTTCAGGGCAGCTTCGCGTGCAATGCCGTGAAAGGGGCCTTGCCCCAGGAACACATAATCCTCAAAGGAGTGGCGAGCGACAAATTCCTGCATTTGGCGAGCAAGCATCGGGACGCACGGACCAAAGGCCGCGGCCATGGCGCCCAAAGCTTCGAGAAATTGTCGATTGTTGGCGCGGCGTGCAGCGAGAACCTGAAGGGCGAGGAGCATGCTGGTGAACGAGCGGGTCATCACGGTGCTTTTTTCGTCGGCGGCTTCGAGAACAATGCAGAATTCGCAAGCTTTTTCTAATTCAGAATGAGGCGCGCAGGAAATCCCAACGGTGGGAATGCGCAAATTCTGCATGAGAACGTTAGCGGCGCGAACGGCCTCGGAAGTGCGGCCGGAGCGGGAAATGACCACAGCTTGGATGTGCGAGGCGTCAGGCAGAAAAAGGTTGGGGAAAAGGAGCAGCTCTGACCCAGGGATCGCGCGTGCGCGCTGCCCCGTCAGGAGGGTCCAGGAAAGGGCGGCGGCTTCCGCCAGGTAGAAGCTGGTACCGCAACCGACGAAAAGCCATTCGCTTTTGGCAGCACTACTTTGAAGGATAGTTTCCAGCAACGAACTGTCAGAGAGCGTCTTGATAACGGATTGCCAAAGGTTGCCTTCAGACAGGATTTCCTTCCAAGTATTGAATTGGCTGTAGGTTGTGTCGTCGATCTTCATTGTGAGTATCCCGATTTCTGAGCGGCCTTTCAGACGAGAGTGACCTGCACATCCGCTTTGCGGAGGACGCGCAGGTCGTGCTTAGGAATGTTGTTGTCGGTGATGGTCTCGTGGACAGCGGAAGTGGGCAGGATGAGAGAGAGGGAGCGCCGGCCAAACTTGCTGGAGTCGCAGACGACGATGGTACGGCGTGCCGACTCGGCCATGGCCCGGTTAACGCGAGCTTCCAGCAAATTGGGAGTGGTGAGCCCATAACGCACATCGAATCCATCCACAGCGAGGAACAGGAGATCGGCACTCAACTTACGCAGAGATTCCTCAGCCAAAGGACCCACGAGCGAGTAAGAGTTGCTGCGCAGGACCCCGCCGGTGAGGATCACCTCAACCGGAGCATCGGCAAGCTCGGCGGCGATATTTGTGGCGTTGGTGATGATGGTCAAATTTTTCATGTGGCGGCAAGCGCGGGCAATGGCCGTCGTGGTGGTGCCAGAATCCAAGATTATTACCTGTCCCGGCCCAATCATGCGGGCGGCCGCCGCGGCAATGCGGAGTTTTTCCTGGCGATGCAGGCGTTCTTTCTCCTGTAAAGAACTGTCCATGACCGCGCCGGTCTTTACCGGGAGGGCACCGCCGTGGGTGCGCTCGAGTTCGCCTTGATGGTGCAGGAATTCCAGATCCTTGCGAATGGTGATGAGCGAAGTGCGAAACTGTTTAGCTAAATCACTGACCAGCACGCGGCCATCTTGTTGAAGCAACTCCACAATAGCCCTGCGGCGTTCTTCGCTCAACATAGGTGTTCTCGATCCTGCACCAGATCTAAAGCCACACCTTCCAATCGCACTTCAGAAATAAAACTTTAACGCAAACTGAATGAAACGAGGATCCCTGGCGGCAATCGGAAATCCAAACTGGGGAGTACCAAATTCCACCGGGAAGGGCTCTTCGCTGATAGCCCCTGGAGGGCCAAACAACGGATTCACGTGGTTCCAGATGTTAAAGAACTCAGCGCGGAACTCGAAGCGCATCTGCTCGCGAACGGGGAACGTTTTAAATACGGAAAAATCCCAGTTCTGTAAACCCGGTCCACGGACAATGTTCCTGCCGGCATTACCAAAGGTGAAGTAAGTGGTGTTATTGGCGAAGGCGCAAGTGTTGAAGAGAGTGCCGGCCAAGCAAGGTTTTCCGTTGGGATTGCCGATGACATTGGGCCGGACTTCATAATAACCCACCACGCCACCGCCGTCGGCAGTGGAGACGTTGGTTACGGAATCGGTGATGGTAAACCAGTTGCCGGTTTGGGCGGTAACAATGCCGGCGATCTGCCAATTACCGATGAACTGGTTGAGAACCTTGCCGGCATCCGCGCCGAAGCGCTTGCCCTGGCCAAAAGGCAATTCGTACGCGTAACTTGCCACAAAACGATGACGGACATCGAAGTCGGAGTTGCCATATTCGAGCGAAGGAGTGAGTTGGTCGCGGAAGTCACCGTTGTTGAGGGAGCCTAAACTGGCGCTGGAAGCATCGTCGAGAGCATGCGCGTAGGTGTAAGAGACGCCAAACTGGAGGCCGTCGGAAAAGCGTTTTTCCAGGTGCACTTGGAGGGCGTTGTAATTGGAGAAGTCGTTGGCACGCAAAGTGTCGATGGAAGCGTCTACCGCCGGGAAGGGGCGGCGTGGGGCGGTGGGGCAGTTCGCTGGAGTATTGCCGTTGGTGGTGCAAAACTGCTCGTTGGGCTGTGCTTGGTTGCCGTTGTACATGCCGTAGAGATTCGAGCCGTGTGACCCGGCGTAAGAAATTTCAAGCATCATTTGACTGGGCAACTGGTACTGGAAGCCGAGGTGCCACTGTTGCACATAGGGAGTTGGCAGGTTCGGGCCCTCGGAAAACAAGGTGGGGGTGTTGGGATCGACGAGAGCGTTGGCCGGGAAGCCCTGCGAAAGGTTGTTCAGGCCAGGTATCGAGCAATCGGGACCGGCGGGATTGGCAGCAGAGAGGAAGCACGGTTGCGCCCATTGCTGGGTGACGAAAAACGGAGGATTGAAACCGGGGCTGGGGTTAGAGAATGGGCCGCTTTCTTCTCCACCGTAGAAGATGCCATAACCGCCACGAAGAACCAGTTTCGGAGTGATTTGATAAGCGGCACCGACGCGGGGCGCGAAATTGGTAAGGTCTGGGGAAATGAGGCCAGGAGAGCCAGTTCTGGAAACGGGGATTAACGCTGCAAGGGTTGGAGTCAATTGAGCATTCTGGCCTTTGGGAACAATGAGGGAACCGGTCGCATAGTCAAAGTTGGCAAGCTCGTTGTACTGAGCCTTAACCGTGGTGAACAACTCGTAACGAAGGCCGAGGTTGAGAGTTAGCTTGGAAGATACGCGAATGTCGTCCTGAACAAAGAAACCGTAGTTTTGGCGAGTGTAGGCGACATCGTGCATGTTGGTGAGGGATCCGGCATCCGGGACACCCAGGAGGAAGGTGGCATAGGCTTCGCCACCGGTGGTGGGCGCGGCGGGGTTATCCGTGAAACCACTGGAAAAGTCCATGGTGCCGCGAGATGCGGCGGGTTGGAAAATGGTGAACTCAATGAACCTCAGCTCGGCGCCGAACTTCAGGGAATGCCGGCCGTGGACCTTGGTGAAGGAGTCGGCGATAACATACGCGTTTTGCTTTTCGACGGAAGGCAGGAAGCCCGAACTGCCGATGGTGGCCGTGCCGTCATCGATGGTCATGTTCGGCAAACCGCCATTGTCGGGCCCATAGGGAACGCCCGGAAAACCGAGTTCGGCGGAAACATTCTGGTCGTAATTCAGTTGAAGGCGATGAGCATTGATGCGGTTGTAACCGACACGAAATTCATTGACGGTGGTTGGCGAGAACGTGTGAGTTTCGCTGATGGCGATACTACGGTAGGAATTGTTCTGGTAGCCGTCCTGGAATGCGCCGCCATCGAGAGCATTGTCGAAGGGCGAGGGTTCGAAGCTGGGCTGCTCTTCGTAGCTGAAGCGGCCGAAGAGGGCGTCTTTCGAACCGATGTTGTAGTCGACGCGAATATCGAAATTGTTTTGATCCTGACTTCTTTTCGGTTCAGCGAGGTAATTGGAGCCGTTGAGATTGACATTAGGAGCGGGGAACAGCGCAGAAAGGCGGGCGGCCAGCGGGTCGATCAGAGCTTGTGGGAAGATGTTGGTGGGTTGCCCAGCGGAATTGACTCCGATAGGAACGCCGCAGTAGCCGCTGGGGTTTAGACCCGACGCCTGAGTCAGGCGAGGATTGAAAATTTCGCCGACGTAGGTGGGATGGCCGCTGCAATCGACTGCAACTTGCTTTGTGGGATTTCCGTTGGCGTCCACGGCCATTGCAGGAGTGGTGGTAAGGAAGGAGGAAAAGTCGCCGGAGATTTCCGCCGGTGTTGGGACTAAAGAAAGCTGGGGCAGTTCCTGGCGAATGCGAAGGCCTTCATAATCGCCAAAGAAGAACAGCTTATTTTTTAGAATAGGACCGCCGAAGGTAGCTCCAAATTGATTCTGTTGATACTGGGTGCGGCCAAATGCGTCGAAAGCATTCGCAGCATCGAGCACATCATTGCGGAAAAACTCGTAGGCGTCTCCGTGATAGTCGTTGGTGCCCGACTTGATGGTGGCGTTCATAATAGCGCCGTTGCCACGGCCAAATTCGGCGCTATAGGCGTTGGTCTGCACCTTGAACTCACCAAGTGCGTCGACGGAGGGCTGGATCACGTAGGAACTGCCGTTGAGCACATCGCCGAGGTCGGAGTTATTGTCGACGCCGTCGAGTTGAAAGTTGTTCTGAAGCGAGCGGGCACCGTTGGAGCTGAAACCGTAGGTGGTTTCCACGCGGGAGCCTGGTTCACTGGGCCCGACACCCGCAGACAACAAGGCCAATTGAGCGTAGTTCCGGCCATTGAGAGGCAGAGTTTCGATGGTGCGGGAGTCTTGCACTTGACCCAAGTCGGAGGTGTCGGTTTCGAGTTGAGGGCCTTGTGTGGTGATGGTGATGGTTTCCGAGACACTACCGACTTGAAGCTTGGCGTTCACGGCGGGCCGCTCTTGCACGTCGACCGTGACAGGTCCCACGACCGTTTTCTGAAAGCCATTTTTCTCGATGGTTACGGTATAACGGCCGATTTTGAGTGGGCTAACGAGATATTCCCCTTGTGCGTCGGTCGTGGCGACGGTCGTGGTGCCCCGGTCAACGTCGCGAATGGTCACTTTGGCGCCGCTGACGACACCGCCGCTGGGATCCGTGATGGTGCCGGTGATGCCGCCGGTGTCTTTCTGCGCCAAAGCTAAGGTGCAGGCAAACAGGCCTGCCGTTAGTAGGGCGACGGTTCGCGCGGAGAGAACGGATTGGAAAGCGCCTCGCAAACTGGACCACAGAAAGTAGCGACAGGCCGAGATAGGACTCGGAATGCGTTGGCAAGAAGAAGGTAGCATCTCACACCCCCATGAGCTGCCTGGCAAAAGAAAGGCTTTCGATTTGTTTCTTTTACTTTCTTTTTGTTTGCTTGTCAACGTACTTTATCACGCGATGGCCCGGGAGCGTGCCAAGCTTTGCCATCTTGTTTCCGTAGAGTTTGAGACCCGAATTGGTGCGGCGGGTCGAAAGCGGCCCACGCTATCCGAAGGCCGGCTTAGCAGCTTCGCTTATCGGGCGCTTTAATTGCGACTGGCGGGTGGGACGACGCTGTTCATCCTCAGGTATTCCACGATTTGACCGTAGTGATCGAAGCAGTGACCGACGATCAGTGTGGCCATGCCCAGCCGGGTCGTCGTGCCTTCGCCGAAGTGACTCTTGATTGGGGTCACCAAATTGCTTTCATTTATGGTACCGATCGCTTTGTGGACGTAGGCAAAGGAGTCCTTGAGGAATTTCAGAATCTCGGCCTTGCTCTTCACGGAGTCGGGCCCGCTTTCGCCGCCCAGCTCGACTGGCGGCTTTTCTTGGAGGATCGCGGCAGCAACCAAGTAGTTCACTGCGGCAACGTGCTTGACCTGCTGTGCGAAGTTACGCACACCCTTGAATTCACCGCTGGCCGGTGCAAAGGAGTATTTGTCCTCAGGCAAGGCCTCCGCGGCAGGGACGAATTCGCCTTCCACACCAGAGACGCTGCGATTCAACACTTGAGTGATGGTGAGCTTGTCGGGTGTTTTCGCGGTTTGCGCGAGCGTAGGGAGTCCACAGGCGAGCAAAAGCAGGCCTGCAAGAAGGGCCGTAGTCTTAATCATGAGGGAATCTCCTTGAACGATGGCGTGATTCTAACCCGAAAACACGCTTGCGGCTAAAGCACAAAAACCGTAACTCATCTAGCGGAAGGCTCGCGTTAGTTTCGGACGTGACCAGTTTGTTACTCAGGCATCCTGTGGCAAGCGCAACTCGTGATACATTGCGTCGGCGAAGCTTGGTGCGGAGGGGGCTACAGATGAATCGACGCATATTTCTAAGCGCAACAGGGTGCGCGGCGGCGGCCATGACCTGCAAACCGTTCGGATATGCCGAAGGGCAAGAGCGGAAGAGCCCGGTGGTGTACCCGGATCCTGCGGTGGAGACGGTTGATCCGAGTTTCGGCAAATACGTGATTGGTAATGCCGCGGTGGAACGGCTGTATACGGGGGCGCGGTGGGCCGAAGGACCAGTGTGGTTCGGGGACGGACGCTACCTGCTTTTCAGCGATATTCCCAACAACCGCATCTTGCGCTGGCTGGAGGATACCGGAGAGGTCAGCGTCTTCCGCAGCCCGTCGAATAACAGCAATGGAAATTATAGGGACCGCGAAGGCCGGCTGCTGACTTGCGAACATGATTCGCGCCGGGTGACGCGAACGGAGCACGATGGAAGCATCACGGTGTTGATGGATCACTTCCAGGGTAAGCCGCTCAACGCACCAAATGATCTTACGGTGCATTCCGATGGGGCCATCTGGTTTACCGATCCGGGCTACGGGATCATGAACAATTACGAAGGACACAAAGCGGCGTTTGAACTGCCGGCGAATGTCTATCGCCTGGATCCGAAGACACGGGAAGCTACTGTCGTGGCCAACGACATGGACAAACCCAACGGCGTGTGTTTCTCACCGGACGAGAAAAGACTTTATATCGTTGATACCGGCACACCGAAGCATCCCGGGGACCCGCATCCGATTCGGGTATATGACGTGGAGGATCGTGTACGGCTGAAAAACGGCCGTATGTTTGCGAACCTGGCGCCGGGTTCATCGGACGGAAT
Organism: Verrucomicrobiia bacterium; assembly: GCA_035506955.1. Lineage (GTDB taxonomy): Bacteria > Acidobacteriota > Terriglobia > Acidiferrales > UBA7541 > Acidiferrum. The sequence continues at coordinate 112,841 of DATJOO010000054.1, forward strand.
TCGTTGCGATGTGGATGGCAATGTGTGGTCGGCGGCAGGATGGGGCAGCGAGGGATTCAATGGAGTTCACGTGTTTGCGCCGGATGGCAAACTCATCGGCAAAATTCACCTTCCGGAAAGTTGCGCCAACCTTTGCTTCGGAGGAGCTAAGAAAAACCGGTTGTTCATGGCGGCTAGCCAGTCTCTGTACGCTGTCTA
>DATJOO010000055.1:0-94268 GCA_035506955.1 Verrucomicrobiia bacterium
TGGTAGCGATACCGGGATTCGAACCCGGGTTTCCGCCGTGAGAGGGCGGCGTCCTAGACCCCTAGACGATATCGCCAATCGGAAGGAAGCGTTGTTGCTAGCGGAATGTGGAGCACAATCCGCAATTACTGATTTTCCCATGAGCGGGGCTGGGCCGCAAGCGGCTATGTCGAAAGAGACAAAAAGGGCGCAACAATAGGCAAGAAAATGTGTGCTGCGCCCTTGGGTGGACTCCAGTAATCAGCTAATCAGACAGTATTCCGATTAGAACTTAACCATGATCGCCATGTCGATAAACGATTCGTCTTTGCGCAGGTCTGGGAACCAGACACTGCCGGCTCCGCCGCCGCAAGCCGTTTCTGCAGCACCGAGAGTTTCCTGGAAGGAGGAAGCACCGCTGCTGCAGACGTAGTACTGGGGATAGCCGTTGTTGCCGCCGGGAGGAGTTATGCCTCCTGCACCGGTCCAGTAGGGCACACTGGCGTGGCGGTAGTCATATTCCCAGCGGAAAGTAATGTACTGCTTGGGCATATAGTCGAAGGTGATAGAAGAGTCCCAAGCCTTGAAAGGATTGCCAGGATTTTCGGTGAAGTAAGGCGAATTGGTGGAAGCAGAAACCGCGCTCATGCCGTTGATCGGGGGAAGAAGCACGAGATAGCGTCCAGGGTTATTGATCTGGCCGCCGCCGATTGTGAGGCCAAAGAGATCGTGATGGAACCAGAAGCGGTTATAGCCCATCCAGCCGGCGAAGCTTTGCTTCGGGCCTCCTTTATGATCGCCGTAGCAGCTTACACCTGCGCCGTATTCGCAACCCAAGTCACCGGTGAGTGAGAATGCCATCTTGTCGAGTTCTTTCTCCGCATTGTCGTAGTACTTCACCTCGACGCTGTCGTCGGTATGGATACGCCTGCGACCGGGGACAAACAGGTCGTCTTCGCCCACTCCGTAGTTGTTCGAGATGATGTTCAACCAAGGCTTGGGAGTCCATTTGATCTGGCCCCCGATACCGGGCGTGTGATTGGCGGATGCGTACGACTGCCAGCCATTGATGAACCAGGGCTCTATCTTCAGGTGGGTAGTCGGAAAAATCTGGACACGCACACCGTTGAAGAACCAAGGAGTATTGGACGAGACAAAAGAAGGCTGATAAGCCCAGTTGTCGAAGTTGTAGTAACTGAAGAGACCGATATAAGACATGAAAATGCCGGCATCGACGTTAATGCCTTGTAGAACGTCAAAATGATAGCCGCCGTAAGCTTCCGAAACGTAGCGGTAGGCAGTGTCCAGATCCCACTGGCCGTGACCGACGCTGGGGTCGTTTCGAGGAGTGGTGGCGGAATACATGCCGAACTGGGTCATGATGCGACCGCGGACGTTGTCCCAATGGAAGTCACCGCCAATGCCGGCTTGCTCGAGCTGCACTTCATAAGAGCGGAACAGCTCGCTGGAGCCGCCAATGGAGTGATCGGTGGGATGGTTGAAGTCCGCCACATAGTTTGTGTCAAAACGAATTTCGGGAGTGAAGAACTTCGTGTCCCAGTAAATGTCCTTGGTGCGCGCGTTTCCGTTGAGCCAAGTCCAATCCGCGTCGGAAAACGGCGCAACAACTTGAGGCTTTCCGTTAGTGGCGACGGCTGCATTCTGGACGTTCTGATCTTGGGTCTTCACGCTGGACGAAGACGAAGAACCAGGTTGCACGGAAGCGGGTGTCGCCACAGTCGAAGCGGCCGCGGCAGGAGCACCAGCCACTCCGGGGGTTGCAGCAGATACACCAGCTTCGGAGGACAGACTTACGGGAGAAGCTCCAGAGGCCGTTGCAGGAGCATTCGACTTCGGTGCGACGGTTGCAGCAGTTGCACCGTTTTTCTTCGTCTCGAGTTCTGCGACCCTTTTTTCGAGCTGTTCGATACGCTCCAACATCCATTGCTCGCGCTCGGTAAGACCCGAGGCGGACTTGGTCGTCGAATCTGACTTGGTAGCTGGTTTCGAACTGGCACCATCGTCTTTTGCGCCATCGGCGGTTCCGTCGGCTGCCCGAACTGCAAGGCTAAATAAGCAAACAGCAATAAGAACAAAGAATGCAGCACGTGCAAAGAAAACGCGCATGATTTCCCCCCTTAGAAATCGGCAACGAATTTTCCTGGGAATGGCAGCATCCGCTGCCTACGGCGGACCGTCACTATATCCTGTCGTTGCCGGAGAAGAATAGCCTTGAAGACATAAGATTTGTGTGAGGACGGCAGGAGGGGAGCGTAAAATCCGAAGTAAGTGACGATTTTTCTTGCGATTACCGAGAAAATAGGAGGAGCCGGGGCAATGACACGCCTTCAGCCGCCCGTATGGCAGCAAGAGATAGGTAGTTTAAACGTAGTAATAATAATGTATAATTATTCTTGAGAAAGCGTCTGCCCGGTCACTCCCGCCACCACCCTGAGCATCTCTTCGTGTATGAAGCCATTGGAAGCAAGAATGGAAGGTCCGCCCAGGACGTAGGGTCGGCCCTGCATATCCGAGATCTTCCCGCCGGCTTCTTCGACGAGCACAACCCCCGCGGCGGTATCCCAAGGATTGAGGCCATATTCCCAAAAGCCGTCGAAGCGCCCCATGGCGACATAAGCCAGGTCGAGCGCCGCTGAGCCGTCGCGACGAACGCCTTGAGAACGAAGGGTGAAATCCCAATAGAAACGGAAATTGGGATTGGACTCTCGGTTGTGGTTGGGAAAGCCGGTGCAAAGCAGGCTGTTCTTTAATGCATCGATTTTCGAGCAATGGATTTTCTTGGCGTTAAAGAACGCACCTTGCCCGCGTGCGGCGGTGAACAGCTCGTTGTAGATGGGATTAAAAATAACGCCAAGCAACAATTCGTTCTTGCGCGCGAGGGCCAGGGAGACGCAGAAGCATGGGTAGGCATGGGCGAAGTTCGTAGTGCCGTCGAGCGGATCGACATGCCAGCGATATTCTGAGACGATGTCTTTTCCGGAGCCTTCCTCGGCAGCGACCGCATGGTCTGGAAAGTACTTCTGAAGGCGACTGACAATAAGTGCTTCCGAGCGGCGATCGGCTTGAGTGACCAGATCAAATTCGGACTTATGGGATATGGTCGGCGGGTGCTCCATTTCTTCGCGCAGGATTTTGCCGGCGTCCTGTGCGGTCTCGATGGCGACGTCTAGAAAGTGTTTCAGCATGCGGTTCCTGGAGGTCCCCAAGAGGAGCTACTGAGGGCCCGTAAGATAGGTAGTCCGGTGACGAGCGGTGTAGCCGGGCAGAACCTTCACTTCAATTGTACGGTAAGAGTTGGCAGGGCCGCGCGGGTTGGGATAGTAGGCCAGCCGATATTGGGTGCGAAGTTCGCTATTGATTTGGTCGAAGATGATCGGGAGTTCCTGGGCGGATTGTGGGAAAAACATGGCGCCGCCAGTGGTGTCGGCGATGGCCTGAAGGGCGTGTTCGCCTGCAGTGTTGCGGCCGTTCTCGTTTTTCACGGGGTTAATAATGATGGTGTAGAGGAGAATTCCAGCGCGAAGAGCGGACTTGCGAGCCGCATCGAAATCGCTGCGGCTGGTGGTTTCTCCGGCATCGGTGACCATAATGATGACGCGCCGACGCTCACCGCGTAGCTTTTGCAAAGACTCCGAACCGAGATAGATCGCGTCATAAATCGAAGTGCCGGAACCGTCCGGAATCTTATGGACCGCCTCCTGCAAGGCCGGGATTTTGTTAGAAAAGTAGGGAGGCAACTGGCGTACTTGCTCGTCGAAGGCAAACACGCTCAGGCGGTCTTCCGGGCGAAGGATTTGCTGGATGAAGTGCGAGGCCGCGTCGGCCTCACTCGCTTTTTCCAGATGAGCGCTGAGACTCGCATCAATCATCAAGGCGATGTCGAGAGGCTGATGGGTCTCGGACTCGAAAATGTCGATTTTCTGAGGCACGCCTTCCTCAAGAATTTGAAAGGCCTCGACCGGCAAATTGGGCGCTGGCCGGTTGTGGTCGTCGAGCACGCTGACGAGCACGGTGACGAGGTTCACGTTGACTTTCACCGTGCCGCCGCGCGACTCCGCCGTGTTTTCCTGTGGAGGCGGAACACCAGGAGCGTCGGTAGGGTTCACACCTGGACCCGACGGGGGCTGCGGTGGTGGGCTAGGTTGAGTGGGCGCCGGCTGCGCCCAAGGCGGGCGGTCCGGCTTCTCTTGCGAAGCGAGAAGCAACGGAAAAACAAAGAGGCCGAGGGCGATCGTGAACGAGAGAGACTTATGGGCTTGGGGAATCATCTGCTGACTAAGATGCAGGGCGAGGAGGAGAAGGTGGTGCGGGAGGCAATTCTCCATCGGCCCAGACGGCGCCATCCTCGAAATATTCCTTTTTCCAAATGGGCACGGTGCGTTTGAGGGTGTCGATGGCGAAGCGGCAGGCGTCGAAGGCGGCGGCGCGGTGAGGAGAGCTGACAGCAATGAAGACGCTAGTTTCACCGATTTGCAGACGGCCAAGGCGGTGCACGATGGCCAATCGATGGATGGCAAAGTTTTGGTGGGCCAACTGAGCGAGTTCTCTCATTTTGGCGAGAGCCATGGGTTCATATCCCTCGTAGTCGAGATAAAGCGTGCGCCGACCGTGGGATTGGTTGCGAACAAAGCCGTCGAAGGTGACGATGGCACCGTCAGGGTCGGCACGAACGTCACGCACAATCGCTGGAGGATCGATAGCAGAGTGCAACAAAGCGATGATGTCATTTTCCGTCGTGACGGTGTTCCGCATTTGCCCTGCTTTAGCCTCCGCTAACCGGTGGGAGAAAAGAGATCGTGTCGTTATCGGAAAGCTGAGCATCCCAGGCGGCAAACTCTTCATTGCGAGAGGCCACGAGTGAAGAGCGGAACGCTGCCAATTTAGGGAAACGAGTGGTGTAGCCTTCGAACAGGGACACGAGTGTGGTGCCGGCCGGTACTTCGGCAACTTCCTCGGCCAGCCCGGTGAGTTCGCGCACGCGTCCGAAGAAGAGCACGTGAACGCGGAGATTGGATGTGACAGGGGGCACCAAGAAATTGTAACCTGAGGAAACGCGCCCTACCAGCAAGCTCGCGACGGGATTCTGCCGAGCTAAGGAATACACAACATTATGAAGATTCTGGTCACAGGCTCAACCGGACTTGTAGGCAGCGCATTAGTCAGCGAACTGAAGCAAGCGGGGCACACGGTTTGCAGGCTGATTCGTCCCGACACAAACACGGAGGCCATTCGCGGAGATGACGGCTTCGACGTGAAATGGGACCCCGCGACCGGTGAATTAGGAGGGGCGGCGGTTGGCGCTGATGCCGTCGTAAATTTAGCTGGCGCGTCGATAGCTGACGGGCGGTGGACGGATGAACGAAAAAAGATTCTGCGGAGCAGCCGTGTCGATGGGACACGCGCGCTCGTCGGCGCTCTGGCGAAAATGGCGGCACGGCCGCGAGTGCTAGTGTCTGCCTCCGCGATCGGAATTTACGGGGATCGGGGCGAAGAAGTCCTGACGGAAGAAAGCCAGGCGGGGGCCGATTTTTTAAACGTGGTCGCAAGGGATTGGGAAGCCGAGGCGGAAAAAGCCGAAACGATGGGAATCCGCGTCGTGCGGGTGCGACTTGGAGTGGTGCTGGCAAAGCATGGAGGAGCCTTGCCGGTAATGGCGCGTCCCTTTCGATTCGGGGTGGGAGGGCGAATTGCTTCCGGACGACAATGGATGAGTTGGATCAGCCTGGAAGATGTGGTTGGGGTGATTCGATTGGCGCTCGAAAATGGAGCGATACGCGGAGCTGTGAACGCGGTTTCCCCTGAACCGGTGCGCAACAGCGAATTTACCAGGGTATTGGCTCACGCGCTCCATCGTCCTGCGCTCTTCCCTGCCCCGGCATTTGTCCTGCGATTGATACTCGGAGAAATGGCGGACGGGCTGCTGCTAGCTAGCCAGCGGGTTGTGCCGGCAAAATTGGAACGGCTCGGCTACCATTTTATTCACGCGAACTTGCAAGAAGCGTTGGCCACCGCGCTAGATTGAAACCCGGGTTTCACTTCACGACGTTCATGTTAACGGTGATGATGAGCACCTTAGCGCTTGTTGGATCGGCGGCCTCGGTGGTCTCTGTGGTTTGGCCATCGCGCATGGGCAAGGTCAGTTCCGTCTTGAATTGGCGAATAATCGGTTCTTTGAAGCGCCCAGCATTCGGATCGGCCTGGGAAGTACCCGATTTATCGACTGGCACCATCACATCGCCTTCCACCCAAGAGCGCTCCAGATTCAGGGTCAGGTCGAAACGGCCGTCTTCGGAGACCATCGCACGCGCATCGATATTCGTGCCGACGTCCATGTATTGCATGCCGCCCTCTTTGCCGACGTAAATAGGGACGCGGCTTCCCGTGCGCAGTTTGGTCCAAGGGGAAGTCACCCCACCGTCTCCGGCCCGGACGAAAAAGGTATAGGGGAGATTGGTTACCTTTTTTTCGCCTTCGCGTTCGACGATAGTGACCTGCAGTTTGAGAGCGGTGCCAGGCGTTTTGGCCACTGAGTTTGGTTTGTCCTGAGCGCGCGAGTAAAGAGGAGCCACGCCAAACAGGATAAATGCTGCAAGTACAAGGCGTACGATTTTCATCTTTTCCTCCATACCTCCGGGATCGGACGATTGGTCCAATAAAAATGTGGCTTTTATCACCTACTCAGCCTCGCTTCCTTCCAACGGCTTGACCTCAAGAGTAGCGATCTGCAACGGCGCAATCTCTACCGGCACGACAGATTCCAAGGTAGTGGGACGCGTGAGTGCCAAGGTGGCCTGCTGATGCTCAGGGACCTGAGCAAGGAATCGAGCGAAGGCCTTTTGTGCATCGGGCAGAACGATGACCTCGGAAACTTCAGGAGATGAACCACGCGCACCGTTGCGAGAGAGACCGCCGCGGTGAACGGGCGAGATATTGACGGTCGGTTGTGGAGGCACGGTCGCTCTGGCAGCCGGCGCGGATGCCTCTAGATTCTGCGGGACATTCCGATCAGTAATCGACGAATGGAATTTGCTGGCAGAGCTAAAGATGATGATCAAAGCAGCGGTCGTCGCGAGGAGAGACCAGGCAGAAGAGGTCCATCGGCGTACCTCCACGCTTTGGTGGACGTTGTCACGCACGAGCGGGAGCAATGAGGGAGGAACGGGATAGTTGACAAGAGAATGGAGTTCCGCATCGATCGACCGAAATAAGGTTTTCCGCTTGGTATGGAATTCTCTGCAAGTCGAACAGGAATTTGCGTGTACGGCGAGCGGAGTTGACAGCGGTTCGCTGCCGTGAGCGAGGGCATCCGTGATTTGAGCCTGGTATTGCCGGCAATTCATTGCAACCTCTTCGCGAGTTGTTTGCGGGCAAAAAACAGCCTGGACTTGACGGTTCCGACGGGAACATTCAATACCCCAGCGACTTCGACGAGGGTATAGCCTTCTATCGCGGCGAGGAGCAGCACGAGGCGCGATTTTTCGGGTAGCTCCGCCATGGCTTTGTCCAGGCGTGCGCGGAAAGCGTTGGAAGCGGCAACTTCCGCAGCCGTTGGCGGAGCGGGGTGCTGCGGCTCAGCCCACCTGGTCTCGCGCTGCTCGCGGCGTTTCGCGGATCGCCAGCGATCCAAGGCCAATCGAAAGGAGATGCGTACCAGCCAGGAGCGAAAGCGTGCAGGATCGCGCAGACGATCGAATTTCTGATAAGCACGCAATAGTGCCTCCTGGGCCACGTCCTCCGCGTCGGCGGCATTGCGGAGCACGCCTTGAGCGACCCGAAACGCAAGAGGGCCACAGTCGGCGAGTAGAGCCTCAAACTCAGCCTGGCGACGGGACCTGGCGATCTCCTGGGGTGAGTCGGCCGCTAGTATTCTTCCCGCCTGGGTCAGAACCAACTCCTGCATTCCTTCGCTCCCTGTCACTACACTAGACGGCGCGGCATGGATTTTGGTTCATAGGCGGTTCAAATGTTGAGTTGGCTGAGAAGTTCCTCGAGATTGCTTTCGTCGACGTGCAAAGCCACCGCTGCAGCGGCTTTCGCGGTCAGCGGGACCACGCCTTGATCGAAAGCTTGGAAGAGGCGCATTTTGGCGATGGCGTATTCTTCGCTGCTGGTTAGTTGGCGGCCGTTCGCGGCAGCCCAAAGGTCGAGCGCGGACTGCTCCACGAGAATTCTGAGGGCAAAAGTGGTTTTGCGGTCAGCAGAAATCGCATAGATGAATTCGCCAACGGACTTGCCATTCAAACGGATGCGGTTCACCTCAAAAAAGAAATATTGATACACGTAGCCGTTGGCAGCGGAATAGCTCTTCACGCGGCGAACGGCATCGGGACGAGGCATGGGCGGATTATTGGAAAAGCTAGAAAGAAAGTCAACAAACGCAAACAAGCATGTGGATTTCAAAGTGGAATTCCAGGGATGCACGGGTTCCAGAAGAGAACTTGTGACTCGAGTTGGTGCACACCTGGCGACTTCCTGAAAGGGATCGGCCTGGGCAGGTAAGAATTGGGAAGGCATTGGTTCACAAGACCTTAGCAAGAGGCGAGTAGAAAAGCGTTCCAGTAACGCGTCCATGCAGGATGAGACACAAGATGGACTTCAGCCTGCTTTTAGTGTGCGCATGCGGCCCCTTCCGCGAATACGAATAGTGGATGAAATGATGAAACAGGACAGCGCAGCGCAGCGCGAATTCGTGTTGGTGATCGTGCTCCTCGCGACGGGTGTGTGGACCCTGGGCTGCGGCCGGGGAGGCGCAGGCTCAGTAGCGCACTCGGCGCCACCACCTCCCTCCATCTCGGTGAGCGTAACACCCAGTTCTGGAGCAGTGTTGCTGGGTGAAACGTTAAGTTTCAGCGCAACCGTTTCAAATTCCACGAATACCTCGGTGACCTGGAGTGTGAACGGCGCCGCCGGGGGAACCGTTCAAGCGGGGACCATTTCTGCCGATGGACTATATACGGCGCCCATCGATCTGCCGACGGGCGGGACGGTACAAGTGACTGCAACGAGTCAGGCCGACACCTCGAAATCTGCAAACGCGACCGTAGCCGTAACGAGCGATGTTACCGTTTCGGTGACGCCCAACGTATCGAGCGTCGAACTAGGCGCCCAGCAGATATTTCAGGCCACGATTCAAAGCCAAGGAAGGGCCGACTCCAGTGTGCGTTGGAGCCTTGCTGGAGCGGAGTGTCCCACAACTTGCGGAACCGTGAACGGTAGTGGAGTCTATACCGCACCACAAATCCTGCCGAACTCCACAACAGTGCCCCTCGTAGCAACGAGCGTCGCTGATCCCTCCAAGCAAAGCTCGGCCAGCGTCACCATCTGCAGTCATTTCACGTTGCGGCTTAACGCACCCGGAAATATGGCGACGAGCGCGACCACCTCGTTGGTCGCAACGCTCACGCCAGTCGCTGGTTCTAACCCGAATCCGACGCTGTCATGGTCGGTGAGTGGAAGCGGGTGTGTGGGTAGCGCTTGCGGGCTGTTGTCTGTGACGACCACGCAGTCGGCCGGTGGAACTCCGCTCGAAAACACGGCTGTTTACACGGCACCTAGCACAGCGCCAGAGCCAGATACCGTGCTCATCACGGTCACTCCACTTGCCGACCCCAGCAAAGAGGTGCAAGCAAACATCACGATTCTGGCGGGAGCAAGCCTGAGCATCTCTCCGGCCAGCGGCACCGTTGTCGCAAACAGCCGACTCACTCTGGATGTCACCCAGAGCGGAGCCAGCGGATCCCTCAATTGGACAATCAACGGCGTCGCCGGTGGCAACACCACGTTTGGGCAAATCTGCACAACCGGTTCAAATCCGTGTCAACCCTATAGCAGCGGCAATTCGACACAAGTGGATTACCTGGCCCCTGGTTCGATCCCATCGCCGAATCCTGTAGCGATCACCGTGAGCAATGCGAGCAACTCCAGCCTTTCTACCTCCGCACAGATCACCATCATCAACCATGTGGTTGTCAGTGTGCTTCCTGGCAGCGTGACGTTGCCGCCTTTGGGTGTACAGACTTTTACGGCCTCTGTTTTGGGTACAACCAATCAAAGCGTGGTTTGGCAAATCGAGGGCTCGGGCTGCGGCATCGCAGGAAGCTGCGGAACTGTAGATTCGTCCCGCGACTACACGGCTCCGGGTACGCCGCCGACACCGAACGCCATCCAGATCGTTGCGACAAGCGAATATGACACGACGCAATCGGGCATTGGCAATGTCACCGTCTCCACACAGTTAGCCATCGTCACGCTGCACCCCGCCAGTGTTTATGTGGGCGGCCAGGAAGGCTTTACCTTGCAAGTGGATGGAAGCGGTTTTGTGGCCAGTAGCCCGGGTCCAGGATCGACGTTAGTGATCGGAGGAACTGCACGCGTCACGAATTGCGCTGGTCCCGGAGTTTGCACGGCACCCGTAACCAGCACAGATGTGGCACAAGTTGGAAATCTGAGCATCCAGGTGCAAAACCCGAATGGAAGTATGTCGAACATCGTTCAACTGGTCAGGGTCCAGCCAACGACGGTCGATAACGTAATCACGCTTGGCACCGGTTCTCCCTCGGCAACCGGTATGAACATCACGGTGGTGGAACCCACCACCGCAGGAATCGACACGGAAGACGACGACCTCGATCTCAATATCGCGGCACTGGGTTTATACACCACATCTACCAATACGTGCAGTCTGGGCGGTAATGCGATTCCCTTGATCCGACCGACTAGCGGAATCGCCAGTGTAGATATTTGCGTGTTTTCGGAATCGGGTTTGGACACGAGCATGACATATAGCGTGTCAGGTGCTGGCGATGTCGCTGTGATCTCACAGCAGCCCGCCGGGCTTGGAATTATCCACTTGACGCTGCAGCTTCCTGCGACAGCCACTCCTGGAGCGCGCACGCTTTTCATTCAGAACACCAACTTGGACCAGACCTCGGCGTCGGGTGTTCTGCAAGTGCAATAGGTCTTGGGAGGCCTTTCATGAGTTTCGCGCAACGCCGACGGGTTACCTTAGTGACATTCCTGATCGGCGTTTGCCTCAGCGCGGTGGTGGCACATGCCACGACACTAACACGCTTGCAGTTCTACCAACTGGTGCAACACTCCTCGGCCATCGGACGAGTTCGCTGTGTGCGGGCGGATACCCGGTTGGAAAATCGGGAAATCTGGACCGATACAGTGTTTGAAGTGGTGCAGCGGGACAACGGCTTCTTGCCTTCACCAATTGTGGTTCGCGTGCCAGGAGGCAAGTTTCAGCACCTGACTTCCCATTTCGACGGTGTTCCGGAGTTTCGTCCCGGTGAAGAAGTGTACTTGTTCCTGGCGGGCCAACCTGGGAGGCAATTTTATATCGTGGGCTGGACGCAAGGGACCTTTCGCATTCGCAAGGACGCGCGGACCGGGCTGGAGACTGTGAGCCAGGACTCAGCCGAAGTGCCTGTATTTGATCCGGAAACCCGAACGTTCACGAAGAGCGGTATTCGGAACTTGAGTATGGACCGTTTTTTGGACCGGCTCGAGAAGGAATTGCATCGGCAATCGCTGTAAAACCGAAGACACGTACCAGATGGCCGGAGCAAGAAACAGGTAGAGGCAGAGAAAATGCGACACACTGTCCGCAAATTAAGCGCAACCGCGGTTGCCGTTTTTTACGGACTGTGGTCCGTGGTGGCCGCCCATGGATACGCGTTCAATGAAATCGTGCCAGACGTTCGTCAGCCGGCAGGTGTTTCCGGAGGATCTGCTTGCCCCATTCCGTCGCACCAATTGGTTACAACAAACGGTATTGCCGTGCAATGGAGTACGGTGATTGGCACGAACCCGAAGACAATCTTCACCACCAATCAAACACCCGCCGGCGCATTGAACGAAATTGAAGCAGTCATTCAACAATCGGAAAGTGTCTGGAGCGGGGTAGCCTCCACCTCCTTGGCGCCAGGAACTTTCGCTCCCCTCACCCGCGTCTCAACCGCGAATATCTGCGGAGCCGACGGGCTAAACTCGATTTGCTTCGATCAGCCGGACATGGGATTTACCCCTGGGGTCCTCGCGTTCACGCGCGTGATTACAGCGGACGCCATCAACATACAACTGGGTAATGCGGTCTCAACCGAAGTCGGGCAGATTCTGGATGCGGATATTTACTTCAATCCCAGTGACGCGAACGTAACTTTTGCAACGCCTTCGGCATTGAGCGGAAATCCCAAGTCATACGATATGGAATCATTGATGATTCATGAGTTCGGGCACTTGCTCGGATTTAGTCATTCGGCGGTCTGGAGCGCCATCATGTTTCCGTTTGCAGCTGCGCCCGGTACGTTCTCGGGCCTCCGGCCCACCACGCAGCAACCGGACGCACCTCTTGCAGATGATGATCGTGCTGGCTTGCGAACATTGTATACGGACCTGAATGACACCACGTATATCGGTTCGATTGGCGGTCGCGTGATTCCTGCAAATCCACTTTCTTTGCCGACTTCGCCGGCGGGCGTGACGGGAATATTCGGCGCACACGTAGTGGCCGTGGATGTCGCTTCGGGCAACGTGATTGGAACTCTGGGAGGCTGGAGTTGCGCGGCACCCGGGCCCACACAGTTTGACGGCAGCTACGTGATCCAACACTTAGCCGTGGGACACAGCTATGCCGTGTATGCCGAAGCGCTGGATGGGGTTGTTACGCCTTCGACGGTGAGTACAGCGTTGACAACCTTGTGCCGTAACGCAAACACTGACCCTGGCTGGCCTTCGTCGCAAGCCTGTGTGGTGCCTTCACCGGATCTTCAATTCTCAACGCGGGCCCAGCCTGCGCCGTAGTCATGTGAAGTTCTGGGCTAGTTCCACAGAGAACGCTTCCGCAGTCGTTGCGGATAGTCGAATCAGACAGATGAATTTTCAGATGGTGGCGGGCACCATCCACCCGCCGCCGAAGATCAGTCCCGGCCCCAGAGAAGCCAGGAATACCGGCCGACGTTGCTCGGCTGGTTGTGTAGAAGCGTGATGTAGAGCAGCGTGCAGAGCCGCACCACACATAGAGGAACCCAGATTCCCGCGAGTGCTGCCAATCGGGGGAAAATTCTTGACGGATACACCAAGTTGCTTGGCCAAAAGTGTGACCAGGCGCGGATTGGGCTGGTGTGTAGCGAAAGCTCCCACGCTTTCGCGGGGAATACCGCTGCGATGCTCGACCTCGTCGATTACCTTTTCCATGCGGCTGACGGCTGCACGGGAAAGCGCGTCGCCATCGAACTGGACGTCCAATTGGCCCCTGCCGGATTCACTGACGGCAATCGCCTCGGCATATTTGGGTGCGCAGCCAAAGAAAAACTCGCCGAGCCGGTAAGCAAGACTCTTGGAATCGCGCGGCTTGCCCGACAGGAGGAAAGCGCTGGCACCATCGCCGAATAACCCCCCAAACTCCCCTACAGCCCGTCCGGGGCCCAGCGTACGGCTGTGCACATCCGCAGTTGCGACAAGGATCTCCGCGGCTCGCCCGGAGGCAAGCAATGCTTGGGCCACCGCCAGCGTTTGCAATAAGGCCAAGCAGCCACTGCCCGCATCCAAGGTATTGCAATTTTCGCGCAAATGGAGCTTAGCGTGAAGAATCGCGGACAGAGAGGGGTAGGCGTGGTGGGTTTCGCTGGCTGCGACGATCCAGTCCACACTTTCCGGCTCTAGCCCAGTATCCTGCAGTAGCTGCTGACAGGCTTGCGCACCAAGTGTGCCTTCATCTTCATGTTCGGCGGCATGGGCCACGGAGACTATACCCGCGCGGCTTTTGAGCTTGCCCTTGGGCATCCCAAAAGCGTGGTCCACTTCCTCGGAAGGAACAACCCGCGAGCCGAAAGCACTGGCGGAACCAACGACGTACACATCGGTAACGGTCAAAGCTGGGACCTCATTCGTTCCCGACTAGCACGGCGGGAAAGAGCAGTTAGTGTAGCCCATTTAAACGACGCTATCCATCATCAGGCAAGAGGCGCAAATTATCCAACGCTGAAGTGTAAAAGTTATGCAAAATTGCCCGATCAGAAATACTCGATAGCTTCTGGTGAAGTACGAAAACCATACTGTTCCGATTGCAAACGCAAAGCATCTTCCAACGCAGCGGAACGCCCCTGGGCAAACAAGGAATTGCTGGTTACATCCGCAAACCCATGCAACTGGAGCAAGCGATCTTCTGCGTCTCCCTGGGCCTCCAGCGAAGCTCCCCGTCTTAGATGGGCGGGCACAATCCCGCGCTGCACCAAAGCCGGGCAGATGAGCAAGAACCGGTGGCAGTGGAGAGGATCTTCTTCGGCGCACATCAAAACTACATTTTGAGTCTTCAAAAAGCCTAGCAGGCGGTCCATGGCTTCGGCAAAATCGGGTGCCTTTCGGCGTGCAGCATAGTCCACCAATCCATCGGGACGGTAGTAACGAGAGTCGAACGGACGTCCCCCAAACTGATCACCGAAAAACTGATAGATGATTTTCGCGCTGGCTAGCTGGGCCATCAGGGGTTCGCGATTGAACTGCGGGAAACGGAAACTGCCGGGCCGGCTCCGCACGTCGCAAACTAGGTGGATTTCGTGACGGATCAGCGTACCGATGAGATCCGAAATTTCCTGATTGGAATGGCCGACCGTAAACAGGCAATGCAATGCGGTTTTAGATGGGCTCATGGGCAGGAGATGTGCAGAGAGGATTGTAGCGCGATGTCAAGGACACAGCAAAAGCCGTGGCCATTGGCTTCGCGTTAGGATTTTGCTTTATTGGCCAGGGATTTCAGTTCGCTTACGACACGGTCTAACTCCTCCACAAGAGGATTGCTACCCGCTTTCCGGAATTCCGTGACCAGCGCGCGGTAATACCACAGAGTGCCATCCTTCTTGCCGGCAAAGCGATCGAACACAACATCGCCATGAACCCGAAATTCATAAAGCGTTTCGCGCGCATTGGAGAGTTTGTCCGCGGCGGAGACGAGTCGCACTTCGGCGGATTCGCGCGCTACCCTTTTGACATAAGCGTGTTTGCGGTCCATCCAGGTTGGCTTTGGTTCGGCGTAACTATCCGTGCAGCCGTCCACGATATGGGCAACACGTTTACCGAACTTCTTGCGAATTTCGCGGAGACGCGGCCTCCCGCCCTGGTCTTCTACGGCGTCGTGGAGGAGCGCTGCGATAGCCATTTCTTCATCGCCGCCGTATTCGATGACGATCGAAGTGACGCCAAGCAAATGACCGATATACGGCCGCTGGGTGCGTTTGCGGAATTGCCGTGCATGCAGACGGGCGGCGTACCTCAGCGCCTGAATAAACCGATTCGAGAAAATGCGTTGTGCAGTGCGTTTCGCGATCGCAGTGGCTTCCGTTTAGCGGCGTCGAACTTTGCCGAGCAGCCGCAAAATCTCCAGATACAGCCAAATGAGCGTGACCATCAGCCCAAAGCCGCCATACCATTCCATGTACTTGGGCGCGCCGATACGCACGGCGCTCTCGATCATGTCGAAATCGAGAATCAGATTCAGCGCGGCGATAATCACGATGAACACGCTGATGCCGATACCCAGCCATGTGGAGCTATACAGAAAAGACATCGGCCGGTGGAAGAAGAAACTCATCACCATGTTGGCGATGTAGACCAACGCGATGCCGCCGGTCGCGGCGATAACGCCCATCTTAAAGCGCGGGGTAGCGCGCACAATGCCAAACTTATAGGCAAGGAGCATGACGAACATTACGGCGAAGGTGAGGCTTACGGCTTGAATGGCAATACCGGGATAAGAGCGCTCAAAGATTGCGGAAATTCCGCCAAGGAATAGTCCTTCGAGCAATGCATAGATTGGCGCGGTAATCGGCGACCACGTTTTCTTGAAAATCGTGATCAATGCCACGATAAATCCGCCTAGTGCGCCTCCGAGCATCCAGGGATAGGCCGCTTCCGGGGTTTCGGAGTGGCTTAAGCCCCAGGTCCAAGCGGCGGCGACCACCACGAATAGGAGCAACAGACCGGTCTTATTTACCGTGCCCTGGACGGTCATAGCCTCGCCGGTGATCGACTGACCAGCAAAAGCGCTTTCTTTCAACACAGGATTATTGGAGCGAGTCAAATCTGCCATAGAAAGTCTCCTCCGGGCGGCAACACCTGACGAGTAAGAATATCATCTTTGAGGGAAGTAAACTTGGTAGCGCTAACGGGAATCGAACCCGTATTTCGGCCTTGAAAGGGCCGCGTGCTAACCGTTGCACCATAGCGCCGTGGGGAGTCGACTACAATCTTTTGATTATACGGGAATCATGCGCCGCGCGCCATCAGGGAGACTCGAATCACTTCTGGCGATCTTCCCATTCCTCGTGCCAAGCCATCTGGATCGCCTCGAGTTTGCTTTCGTTGGATTTTTGCGGATCGCCGGCAAAACCGGACAGTTCGGTAACCCACTTGTGCATATCCGTAAACCGAACAGTCAGTGGGTCGAGATCAGGAAATTTATCGGCCAAGCCAATCGCGATATCGTCCAGGTTGTCCCAGTCAAAGGTATGCGGCATGGAATTTTCTCAGTGATCCAGTTCGCGTGCGTAATTCTTGTTCCAATCGGGAATTTCGACGACGATGTCCGTGGTACCATCCGGCACGGTTTGGCAGCCGAGGCGAGATTTTGGCGTAATGCCCGGCGCTTCGTCGAGTTCATCTAGCTCCGCGTCGGTGGCTTCGTTGCAGGATTCTAGGCCTTCTCGGACAACGATGTGGCAGGTAGAACAGGCGCATACGCCGCCGCACGCGTGGTCCAGTCCCATCTTGAAGCCTTCCGAAATGTCCAGAATGCTGCCCGGCAAACCGTTGTGGCCGTACGGAAACTTTTCCGGGTCGACCTCGACAGTCTTGCCGCTGGGTAAAAAGGTGACCTTGAATTTCTTGGTGGCCTTTTTGTACTTCACCTCTTCGATGTAAGGATTCGAACCGCCCATATGCGTCTCCTAAACTTCCGCCAGCTTTTTGCCCTCGAGCGCAGACTGGAGCGCCGAATTCATCAGCAATTCCGCCAGGTGTTCCGTGGACTTATTTAAAACATCTATTTGTTTGCGAATGAGCTTGTAATCCGTTCCCTGCACCGCTTCCTTCAGAGCTGCAACCGACGACTCGATTTTCGCGCGCTCTGGGACCGACAGGTTGGCCGCGTTCGTATTCGCCAGCGCCTTGCCAGTTGCGGTCAGAATGGATTCCGACTCGGTACGCGCTTCGATCACCTGGCGCTCGGCAAAATCCTGCTCTGCATACTCGATGGACTCTTCCAGCATACGTTCGATATCGTTGTCATTGAGGCCGTAGCTCGGCTGGACCTCAATACTGTGCTCGGTCCCAGTACGAATATCTTTCGCGGCAACCTGGAGAATGCCGTTCGCGTCGATCAGGAATTTCACTTCAATGCGCGGCAAACCAGCGGGTGCCGCGGGGACTCGCAAGTTAAAGCGCGCCAAAGAGCGACAGTCCTTGGCCAATTCCCTTTCCCCTTGCAAGACATGGATGTCGATGCCGGTCTGATTATCTACACCGGTGGTGTAGAGTTCCTGCGCGCTGGCCGGAATCGTAGAATTGCGAGGAATGATCTTGGCAACCGCACCACCGTAAGTCTCAATGCCCAAGGACAGAGGAGTCACATCAAGAAGCAACATGCTTTGCACGCCGTGATCCAGGATGTTCGCCTGTACCGCGGCTCCGAGCGCAACAACTTCGTCCGGATTCAATTCTGTATGTGGCTTGCGGTCAAAGTACTCCTGAACCGTGCGGCGAATCAAGGGAGTGCGCGTGGCACCTCCGACCAAAACCACTTCGTCCATTTCCGTGGGCTTCAACTGCGCATCGGCTAACGCCTGTTTGACTGGCACCATCGTGCGGTCCACGACGGGCCGGATTAATGCTTCCAGAGCACCGCGCGTGAACTCATGGACAAACACTCGCCCGCCCGGCAATGGGAACCGCAAAGTGGCGGACTCCACTTCGGACAATTTGTGCTTGATGGCGATCAACTCCTTGCGCAACTCTTGCGCAAGCTCACCATGAGGCGAGAAGTCGATCCGGTCGGTCTGCAGTATTTCTTCGTGAACAAAAGCCTGCAGCAAATTGTCAATATCGTCACCGCCCAGGTGCGTGTCGCCGTTCGTCGACAAAACCTGATAAATGTCCCCTTCGCTTGTGGAAATGAGTTTCAGAATGGAAATGTCGAACGTACCGCCGCCAAGATCGTAAACCGCAACCTTGCCCCGCCGCTTTTCGTGCAGACCGTATGCCAAGGCCGCAGCGGTAGGCTCATTCACCAAGCGCAAGACTTCCAGACCGGCCAACTTGCCCGCGTCTTTGGTTGCCTGGCGTTGTGCATCGTTGAAATATGCCGGCACGGTGACAACGGCGCGATCCACAGTTTCGCCAAAGTAGGCTTCGGCCCAATTCTTTAGTTCGCGGAGGATGAAAGATGAAATTTCCGGCGGAGTGAAGACCTTGTCACCGAGTTGAACGCGAATAACATGGTTGTTGGTGGGATCGATGCGAAATGGAAATAGCTTCAATTCATTCTGAATGTCAGCAGGTCCGCGCCCCATCAGGCGCTTCACGGAGTAGATCGTGCGTTCCGGTTGAGTGAGAAGGCGGCGTCGCGCCGGTTCGCCGACGATGATGCTACCGTCCGGATCCAAACTGACCACAGATGGACAAAGTGTGCTGCCCGATGGACCCGGGATACACTTCGGCTGGTTGGTCGCAGGGTCCATATGAGCGACCAGGCTGTTGGTGGTGCCCAGGTCAATTCCGACGATTTTGCCCATTTTCGATAATCTGCAATTAGTTTTTCCGCAATCAGAAAACCAAAAACTACAAAAGCTCCTTTTGTACGTTCACAACTAAATTGCGTATATAGGAACGACGATTCAGCAGATCATTCAACTTATCCTTGACTAGTTGCCTCTTCGCCGAATCGCCCGATTCGAGTGCGCTATCCCATTCGCGAGCCGCGCTCTGCAGCTCAGCATCAACCGCGGTTAGCTTGCTTTCAAAATTTTTCTCCGCGGTTTCAAGTCGATGCTTCAGATTGCCGGTATCGCCGCCTGTCGCCTTTACCTCGCGCAGTTCATCGAGAGATTCATTTAGCTCGAAGACCTCCTCCAGCAGCTCCGGAGGGGCTTGCTGCTTATTGTGACCCTCCTTGCGCGCACCTTCGATGGCCAGTAGATACTCCACGCGGGCCACAGGATCGTGCAAGGTCCGATAGGCATCGTTCAGTTCGGAGCTGCGCTTCAAGGAAATCTCGCGCTCCGCGGTGGTCGCGTTTACAAAATTATCCGGGTGCAGTTTCCAACTGAGTTGGAGGAATTTTTGCTCGAGTGCCCCCATTTCGATCCAGAGCTTGCGGGGGAATTCGAACATGGCGAAGTAGTCGCTGCGTTCCAGCACCTGTAGCACCTTGCCACAGGAAGAACAGAAATGCGTGCCGACGGTTCGCTCATGGCAATTCCAGCAGACCAGCGGGGCGTTCGTAGTTTGAGAGGAACTCGCCATAAAAAGACCTTCAATGTCCCCATACAACAAAAAAAGTGGCTGGCGCTTGCGGTAGCCAACCACTTCTGCGACCGAGCCGAACCAGCGCGGCATAAGACGAAAGTCTGTGCTACCGCTACGCCGTAAAGGAACTCCCGCAGCCACAACTGCGCGCGGCATTGGGATTCTGGAAGACGAAGCCTTGCCGCATAAGCGTTTCTTCGTACTCCAAAGTAGTCCCGTTCAGGTACAGCAGGCTTTTGGGATCGACAAAGATCCGTGCGCCAAACTCTTCGAACACCTTATCGCGATCGCGCGCCTGAGTGTCCAACCGCATCGCGTACGATAGTCCAGAGCAGCCACCGCCCTGAACACCAACACGCAAGCCTCCGGATTCGGCTGACACACCTTCCTTAGCGAGCAGCGCGACAATTTTCTTCGCGGCTCGTTCGGTCAGGTGAACCACCGGGCCCACTCTCTCCGTGGCTTGCGTTGTAGTGTCAGTTGCCATCGCAACTTCCTTCTTCCCGGAGCGATTGTCTAACCCAATACTTTGGACCGCATCCTCCGACGGCCAGGTCCCACCTCCGCCGGAAGACGCGACTATCCGCACACTGGTAGCGCTTAGTGAGACGCCTTTTCGTGCGCGGGAACTTCTACGCCGTGCTTTTTCTTCCAATCACCAATGGCCGCCTTGATGGCATCTTCGGCCAGCACGGAGCAATGAATCTTGACCGGGGGGAGCGAAAGCTCGCGGACGATGTCCGTATTCTTGATCGCCAGAGCTTCTTCCACGGTCTTGCCCTTCACCCATTCCGTCGCCAAGGACGAGGAGGCGATGGCCGAGCCGCAACCGAAGGTCTTGAACTTGGCTTCCTCGATGACCCTGGTGTCCGGATTGATTTTCATCTGCAATTTCATTACGTCACCGCATTCCGGAGCGCCGACCAGGCCAGTCCCGACATTGGGATCTTCCTTGGGCAGGCTGCCAACGTTGCGCGGATTGTTGTAATGATCGACTACCTTATCGCTGTATGCCATGAGCCCCTCTCTCCTTCACAGATTCCCGAAAAATTATCCCCTCGCCGCAGCGAGAAGATTGCCAAAACCGGCGTTTTTCATCGCCTTTTCGGTCAGGGCGATGTTCGTTAAGAACGCGGAACGGCCCGCGGTGAGTTCCCGCAGAGCATCCCGGACGTACTGCGCACCGATCCCCAGAACGTTCAGAAACTCCCGGACATCCTGGAGATGATAAAAGGCGCGCTCCGCGGCGGGAGCGGGCTCATCACCATCTTGATACGCTTGATAAGTCACGCGGAACGGGGCGGAAGTACCTGCGATAGACCGATGAATCCGAAGTGTACCTTCACTTGCAATTGCGCTTGCCATTTTGCCTCTTCTCTTCATTCCTGAAAATTACGCGGTTTGCCACTTGACCTTGGAGATATCGATACCCTCTTTGGCCATTTCATAAAGTGGCGAAAGCTCGCGAAGCTTGGTAACAACCTGCACCATTTTGTCGATCACGTAGTCGACTTCTTCCTGAGTAGTGAAGCGCCCCAGGCCGAAGCGGATCGAGGTATGCGCCAGATCCTCACCTACGCCTAGAGCTTTGAGTACATAGCTGGGTTCCAAGGTTGCCGAGGTGCAGGCGGAACCGCTGGAGACCGCCACGTCGTTGATGCCCATCAAGAGCGATTCGCCTTCGACATAGGCGAAGCTCATGTTGAGGTTATTCGGGAGCCGATGCTCCATCGAACCGTTGATGAAAACCTCGTCCAGTTTGGCCTCGAGACCGGCCCTTAGGCGATCGCGCAATTCGCGCAGCCGGACCGATTCGGAGGCCATTTCCTGCTGGGAGATTTCGCACGCTTTCCCAAGACCGACGATACCCGGCACGTTCAAAGTGCCAGAACGCATGCCACGTTCGTGACCGCCCCCATCGATAATCGCGGAAAGCTGCACGCGAGGGTTGCGGCGGCGGACATAGAGCGCCCCAACGCCCTTGGGCCCGTAAATCTTGTGCCCGGAAATGGCGAGAAGGTCGATATTATCTTTCTGCGCGTCCACCGGAATCTTGCCGACCGCCTGGACACCATCCACAGCAAAGACAATACCGCGTTCTTTTGCAATCTTGCCAATCTCCGCGATCGGATTGATCACGCCAATTTCATTGTTGGCGTACATGATGCAAATGAGGATGGTGGTCGGCTTGATGGCCTTACGCACATCCTCGGGATCGACCCGGCCGTCTTTCTGCACGGGCAGGTAGGTCACCTCAAATCCATGCTTCTCAAGGTTCTTGCAAGTGTCCAGCACCGCTTTGTGCTCGATCGCCTGGGTAATGATGTGATTGCCCTTTTCGCGGTACATTTCCGCGACGCCTTTGATCATCAAGTTGTCGGATTCGGTGGCGCCGCTAGTGAAAATGATCTCTTTCGCCGTAGCGTTAATCAGGGAAGCGATCTGCTGCCGCGCGGTCTCCACAGCTTCTTCCCCCGCCCAGCCAAAGGAGTGGTTGCGGCTGGCGGCGTTGCCAAATTTCTCAGTGAAGTAAGGCAACATAGCCTCGAGCACGCGCGGATCCATCGGCGTCGTGGCGTGATTGTCCATGTAAATCGGCAGTTTTACGGCCATTTCCCTTGTCTCCTCTTCCGTTCGAAGCTAGCGGCCTACGGGCGCTAACTTGTCCATCCCCTTCAATTCCACGAGCGACGGCTCTTGCTTGTCTTCGCTCAAATGAGCGACAGTAACCGTGCTCAAAACTCCCAAAATGCTTTCGTTCACGCGCTGCAATGGTTCTTTGACGGAGCAGCGCTCTGTTGCGTCACAATTACCGTGGCTGGTCACGCACGAGGTGATCAACACCGGCCCATCGATCGCGGTCAAAACTTCCAAAGCGGTGATGCGGTCCGCCGACTTGGATAACTGATACCCACCTGTCGAACCATGCTTGGCGGCCACCAAGCCGTGCTTAGCCAGTTTCTGCAGCACCTTGGCCATGAGCGTTGCAGAAATGCCGTACTCCTCGGCGATTTCGTTGGCACTACACGAATGATCCTGCCGATGGTTGGCGAGGTGCTTCATCGCAATCAACCCGTAGTCTGCCTTCTTCGATAACTTAAACATGCGAACCCTGACAGTGCGTTAGATGCCAATGCGACTGATTTAGTCGCACTTTTAATATATCTTCTTTGCACTCCTCTGTCAACGTTCGGCGAGTAGGTGTTCTACTCAAGCCCTTACTTTCGGCGAACTTAGATTAAGACCGAACTGGTCGTACATCCAAGTGTTTCGTGGCGAGTGGCCAGGTCTGTTCACCCGAATTGCGCATTCCTCCGGTCGAATGCCAAATACAGGGCAAAGCAGAATCCGGAGAGTTCAGTCCACGATTCAAACGCGCCACAACGGCACGGCCCGTTCTGACTGATCGAGACAATGTGCCGCAACGTGACGCCGCAACGTGTTGACTGCGTTATTTCGCCGCTGCGCAGGCGCCGCCCGCACCCGCAGCGTCAATCAGCTTCTGAAATGCCGCTAGCGCAGGAATGGTCAGTTGAGACTTGTGCGCCTGAGTTTCAAACGCAGTCAAGGCATCGGATTGCTGCCTTTTCAGGGCGTCGGGTAAGACTAATCCGTCATTGATTCGATCTAAAGCCGAAAGCGCCAATTCAGCCGATTGCGAAAAGGCTGCAGAGGCTGGTGTCGCGTTCTGCACCAGAAAGGACGTCTCGGTGAGCGGCTGGATTTGCGCGTCTATCGCGGCCCATTGCATCAGTTGAGTGCGCAAAGCCGTGGATTGTGCGTGGTCTTTGCACCCAGAGGTCAGGTAGCGGTCCACGGCTACCGAGAACTGCCGGGATACTTCGCTCTCCGGGTGCACGGTATCGACCATGCGATTCAAGGGATTCAAGCTGGTGGGCTCATCGCCAGGAGTATTCTCCCGATTGTAGTCCTTCACGGGTTCGAGCGCTTCCGCAAGCGCGAGTAAGGCGTTAAATTGTGAAGCGGTCGACGAGCCAGCCATCCGACGAACCATCGGAGGCAGATAAGAACGTTGCGTGAGCCCGAGAAATTCCAGGCGGGTGCTCTCGGCTTCCATGCGGAAATACATGGAGGGCACATCCGTTGTACTCTGCGGAGACCAATAGCGCTCCGCGATGGCTGCGGTGCGCGGCCAAACGCGTGAATCGATGTTCTCCCAGTTCACGTACTCGGACCACATGGTGGCCTCGCCGCCGAGAATGCGCTGCTTTTCTTCAGGCGTCAAACTCGCAGCAGCTCCGCCCATCGGATCTACGGCATAGTGGCGAGCCGCACTCCAGCCCAGGTCGATGTAATAACCGTTCGAAAGAATGCTGCGATAGCCCTGTTTTGCGGCGGCTGCCAACGAATCCGCGCCACGCCAAGACTGGATGACAATGTTTTTCGAAACACCGGGCACCAGAATTTCGTCCCAGCCAACCGGTGTCTTTCCGTGCTTGACCACCAATTCCTGCACGTGCTGGCTAAAGTAGGCCTGCAATTCCACATTATTTTTGATGTTATGGGATTTCATGAACTCTTGGATTTTTGAATTGGAATCCCACTCCTTACCGTTCACTTCGTCTCCGCCGATGTGGAAATACTGGTCGGGGAAGAGTTTGGCCATCTCGCCAATAAATTCGTTCAGGAATTTGTAGGTCTTTTCATTTGTAGGATCCATCGCTGGGTCGAAGACGCCCCACTTGCGTTCCAGTTGGTAAGGGCCCGAGCCGCTGGCAAGTTCCGGATAACCTACGAACCAAGCCGTGCTGTGCCCGGGCATGTCAAATTCGGGGACTACTCGAATACCGCGATCATGCGCATAGGCAATTAACTCGCGCACTTCTTCTTGGGTGTAGAACTGGTCGTCGGAGCCCTGGTCGGTCAACTTAGGGAACTTCTTGCTTTCCACGCGAAAACCTTCGTTGTCGGACAAATGCCAGTGGAACACGTTCAGCTTGACCGCTTCCATGCCGTCCAAATTGCGCTTCAGCACATCGAGAGGTATAAAGTGGCGGGCCACGTCGATCATCAGACCGCGCCACGGGAAGCGCGGTTGGTCCTGTATGTCGACTGTGGGAGCGGTAAACCCGCTGGAGGTGATGGTCACGAGTTGGAGAAAGGTTTGCAGCCCGTGCAGCGAGCCGAGCGAACTCGCGGCGTGAATTTTTGCGCCCCCGGGAGTGACCTCGAGTGTGTACGATTCATCCTCTCCAAGTTCCTGGACTGCTTTGCTGGCATGATCCGTGGTGACCAACAGCGTGGGATTTGTGACGCTTGTTGGATTGTGCAGAAGGACTAACCCGGTTTGATAGCGAAGACTGGTAAGAAATCGTTCGCCCGCGCGCTCCAACATCGCATCTTTATAGCCAGCAAAAGTCAACGTGAAGCTGCCGTCGATTTTCAACGAGCCCGCGCCCATCTCAACTTTCGATGGCAAAGGCATCACATTCAAATCAGTCGGAGTTTGCGCGAGTACGGACATGACAATAAGAAGCGAGGTAAAGACGAACCGACATAGATATTGCTTCCAGTAAACCCAGCTCATGGGCTCGGCCTCCGTGGATATTCCTGACAAACTCAGCCATTAAATCGTTACAACTCGGAACAGACGAGAGTGGCACATCCCTGCCGCAATGCACAATAGTTTTTCGCGCAAATAATTCCCCTGCCGCTGGGCCCTGTCCGACGATATTTAGGTTAGAATGAGCCGCGGAGATTCCTTTCCACCCACAATGAAAACTTCCGTGGCGATTTACCCAGGTACCTTCGATCCTGTGACGAATGGACACCTCGATCTGATCGGGCGCGGCGAGAAAATGTTCGATCACCTTATCGTGGCGGTGCTGAAAAACGTGGAGAAGGAACCACTCTTCTCAATCTCGGAGCGCGTGGAAATGCTCCGTGAAGTGACCAAATCGTGGGACGCTGTGGAAGTCGACGTCTTTGATGGGTTACTGGTGGATTATGCGCGCAAGCGGGGCGCCGCCGTTATTTTGCGTGGAATCCGGGCCATTTCGGATTACGAATACGAATTGCAGATGGCCCTGATGAACCGAAAATTGGAACCGCAGTTGGAAACGGTATTTATGCTGCCGGGGGAAAGTTACAGTTATTTAAGCGCTAAGCTGGTACGAGAGATT
This sequence comes from Verrucomicrobiia bacterium, assembly GCA_035506955.1. GTDB lineage: Bacteria > Acidobacteriota > Terriglobia > Acidiferrales > UBA7541 > Acidiferrum. Next base: position 25,665 of record DATJOO010000055.1, read on the forward strand.
GCTCATCTTGGCGGACCGCTCACGGGCCTTGTACCGGCGATTGTGGAGCAGAGACTGCGCCGTAAGATCTCCTGACTCCTCCTTTCTTCCTCGGCCAATTTGTCTTGTCACTCGTCCGGCGTCGGTTCCAGATTGAATTTCGCCGCGATTTCTTGAAAACTGTATGTTCACCAATTTTCTCTGCTCCAAGGAGATGTTGTGGAACTAACCAATCGCATTAACCGGATACAGGTATCGCCGACGGCGGTGGTCATCAGTGCCGCAGAACAATTGAAAGCGAAGGGCGTGGACATCACCGACTTTGGTCCGGGCGAGCCAGATTTTCCAACGCCGGCACACATTAAGCGGGCAGCTATTCAGGCAATTGAAGAGAATCTCACCAAATACACGCCGACGGGCGGGATTATGCCCCTCCGCGAAGCGATCCCTGCGTGGCACAAGCGCGAACTTGGGTCGGACTACAACGCCAAAGAATGCGTGGTGAATGTCGGCGGAAAGCACTCTATCTTCAATACGATTTCCGCACTGATTCAACACGGCGATGAAGTCGTTCTCCCCGCGCCTTATTGGGTAAGCTATCCGGATATCATTAAGTACGCCGGTGGCACGCCGGTGATCGTTCCGACGCGTCAGGAAGACGGATTCAGCGCGAAAGCGGCGGCCATCGAAAAAGCGATTACGCCGAAAACGAAAATGGTAATCGTCAACTCACCGAGCAATCCCACCGGTGGAGTAGTGGATGGCGACGAATTCGAACGCATTCTGGCGGTCTGTCAAAAGCATAATCTCTGGCTGATGAGCGACGAATGCTACTCGCATTTTGTTTACGAGCCGCATAAGCCGTTCTCCATCGCCAGCGTAAAAGATTCCAAGAGTCGATTGATCATCATCGGATCGGTGTCGAAGACATTTGCGATGACGGGCTGGCGCATTGGTTATACGTTGGCGCCCGAGCCGTTGATCCAAGCCGTGATCAAGGTCCAGAGCCAGTCCACATCAAACCCCACATCGATTGCGCAGTACGCTGCTCTCGAAGCGATGCGCGGCTCCATGGATACCGTCCCGCCGATGCTTGCGGAATACGCCAAGCGACGGGAGTGCATCGTGAAGGGGCTGCGGGCAATTCCTGGAATTGAATGTGAATGGCCTGGCGGCGCGTTCTATGCGTTTCCAAATATTTCCGCGCATTTGCAAGGCACGCATCCACTGGCAAAAAGCTGCACGGACCTGGCCAAAGACCTTCTGGAAAAAGCGCACGTCGCACTTGTGCCCGGCGAAGCATTCGGCGCGCCGGGCTTTCTGAGGCTGTCGTACGCCACTTCGATAGAAAGGATTGAAGAAGGGCTCCGGCGATTGAACAAGTTCTTCGCTCGCGCTGAAGCTGCCGCTTGATTGTGCCCGAACCCGTTCTAACACGCATCGATCCTTTCTTCAGTCCGCGGCCATGGGGAGCCCGCTCGCTGGCCCCACTTTTCCCGGACAAAACCAATTTGCAGCAACCCATTGGGGAAGCGTGGTTGACCGCGCTGGACTCTCGCGTTGCGAATGGCCCCTATGCGGATATGCAGCTCGGAGAGAGTTGGCGAGCCATGCCGCTCGAGTGGCGAGGCACGCGATCCGGGCACTACTACGAATTCCCGCTGCTTGTAAAATTTTTGTTTCCCACCGATAAGTTATCGATCCAGGTGCATCCGGACGACGCGTTTGCCAGCAAGTTTGAGCAACCCGCCGGAGGCCGTGGCAAAACGGAAATGTGGCACATTGTTTCCGCAGAGCCCGGTGCGGAGTTGTTGGTCGGTTTAAAACCCGGAGTTGGCCGGGAACAGTTTGTTCGTGCGGCTGCCGATGGAACGGTTGAGGGCCTGTTTGTGCGGTATCCAGTACGTGCAGGGGAAACTTACTTCATTGAAGCCGGAACACTGCACGCGATTCTGCCTGGCATGGTCGTGTGCGAAATTCAGGAATATTCGGACTTAACGTATCGGGTATACGATTATGGCCGCTTGGACGCTCAAGGCAAATCTCGCGAACTGCATCTGCAGAAAGCACTGGAAGTGACGCGCTTTGATGGGACAGGGAGCGGGAAAATTCCGCCTCTGGCACTGCATTCGCCCGACGCCGACAAACACTTGCTGGCCGCCTGCGAGTTCTTTGCCACGGAACGTTGGGACTGCGATCGGACGACCCTCATCGAGGGCGATCCCAGCGAATTTCAATTGATTGTCATTTTGTCTGGACGGGGCAAATTGTACGACGAGGAAATCGGCTATTCATTCGTTCCAGGACAAGCGTGGTTCTTGCCGGCCAGACTGTCCCTGGCCATATTGCAGCCCAGGGAGCCAACGTCACTTTTGCGTATCACCGTTCCAGACAAAGACATTCTGCATGCTCAGTTGTTACGGATGGGATTCGAACCGCAAATCATTTCTCGCGTCTTGATAGGGTAAGGTGGATGGCTGACAAGAAACTCACTGCCCACGCCGTAATCCTTGCGGGAGGACGCGGCACACGCTTTTGGCCGCGCAGCCGGACGTGTACTCCGAAACAGTTGCTGAACATCGTGGGCAAAACCACCATGCTGGAACAAACCATGGATCGCTTGCGCCCACTCTTTGCAACAGACCGTATCTGGTCAGTGACAAATGCGGAACAGACGGAGGCCCTACAGAAGCAATTACCGGGTGCGGCCCATAAACGAGTCTTGACGGAGCCCGTGGGTCGAAATACAGCTGCAGCCATTGCGCTAGCTGCCATCCACATCCGGCACGCGGCAAAAGGCGACGCACTTATGGCGGTTTTGCCTGCCGACCAACACATAGCACAGCCGGAGCGCTACAGAAGAATTGTCCGCGTGGCCCTCAAGATCGCACGAACACAAGAACGTATGGTAGTGCTGGGCATTCCACCCACGCGACCAGAGACGGGCTACGGTTACATCGAACGCATAGAACAACCGTTCACGATTGATGGCTTTCCTGCCTTTCCAGTACGCCGCTTTGCGGAAAAACCAGAGTTGGCAACGGCAAAAAAGTACCTCGCCTCGGGCCGATATCAGTGGAATGCCGGAATGTTTTTCTGGCGCGTCTCCACTTTTCTGGACGCCCTCCGAAAGTTTCTGCCGAAAACTTATAAGGCGATGGAATCTCTCTCTAACCACATTGGAAAGCGCAGCTACGATTCGACGCTTAAGAAGATTTATCCGACGGTGCAAAATATCTCAGTAGATTACGCCATACTGGAAAAGGTGACCGCAGCCAGCGCGGGGCCTCCCGCCCAACCAGCCAAAGTGTTCGTGATTCCCGCGGAGGTTTCGTGGAGTGACATTGGTTCCTGGTCTGCCGTTTACGAGTTGCTCGCGAAACATCCAGGTGAAAACATTATGGCTGGAGCCGGTGAAACGATTGACGCCGAGGGCAATTTACTTTGGAGCCCGGACAAATTCGTCGCTGCTATTGGTGTGAATAATCTCGCTGTGGTTGAAACTCCTGACGCTCTTTTGATCTGTCCTCGCGACCGTGCACAAGACGTCGCAAAGATCGTCAAATTGCTTGAGCAACGCAAACTCACGAAGCTGCTCTGACGGCAAATCCACATCCAAATTGGCGCGGCAGTTCAAATAGACTTGCGGTTTCAGCGCCCACAACGCTTCGCGTATACTCACATAACATGCACACGATTAAATTTGGCACGGACGGCTGGCGTGGCATTATCGCCGAAGACTTTACGGTGGAAAATGCGCGTCTTGTGGCCACCGCGATTGCGCGGTACGTGATACGCGCAGAAGATCCCCGAAAAGGCATAGTGATCGGCTACGATCATCGACACACCGCAGATACCGTTGCCTTGGAGGTTGCAAACACTGTCAGCGCAACCGGCACGCCGGTATGGCTGGCCGACAAACCCTGCCCGACGCCGGCCCTTTCGCTACTGGTCCGGCAACGCAATGCCGCCGGCGGGATTGTAGTCACGGCGAGCCACAATCCGCACAACTGGAATGGCATTAAATACAAGGCGAGTTATGGAAGCAGCGCGCTGCCCTCGATCGTGGCTCAAATTGAGCACGAATTGGACGGGGTGTTGGCCACAGGAGTGGCGCTTATGCCCCCGAGAAAAGAGCTCATTCATTCACTGGAACCGCGCGCTCCTTATCTCGACACGATCGAGAAACTCGTCGACTGGCAACGACTGCGCGACGCAAAATTCCGTTTTGTGGTCGATCCAATGCACGGATCCGCGGCGGGTTTGCTGCACGAGCTCTTCACTCGAAACGGAATTACGAGTGAACAGATTCGAGGAACACGCGATTCCCGCTTTGGTGGAGTGCATCCGGAGCCGATCGAGCCGCACATTGACGCGCTGCGCAAGGCAGTTCTCGCCGGGAAATTTGACGCGGGCTTCGCAGCGGATGGTGATGGCGACCGCATTGGCGCTATCGATCGCGACGGAACCTTTGTGAATCCGCACCAGATTTTGGCGCTGCTGGTATGGCATCTCGCCGGCACACGCAAAATGCCCGGCGATATCGCCAAGACTTTCTCGGTCACCAAGCTCATCGACAAACTGGCCGCGAAATACGATCGCAAGCTGCATGAAGTCCCGATTGGCTTTAAATATATTTGCGAACTGATGCTCGAGCAAAACATCCTGATCGGTGGCGAAGAAAGCGGTGGCATCGGTACAAGCCTCTACCTTCCGGAGCGCGATGCCACGGTGTCTGCAATGTTATTAGCGGAACTTATGGCTTGGCATGGCAAATCCCTGGGCGAGTTACTTGACGTGTTGCACCGGGAATTTGGCGAATTTCACTATGGGCGCGTCGACTTGGACGTCAAGCCCGCGCAGAAACAGAAGGCCATCGAATATTTTTCAAACCGGAAGCTGAAAACGCTGGCGGATTGGCCGATTGTTCGTCGCGAGGATACGGATGGCATCAAAGTCTACCTTGGGGAAATCGGCTGGGTCATGACGCGGGCCTCCGGCACGGAAAATCTCTTGCGGATTTACTCGGAGACCAGCAAAGCCACGACCACCCAAGAAGTTTTGCGGTCTACGGTCGCTACCATCCAGGCCCTCTAGGAGTTGTGCATGCATACGGTCAACCTCGCGGAGAAATTTGCGAAATTTCAGGATTATTGGAATCCTCGCCTTCTTGGCGAGTTGAATGATTTCGCGGTCAAAGCGGTTAAACTAAAGGGCGAATTCATCTGGCATCATCACGACGTCGAGGATGAGTTATTTCTGGTTGTCAAAGGGGTTTTACGGATGCGCTTTCGCGATCGCGAAGAGACGGTTCGCGCGGGAGAGTTCCTGATCGTGCCGCACGGCGTGGAGCACCAACCGGCGGCGGACGAAGAAGTACACCTGATTTTGCTGGAACCAAAAGGCACATTGAACACTGGAAATGTCACCAATGAAAGGACCGTTCGCGAGCTAGAGCAACTCTAACGCCCGAGGCTGGCAACGCGAATGGACGGGGCTGCGATGGATCACCGTTTCTACACGCTAGACGTTTTCACTACAACGCGATTTCAGGGCAATCCTCTGGCGGTCATCACGGATGGCGACGGCCTGTCGAACGATCAAATGCAGGCCATTGCACGCGAGATGAATCTATCCGAAACCGTTTTTGTGCAGAAGCCTACTGACGATCGGGCCCTGGCGCGGCTGCGCATCTTCACCACCAAAGAAGAATTGAAGCTGGCGGGGCATCCAGTAATTGGTACGTGGTTTCTGCTGGCAGAACTCGGCGTTGTACCGGCCCAGGAAGGCGGCGTGCACATCTTGCAGCAAACCGGCGCAGGTGTTCTCCCCGTAGAGATACGATTCAAGGACGGGCGGCCGCAACGTGTCACCATGACGCAAAAAGAAGCGTCGTTTAAGCCTTCGAAAATTGATAAAAGGAAGCTCACCGGCGCGTTGGGAATTTCTCCTAAGGATCTCGACCCCAAACTCGAACCCGAGTTTGTATCCACGGGAATCTACAATTTGATGGTGCCACTGAAGAATCGCGCAGCTCTTGGCAAAATTCAGATGAGCATGGGGGAATTGGCACGGTTATTTGGAAAAGAAGCAGCACTGGCATACTGTTTCACGATGGGCTCCAATCACAGCATCTGGGCGCGGGGCATGATGCCATGGGAACTGTACGAGGACGCCGCAACGGGCTCCGCCGCGGGATCACTCGGTGCTTTTCTGGTCAAGCAGGGCCGCTTGGGAGCGGGTCACACCTTGAACATCATGCAAGGCGTGGAGATGGGCCGTCCCAGCCACATCGAAGTCGAAGTCACTCAGAACGGGAAGAAACTGACTCCGCGAGTGAGCGGCGCGGCGGTGAAGGTTTTTGAAGGAGTTATTCGAACCTGAACTGGAATCGGTCGCAGGACTATTCAACCTTCAACGACTTGCGATAATTATCGAGAATTCCATTTACAAAGCCGCCCGCTTCATCAGAAGAAAACTTCTTTGCCAAATCCACCGCTTCATTGATCACAATTTTTGCTGGCGTGTCCGTCGCTCGCATTTCGTGCATAGCCAAGCGCAGAATCGCCCGATCAATCGTTGCAATCCGTTCCAGGCGCCAATTCGCGGCATATTTGGCGATGATTTCGTCCAATTCCTTGGCGTCGTGGGCCGCACCTTCGAAAAGCTGGTTCGCGAAGTTACGCGTCTGCGCCGCGCCCTTTGCGCTCTTCCAGAAATTCGATTTTAATCGCGAGGGTTCCTGCTGGCTCATGTCCCACTGAAACAGCATCTGCATGGCAAATTCACGGGATTTTGTACGCAGGGCCACTTTATTTGCCCCGGCCCTTGTTAGACGTTTTTGTGCTATTTCCACGTAATCTACGGACGAGATGCGCCATCTCCACCGCGCCAAGTCCCGCTTCAAAGCCTTTGTTACCGCTCTTCAGGCCCGCCCGATCGATGGCCTGTTCCAGCGTGTCGCACGTCAATACACAAAACATCACTGGCACGCCCGTGTCCATCTGGGCAAGTTGCAAACCGCGCGCTGTCTCGGAACAGACGTAATCGTAATGGGCGGTTTCGCCACGCAAAATGCAGCCGATGGCGATGATGGCATCGTATCGTCCGCCTTGCGCCATTTTCTTGGCGCCCAGCGGTAACTCAAATGCACCCGGCACATGGGCCACATCCACGCTTTTGCTTTCGGCGCCGCTGCGTTCCAGCGCGTCAAGCGACCCTTGAAGCAGTCGCTCCGTAATGAAACTGTTGAATCTGCTGACCACGACCCCAAATCGAAGTCCCTTTGCGCTCATTCCAGCATCGATCTTTCCCGGCTCAAGTTTTTCACTCATCGGTGGCTCATTTACCTTGGAATTGTGCTGTGCGCTTTTCCAGAAACGCTTTCGTTCCCTCGCGCATGTCTTCGGTAGCACAGCACAAGCCAAACAACGTTGCCTCGAGGAATAGACCTTCCATCACTGGCATTTCCACTCCACGTTCAATGGCTTCCATGCAATACTTCACGGCCAACGGCGCGTTTGCGATGATTTTCTTGGCCATTGTCTCCGCCGCCCAAAACAACTGCTCTGGTTGGTAAACGTGATTGACCAGTCCGATGCGCTGCGCTTCCTCCGCAGTGATCATCTCGCCGGTCAAGCAGAGTTCGTGAGCCGTGCCCTTGCCACAGAGACGAGCCAGGCGCTGCGATCCACCGTAACCCGGCAAAATGCCAAGCTTCACCTCTGGCTGACCGAGTTTTGCCGTCTTGCTGGCCAATCGAATCGAGCAACACAACGCCAATTCGCAACCACCACCCAGCGCAAATCCATTGATGGCGCAAATCGAAGGTTTGCCCATCGTTTCCAGAAGATGAAAGACTCCCTGGCCAAAGAGCGAAAACTCCTTGCCATTCACAGGCGTTTGTTGCGCAAGCTCGTTGATATCTGCTCCAGCCACAAAAGCCTTCTCGCCCGCCCCGGTAAGAATTAACACGCGCACCGTGTTATCGTCGCGCGCATCCAGTAAGACCTGGTGTAACTCTTCAACGGTTTGTCGATTGAGGGCGTTCAAGACTTTCGGGCGGTTAAACGTAATGTAAGCGATGCCGTCCTTTTTCTCGTACAACAAATTTTCATAGGCCATAGATGGTCCCTCACAAACTCATCGGCTTGGGATTCGCGGGATCCGAATAGTCGTAAAATCCACGCCCTGATTTCTTACCATGCCAACCTGCAAGGACCATGCGCTTCAGTAACGCAGGCGCGGCAAAACGCTTCTCCTTAAACTCATCGAACATGATTTGCGCGATGTAGTACGTAGTATCCAGCCCAACGAAATCCAGCAGCGTAAACGGCCCCATCGGATAGCCACACCCGAGCTTCATCGAATTATCGATGTCGACAACCGAACCGACACCTTCCTCCAACGCACGAATGGCGTCCAGAAGATAGGGCACGAGCAAACGATTGACGATAAAACCACCGCTATCGTGGGCCCGAACGGGCGTTTTCCCGAGCTTAGCGCCAAACTGCACCATCTCCTCATAAACCGCTGGCTCGGTAGCGATCGTCCGAACGACCTCGACGAGTTTCATCACCGGCACAGGATTGAAAAAATGTAAGCCGACGAAACGTTGTGGCCGCTTGGTTGCCGCCGCAATTTCCGTGATCGTCAGCGAAGAAGTGTTGCTGGCAAAGATGGTGTGGGGTGGGCAAAGTGGGTCGAGTGCGGCGAACAATTCGCGCTTCGCTGGCAACTGCTCGATGATGGCCTCTACAATCACGTCGCTATCCTTCAATTCGTCGACAGAAGTGACCCCTTTGAGCCGACCCCGGATTTCGTCTTTCGCGCTTTCGCTAATCGTCCCTTTTTCAACCAGACGAGCCAGATTCTTATCGATTCCCTTCAAGCCCTTGTCGACCAAATCAGAAGTGACTTCGCGCACAATCGTCTGAAATCCAGACTGCGCGCACACTTGCGCTATACCGGACCCCATCAAGCCACACCCAACGACGCCAACTTTTTGGATTGCCATCCTAATTCCTCACAACAGAAAAACCATTCGAATTCGGCGGGAAATCTACCCGTCAAAGTGTATCAAAGACGCATGATTCGTGTGAAAGTGCAACCGTAGCACCGGTGGTTCTCAGATTTCGAGTGCTTCAACGATCATGGCGATTCCTTGACCTCCTCCAATACACGCGGTTGCCAGGCCGTATTTCAGACCGTTACGCCGCAATTCGTTTACAACTGTGATCACCAGACGTGTGCCGGACGCGGCCAGGGGGTGTCCTAGCGCAATTGCTCCCCCATTGACGTTGGTTTTGTCGCGAGACAAGCCCAGTTCCTTTTCTACCGCCAAATATTGCGCCGCAAAAGCTTCATTCACCTCGACACGGTCCATCTGCTGCAATTCCAATCCGGCAAGCTGCAGCGCCTTGCGCGTTGCCGGCACGGGACCAATGCCCATGATGCTCGGGTCGACACCCACCGTGGCCCACGACAAAATTCTCGCCAGCGGCTTCAGTCCGCGCTCTTTGGCCGTTTTCTGATGTGTCACCACTACAGCTGCGGCTCCATCGACGATGCCGCTGGCGTTGCCCGCGGTCACAATGCCGTCCTTCTGAAAGGACGGTGGCAATTTCGAAAGCGTCTCTATCGTGGTCTCCGGCCGCCGGTGATCGTCCTCGCTGACCATGATGGACTTTTTGCCTTGCTTCACTTCTACAGGAACGATTTCCTCCTTCAGGCGGCAGGCTTTCGCCGCCGCATCGGCGGCTTGCTGGCTACGCAGCGCGTAGGCATCGGCGTCAGCGCGGGTAATGCTTGTTTGCGCCGCCAATTTTTCTGCCGTGACGGCCATCGGTAATCCACAATACGAGTCGGTAAGCCCGACGAACAGAAAATCCTCCAGAACGCCGCTTCCCAACTTTAGACCGGTCCGCGCGCCACGTATCACAAAGGGTGCTTGGGTCATGTTTTCCATGCCGCCAGCCACCACCATAGTTGCTTCGCCCAACAATAGTCTCTGCGCGGCCTGCGCGATGGCTTCAAGCCCGGAACCGCACAGCCGATTCACGGTCACCGCCGGTGTTTCGATCTTTAGCCCCGTCTTGAGGCCAACGTGACGTGCGCCATAGATTGCATCCGCGCTAGTCTGCAGGACATTGCCGAATACCACGTGGTCAAACTCCTGGGGATCTACCCCGGAGCGCTGCACCGCGGCCTTGGCGGCATGCGCTCCCAATTCGATCGCCGATACCTCGGAGAAGACACCGGTGTAGCGCGCCATAGGGGTACGCGCACCGGCAACAATCACAACATCTGTCGGGAACATAGTCGTCCTCGCTGTGAATAAGCCATTAGATGCGATAGGGTCTGGGAACGTCGCGATGGTTCAATGAAACTTCACGATCGCCGCAGATTGCTTCACTGCTTCGCGGCCTCAGCCACCACCACTGTATCACCGCCGAGTTTGCGCGCCTCGTCGATCGTGAATTCCGCACGGTTGATTAAATCCGTCACGATGTCTTCGCTTTCATAATCCTGGCGGGCTGCCGCTTCAACGATTCCTGCGCTCAGAGTAATTTGCGTGGAATCCCATGGAGGGCGCACGCCGGCCGCCGCGCGACGCAATTTCTCAACGAGATTCTGCGCCCCGGCGGTATTCGTGTCCGGCAAAATGAACGCCAACGCCCAAGAAGTGTACTTCACGGCCATGTCATTCTGCCGCACCATGGGCTGCAAGGAACGCGCCAATTGTTCCAGGAATTTCTCCAGCGGCGCTTCACCTTGTTGTCGCAGCATTTCCGAACCACGATCAATCTGGAGAATGGCCAATGAGAGCGCGGTGCCCTGCGTTCGTGCACGGTCGGCTTCGTTCAATAGGCAGCCAACATAAGAGCTACGACTCATTAATCCGGTGCGGTCATCCGAGACACCCATCCGGCGTACCAATGTCCGTAGTCGCGTATGGCTCACACTCATCATCATCTGGTCGCCGATGGCCTGCAAAAAATAGGTTTTGTTGGCCTTCCATTTGTGCGGCGTGCTCTGCCCGACGATGAGCATCGCCGCAGGTGACTGGGTTTCCTTGTCGGTAATGGTTACTCCTAAAGCCGTAGCCAGCCCGAGTTCCGCCAGGATCGATCCTTCCGTCGCATCGACAACCATCCCGCCCAACTCGTCGGGCACTGCCTTCTCCATTTGCGCAAGCAGCAACACAACCTGCGATCCAGGGGCCGGCTTCAACCCGGCCGCGCAATACTCTGCTGCCATTTCGGGAGGCCGGCCAGGTGCTCCGATCACCGCCAACGTCCGCGCAGCCTTAAGGTATGTCCCGACCTCCGTGACCGTAGTATTTAACATGGCGCGCGGAGTCTGCTGGCGGAATGTTTTCTGATTGATTTCCGAGATTTTCGTGAGGTCGCGCAGCGTGTCAGCTGTGTACGTCCCGGTGCGTCCTGTCGGAGGCGTTGGTTGAGCTTCGACTACCGGCAGGCTAACCATCTTTGGCGTGCTTTCCGGCTTCTCCTGCGTCTTGGGCCACCAATTCGCCATCTGATACAGTCCCGCCAGACGCGGATTGCGTTCTTCTTCCCCCGGAAACATGGCGGCGATTTTTTGCAAGCGCTCAATCGCTTTGCTTTGCAGCGAGTACTGCAAAAAAATCTCGGTCTGGACGATCAGATCTTCCAGAGCTTGCAGCTTTTTCCCTTCTTCAGTAACTGCCGCGTCGGTGGACATCTCGTGGCTGGCAACCGCCTTAGGAGGACCGGCTGGATTTTGCGTGACGGTTGCGATCTTGGCCATGCGGCTGGCGATTCTTCGCAGGAATCCTTCATCCACTCGGCCGCGTAACTGTTCGAGCCGCTGTTGATTGCGGTAATCGTAGGAATCGATGTCAACCAGACGCTCCAACACCTCACTCGACTTCGCAAAATTCCCCGAATTGAAATTGGCATCGAACAGACGAATCAAGACCTCAAAATATTGTGATTCGCGGTTCAACTCGTTATACAACGCTGCCCAAAACTCCAGAATCGGCAACGATTCGGGGTGCTTAGCGCCAAGTTCTTCCACGTGAGTGGTGAATTCATTTTGCTTCTTGTCTGCAAACATCCTGCGCTTCACGGTCAGCAAAATCTCGACGGACTTATTGTCCTGCGCTCCCTCCGCAAAGGCGTCGGCCAGCCCAAACAAGCGGGTGATCCCCTCGTTTTTCTCGCGCAACAGACGTTCCAGAATGGCGCGTGCCCGATCGAGTTGTCCCGCCTGCTGCAGCGCGTCCGCGAAAGTCTCGAGAAACGCTGTGTCGCTTTCGTTAGGCGCAAATGGTTCCAGAAGGGCCGCCGCCTCCGCCGCTTCTCCGTTTCGCAATTTGGCTTCCGCATAAAGGAGAGCAACTCCGCGTTCCTGGGGCGCCAAGGCATAAGCACGTCCAAGCAGTTTCAGGGCTTCCTGTGGCGCTCCGGCCGCTGCCGACAGCGTACCCGCGCGCAGGAACGAACGAGCCGCCAAAGCGTTCTTACCTAATTGCGACGCGATCTCCGCTACTTTCAGTTGGCGCTGCAGGTTATCGGGCTCGAGTTGCGCTGTTCGTTCCCAACAGAACAAGGCGTCTTCCATGCGATTCGCCTGAATGAACAGTTCTGCCGCCTTACTGTATTGGTCAATCGCTTCTTCAGGGTGATTTTGCTTCTGTTGGAGGAATGCGTAACGAGCAACCCGCTCGGGCGGTTGAAGCGTGATTGAATTGCGCAGGAAGCGATTGTAAATCGCCATGGCCTTGGATTCATCGCGCGGATCTACCAGCAATTCGAACAAGTGCCCGTAGTAGACCGCGGCACGGTCGGGATGGTCCAGGCGGGTATAGAGGTCGCCCAACATCTGCGCGGCCTCCACGTTCTGAGGAGCTTCCTGAATGACAGCGAGATAGGCTTCGATGGCGTCTTCAAAGCGGTTCTTCTCGAGAAATTTCTTCGCCCGCTCGAGGTTCTTGTTGACGTCTGCGGCCATCTGCCAGCTTGGTCCTTAAGGTTTCGCCAGTTTTGAAAATTGGTTGGTTCTCGACTCAATCGAACCAGTCTCCACTATATAACGCCGTGGAAACCCGGCCAAACCGACTCGCCGAGTGGATGTGGAATCGGACAACGGGCATGGTGCGGGGGTTTGGACAATAGCGCAGCCAGCGAACGATTAAGCAGGTTCCTACAAGATTTCAGCCAGCCTGCGGATGCCTTCGCGGATCTCATTCTCTTTCATGCGGCAATAGCCCAGCATTAGGCCTGGGCATGTTGGCGGAGTCAAAAAGTAACGGGATATCCCAGAAATGCCGACACCTCGCGCCGCTGCTTGAAAGACCGCCGCATCCTCGGAAATGCGTTTATTCGGCCATAGTACAACGTGCGCTCCTGCGCCGTCGCCAGTGACTCGCACGCGATTCCCCATATATTCTTCTCGCGATTTCAGCAAGGCTTCGCGTCGCGATGCGTTCCTGCGGCGCAGACGACGCAGGTGCCGCTCATACGCACCCGAATTGATAAACTCGGCCAGTGCTTGTTGCTCGAGCGTGGGGGAATGCTGATCGTTCAGCCATTTCGCGGCGGTAAAAGCGCGCGTCAGTGATTTTGGGACAATCACATAACCCACACGAAGAGCCGGAAACACGGTACGAGAGAACGTCCCAACATAGATTGTCCGCCCGTCCGCGTCCAAGCCCTGCAAAGACTCCAGAGGATGCCCCTCATACCGAAACTCGCCGTCGTAATCATCCTCGACAATCATCGCATTCTGTTGCTTTGCCCATTCCAGCAGGGCCAGGCGCCGCGCTAACGGCAAGATCGCACCAGTCGGAAACTGGTGTGAGGGCGTGACAAAACAGATTCGCGCATTGTCGGGCAACTTCGCCGGATTCAATCCGTCCCGGTCAACAGGAACCGCTAAGACGCGTGCTCCCGCCGCCTGCAGAATCGCTCGGGTGCCTTGGTAGCTGGGATTTTCAATCGCGACGCGATCCTCTCGTTCCAACAAGACTCGCGCAATCAAATCCAACGCCTGCTGTGACCCGTTGACGATGATCACTTCCGAGGGTTCGCATACCACCGCACGCGAGCGTCGAACATGGTCACAAATCGCCTTGCGCAGCACTACACTCCCGGCGGCGGGCCCGTACTCTAGTTCCATCACCGGGGCCTTCCGTGCACACCGCAAAAGGATGCGGCGCCACTTTTCGAAGGGGAAGGTCTCAATATCACTTTCGCTGCGGCCGGAGGCAAAGTCATAGCGATGAACCGGTGATCGGCGAGCCTGAAAATCCTGCCATGGTGCAGTTTCCTCTGCCGCGGCTCCAAATTTGGACAGACGCGGCTTTGTCGATTGTCGGGAAATCGCTGACCGCTTCGAAGAGAGACCCTGCGCCACGTAAGTGCCCGAACCGCTGCGCCCCTCCACAAATCCTTCGGCAAGCAATTGGTCGTAAGCCAGGAGTACCACGGTTCGCGACACGCGCAATTGGTCGGCTAAATCGCGCGTCGAAGGCAGTCGGCCATGGGGAGCAAACGAACCGGCAAAGATAGCCTGGCGCAAACCCAGGTAAACCTGGCGAAATAGCGGCCCGTTGGCTTTGGAAAGTGGTATTGCCAATTGCATAAAAAGCGGCTCTAGGAAAATACCACGGTCCAATTCATTTTGAAATCGAACAAAGGGAGGCACTGTGATGAACAGACAACTTGCCATCGCCACTCTGATCGCTTTCGAATGTGTGCTCGGCGTCCAAACCACGTCGGCGCAATCCGCCTTGCTCAAACTGCCGGACGCCAGTCCGGCGGCAAGGGTGACCCAGCGCATTGGCATCACCGATGTGACCATTTCCTACCACCGGCCCCTGGGACGCGGTCGGAAAATCTTTGGTGGCTTGATAGCCTACGGGCAAGTCTGGCGTGCCGGCGCAAATCTGAACACAACCATCGAGTTCGGCGATGCGGTGACCATTGAGGGCCAACCCCTCGCAAAAGGCGTTTACGGATTGCATTTCATTCCCGGCGAAGACTCCTGGGTAGTGATTTTCTCCAGGAACTCCACTTCCTGGGGTAGCTTTACTTACGACAAGACTGAGGATGCCTTGCGAGTGACGGTGAACCCGATCAGCAGCATCGAGAATCAGGAGGCCCTAGGATTCGACTTCGACAATTTGCGGCCGGATTCTGCTGTCGTGGCAATGCGCTGGGAAAAAGTTGTAGTGCCCTTCAAAGTGCAAGTCAACACTCCCGAAATCGTCGAGCAAAGCCTGCGGAACCAACTTCGCGGCCGAATACAATTCGAATGGCAAGCCTGGATGGAAGCGGCCAATTATCTGCTGAACAATAAGCTTAGCGCCGACGAAGCACTGAAATACGCCGACCAATCCATTTCCATTGAGGACCGCTTCGAAAACGAAATCACTAAATCGCGTGTCCTTACGGCGCTGGGGGACAAGGAACAAGCGGGGACGGCCTATGACAAGGCCATCAGGCTGGGCAACCAGTCTCAACTGCATGACTTCGCGCGGGGATTGCAAGCGCAAGGAAATCAGGCCGAAGCAATTGAACTCTTCCGCGCGAACATTCAGAAGGACCCGAATAGCTGGGTCGGTCACAATGAAGCCGCGCGTGTCGCAGTGTCGAAAGGCGATTTTGCAACCGCCATAAAAGAAATGAAGCTCGCCGAGAGTGAATCGCCCGAGTCTCTCAAATCTCAGCACGCCGACTTGGTGCGTCGGCTGGAAAATAAAGAGGACATCAATTAGGCCAAACATTGACGCGGAAGGGTGCTTTTTGGGGAAGGTTCCATGATCATCGAGATGCGTACCTATAAAACCAAACCGGATTGCCGCGCAACATTCCTCGAGATATTCCGGTCGAAATCTGTCCCCGCACACGCCGAGATCGGCATCACAATCATCTGCCCCTTTCTCTCGATCGAGGATCCCGATGACTTCTTCATGCGTGGCTTCCCCGATCGGGACTCCCGCGAGTCGATGAAGGCGAAGTTTTACGAGGGTGAACTCTGGAAGCGCGAACTGGAAAATGTCTTGATGCCGATGTTGGAAAAATACGAAGTGGTTTTGGTAGAAGATCCAGATGCCTTGATCCGCTGGTAAAACTGACCTCGCACTTGGCCTCGGGCTGACGGCTCCCTGTACTTGTGGCAAACTAGAACATTACACGGCATGGTTGCAGCTGGGTAAGCGTGCGCTTCCGCAGCGAAGTACCCGCCGTCGTACACTCAAAATACACCCTCAGGTCAATCCTGGCGGAACGGGAATTGAATGGACCCGAAGTTCATACGGAATTTTTGCATCATCGCGCATATCGATCACGGCAAGTCCACGCTGGCCGATCGCTTGTTGGAAATGACCGGCGCTCTTTCCGAGCGCGAAATGCACGAACAGGTACTCGACTCCATGGACTTGGAGCGCGAGCGCGGCATCACCATCAAAGCGAAAAGCATTCGCTTGCATTACAAAGCAAAAGACGGCCAAATCTATCGGCTAAACCTGATCGATACCCCCGGCCACGTCGATTTTTCCTACGAAGTTTCCCGTGCCCTGTCGGCTTGTGAAGGTGCGCTACTCGTCGTGGATGCCAGCCAAGGAGTCGAAGCTCAAACCGTCGCCAACACTTTTTTGGCAGCGTCGCACAATTTGACGATTCTTCCCGTCATTAACAAAATCGATCTACCCGCCGCACAACCCGATTTCGTCAAGGAACAGATTGAAAATGTATTGGCCATTCCCGCCAACGACGCGCTGATGATCAGCGCAAAAAGCGGAATAGGCGTTGCGGATGTGCTCGAAGCCATCGTGCATCGTATTCCGCCGCCGAAAGGCAGCGCCGAAAATCCAGTTCAGGCGTTGATCTTCGATTCGTGGTTTGACATTTACCGCGGAGCCGTCGTACTTGTGCGTGTGATGGAAGGCCGCATTACCAAACACATGAAAATTCGACTTGTGGCCACGAACGAAGTATACGAAGTAGAACAACTCGGAACGCTTACTCCTAAGCCCATTGCCCTAGAGGAACTCGAAGCCGGCGATGTCGGGTTCATTGTCGCCAATATTAAGCGCGTGGCCGACGCGCGGATGGGTGACACGGTAACAGAGGCCGCGCGTCCTGCGCCCGCCTTGCCCGGTTTCGAAGCCATCAAGCCGATGGTCTTTGCCGGGATTTTCCCGGTGCTGGCCGACGAATACGAACCCTTGCGCGACGCGCTCGGGAAGCTGCAGCTAAACGACGCTGCTTTCTTTTACGAGCCCGAAAATTCCGTGGCATTGGGTTTTGGCTTCCGTTGCGGCTTTCTTGGCCTTTTGCACCTCGAGATTGTTCAGGAGCGCTTGGAACGCGAGTTTGGCCTCAACCTGATCACCACTGCCCCCAGTGTGCGCTATCGCATCACCAAAATAACCGGCGATGTGATTGAAGTGGATAGTCCCGCCAAATTTCCCATCCCCAGCGATATCGAGAAAATCGAAGAACCTATCATCAAGGCCATGATTATTACCAACGATGAGTCCGTCGGAGGAATTCTGCAACTCTGTCAGGATAAGCGCGGCACGCAGAAGAATTTCGAGTACCTGTCGCCCACTCGCGTGATGCTCACTTACGAATTGCCGCTCAATGAAATCGTACTCGATTTTTACGATCGTTTAAAAAGCGTTTCACGCGGCTATGCTTCGCTCGACTACCATCTCGCGGGTTACCAGGAATCGGACCTGATCAAGCTCGACATATTGGTGGGCGGAGAACCGGTCGACGCTTTGGCGCTGATTATCCACCGCGAGTTTGCCGTCGAGCGCGGGCGTGACTTGGTCACGCGTCTGCGCAAGCTCATTCCACGCCAACTGTTCGAAGTGCCTATTCAAGCCGCGATTGGCAGCCGCGTGATCGCTCGCGAGACGGTTTCGGCCATACGCAAAAACGTGCTGGCAAAATGCTATGGTGGTGACATCACGCGCAAACGGAAGCTGCTCGAGAAACAAAAAGAAGGCAAGCGCCGCATGAAACGTGTCGGCCAGGTAGACATTCCGCAAGAAGCGTTCCTGGCGGTCTTGCGCGTCTCCAGCGACGAAGAGGAGTGACGCACATTTGAAACCTAGCTGCTTTTGTCTTTTACTTCTGTACGGAGGCGTCCTCTCCTAAGCTGAACCCTCACTTGGTCGCCTAAAGACACCTGGTCCGCGTCGCGCAGTATATTGCCCGCGCTGTCCGTAGCGATAGCGTAACCACGCTCTAATAGTTGGAGCGGGCTGCGTTCCTGTAACTGCAGCGCCACCCGTTGCCAGCCCTCCCGTTTCAACCGAATTTTCCGTTCCATACACGAGGCTAAATCGTGGCTCAACTTTTCGAGGCGCAACCGTAATGCCGCCATTTTCACGCGAAAATCAAACGATGCTATCCGTAAATGGGCCACCATATACCTCCTGCGGGATGTCTCCAGGCGTGCGCGCAGGTCGAACCCAAGTCGCGCCTCCAATTCTGATGCACGCTTCCGAAAGGCAGCTACCCTTGCACGCAAATCCACCCGGGCTATGCGAACCTGAGCGTTGGTCAGCCGCTTGTGGCTTTCCTTCACCCGCGACCGAAGCCCCAGGGCAAGGCGCGACGCCATTTCATCCGAGCGTTGGCGGCTTTGTCGCAACAAGTCTTGCGGCCGCCGAAAGCCGGACCGTCCTATCAGTTCGTGAACGCGGCGGAGAAGCACGAGCAATTTGTAATGAATCAGGCTGTCAAGATTGTTCAGCAAATCCGCAACGTGCTTGTCAAGCTCCCGGCGAGTTTGCACCACCAGTTCCGCCGCAGCCGAAGGCGTGGATGCACGCACATCGGCGGCAAAATCCGCAATCGTGAAATCGGTCTCATGGCCGACTCCGGAAATCACGGGGATCGCGCAAGCCGCAATGGCCCGCGCCACGCTTTCTTCGTTGAAGGACCACAGATCTTCGATGGAGCCGCCGCCGCGCACCAGTAGGATCACGTCAGCGGAGTGTGTACGATTGAAATATTCGAGCGCCTCGATAATTTGCGACGCTGCACCTTCCCCCTGCACGAGCACTGGATAAAGCGTCAGGTGCACATTGGGGAATCGCCGTTTCAGGATGCGCACAACGTCGCGCACGGCTGCCCCAGTGCGAGAAGTAATCAGTCCGATTCGGCTTGGCAACAACGGCAAGGGCTTCTTATGCGCCGGATCAAACAGTCCCTCGGTCTCCAGCTTTTTCTTCAGCTGTTCGAATGCAAGTTGCAGCGCCCCGCGGCCTAACGGTTCCAGCGATTCTACGTAAACCTGATATTCCCCCCGCGCCTCATAAACGCTAATCGAACCGCGCACGCTGACTTTCAACCCATCTTCGGGACGGAACTTCGTCCCGCGCTGTTGCTGCTTAAAAAACACGCAGCGAATCTGCGCCCGGTCGTCTTTCAGAGTGAAGTAAATGTGTCCGGAAGCCGCCGGACGGCAGTTGGAGATTTCCCCCTGCACAATGATGTCGGTAAAATTCTTTGCTAGAAGATCGCGGATCCGCGCCGTCAGGTCGCTGACGGTAAAAATCCGGCGCTCCGGCTGCAAATTAAATTGAAGTTGACCCATTCGTTAGAAAGATACCGCAAAACGCAATCGAGGCCGCGAGCGATTACTCCTCTTCCTCATTTTCTCCAAGCTGCATGGTCAAATACCGCTCGTAGCCGAGTTCTTTGATCTGGTGCATCTGCGCTTCGAGCCAATCTACGTGCCCCTCTTCGTCTTTCAGTAATTGCACAAAAAGATCACGCGAACCATTGTCTTTTTCCGCCACCGCAATTTGAATCGCTGCGTTGTAATCTGCTACCGCGCCGATCTCCAGTTCCAGGTCGCTCTGCAGCATTTCCTCAACGTTCTTTCCAACTGTTAGCTCAAGCGGCTTCATCGAAGGAGACCCATCGAGAAAAAGAATTCGCTCCATCAACGCTTCGGCGTGTTTCATTTCGCCGATCGATTGCATCTTGATGTATTCCGAGAGCCGTTCGTATCCCCAGTTCTCGCACATTTCCGCGTGCAGAAAATACTGATTGATCGCGGTCAACTCTTCGCGCAATGCTTTGTTCAATTGCTCGATTACCTTGGGTGATCCTTTCATCCTGACCTCCGATGATCTAACTTCCACTTTGCACCCAAGATAACGCTTTCAGTTCAGCGGCGCAAACGGGAAATCAGCCAGAACAGTAACGTCAAGCCCACGCTTAACAGCAGGCTTGTCACAACCGGAAAATAGAATGTGGTGTGTTCTCCCTTATGAACAATATCGCCGGGCAGGCGTCCCAGCCGGAATGGCAATCTCCCTCCGAAATAGAAAAAAGCTCCGATAAAAAGGAGCAAGGCTCCCAAACCCAATAAGGCACGGCCGAGTTCGCGAAGCGGATCCATGTGTCTCCCAACGGTGGGCGGAACCAGACTTACAAATTTCTGGGCAATCTGCGTTCGATTCAAGCAGTGGCGGATATCCGCTTCATCAAGTCCCCCTGCTCAGCAATCGATTCTGCGCCAATGGTAAATGCATCGAGCGTTCCGAGCCCGAGTGCATAGCGGATCGCTTCATCCGGTTTGTGTCGCAGATCGCCTTGGCCAAGAATCTTCATCCCCACAATTCCCTTCCCGGCTGCTCGCATGTCCCGAATCACGCTTGCTACTGTCTCCGGATCCGCGTCCATGTGCGACCCAAGCGGGTTAATTCGCACGAGATCGACTTCCACCCACGGAGACTTTGCCGCCGCGCGCAACGCCTCAATCGAATGGCAAGAACACCCGTGCGCCCGGATAATTCCTTTTTGCTTGGCTTCCGAAAGCGCCTCCATGGCGGGCTGGAACCGCGAAGTCCAATCCGCTTCGGTCACACAGTGCATCAGGAAAATATCCAAATAATGCGTGTTCAGTTCGCGCCGGAAGCGGTCAAGGTCCGCGCGCATTTCCGGTGCGGTCCGGGCCCACGATTTGGTCATCACCGTGACTTTGCTGCGATCGACGTGCTTCAGCGCGTCCGCAACATGAGGATGGCTTCCGTAGGAATCCGCCGTGTCGAAGAAACGTAGACCATTGTCGTATCCATTTTGCAACAACCGCGAAAGTCCTTCGAGGCCTAGAGCAGTCTGATTGGAATGGTGCCCGGAGCCTACTGTGCCAGTCCCCATCGCAAGGAGCGACGTTTGTATGCCTGTACGCCCAATGGTCACGGTTTCGGTTGCTGAGAATTTGCGATCCAGGACCGGGAGCAGCGCCAATCGCTGTGCCAATGCCTTGGGCGAAATCCAAGCGGCAGCGGCAACCGTAGCGGCCCGTTGCAGAAACTCGCGACGGCGAATGCAAGACATAAGAACCTCCCAAGCCGGAGCTTTATTTTACGCTTGGGTTCCCACAAGGCCAGCCAAAAAAAGGGTCACGAAAAAGCAGTGCCCCTGGCAAAAGTTAATTTCAGTGAAGAAAAACTAGATCAATTCCATCCCGGAAAAGAAGTAACCGATTTCAAAAGCGGCGGTCTCTGGCGCATCCGAACCGTGCGTGCAATTGTTGCCGATACTCGTTCCTAAATCGTGGCGGATCGTGCCCGGCGCCGCTTTCTTTGGGTCGGTGGCGCCCATGGTGTCCCGCCACTTGGAAATGGCGCCCTCGGCCTCCAGAACCATGGCAAGAATCTTGCCAGAGCTCATGAAGTCCGTCAGTTCGCCAAAAAACGGGCGCTCACGATGCACGGCGTAGAATCCTCCGGCTTCTTCTTTGGTCAGCCGCATCGTCTTTACGGCCACGATCTTGAAGCCGGCCTTCTGGATGCGCGCCAGAATTTCGCCCTGCTGGCCGCGGCCTACTGCATCCGGTTTGATAATCGCGAATGTGCGTTCAATTGCCACGAGATTCTCCTCAATGAATATGAAAGCAGATGATTTTGACGACGAATTGCCTTACTTCAAGACCGTTGCGACCGTCGAGCCCAGGTCTGCCGGTGTTTCCACGGTGTGAATGCCCGCAGCCTTCATGGCGGCGTATTTGTCTTTTGCAGTTCCTTGCCCACCGCTGATAATCGCTCCCGCGTGTCCCATGCGACGCCCTGGGGGCGCAGTTTGCCCAGCCACGAAGCCGACCACTGGCTTCTTCACGTTGGCCTTGATCCATTCCGACGCGCGTTCTTCCGCGTTGCCCCCAATTTCACCAATCAACACAATCGCGTGGGTGTCCGGGTCTTCGTGGAACATCTTAATGGCATCCAAAAACGTCGTGCCGATGATCGGGTCGCCGCCGATTCCAATACACGTGGATTGACCTATCCCCAGTTGCGTCAATTGGTGCACCGCTTCATAAGTCAAGGTTCCGCTGCGGCTCACAACGCCCACGTATCCCTGTTTGTGGATGCGTCCGGGCATAATTCCGATTTTGCATTTTCCCGGGGAAATGATCCCGGGACAGTTCGGTCCAATCAGCCTCGTTTTAGAATCGCGCAAAACTTCCGATACCCGCACCATATCTAGAGTCGGAATGCCCTCAGTGATGCACACCACCAGCCCCAGGTTCGCATCCGCCGCTTCCAGTATGGCGTCTGCCGAATACGGTGGCGGAACAAAAACAACCGACGCATCAGCTCCCGTAGCCTTTACACCATCCGCAACAGTATTGAAGACCGGCCGTTCCAGATGCTTAGTTCCACCCTTACCCGGGGTAACGCCCCCGACAACGTTCGTCCCATACTCAATCATTTGCTGCGCGTGAAATGTGCCTTCACGCCCAGTGAAACCCTGAATCAATACGCGCGTTTTCTCGTTGATAAGCACGCTCATCGCGCACCTCCTGCCAACGCCACGACCTTCTGCGCTCCGTCTTTCATTCCGGCAGCGATCGTGAAGTTCAACCCGCTGTCGCGCAGAATTTGCTGGCCCTGCTCCACGTTGGTGCCCTCCATGCGCACAACAATCGGCACCTTCACATGCAAATCCTTAGCTGCGGCAACCACGCCGGTTGCCAAAACGTCGCAACGCAAAATGCCGCCAAAGATGTTGATGAATACGGCTTTGACCGCTGGATCGCTCAGCAGAATCCCAAATGCGTTTTTCACCTGATCGGCCGAAGCGCCCCCTCCGACGTCAAGAAAGTTGGCGGGAGAGCCTCCGGCGTACTTGATGATGTCCATGGTGGCCATTGCCAAACCAGCACCATTCACCATGCAAGCCACGGTGCCGTCCAGTTTGATGTAATTCAGCCCGTACTTCGAGGCTTCCACTTCCAGCGGATCTTCTTCATCCAGGTCGCGCAGTTCACGCAAATCTTTGTGCCGGAAAAGTCCGTTGTCATCGAAAGTCATCTTGGCGTCCAGCGCCACCAACTTCCCATCGCCGGTCAGCACGCATGGGTTGATTTCGATCAACGATGCATCCGTGTCGATGAACGCGCGATAGAGCGCCTGCAAGAAAGGCGTTGCAGCCGTTACTTGCTCGCCCGTCAACCCCAAGCCGAAAGCGATTTTGCGCGCCTGATACGGCTGTAAGCCAACCGCTGGGTGAATCGCTTCGCGCAGGATCGCGCTGGGATTCTCTTTCGCCACCTGCTCGATTTCCATGCCGCCAGCCGAACTAGCCATGAACACCGGGCGACCCGACTCGCGATCGACCAAGAGTCCCAAATAAAGCTCGCGCTTGATGTCCAAACCTTCTTCGATCAACAGACGCTTCACAATACGTCCCTGTGTACCGGTCTGGACCGTCACCAGGTTCATCCCCAGAATATGGGAGGCAATGTCCGCCGCTTCGTCAGCAGAACGCGCCAACTTCACGCCGCCGCCCTTGCCGCGGCCTCCGGCATGAATTTGCGCTTTTACCACAACAATTGGCGATTTCAGCCGCTGCGCCGCTTCCCGTGCTTCTTCTTTCGTGTAAGCGACTTCCCCACGTGGCGTGGCCACACCATATCGCGAGAGGATAGCCTTCGCTTGATATTCATGGATCTTCATTTGTTCTGCCTTTGGACGACCGGGGCTGCCCGGGCCGACAACCTGTGCGACGATGGGACAGTGCACAGATGTTAGAATTTGAGGCTCGTAAAACAGTCAAGTTTACTTGAGTCGCCCACATCGGGCAAGGTTAACTGGCCACTTCTCTGTGACGACGTCATGAATTTTTCTTTATCATTACTCGCAAAAACGGAGCGACTCGAACAACTCGCCCGTCCGGAAGCTGAAACGTTGATGGAGGAACTCCTTTCCGGACGAATCGGCACTCCGGAAATTGTGCGTCTGCTGCTGGCCCTGAACCAGCGGCAGATCACCCCGGCCGAACTCGGAGTGTTCGCCCGCGTGATGCGTCGTCATGCCGCGCCAGTGTTCGCCAAGGAGAGCGAACGTCCTGCGCACATGCTAGACACCTGTGGGACCGGAGGCGACGGATGCGGCACCTTCAACATTTCCACGGCCGCTGCCTTCGTGGCCGCGGCAGCGGGGGTCCATGTAGCTAAGCATGGCAACCGCTCCGTTAGTTCCCGCAGTGGGTCGGCGGACGTCCTCGAAGCATTGGGCATCCGCATCGATCTACCAGTGAATTACTCCGGCCAAGCCATCCGCGAAATCGGTATTGGCTTTCTCTTCGCACCCAGCGCTCACGCTGCCACCCGGCATGCCACAGCGGCTCGGAAGCAAATTGGCACGCGCACGATCTTCAATCTCTTAGGACCGCTCACCAATCCCGCCGGGGCTCATTCCCAAATTTTAGGTGTCTTTTCTCCAGATTTGATCGATCTGATGGCTGCTACGCTCGTCGAGCTGAGTGTTGAACGCGCTTATGTCGTCCATGGCTTCGGCGGCCTCGACGAGATTTCCCTTGCGGGAGAGACACTCGTGGCGGAAGTGCGTAATGGCGCTGTCCGACGGTTCGTCTTAACACCCGACGATTTTGGCCGGGCACCTGCGCCATTGGAAGCATTGCAGGGCGGAACACCGCAGGAAAACGCCGCAATCATTCGCGCTCTCCTAGACGGGGAAACCGGCCCGCGTCACGATATCGTGCTGATGAATTCCGCCGCGGCTCTCGTTGTAACGGGAATGGCCACCGATTTTCGCGAAGCAACCAGTTTGGCCAGACAGGCCCTTGCGTCCGGGGCGGCACTCGCAAAACTGGAGCAACTGAAAAGGTTCACCAATTCAGTCTCCTCGCACCGCTAGGCAAGCGATGAAGTATCAGGCCGGATCAAGGTTTATAAGGACTAATGGGAGAAGGGTTCCCTGACTTCAGCGCCTCGTGAATGCCCCACGCCGTTGCCCCTGCAACCCCGGCGCCCACAATGAAGTAAACGGCCTTGGTGGCACCCGCTGTGCTTGACTTGGAGACCACGCCGCCCGACGTGCCATTGGATGCGCCCGGATCATCGAGATAAATGCGATAGGTCTGTCCTTGGGGCAGTGTTCGGATTTCGCCCTGAAAGCTGAAATTCAAATCTCCTCGTTCTGCGGTGATCTGCAAAGTCTTCGGTCCAAGCAGCGTAACCGAACCTTGCGACTCCTGCGTGCCCGCGGAACTTACGAGCGCCTCGGCCACGTGAATTTCCATGGGCTCGTGCTCGACCGACACGAAATGGAGCGAACCCTGGCTCATGTCTACGTGCAAACCGCCACCCAGTGGAATCAGCCAGACTTCCGTTCGTTCGCCGAGCGTGAGAATCGAGCGCCCCGCGCGAATGCCCAACCTTCCATCTGCTTCTGTCGACAGCCGCTCGCCTTCGTATACTGACAACCCGGGGAAGGCTACCGCTTCCTCAAGGTGAGCATGAGTCGCAAGGACGCCGAGAGAAGCATTTGCGGCAATAGACGGGGGAACTACATAGAAAGGCGACGCTAAGACTATAACGAGTGCCAGTACAGAGCGAAACTGCGGCATGTGAACCTCCATGGGCTGGAGCGATGGAGGTTGAACCCATGGTAGTCACAATACGCTTATTTTAACTAACTATTCAATATTATTCTTAGCTTAATAACTTTGCATTTATTTAATCCGCATAATAATAGATCGCACTGGACCTCCGCGCCTAAAGTGAAAGAAAGTTCTTCAGTAATTGTTTGCCCGATTCGGTGAGCACCGATTCCGGATGAAACTGCACTCCCTCAATTTTATATTTGCCGTGGCGCAAACCCATGATGATACCGTCGCCGGTTTCCGCGCTGATTCGAAGTTCCCTTGGCAGAGACTTCCTCTCCACAATCAATGAGTGGTAGCGCGTAGCCCTAAACGGATTCGGCAGGGTTCGGAAAATACCCTTTCCGTCGTGCTCAATGTTGCTGGTCTTCCCATGAAATAATTTGGACGCGCGTATGATTTTCCCGCCAAACGCTGCGCCAATAGCTTGGTGCCCTAAACACACTCCCAGAATCGGAAGCTTTCCCGCTAGCTTCTGGATTAGCTCCACCGAAATACCCGCTTCTTGTGGGGTACATGGCCCCGGCGAAATTACGATGCGATCGGGTTTACGCCGTGCGATTTCTTCCACTGATATTTTGTCATTGCGGTGTACCTCCAAGGTGCAGCCCAATTCACCCAGGTACTGCGCTAGGTTATAGGTAAACGAGTCGTAGTTGTCGAGAAGAAGAATCACTTCTTCCTCCTCGCTCGTCCCGCTGCTCGCTGCGCGGAGTGTGCTGCCTCCAGTGCCCGCATTAATGCCGTCGCCTTATTTACGGATTCGTCGAATTCGCCGCGCGGGGTGGAATCCGCCACAATGCCGCCACCTGCTTGAACGTTCGCCACACCATTTTTTATGACCATCGTGCGCAGGGCGATGCACGAATCGAGATTGCCCGCGAAATCTAGATACAAGATTCCCCCCGCGTAGATGCCTCTGCGCGTTTTTTCGAATTCCTCGATAATTTCCATCGCGCGCACTTTTGGTGCTCCTGACACTGTGCCCGCCGGGAAGCAGGACATCAGCGCGTCGAAACAGTCCACATCGTCGCGCAATTGCCCGCGCAAGCTCGACACCAGATGCATTACGTGCGAATAGCGTTCCACCGTCACTAATTTTTCAACTTTCACGCTGCCATATTCGCAAACCCGCCCCAGGTCGTTGCGGCCCAAATCCACCAGCATGATGTGCTCCGCGCGTTCTTTCTCGCTGTTAAGCATCTCGCGTTCCAGTTGCACATCCTCGGCTTCGTCCCTCCCCCTCCAGCGCGTACCCGCGATCGGCCGGTAAAACACTTCTTTTCCTTGCACCTTCACCAACATCTCCGGTGAACTTCCCACAACGTGCACATCGTTCAGTTGCAAATAGAAGAGATAAGGAGAAGGATTCAATGCGCGGAGTTCGCGGTACACGTCGAACGGCGCGGCTTTTGTTTTGGCCGAGAATCTTTGGCTGATCACTACCTGAAAAATGTCGCCCGCGCGGATATAGCGCCGTGCTTTCCGCACTGCCTGCAGATACTCGGCTCGGCCGAAATTGGACCTCATTTTGAGTTTCGACGCAATTCGACGTGAGGACTTTGCCGGCTTCTCGCCCTCCACGGGTGCTTCCAGCAGTTCTCGTGTCCGCTGAATTTCCTTCACCGCGGCACGATATTTGACACGTAGCGAGCCTGAACCTTCTGTGTAGACATTGCGGACAATCCACAAGCGATGTTGTACGTGATCGAACGCAATCAGCCCGCGGTAGAACATCAACATGGCATCGTAAAGCCCGATCTCGTCGCGCAAGCGCTTCGGAAGCCGCTCGATCAATCGCACCATGTCATAACTGAAATAGCCGATGGCTCCGGCCACCAGAGGTGGTAAGCCCGGTACACGCACAGGCCGAAATTTCGCCATGTGTTCCCGAAGAAACGAAATGGGATCGCGTTCTTCCCAAATAATGCGGTTGCGGCTTTCCAGCACGCACGCTCCCCCTGCATAGCGGAACACTTCTTCCGGATTCGCTCCCGCGAAGGTATAGCGCGCGATCTTTTCGCCACCTTCCACGCTCTCTAGCAGAAAGGAATACCGGGCGCCACGGGCCAAACGCAGGTAGGCGCTCACCGGCGTTAGCAGATCTGCTGAGAACACGTCGTACACGGGAATCAGATTCCCTTGTTTAGCCAGCTTTTGAAATTCACGAAACGAAGGTTGGATCATTCGCTCACTTTGACGTGCCATTTAGAGACAAAAATTATACCGCGAGCCCGGTAATGCGAGTCGCAGCCCAAAGAATTTTTACTGTTTTCTTGTTTCGTCAGATTTGAGTGCTTTCAGGATGGCCTGGCGCATAGCCGCCTTGGGCGCTGGGCTTTTCATCCACCGTTCCCATTGCGCGATCCCCTGAGCGAGGAACATTTCAACGCCGCTGACCGTGCGAATGCCTCGCGATGCCGCCATACGTAGCAGTTTCGTCCTCATCGGCCTGTAGATCAGATCCATCACCAACTTGCTGTTCAGCTCCCCGGCGTCCAACGGCGAACTCCCAGGATGCGGATACATTCCTACAGGTGTGCTGTTCACGATGGCGTCGAATTTGCTCTTTCGCAGCGCCGCGCGCTTCAACACACTGCCATGCACGGCCCGCGCCAGTTCCTTTGCCGCCGCCTCACGTCGGGCGCAAATCACAACCTCGGCGCCCGCTTTCGCCACAGCGAATGCTGCCGCGCGCGCCGCGCCGCCCGCTCCGAAAATCACGATCCGGCTGCCCTGCAGCTTGAATTTTCCCTCCAGCGCATGCAGGACTCCGACATAGTCGGTATTACTCCCAGTCAACTTTCCATTGCTCTCGACCGTGACGGTATTCACAGCTCCAATTGCCTCCGCGAGGGATTCGCAGTGGTCGAGATAATCAAAGATTCTTTGCTTGTGCGGCAGGGTGACACTGAATCCCGCGACATCAAACTCGCCCATCACCTTCAAGAACTCGCGCAGGTTCTCCACGAGAAACGGTAGGAACACCGCGTCCTTTCCGGCTGCCACGTATCCGGTGTTGTGCAAAAGAGGCGACAAAGAGTGGCCGATCGGGTCGCCGATCACTCCGTACACATGCGTCCTCGGCGTCAATTCGTGCGCGCGATAAAGCTTCTTCAAATCGTGTAGACCGACTTGTCCAGGCGCGGTCGCGGCTGCCACAGGCGCATAAAGCAGCGCGCTTCCGTACCGCAACGCCAGCACGCGCGCCGGAAGCCCGATTCCCCCCATCGGGACAGCCACAACGTTCCGGATGTCTCGTGCCAGCTTCAACACTCGGATACTGTCGGTTAGATTGCGAGACATGGCCGCGACTTTCACTGCGTCAACACCCTCTCGTCGCGCAATATTTAGTCGTTTCGGTAACGGTGGCGTTCTTCGAAAATCGTGAATGGACAACAGCACCCTGCGCGGCAGTTCATAGCTTTCCACTGTCTTGCCGGGTAACTCACGCAATGTCTCAACTTCCAGGTCGCACCACGTACACCCCGCCTCCTTCGCCTCACGTAGCCAAAACAATTCTTCTTCTGCAGTCCCCGCAAATTCTCCGCCGGCGATGCGCCGACGGCAGGTCGCCAGGAAAATCGCATTCTTCGTGCGCAACCGACGCAACCAATTCAAGGCCTTTCGCCGCTCTCCATCGCCGCCCAGCCAATCGAGGCGCAATTCCACCGTGGGCGTCTCGCGTAACGCCAACAGGACCTGCGCACTGAAATCGCGTGCGCTTTGCGCCGCAACAACCGCGCAGATGCGCGCCGCACCCTTCCCGAAAACGCCCATGATTCGGAACGTCCTCCAATCCAATGAAAATACGGCTTGTAGCACGCCTTGTCAAAACTCTCAACGCAACGGTCGTGGTTGGCGTCAAACGACAGTACAGGCTGGAGCCAGGTATACACAGATTCACGACAATGGTGCGTTGCTCATTCATTTTTTGAGGTACCAAAAGGAACTTGTCTGAGAAGCACTAAGGTGCCAGACATCGCGCCGCCAAGGTTTCAAAATTGAAACCATGGGCTGATTTGGAACGCGGACTGCGCCTTCTGGTCGCCACCCTCCTTTCACTCCCAACAAATCCTGCAACTTAGCGATTACTTCGTGGGCTTTCGCGTGCCCTGTTTCTCTTCAGGCATTCAAGGATTCCCATGACCGATCCTTCCAACGAGTTTTGCCGGATCGTCCTCGAAGCGCTCCCCACTGGCGTCTACGTCGCTAACCGCGAAGGCAAAGTCACCCTCTGGAGCGCTGGCGCCGAGAAGCTCACTGGGTATTTGCGCCAGGACATCCTGGGCCGCTTGAGCGAACGAGGAGCACGCTTTCTATCACGTGCTCCGTGTCGTGATTGTCAGCTTCATCAAGGGCTCGCCTCCTACTATCGCCGTGGAGTTCGGCCGCCGCGCTATTCCTGGACATCACCGCCCCACTTTTCAGGAATTAGAAAACTACATCAAAGACAAAGGAGACACGCCGCCTCCCGCCGCGTGACCCATGCCTGCCCCTCCGCCCATCATCATCAAGAAAAAGGTCAGCCATGGTGGTCACCACGGCGGAGCGTGGAAGGTCGCTTACGCCGACTTTGTCACTGCCATGATGGCTCTGTTCATCGTTCTCTGGCTCATGAACAGCAGCAAGCAGATTGAGGAAGCGGTCGGCGGATACTTCAAAGATCCCACCGGCAGTTCGAAGATGGTTGGTAGCGACATGCATGGCAGCGGCGAAAATTTCGTCGTCACCAAAGACAACATGAAGGAGCTGAAAGAACAGCTGCAGAAATCCATTCGGCAAATTCCCAAGTTCGATGAATTGCAGCAGCACATCGACATGACCATCACCAACGAAGGTTTGCGCATCGAGCTTACCGAAACCGCGAACGGCATCTTCTTCGAAAGCGGTAGCGATACCCTGAGCGCTGACGGAGGCGATCTCGTTCGTTTGCTGGCTCAGGAACTCGGGCAATTGCCCAACACCATCGCCATCGAAGGCCACACCGACGCGAAACCTTATCCCCCGGGCGCCACCTACACGAACTGGGAGCTTTCCGCTGATCGCGCCAACTCCACTCGCCGTTTAATGCAGGCCAACGGCATCCGACCCGACCAGGTCACTCAGGTTCGCGGCTTCGCTGACCAGCGTTTGCGTAAAGCCGATTCCCCGCTTGACCCCTCGAACCGCCGTATCTCATTGATCGTCCAATACCTCGAGAAAAAGCCCGAAAAAGATGCTGCGCCTTCGCCCGAAGCCGGCAAATCATCCGAAGCCGCTCCTGCCAAGAATCCTCCCACTCCTGCCGGTGCCCTTAGTACCAAGAAATAGCAGGCTCAGCGCTCGTTCAATGTGCGGCGCAACGCGAGCTATCGTAGCCAACATCTAAGCTCAAGCAGCCGAATGTGGCAGCACCGCCTCAGGGAAACTTTTCCCGGTTTCCCGTGTTTCTATGGATGAGCCGAGCCTTGGCTCGTTGCCATACTTCGGCAATCGTGTCCAGAAGCCAGAGTCCGGCCGTTTCGTGGGACGGTTAGTATATGTCCGCAACTCAAAAGTGGTCCTAAAGGAGACTCCGATCTTGATTCGCATGACTTGGTTCGCGGCAGCCGCGCTGTTCCTTTTCGCGGCACTTCCTGCTCACGCCCAGGGAAAATTTGAAATCGATCCTTTTGTCGGCTACGAGACCAGCGCTTCTTATCCCATTACCCTCAACAACAACTCCACCGGGACGCCCATTACTTCTCTCCGCGTCAATGGTGCCACCGCTTTCGGCGGCTTCTTTGACTACAGCCTCACCGAAAATTTCCAGCCCGAATTCTTCTGGAATCGCAACAACACTTCTTACAGCGCTCTCGACCAACTCAATAACCAATACATCCCTGCCTACCACTCGGTCATCGATCAATACCAGTTCGGCGGACTGTACATGTTCCGCTCCAGCGAGGTGAAACTTCGCCCGTACGTTGCCGCCAGCGTCGGTTTCACTCACGACGAAAACAGTAACGGTGCGCCCAACCGCACGGAATTTTCCTACAGTCTCGGCGGCGGTGTGAAGTATTACGTCAATCGCCACTTCGGTTTTCGTGGAGATGCTCGCTATCTTCCCACTTACGGCAGTTCTTCGAATGAGTTGTATTGCTACTTCGGTTGCTATTACGCCAGTGTGGCGCACTTCCTCAATCGCGGCAGCTTTACCGGCGGCCTTATCTTCAGCTTCTAGCTCACTTTTTTCTCTGCACTAATTCAACAAGGCCGTGGCCGCCCGCGGCCTTTTCTGTTCTTGGTTGTTCTGGTCTGTGTAGTGGCCAGTATTTAGACTGGCCAGGCCTTTGCTATTTACAGCTTCAATAAGCAAGTATTCTGCGATGACCAACCCATGTCATTCCGAGCCTGCCGGCAGCAAGCAGGCGCAGCGAGGAGTCTCTATTCAATCCTGCCAGGCACCACGGTTCACATTTCTACTGCCTAGGCCCTTCCGCCGGCGGCACAAACAACTTCGGGTCAATCTCGACGTTCGTCTGTACTTGGTCCACCTTAATCGTGAAGCTGCCGTTCGGCCTGGTCAGCGTCCACTCGTATGGAATCTTCACGTCATCCGACACGCGGTAATCCGCATAATCAATTTGCGTCGGATTTCTTCCCAGTGGCGTTTGCGCAAAACGCATCAGCCGCACCAGCAATCCTGAACTCTGGTCGAAATAAAGCTGCAGTGGCGGCAGGTTCGTGGCCTGCGCGGTCACCAGGTAAGTCGTGTGCCCGTCGATCGGCTCCCCCGGTTTCACTTTGAAGTCTTTATAGAGATCCCGCACCTTCGCCGGGAAATGCAGTTCTGCGTCGATTCGCGCCGCTTCTCGCTCTTGTTCGGTCATTCGGTGTACGCCATTCCGTATGCTCAGCCAGCCCACTTCCCCGTTAAACGCAGTCACGCTGGAGTTACCTTGCGGATGCGAAATCGAAATGCGCTTGTCGGGTGCTTCCGAATACACCTCGATCGGATACTGCATCCCACCGGCCTGCAGCATACCCTTCTGTACGCGCGTCTTGATCTTCATCAGCGCCGTCGGCCCCCCCACCGCCGCCAGGTACTTGTCCAGAATCTGATCGGCGCTCGGCAGCTTGGCCGGGGCTTCCTCGCTTTCTGCATGTTCGTGTTCCGCCGCGCTAGACTTCATCGCTTCCGCCGACAGGATCGGCGTACCCACTGGGTGCTCAGACCCGCGATGGCACGTGAAGCAGGTCACCTCGATCTCATTTTTGAAATGGCCTTTGTTGATCGCCAATTCCATTTCGATCATTTTTCGCGCGACCTGTTTTGGCTTCTTGTCGTCCTTCTGCATCTCATGCTCCACGTGGCAGAAGTCGCATTCCACTCCCAACGACGCGGCCATGAACTGCATTGTGGGTATCAACTGGTCCGCGGGAATATCCTTCAACACCTGAATATTCTTGAACTGCTGCCCGGCGGTCTTTGCTGGCTCCGGTGTCCCCTTAGTCGAATTCTGTGCAAAGGCGCTGAAACCCCACGTGCCCAACAACACCAGGCTGCCCGCCCCCAATGCAGACAACCACGTACTTTTCGCCGTGAACCTCATTTTTTCTCCAGAGCCCGCAGGACTGCTTCGTCCCCGAGCCAGCACCGTTTAATCGTAACGCGGCTACACCTGAAAAGGGCAGCCGGGTTAGAGCTTTGGAGTCTCTGTGGGAAATCGTGCTTTTCGTCAGGGCACGGCTTTAGCTCACCCTGAGCCGCGAAGTGCCGTGCCGCAACTCACGCCGGATTCAGTGCGGCTTCAGCCGCTGACGGCCTACTTGTTAGTTCTTCCCCACTTCTAATTTATGAAAATTCCTCTAGCCTTTAATTTGTCCGCTTTTTGCCAGCGCTGTGATCCGGTCCGCCGCTCGGAACGCCAGCGCTTGAATCGTCATCGTCGGCTGCCCACGTCCGGACGTCACCAAACTGCTTCCATCGCATAGAAACAGGTTTGGCACATCGTGGGTCCGATGGTCCGCATTGACAACCGATTTCTTCGGATCCTTCCCCATCCGGCAGGTTCCCAGCAGGTGCACCGCAAATTGCTGTTCGCCCACGGGCTCACTCCACTTCGTCTTCGCAGCCGCTGCATCCAGCAACTCCATCGCCCGTTCTCGCATCCACTCCATCAGCTTCAAATCGTCCGGATGGTCTCGGAACGTCATTCGCAGTGCAGGCAATCCCCATGCATCCTTTACATCCGGGTCCAACGAAAATCCGTTCGCTTCTACCGGCAATGAGGTCCCGTGGCAGAAAATCTCAAACGTCCGCGTAAAGTTCTGTTCCAACGTCTTCTTGAATTGCTTGCCCCATCGCGGAGTTCCTGGCGGCAACCCACCCATAGCAAATGACGCGGGGGTGGCGTCGAATCGTGCATCCATACCGCCACCGCCGTAAAATCCCACTTTCCCGTAATCCAGCTCGTAAAAGTCGTGCAGCACCCGGCTAACCGCAAATCCCTTATAGTCATTTACCGGCTCTTCGAACACCGCCGACGCGATCGCCGCGCTATTCGGCATCAGATTCTTGCCCACCATCCCGCTGGAGTTCGCCAAGCCATCCGGAAATTGCGAAGTTGCTGAAAGCAGCAGCAGTCGCGGTGTCTCCGCGCCGTTCGCGCTCAGGATCACCGCCTTCGCCCTCTGCATGTGCGTGTTTCGCTTCGCGTCAAAATATTCCACGCCCGTGGCCCGCCCGCTCTTATCCGTCACCACCCGCGAAACATAAGAATTGGGCCTAATTTCGCAACGTCCCGTTTTTTCCGCCACCGGAATCATCGCCGCCAGCGAACTTGACTTTGCCCCCACCTCACACCCAAATCCCAAACAAAATCCGCAACAAACACATGAATCGCGGCCTGCGCGAGGTTGCGACAGAATCGCCATCGGTGCCGGAAACGGGTGATACCCCAACTTCCATGCCGCTCGTTCGAAAATCACTCCCGAGCCTTTCACCGGCAGCGGCGGCATCGGATACGGTTTCGATCGCGGTGGGTCGAACGGGCTCGCTCCCGCCAGACCAGATACGCCCACTTCCCATTCCACCTTCGTGTAATACGGTTCCAGGTCCGCATACGTGATCGGCCAATCCGCCAGCGTCGCCCCCGGAATATCTCCCACCTTGCTGTGTTCCACGAAATCGATCTCGTGAAACCGCCAGTAATTCGCGGTGAAGTGAACGCTGCTGCCTCCCACGCAGCGTCCATACATCACGCCCTGCTGCCGTTTTGCTTTTTCTTCCGGCGTTTTTCGAAACGTGTTCGGCTGCAGCTTGGCGTCATTCGTCAACATGTGCTGCGCGAACACCTTGATTTCGTCGTGCGTGAAGTCTTCCGGCTTCAGATACGGTCCCTGCTCCAGCACCACCACACGAAATCCATTGCTCGATAGCTCTTTCGCCAGCACGCCACCTGCGGCGCCCGACCCCACAATTACAAAATCCACTTCGTCGGTAGGTTTGTAACTCACTTTGCCATGGGTCATTTCTTTTCCGCTTCCGCCTTGGCGGCTTGCCACCCGGGATAGTTTTTGTCGTAGAACCCGAACGGTGCAGAGAACGTGTACTCGGGATCGCGTCCTATCGCTTTCCACCCTGCAAAGTCGCGATTCCCTCCCGCCGAGGGGTCCGCCAAAAATCCCCAAATCGTATGCACCCGAATCGTTTCGAAAAAGTCACCCGAATCCCCGCTACCTAACCACCTATATCCGCCCCGCCCACTCTGCTCTTCCACCAACTTCTCCAGCACCGCTTCTTGCTGTTCTGCGCTCGCATCCGCAAAGCTTTTCACTCCTGGGCAGTTCGTCGCTGTCAGTTCATTCAGCCGCGCAATTCCTTTTTCATAGGTTGGCAACGCGCTGCTCGCAAACGTCTCCAGCGCGCGATCGATGAAGTACACCACTCCCGCTTCTCGCGCTCCGGGCGTGTCATCCCTGGGAATGATCTGTGCCGCCACTGCCTCCACTTGCCGCGCCTGTTCTCGCGTCAGCACTTCCAGTTTGCTTGGAGTCGTCGAGTTCGCCACCTTATGCGCGTGCTCGGCCGCCTCCACGATGGCCGGCCACTGCGCATTCATCCACGCCGCGCCCGCCACTCCGCCTACTTGTAGCAAAAAGTTCCTGCGATTCGCCTTTGGATTGTTCATGTGTACCTACGCGTTCCAAGCAATCTAAGGGCAGATTGCTCTACCGTCAAGTCGGGGCCAATATGGCTTCTAACGATTTGGCTCTGACGCCATCCATGCAGTATCATCACCACTTGGCATAATAATGGGAACTTTCACAGGCGCTATTGGCACCGGCGCGAAATGGGCTATTGACCGCATCGTTATGGCTCTGGCCGCCACTGGCATCAATCCGAATCTGCTCACTTTCCTCGGCCTGCTGGTCAATTTTGCCGCTGCCGCCAACTTTGCTGTCGGCAACTTCCGCACTGGCGCGATTATTGTCTTCGTCGCCGGTTTCCTCGATATGCTCGATGGCCAGGTCGCGCGCCGACAGAATCGCGTCACCGCGTTCGGTGCGTTCTACGATTCCACGCTCGACCGCTACGCCGACATGGCTTTGTACATGGGCCTGCTCGTCTATTATTCCGTCAGTGGCCGCACGCCTTATGTGGTCTTATCTGCCGTAGCTACCGCCGGTTCCGTCATGGTCAGCTATGCCCGCGCTCGCGCCGAATCCCTCATCCCTCTTTGCAAAGTTGGCTTTATGGAGCGCCCCGAGCGTCTCGTCCTTCTCATTATCGGTGGACTTTTCAATCGCATGGCTCAGGTGCTTTGGGTCATCGCCATCATCTCCACCATCACCGTCATTCACCGCATCGTTTACACCTGGCAGGAAACCAGAGCCGGCCGCATTCTCCCGAGTCTCAAGCCCAGCGCCTGAGCGCGATCCGCGCACTATTTCACCGTCGTCGTTGCCGCTGGCTCTGCCTCGCGTTCTGCGCTCCCCTTCATCCACTCTTCTACCGGACCTTCGATGAGCCGTCTTACGCGCTCTTTCAACGCTGGCACGTCTTCTTTGCGCATTCCCTTGGTCTCGATCGTATCGTGCAAAAT
The DNA here is from genome assembly GCA_035506955.1 of Verrucomicrobiia bacterium. GTDB lineage: Bacteria > Acidobacteriota > Terriglobia > Acidiferrales > UBA7541 > Acidiferrum. The sequence goes on from DATJOO010000055.1 coordinate 62,647, forward strand.
CACGGTGATGGTCGCCGGCCTCAAGATCCAATCTTCCGTGCGCAAGTGGTGGTACGACCCCACCAAGCTCACCGGAACAATCGGCACTCCCAACTGCTGCGCCAGCCGGAATCCCCCATCTTCAAACTCGTTTAAGTGCCCGTTTCGTGTGCGCTTCGCTTCCGGAAAAACAATCAGGCTGATTCCGGAATCAATCGCTTCCTGCGTCATCCGCCACAATCTCTTCAAATCTTTTGGGCTGCGTACTACCGGCACTGGAACGTTCCCGAATCGCTTCATCAGCCAGCCATACACCGGAATCTTGAAGTGCGATTCCAACTCCCACCCGCGCACCAACTGCGGTATCGCGCAATACAACATGAACGGATCCAGCACATTCACATGATTCGCCATGAACATCGACGTGCGCTTCTCGTCAAATCCCGGATCTTTTATCGCTACCACTTTCGCGCCTGAAAAAAACGCGATTCTCCGGCACAGTCCTCGCTGCAGATAGTCATGCTTGCGCATGTCCAGAAACATTCCCAGCACGATCAGCACGGGCACTACGATCAGGAAATGTAGCCAGCTCGCTACCCACAAAATCAGGCTGCGTATCACCTCCCACATCCGGCTCATATGTACACGTCCATCGCACCCGGTACGATCTCCAGGATCTGGCACTGCACCGTGACAATTTCCCCGTCTACCATCACATCTACCGGGCCCTCCAGGTCAAACTCCACCCGTTTCACGGCGCGCCGAAAGGCCAGTGGGTGTTCGATGTGTGTTCCGTCGTACAGCCGCGGCAGCATGCGAATCAATCCCAGCCGGCCAATTGGACCCCAGCGCACATATTCAATCGCCGCGTCGCTTGGATCCGCGTGTGGCGCAATCAACATCGTTCCACCCGTGTACTTACTGTTGTTGAACGTCAGAAACAGGCACCGCCGCTCGTCCCACTCCCGATCGTCGTCGCAGCGCATTTTAAATCCGCGGCGCTTCAGCTGCACCACCTTCACAAACACTCCCAACAAGTATCCTAAATGCCCGAACGGCTTAAAAATTCGATTGGTAATCGCTCCCACGTCCGCCGTAAATCCCACGCTCAGCAAATTGAACGAATAAATCGTTCCCGTGGAATGATACAAGCGCAGTAAATCTACGCGCCGTTTTCTTCCGGCTTCCAGCGCCTGCATCGAGCACTCTGCCCCGTTCTCCGTGAAATCCCGCAAAAACGAATTCCCCGTCCCCAAAGGTAGAAAGCCCAATTCAATTCGCTGTGGCGGACGCGGCTGCCCAAATATTCCGTTAATGATCTCGTGGGTGGTGCCGTCTCCTCCCACCGCCAGAAATTTCCGGTAGCCCTGGCTGTACGCCTCCCGCGCCAGTTCCGACGCGTGCCCCGGCCCCGTCGACGCGATCACGTCGATGCGCAACCCGCGCTCCCGCAACCGCGCCAACTCCTTACCGGCAAGCTTCGCCGCCCGCCCGCCACCCGCCGCAGGATTCACTATGGCTATGAACTTGTCGCTCACAAGGCTTCCGTTGCCGAAATTTTACCCTGTTTCACTGTCAATCGTTCTTCGCTATATCGGCAGTACTGCCTGTTCGCGCGGGAGCGTCCCCAGTCGCTCCGCCAACGCCACCCGAATAATCTTTAAGGATGCCGTCAATGGAAAATCCTGTTCATACAGCACCATCCCATGAATTCTCTTGTAGTTAATCAGCCGGCTGTTCCGCGCCGCTATTTCCTTTCGCAATTCCTCCGTCAATGCTTGCCCTTGCTCCAAATGAACTACAAGGACCAACTGTTCGCCCACCATCGATCGGCTCGGCCAGATGTAATTCGCGGCGAAAACGCAGTATTCCTTCACCGCCAGGCCCTGGAACGCCTGTTCCACGTCTTCCGCGTAAACGTTCTTCCCTTCCTCCGTCACGATCATGTTTTTCTTCCGCCCAAATAGCTGCAAATGTCCAGTCGCCTCAAACCGTCCCATATCCCCGGTCATCAGCCAGCCATCCACAATCGTCTGCGCCGTTAACTCCGGTTCGTTCAGATAGCCCGCCATCACCGTTTTGCTTCGCACGGTGACTTGCCCAATTCCGTCCACATCTGGATTCAGAATCCGTACTTCCATTCCCGGCAACGGTTTGCCTACCGTGTCCGCCCGAAACGGCCGCAGGTCATTCACCGTCACCGCCGTTCCCGCCTCCGTCAGTCCATATCCGTTCGCCACAGGAATTCCCAGATCATAGAAAAACTGCAACGTCTCCGGTTCCGTGAACGCGCCACCCACGATGATCGCTTCGAGCTTGCCTCCAAACGCGGCGTGCACCTGCTTCAGCAGCAGTCGGCTCAACGGCAGCAGCGGCCGGCTTTTTGTCAGCGCTTTGTTGATGCTACGCACCCGCTCAAACATTCGCCGCTTCCCCGCCGGCAACTCGTCAAATCGCGCCTGCAGTCCTTTCTGCAAATTCTTCAGCACCAGCGGCACCAGGCTCACATATGTGATCTGGTACTTCGCGAAAGCTTCCCGGACATATTCCGGCCGCAGCGTCCTCAGATGTACCACCGCCGCCCCGCAAATAAACGGCCCGAAAAATCCCACCATGAAATCAATCGCGTGGTTCGTTGGCAGGATGCTCAGATACTTCACTCCCGGCCAAAACGGATACACCGATGTCAGCGCGATGCACTGCTCCAGATAATTTTCGTGCGTCATCATGCATCCCTTTGGAATTCCGCCTGTTCCCGAGGAATACACGATGCATGCCAAATCTTCTCGCCGCCGCGCCACAAATGTCGGCTGTCCCTCTCCCTTCGCCGATTCCCACGCCACGGCTCCCGCCAAATCCGCCTTCGCCGGAGCTTCCGTCACCAGCACCGTTTTCACCGTCGGCGTCCGCGCGCGTCCCTCCGACCCGCTCAACTGCCGCCAGATCGGATATTCCGTGACCAGCACGCTCGCCCCGGAATGTCCCAGTAGTGTCCACTGCTCCTCCGGTTTCAGTTTGTAGTCCAGCGGCACCAGCGTCCCGCCGCAATAAAAAATCGCGTACGCCGAAATCAGCCACTTCGACTGGTTCGTCATGATGATCGACGCGCGACCCCCGGCCTTGAATCCCGTATCTTGCAGCCACTTCGCTAACGGCAGCGCTCGCTGTTTGAACTCGCGATAGGTAATCCGCTGTTTCTCTTCACCGCGGTCCGACTCGTACAAACACACCTCGCGCGGCCACGTCTCCAGTGCGTCCCGCACCGCCTCTCCAATCGATGAGTACTTCGATAGATCGAGCATTACAGGCGGGCTTGAATGCGTTCCGCGAGCGTCTTGAAATCGCTCACGCCTTGCACTTCGTAATCCGGCAATTCGATATGAAAATGATTTTCCAGCCGCGACAACAACTCCAGCGCCTGCAAGCTGTCGATTCCCAGCTTCTTGTAAAAATCGTCTTCCGCGCGCAACGATCCCGGCGTCACCTTAAAATGCTTCGTCGCCAGTTCCAATATTTCCTTCGTAGTCTGCTCGAGGGTCTGCATGGTCTCTAAATTTATCATTCCCGGCGCTGATTGGGAAAATCTCCGGCACGCCCCCCCACTGTCCCGCACTTTGACGAAAATCACTTCCCTGTGTAGCATCGCGTTGTACCAAGCAGCCAAAAACCAAAAATCAGGTCTCCATCGCCATGTCCATCGACTCGATGAGCCGTCGGCTCTTCCTTACACGCAGCGCCGGTGCCGCCGTAGCTACACCGTTGTTCTGGTCTCCCGCGATGCGCGCTGCCATGCCGCAGCCCCTTACCACGACTCCCATCGAAACAGATCTCGACTCCTACGTCGCCGCCTACATGACCGCCATGAACGCTCCAGGCATGACCCTGGGCCTGACCGATTCCACCAAAACCCTCCGAGTCGCCGGCTACGGCTTTGCCGACATCGACAAGCGCATCGCCGTCAACGAGCATCACCTCTTCCAGATTGGCTCCATCACCAAATCCTTCGTGGCCCTCGTGCTCTTACAGATGCGCGAAGAAGGCAAGCTTGATCTCCAAACTCCAGTGCTCGATTATCTACCGCAGCTTCCCATCGACGCTCGTTTCGGCCCGATCACCGTTCATCACTTGCTCACTCACACCTCAGGATTGCCCGACAACCTCGGCGTCTTTCTCGCCGATGCCGATGCCCGCCTCGTCCAGGGTTTCAAACCCGGCGAACATTTTCATTACTGCAACGCGGGCTTCAGCATTCTCGGGTTGCTCGTCGAGAAACTCGACGCCCGCTCCTGGCGCGACTCTGTTCAAGCTCGCATTCTCACCCCCCTCGAGATGACCGAGACTGTCGGCGTCATCAGCACCGCATCCCGCGGTCGCGCGGCAGTCGGCTACCAGCCTTTCTGGGACGAACAGGTTTATCCTCGCCAAGGCAGGCTCTCGCCCGCCCCCAACCTAGTCATGGACGATACCGCTGGCTGCATCGCCTCCACTCCTGGCGACATGGCGCGCTATGCCCGCGTGTTGCTGAATCACGGTCAAGGTCCCCACGGCCGCATTGTCAGCGAGCATAGTTTCACGCTCATGTCTACGCCTTGCATCAAAGCACCCGAGTTCAGCGACACCGCAAGCTACGGCTACGGCATCGCTGTCGATACCCTCGATGGACACAAAATTCTCCGCCACACTGGAGGCATGGTCGCCTTCGCTTCTTCGATTCACGTGGACCTCGATGGTGGCGTGGCGGCATTTGCCTCGATCAATGCCATGCAGGGCTATCGGCCCACCGCAGTGACTCAATATGCGGTGCAACTGCTTCGCGCCGAACATGAGACCAAGGCTCTGCCCGTGCCTCCGGCAATCGTCAATCCCCTCGAGTTCGACAACGCCCCAGATTATGCGGGGACCTTCACCGACGCCAATGCACGCAAGCTAGAGTTCACCGTCGAAGGCAAACAGCTCTGTTTGCTGAACGATGGCAAGCGCATCCCTTTGCAGCACACCCAGGGCGACAACTTTATCTCCACCATCGAAGGCGTCTTCGTCGATCACACCTTCGTTTTCGGCCGCATGCCCGCCGAGAGTCCAAAATCCGCGACGCCGCCTGCACCATCTTCGGGCACCGCCAACACACAGGAAAAGCCCGGGCCGGTGGTTGAGGTCAGCTACGGTTCCGGCTGGTATGTGAACGCGAAATATTCCGGACCGCCCACTTTCACCGCACCGCAACAATATGCCGCGTTCGCCGGACGCTATCGCAGCGACAGCGCCTGGGGCGGCGAAGCGCTCGTCTACATCCTGAAGGGTCAGCTTACACTCGATGGCACCACGCTGCATCCCCTCGGCGGCTCTCTCTTTCGTCTAGGCGACCAGGACTGGATGCCCGACACCGCCGAGTTCCTTTGCAGCTTCGAAGGCAAGCCTCGCAACTTGCGCATCGCTGGCCTGGATTTCTGGCGCATCGAAATCGACTGATCCCACCACCAGCACCGTAGGTTCGCGTGGTGCCCCAGGTTCGGCGTCGGAACTTGGGTCTTGGGTGCGAATCCCCAAAATCGTGTCCGAAGCAAAGTTAGACTACAATTTGCAAAAGAGCGCGTCTAAGGTGCTCGAGGAGCGTCGCTGATGAATCCTACTATCTATTTCGAAGATCAAAACGGGGTCACGGTGACTGACCGCTGCGTCATTGCCGGAGATAGCATCTATTCGACGGAATCAATCGTTTCAGTCACGACTATCGCTGTGAGTCCAAAACGGCTCGGGATCATTTTATCCGTCGTAATTAGCGCAGGTTGTGTGTTCTTCGGTATTGTCAGCGCCAGTTACAATTGGTGTCTCTTCGGAACTGGCTTAGCAATCGTTTGCGGATTTGCCTACCTCAAAATGAAAACAATCTGGCAACTCCGAATTGCAACCGCGTTTGGCGAAACGGCGCCTCTTCAGTCACCAGATCATGAGAAAATCTCAACCGTCGCCAATGCAATCGGCCAAGCCATCGTGCATCGGACGTGAGTGGTCGGTTAAATTCGGCCCTTGGCGTGGTCATTCCAAGGCGAAGCTAACATCTCTCTATGCTTCCCGGTCTTCTCATTCTCGCCTGTTGGGTTTCGGTCACGCTTTATTGGAACCTCAACGCCCGCTCCGCCAAGGCGGCCTTGGAAAAGCAGCGTTCTGCGGACCGCCTGGCCCGCATGCCCGTTTGGCTCGGCTTCGTCCTGTTCATCTTCGCCTGGGCTTTCCCGATCGGCCCCATCCTTGTGCGGCATACGATGCTTTCGGATTCCCTCGCAGTTGCTATCTGCGTGCTCGGAGCCATCCTGGCCATCTGGTCACGCAGAACGCTCGGCGCCGAATGGAGCCAGGATGTCGAGTTAAAACAGGGACACAAGCTCGTCGACCGCGGACCTTACAGTTTTGTGCGCCATCCCATTTACACCGCGCATCTGCTCCTGGGTCTGGGAACCGCCATCGGCTCCGGCCGGCTCATTGCCTTTGTGGGTCTGGCGTCGTTCGTGGTCGGCTTCTGGATTAAACTGAACCAGGAAGAACGTCTCCTCCTCCGCAGCTTTCCAAACGAATATCCCGCCTACAAGGCCCGCGTTAAAGCCCTGATCCCCTTCCTTATTTGACGCGCTTATTGCTTTCTCTCGGCTCTTGGGGCACGGGACTTGTAGAAAGTAGGGATACAATAAAACTGAGGTTCATCTTTCGCGCCGAGAAGTACACGAAATCCAATGACAGATTGGCAAATGCGAACGAAGCGGCCGCTCCGAGGACCGGTGCGCGAGGAAGCCGGGCCGGCGCTCAAGAACTACATTACGCCCGCCGGATTGCAGCGGCTGAAAGACGAACATCGGTTTCTACTGACTCGCGAGCGGCCCGCGGTGGTGGACGTCGTCGCGTGGGCTGCCAGTAACGGGGATCGCAGTGAAAATGCCGACTACTTGTACGGCAAACGACGGCTCGGCCAGATCGATTCGCGGATTCGCTTTCTCACCAAGCGCATTGACGCGGCCGTGGTGGTTGATCCCGCTGCTCCGCGGCCGCCGTCAGCCGCGACGCGCGTCTTCTTCGGCGCAACGGTCACCTACAAGGACGCCGTCGGCCAGCATATCGTCTCGATCGTCGGCATTGACGAGGTTAACCTCGATCGCGGCCACATCAGCTGGCGCTCACCTCTCGCCAACGCGCTGATGAAGGCGAGCCCAGGCGACCACGTGGACCTGCGCGCGCCCGCAAAGACGGAGCATCTTGAGATCATCGACGTCGAATACGCGCCGATTCCGATGGATCCTTTCCGCGAACCTCCAGGAGCTCAGTCCGCACCCCGCCAAGGCTAGTCGCACAAGTGGTTGCCGGATCGAACTTCTTCTGGATCAAACTGAATCAGGAAGAACGCCTCCTTCTCCACGGCTTTCCTGACCGATATCCCGCCTACCAGGCCCGCGTCAAAACCCTGATCCCCTTCGCAATTTAGCAAGTGAATGTGCTCTCTCCGGCTGGCCTAATTCCGCTGCTCGCTCGCGCCTTTAAGTGCTCTTTTGTCCTGGCCGTCGTCTGCTGGAGAGCCAAACATGGCTGCGGGTCTTACGGCCGCAGAAAAGTGGGATGGCCGCGGAGAGTGCAGCGCGTCGAGTTCCCAAGGGGCAGCGTATGGGAAAAGTTGTTCGACTCGGGAAACGATACGGCGATTCTGGAGTGACAGCTCATTCAGGCAGGCGAACTGGTTTCGCGAGAGTTTGCCATCGATGACACGCCCGGACATATCTTTACTTCCTAGCCATGCCCGGATCGGTTCCTTGTCGAGACGGCCCGCCTGGACTCTACTGCTATTGAGGATAGTGGAAAAAAGGCACATGCCCGGGGATTCCGCGAAATTGAAACGCAGGACGTTTTTCAGCCACTTTTTACGGAGCGCATACGGAATGTGGCAATCGAAATTGAGAGAGGTGAAACCTAAACGCCGAAGTTGACGGCCGGTGTTGACGAGACGGACCTGCCAGCGGTTAAGGCCCTCTTCCTCCTTGCCGATTTCATCCAGATACCAGTAACGGAATTCGGCGGGAGTGCTGGGGCGAAGGAGCAGGTGATCATCGCTGCAGAGGATGAATGGATCCGACAGCTGCGATTCCATCGCCAGGCGCACGGCTTTATGTAGGAGATTGGCATCCTTACATTTGGTGTAGGGATCTGGCCAAGGCACAAATTTGACCTTTGTGGGATCGACCCATTTGGGGAGACGCCCGATGATCCAAGGAGCGGAGCTTGACAAGTAGTGGGTCCAAAAAGAGCGTAAGGAGTACCGCAGATCCCAATCGTTCGCAGTGTTCTCGCCGCCTAGCATCCATGCGACATCAACCGCGGAAGAACCTGGCCCATTGCGCGCGGCCGAGTGCTTGGCTGGAACATTTCGCTGCGCGGGGATGATGGAGCGGTGCGCGGAATTTCCGTTGCGGGCGTGGCTGCGACCCGCTTGCGTCTTGGCGAATTCCGAGCGCAAGGTGGATTCCAGAGAGGCGGCGACGACCAAGGAAGCGACAGCCCCGAACGGCACGCTATTGTGATTCGTTTCCAGAGCGGCCATGGCTTGAATCATTCGGCGAATATTTTCCAGCGCGGTGAGCCGCAGACAGAACGCGCGTTTTTGAGGAGCTAGCCAGCGTTCGAGGAAGTGCTCCATGCACGAGACATTGCGTGGATGAACGCGCCAGAACAGGCTGCTGAAGTGGATCACATGAACCAGTTCGCGATCAGAGAGCTGCGCCCCGGCTGGACTATTGAGCAACTCGCGCAGATCGGACCATATGTGTGCACCAAAATCTTTGGTGTTGCCTAAGCGCGCGGCACGGGAGTGGATCTGGTGTACCTGGTCATCCGGAGCCCTGGTAAGCACCGCAGCGGCAAGAGAAAGGAACGGACTGCCGGTGTGCAGCAGCTTGGCGGCAGTGAGTTTGATGCCAAGCTCACGTTGCTTCGGAAGGACGCTCAAGACTGCGTCGTTTTGCTGACACAGACGAGCGATATCGGATCGACGAAGGGCGGTATGGGTATCTAGAGACGCTTGCCAGCCTTCGCGTTCACTTCTGCTCTTTTCGCTGAAAGCAAGATGCTCGCGGACAAGAGCGCGCCGTTGGCGCGAGTTTAAATCGGGGTGCCAGCTATCGATCAAGAGAACCGCACGAATGGAGTCGCTGGGATTGTTGACCTCGTGTTCCCAGGAGTCGTCAAAGACCAAGCACTTCCCTTCTTGCCAAAAACGCATTTCCGTTCCCACCCGCATCGCGGCGCCGCGAGGCACGCAAAGACCGAGATGTGTGCGGATTCTTGTGTTCGTCGGGCCGCAGTGGGGCGCGACGTGAACCCGAGGATGCAAAATGGAAAAGTAGCCAAGCCCTCCGGGAGGCGCTCCGGTCTGGACCATAGAACGAATGAGTGAAGACGTGAAAGGCACGTCGACGGCGTTGCGTTCATTCATCGCCCCGCAAGAAAATAGCTCGAAGATTTGCCATTGTCCGTTCGCGAGTTGGTTGCGCATGCCGCCGGGACTTTGCGGATGAAATTTCAGCCGCCCGCACAGCACGATATTCAAAAATTCGTCCTGAATACGGGGAAAGCTGGCTTCGAGTTGTTGCGCGACAGGAAGGTCAGAGCAACGCCACCACGGCTTGCTACGGAGGCCGCGGACAAAGTGCGGGCAATATTGAAGAGGGTGACGCGGTTCCATAGTCGTTCGTTAGAAGTAGAGACTCTTGGGTCGAGCGGGATCCCACAACCAGCGACCTTTCATCCGAAAGAACTTCACTTGATTGGCGCGATGCGGAAGAATTTCGCGCCGGTTTTGCATCTTGCGGCAAACCGCGTCGACTTGGTGCTCGACGTCCGTGATCCCATCAAGGCCACCGCAGAGAACACCACGATAGCCTTGAGATACGGCGACGAGGCCCCAGTGGCGAACCTCGTGCCCTTCGGAAACGAGTTGTTGGGCATTCCGCGCGCTGGTCGGGAACAAACCTTCGACAACATAGAGGAACAAGCTGAGATCGCCCATTTCGGCAGCCCAGACAGGCTTGTGAAAACGGGAAGGGCCGGCGAGGACGCGTCGGGCGTGTGTGCAGCTAACAATGGCACTTCGCACGGTCATGCTGGCGATGGTGCCGTGGCAAGAGTCGAAAAGCCCGACCGCCTGGCAGCCGCGGAGGCGATTGAACCAGGCCCCATTGCGAAATTCGCGTTTGGAGATGCGCGTGAAGACCGGACCACGGTCGCGAAGATAACGTCCTAAAAATGGCAAATAGCCAAAACTGCCGCGGCCGTCCTGGAGAAGCGTGGGTTGGCTTGCCGCACCGGATAGCGCCGTGAAGGCAACGGTATCTCGCGCCAGACGAACCAGCTCGATATCCTCATGCGCCATTTCTTCCCGAGAAGGAGAATTTGGGAGCTCCGAGTTGGGGCGAGCTCCGCTGACTACGTGGATCGAAGTGGCGGGCTGGCGGGAGTCCTCCGGCGGCCGAGACACGAGTCGCGAAACTTCTTGGCGATTGAGAACCACCCGGCGAGTGAATAACGCCTCCACGGGACAGGTGGCTTCGCAAAGTTTTTTTCCTTCTCGTTCCGTGTCGACCACCACGAGAAGAGCTGCCGGGGTCAATCGGTTGTGCACACAATAGGCGAAGAGTTTTTTCTTCGAGACCCCACGATTCAAGATGTCGTCGATCAGAACGACACGCGTGTCAGGTGGAGGAGGGACACCTTCGAGCAATCGCCGCAGCCCATTGGCCTTGCGATTTTTGCGGATGTAGAAGCCGTTGAGAGGCGGAGCACCCAGGACGCGGTTGACGGTCAGAATGGCGGCAACGAGTGGGATGGAGGCAGTCTCGAGGCCGCCAATCCATCGGACGTTGTACTTGCGACAACGACGCCACACCAAAATGGCGGAACAGAGCAACGTGTCGTCTTCGAGAAGCGGTTCACGGAGATCCCACAACAGCGGGTCGCTACTGAGTGCGATGCCGTTTGCCTGAAGCTTCCAGAACCGCGCGATGACCGGCCGCGCTTCCGCACCCCAGCCGAGTCGATTGAAGTCTTCGCGGGAACGGAACTTTACGCCGGAGCGTCGAATCGCGGCGAGCAGACGCTGGGCCAGCACGTTGTCGGACGAATCCAAAAGAGCCGACAGTGCATTCGTTGTGTTCTTTGGCAAGCTGGCCATTCTGCGCTACCTCAATACGCGTTGCCTACGCCCTTTCCTGTATCGGGAGTTGCGATGTGCGCGAACTGCGGCTGCACACGCTCCCCTTTGGCTACGAACACTGGTGCCGGTACGGGTTTTGTGGGCCGCGAAAACGATGCGCCGAGGCAATCGCGCAAGTGGATTACGCCTTAACGGGGAGCCGATCACCCCTGCGAACTTTTGCTGATCGCTGTGATCGCGGCTAAAGCAACTTGTGAAACCATCGCGACCATCGACGACATAGAACTTACTGCGGCGCAGCAGCAACACCCGCAGGAGCCAGATGCTCCGCTGGCTTCTCCGCCGGAACCGCCGCCCGAGGACCCTGAACTGGACGTGCCGCCACTCGTGGTGCCACTTCCGCCGGAAGTGCCACCTCCTCCCGAGGTCCCGCTGCCCTTTCCGCCCCCACCGGAGCCACCTTTACCTCCACTCCCTTTGCCCCCACCCTTACTGCCGCTCTTGCTTCCACTCTTGCTGCCGCTTTTGGAACCAGAGCCAGAGCCGGAACCCGAAGTCGTGTCGGACGTCGTGTCCGAAGTGGTGTCGCTGTCGGTGTCCGTATCTGTATCCGTGCCGGTGTCCGTGCCGGTGTCCGTGTCTGTGTCCGTGTCTGTGTCCGTGTCAGTATCGGTATCTGTGTCGCCGCCATCGCCACCATCGTCGTCCACGGGCAAAAGAGGTTTCACCGCCCGCTTCACGCGACGCTTGCGAGCGTAATCTCTTGGAGGCGCAACCTCGATGCGAACGCCGTCCACCTCGGAAAGTGCGGTGGCTTCGGCAAGCCCGGAAATCAGTTCCGGCTCGAGTTCCTCCTTGTGCCCGACGCGTTGACGATTCGCAACCTTAATTTTTTGGTGATTTTTTGGCAGCTTCTTGGATCTTGAAACAGGTGGACGAGAGCGCATGTTCCCTCCCCGCATGCAAAAGTGGAGGGATTTTATGTGCGTGCGGCGAAAAGTCAACGACTTAGGTAAAAGTAAAACGGATTAGTCCAAACGAATTAGTTCAGGGCTAAAATGGCGGACGCAAGCTTTTAATCGCCCCTAGGGGCACACGGACCATAAGAATCCGGCCCATCGAACTCATTTGCTCTGCGCCGCTGCCACCGGCAGATGTTTCATCGGATCGTCGGTCTCTACAAAACGCTTCAAGCTCTCCAGCACTGTCGCGCGATTAAACAATTTGCAAAACAGCTCAATCTCTTCATTTAACTCAGCCCGCGGAATCCGCTTGATAAATTTCTTCGCAGCAATCCGAGTCTCCGCATCAAACTTCGTCACCTGCGCTGCCATTGACCTCGCCACCTGCAGCGCATATCCTTCCCCCGCCAGGTGCGACACCAACCCAGCCTGCTGCGCGCTCTCTGCCTTTACCGTCCGGCCCGTGAACAGCAAATCCCGAATAAAGCTATTGCCCACGTCCCGCCGCAGCCTCGGAATCCCGCCAAAACCTGGAATCAGACCGAGCCGCAACTCCGGAAACCCGAAGCGCGCCATCTTGTCCGCCACAATCTGGTCGCACACCAGTGCCAGTTCCAATCCCCCGCCCATGCATAGTCCATGCACCGCCGCAAACGTGATAAACGGTGCCGCATCGATCGTATTCAGCACTTTGTGAATTCGTTTCAGGAACGCTCGCACCCCCGCCGTCCGTTTTGTTTTCGGAAGCGGTAGCGCACCGTAGTACAGCTCCTTCAGGTCCGCGCCCGCACAAAAACCGCCCGGTCGTGCGCTTGCAATTACGCAGGCGCTCGTCACCGGTGCAAGTTCGGGGATCGCTTCCGCAAATTTCTCCAGCTCCCCCAACATCACGGTGCCAATTTCATTCAGCGGCTCGCGGTCCAGCGCCACTTCCACCACCCCGTCGCGCCACTCCCACCGCAGCGCTTCTCCGCGGAAGTCTTTCCTCATGCATTCCCGCCCGCAACCGCCGCATGCTTCTTGTACATCTGCTCAATCTCTTCCCGGAAATGCGCGTTGATCGCCTCGCGCTTTAACTTTCCCATCGCCGTCAGCAGACCACTTTCCGGCGTCAACGCATCCTTCAGAATCGTGAAGTTTCGCACCTGCCGGTAGTGGGGCAATTCCGTATTCACCTGATCCACCGCGGACTGCACCACTCGCGCATCCACCGCGCCCGTCACCAGCGCGCACAGATACCCTCGTCCGTTACCCACAATCACCACTTGCTGCGCCGTCGGCACCCGTTGCGCTATCTTTTCTTCGATCGGTTCTGGCGCCACGTTATGCCCCGAATTCAGAACGATCAAATTCTTGATCCGTCCACTGATTCGCCAATTCCCTTTCGAGTTCGCTTCCCCCTGATCGCCTGTGTGGAACACTCCGCCTCGCAACGCCCGCGCCGTCTCCTCCGGTCGATTCCAGTAGCCGGGAAACACGTTCGGCCCGCGCACCACAATTTCCTCGTTCTCCCCAACCATCAACTCGATACCTGGGATTGCTTGTCCCACGCGTCCCGGCTCGCTCGCCATCCGCGGATCATCCATGGTGCATATCCCGCACGTTTCCGTCAGCCCATATACCTGCCACACCGGAATACCCAGCATCGCAAAAAAGTCCTGCGTCTCCGGAGCCAGCGGCGCTGAACCACACACCAGCCCTCGCAAATCTCCTCCAAATCGCGCCCGAATCTTGCTGAAGATCAGCGCCTGCCCCAAGCTGAGCCACAACCCTCCGCCGCGCTCACCTTCCTGCTTCTTCTTCCACCCAGCGCACGCATTCCGATAAATCCGGCGCACTAAGGGATTGCCCTTGGCCATTGCATCTTCCACACCACGCCGAACTCGTTCCAGCAGCGTCGGCACATTGAAGAAATAGTTCGGCGCCGTCAGCCGGATTTCATCCGACAGCTTGTTCAGGTCCGTCGACAGCGTCAGCAGCGTATCTTTCGTCATGCACGACAGCAGCACAATCCACGACGCCGCAAATGTTACCGGCAAATACTGAAAAACCCGCATCGCCTGGGGCCCTTTCCAGCCTAGCCAGTCCATCCACCCCGTCGTGCACGTAATCATGAAGTTCAGATTCGCGGTATTCAGACAAACGCCTTTCGGCTCGCCCGATGTTCCCGAGGTGTAAATAATCGTAACCAAGTCGCTGTTTGTGCGGGCATTTGAACCGCCCACCGCCGCCGGTCCCGTTTTCGCTTTCTCGTACACGTCCGAGAATAAAATTCGCCGCGGTCCATCCGGCCAAACCTGTGCCACCGCATCCGCCAAACTCGCATCACTGGCAAACAACACCCGCGGGCTGCAGTCCTTCATCATTCCCACTAGATCCGCTGCCGCCAGCCGCGAGTATAGCGGCACCACGACCACGCCCTCCGCCATCAACGCCAAATCCAACGTGGCCCACTGGATCGAATTCGGCCCCAGCAGCGCGCACCGCTCGCCCGCCTGCAGTCCAAGCTCCCGCAAGCAGCCTCGGATTCGCGCCACCTGATTCAGCAGCTCGCCACCCGTTACCTCGACAAACTGCTCCCCACGAATCTCCCGCAGCACCACCTGGTTCGCGGCTCTCCCCAATCGCTCGAACAGGTTTTCCAGGAAATTTCCCATGTGCTCAGCGCCCCGCGGCCACTGCTGTTTCCGTGCTGTCGTACTCTTCCACCAGTTCCTTCAATTCCTTCGGCATGGGCGGAAGATTGTCTTCCCAACTTAAAACTCCCTTACGGAGCGGAAATTCCGGATACGTCTTACGCACTTCGTCCTCCAGAAATGTGGCCATCCTCGCCATCCCCTTCAGATTGCTGACCACTGTGCGTCCAATACTGTCCCGGATTGAGTCCGCTTCCACCACTAGCCGTTCCATCACCTGCAACAATTTCGGTCCCAATTCCGGATCGTCCACGGTCAACAGCAGGTGCTGGTGCCCGCGCTCGCGCATCAGGTTCCGGATCCGCTCGTCCATCGTCACTCCCGCAGACACCACCCCCGCTGGCATACATGTTACGATTCCGTGATACCGCGACGACACCATATACGTGCACGCGCGCAATATCGAAACCAACTGAAACATATCGTAATCGTCCGACGTCAGAATCGGCGTCCCCGGCATCTCCTTCTCAATCGCCCGGCACGCCACCGCGTCCAGCCGTTCCATCGCCACCAGAATCGGAAACACCCGATGCCGCTGCACGAACGCCTTCGTTGCTTCGATGTACCCAGTTACATAGTGCGCGAACTTGCGCTCCACTTCCGCGCCCGATTCAAAGAAATACACCGTCCGGTACTGACTGCCCTTGTACGCTCCCGTCGTCGCTCGCGCCAAATATTTCCCAATCGATGCGCGCACCGGCCACACGAACGGATGGATCGGGCACAATGCCAGAATCGGTGTCTTCTCATCCCAGCCCAGCGCCCGCAACGCCTGCCGCGCATATTCCGGCGGCTGGGGTTCAAATGTCCACGCGGTATCCGCACCCAATTCGTTCGGGACATTCAAGCCGCCCAACAACTGCTGCGATTCGAGGCTCCGCGTAATCACCAGCGATTCCTTCGTGTACCTCGCGCACATCCATTGGATCAAATCATCCATGTGTCCCGCGTCGCCGCCATACGCCACCGACAACTTATTTTCCGCCGACGCCAGTCCTAGTGACCCGATCATCATCGTCGTCAGCGCGTTCGCGAACTTGCTTTTGAACATCGATCCTTCGCACGCCACCACTCCATGGTTCCCATGTACTTCGCGCCACAAAAACCGTGGATACACATCCGGCAGGTGCACCTGCCGCGACCCTTCGAAATAGCCCTTGGTCCGGTCGAAGTTCTGCGTCATCACGCTAAAATCCACGTTCTGCGCGCCCAGCACGTGCCGGATTTGCCGGATCATTTCCTGCACGCGCACGTCGCTGCCCGTATTCCGCGTGCCGTTGTACCCTGCGAACAAAATCTTCAACTGCTCTCCCGGCGTCCACCGGTTCCCCAGACCAAACATCCACCCGAAGCGCCGCATCTCGATCAGCGCGCTGACCCACATCACCAGCAGAAAATCCGTCATGCTACAACGCTCCCCGCACTCTTTCCCGCCGCCGCACGTTCTGCATTCTTCGGCCAAGGTTCCGCCGGATATTTGAACTTGTTTGCGCGGCTGAATTGCAACAACGGATACGCATAGCTCGAAAATCTCGCCGGCGCCTCGCCCATCTCCTGCACCACCCGTGAATTATCAAACACCGTATTCCAATCCAGATAGGGCCAAAACACTTTCATGAGCGACGCGCCGTACCCCACCGCCCCGCCTTTAAATGCCAGCCAGTTCACTGTCTTCGAAAACGGCCCGCCGAGCCATGGCTGGTAACTCGGCTTACTCCAACCACCTGTTGCAGCCAGCGCGTCCGTCAAATCCTTGTAAGTCTGCGATCCCGTTCCGGATGACAAATGATAGATCCCGTAATTCGGTTTTTCCATCTGGTGGATCTTCACGATCGCCGCGCCCACATAATTCGCCGGCACAATGTCGATCTTGTCTCCTGCCCGCAATGGCAAAATTGGCAAGCGCGCCAGCATATCGAACGCCTGCACCATATCGAATTGCGTCGTCTCTGGTCTCCGGCTGTCTCCCATCACAATCGCCGGCCGAAAAATCGTGTGCGGCACATCCGGCAACAACTGGTGCACCATGTGTTCGCAGAATTTCTTTGTCCGTGCGTACGGGTCGTAATCCGACCGTGACCAATCGATCGAATTGTCTTCCGTCACCACTTCGTTCTGCCGTTTTCCTGCCACCGCTACCGTAGACACGTGCGAATACCGCCGTAATCCGTTACGATTCTGCGCCCGCCGCGCCAACTGGATCACTTCCAGCGATCCCCGCAGGTTCACATTCAAGCATTGCTTCTCGGATTTGCGGTTCAACGACGCCGCGCAGTGCAAAATTGAATCCGTGGTGTCCACCAGCGCGTGGTACTCGTCGTCATTTAGCCCAAACCGCTCTGCCGTCAGGTCGCCTCGGAAGATCCGCACGCGCTCGTTCACGTACGCCAGAAATTCCGGAAACTCCAAATGCAGTTGCAGAGATTGCCACAGCCGTTCTCGTGCTTCCTGCTCTGTCTTTGCCCGCACCAGCAGATTCAAGCGGTCCGGGTGCCCCGTTAAGACTCCGGACACCAGGTAACTGCCCAAGTAGCCTGTCGAGCCCGTTAGAAATATGGCCATAAAAGAGTTGGCGTTCGTACGCCGCCTGTGTGGTGCGTCATAAACAGCGCTGAAGGCGCGGCAGAGGTTAGCCCAACGCGCAAGCGCTGGGTGCGCTCCGGGAGTGCAAAGTGAGCACCAGAGGTGCGACACCTTCCCGCATCGCCTTTTGCTTGCTCCAAAACGGATCTCTTCATCGATGGCAACCCGTGTGACACACGCCGCTAGCGCATTGCCGCTGACGCGCCCTCCGGAGGTGCTGACCAATTCACCACCCGCGCTTCTCGCGCTTCCAGTGGACGCCCTTCCATCAACGGGTAGCACCACCGCCGTAGTGCCGGTATGTGGATGTTAATCCAGTAATCCCACCAGTCAATATTTTCCGGTTGGAAATCGAACAGCGCCTTCTCTTCCTCCGGCAAAGCCGCCGACAGCAACCGCGTGTTCTCACACTCGAACACGTGCTGGTTGTGCAGAATAAACGGCTCGTACAATTCAATCAGCTTTTCCGCGCGCACCAGATCGCGTTCCGCTTTTGCCAGCGGCGGTTTCGCCATGTGCAACGTTGTCGCCGCCTTATTGATTCGCGACACTACCGCCTTCTGCATTGGAATCGACAACCGCTCATATCTTTGCTTCGAAACCGGGATCGTCTCCAGTTTCACTTTCAGCCAGTGTTCAATCCCCTGTTGCGCCCGGTAATGCTTGCGGTGCGCCAGCCCCGTCAATTCAATCGACCGCCCCATGTTCACCGGATTGATCCCCGACGTTGCCAACTGGTACAGCCGCGCGTTCTGCCGCCGCACTAGCGCTGCCGCGATCAGCGTCATCCCGCGCGTCACCATGTCCACGGGGATCACGTCCAGACACTTCCGCTCGTTCGAAGGCAGTTGCCGGAAATTCGTCCCTAACAAATACGAAAGCGGCCCCGATGTATTAATTCCCTCGTTCCAACCCGTGAACGGCGTGCGCTCCGAACTTTCCACTATCGATGGCCGCACTATCGCGATCGGCAAGTCCCGCCCCTGCCGTGTCAAGACCGACTCGCCCAGGCTCTTCGTGAATGTGTACGTGTTCGGCCAGCCCAGATGTTGCGCCCGTTTCATCCCCGCGCGCACCAACCGGTTCCGCACCCAGCGCGCCCGGTTGCGTTTCAGTACCCCTTCCAGTTCATCTACTCCAACTTTCGATTCGTCTCCGCCGCGTCCCAACGCTTGTCGCCGCAGCGCCTTGGTAATGTCCGCGCTTTCCGATCGTTCCTCGATCCGCCGCACCATCTCCCGCAGCGACGCAATTTCCTTCCCCGAATCAAAATCCGGATTGTTCGCCGGGTTGTAATTCGTTTTTAATTCTTCGGTCACCCGCCCGTCGCGCATTCCCACCACGTAACATGTCGACAGGTGCATCAACGCCGCATGGTCGCTCTTCCGCTGGAAATCCACCAAATACATGGTCGAATCGACATTCGAAGAAATTGCGTCGCGCAAATCCGGATTAAAATCCGTCAGCCCGGCGCTGCTTACAATCACATCCAGGGTGCGCCCCAGCCGCTCTTGCGTCTCTGCGTCCAGCCCCAGTCCCGCCACGCTCACATCACCTTCTACCACTTCAATCTTTTCTTTCAGAAACGCGGCCAGGTTCGCACCGTAGATTTCCTGTAGCCGGTCGAATGTCGGCGATTCTTCCACAATTTTCTCGAATCGCCTTTGCGCCGAAGTTGTCCGGTTCCGCCGGATCAGCAGCGTGATCTTCGCAATCTCCGGAATCTTCTCAAGCAACTCCACCAGCCACACTTTCCCGATGAAACCGGTCACCCCGATCAGCAGGAAATGTTTGCCCGCCAGTGTTTCCCGCACTCCCAGTTGTTCCACATGCGGTGTGTCGCTGACCAATTGCACCGGAATCTCGTGTTTGATCGCTGGTCGTACCGCCGCCTGTGCTGCCTGCTCCAGCAACTCCGGTTGCTTTTCCCAGCCCAATTGGCTTAACAGCTTTCCCTTCGCAATTCGGCCGTCTGCCGATCCGCTGGCCAGCCACGCAAACGGCCCCCGCGGTCGAACTACCGGCTGCTCGAGCCTTCCTGTCGCCACCCCATCCCGAAACTCCAGCCGGTTCGCTATAAATCCTTCCGCCGCGAAAAACTCTGCCAGAGGTCGCAGGATGTGCTCCAAAAACTGACCCACTAGCACCACGCGTTCGCCGTTCTTTACCGCTTCCGTCAGTTTCTCTGCGGCTTCTCGACGAATTTTTGGCTTCAATTCGTACTGAAAGTATTCTTCGCCTAGCAGGTCCAGGCGGTCCCGCGAGATTCCCCGCAACACACTATGCAGCGCACGGGTCGCAAACGTTCGGCTGATCAGGTAATACGGCGGACGCAGCACCGCCAGTCCCAGCATTCCCGCTCGACGCACCCAACGTTCCAGAAAGCTCTGGCTGTTCCAATTGAAAAAGCCCACGCTCCGCATCGCGCTGATCTCAAATAATGATCCTTCCACGCGCCAATACGTCACGCCAGACGCGCGCGCCAATGCGCCGTTCTTCAATCTCGAGGAATTTTCAGGCATCGTTTGCTGAATCTCGTCTGTGTCTTCGGAAATATCCCGCTACCGTGCCCTTTCGGACCCTCGCCCATCACTTGCCATAGCAGCGGCTTCACCTCGCTCGTTTCTGCAAGTCTTTCTGCAACAGCTACTTGAGACGGGAGGGCACCGCGAGCCCCTTTGCGGCTCGCTATCCACACCAACACCACGCAATTTACAAAATTATCATCCCACAGCCACTTCCCGCAACCAGCCAACCCCTGTATTCCGCGGCCTACGGGCACTGCGGGCCAACTATTCGATTCCTGCAAACAGTCTCTGTTATTCCGAACGGAGTCTGCGGAGTGCGGAACCTCTCTTCTCTCTTTATCGCCCCACCGGCGCCAACTCCGCCGCCGGGTACTCCTTCCGATGCACCTCGCTCGACAGCAACACCGCCGCCTCCGGCAGCACTTTGCCCAGCGCCTCAATCTCCGGTTCTCCCCCACCGAGCGGCAGCTTGATCTGTCCGCGCTGCACTACCGAACGCAGCATCGCCATGCTGATTTCGAACCCAGCGTATGCCGATTCGCCATTGCACGTGTGCACGCATCGATCATCATCGAGCCACCTTGCCATATCTTCGACGTACGGCGGCATCTCCAAGTCATAATTCATGCACCCAGGACCAACCATTTCTCCTCGTTCGCGCGTCACCGCTCTCCATCCTCCGCCAGTGAGCACCTCCGCGAAGCCCTGCGTGCCATACACGCTGATCTTGTTCTTCCTCCACCAATAATCCACTTCCGGCACATCCGGGGCGCCCGCGCCGCATTCAATGATCCCGCGCACGCCATTCGCGAATTGCACGAATCCACCAACGTAGTCCGGCGAAGGATGATTGTCCGCCAGCTTTCCGCGACCTGACGCCTGCCCCATCACCCATTCGGCCGGCGCATACCCGTTGTACCAGCGCATGTACTCCATCAAGTGCGTAAACAAGTGCAGGAACCATCCGCTGGAGTGCGCATAAATCGTGTGAATCCGTCCCAATGCTCCACTCTCGATGATTTCTTTCACTTTCTGATAATGCTCTCCATACCGGTGCTGGTGCGACACCACCGTCTTCACTCCCGCACTATTCACCATACGCCGGATATCAATCGCTTCGTTCATCGAAAGCGCCATCGGCTTTTCATACGCAATCAATCTCGCGCCACACGCGATTCCCACGCGGATCAACGGCATGCGAATCCCCGGGGGCGTGCAAAAGCAAAAGACATCCGGCCGCAGTTCTTGCCCCAATGCCAAGGCGTCCAGCGACGTTTTCTGTATACCCAGCTCCGCAGCAGCCTTTCCCAACTGCTGCGGACTGGAATCGGCTAGCCCCACCACTTCGAAGCGCGGGTTTTTCTGGAACGCTACCGCGTGGTGTTTGCCTCGTTTGCCTACACCCACAACCATCACTTTATAAACTTTAGTGCTCATGTTGTTTCTCCTGGCAGCCGCGGCAGCCTTACCACCCGAACTTCGCGTCCCATTCCTTCAGCGTGGCGATCGTGTAGTCCACTTCGTCCGCCGTCAGTTCCGGGAACATCGGCAGAGACACACATTGCGCCGCGTTGCGTTCCGCGTTCGGCACCTGCGGATGGGGATCCCCCAGCTTGCCCCACGGATATCCTTCTTGCTGGTGAATCGCGATCGGATAGTGCTGCTTCGCGTCGATCCCGTGGTCATTCAAAAATTGCGTAAGGTGATCGCGCTTGTGATGTTCGATGACGTACAGGTGATACACATGGCGGTACCCAGGCAGTTCCTTCGGCAGCTTAAAGCTGGTGCCCTTCAGCCCGTCCGTGTACCGCTTCGCCCACGCTCGCCGCTGGTCCGTCCATTTCGTAATGTGCTTCAGCTTCACGCTCAAAAACGCCGCGTGCATATCGTCCAGCCTGCTATTGAACCCGAAGGAGTGCACCGAGCGCTTCACCGAGCCATGATTCCGCAGCCGCCGCACTTCTTCATCG
This sequence comes from Verrucomicrobiia bacterium, assembly GCA_035506955.1. Lineage (GTDB taxonomy): Bacteria > Acidobacteriota > Terriglobia > Acidiferrales > UBA7541 > Acidiferrum. The sequence goes on from DATJOO010000055.1 coordinate 84,550, forward strand.
ATGTCATCGCGATTCGTGATCAGCGCACCGCCGTCGCCGAACGTCCCCAGGTTTTTTTGGATAATGAAGCTGGTGCACACCGCGTCGCTCAACTCGCCTTGTTTGAATCCATTGCCGTGCGCGTCAATCGACTGCGCGTTGTCCTCCACCACCCACAGCTTGTGCTTCTTCGCGATCGCGCTGATCATCTTCATGTCCGCGCAATGCCCGTACAGGTGTACTGGCACAATCCCGACCGTTCGTGGCGTAATCGCCGCCACGATCTTCGTCGCGTCAATATTGTTGGTCGCTGGATCGGAGTCCACGAAAACCACTTTGCCGCCGGCGATCCAGATCGCTTCCGCGGTCGCGAAGAAAGTGTTCGCCGTCGTGATCACTTCGTCGCCCGGCTTGATCCCCAACGCAAAAAACGCCAGCCACAGCGCATCTGTCCCGGAGTTGACGCCCACCGCGTGCTTCATCCCAAAATAGTGCGCCAATTCCTTCTCAAATCGCCCGAGCGTGGGTCCCATCACATACGACTCGGTCTCCATCACCGCATGGAACGCGTCATCAATCTCTTTCTTGATGCTGTGGTATTGCCTGGCGTGGCCGTAAAACGGCACCTTTAATTTCGCCGCTGTGGTTACTGCTGGCATGGCTTCCTCCTCGATGATGCGGAGCCATCGCTCCGCGCGCTTTCTTCGGAAGCCCGGTCGGCCTACTTCGCTGCTCGGCTGTCGTCCTGATGAGTCGGAATTCCCGGACTCCGATGACTTGTCTCTGGGGTGTTTCGTCCCCTAAGGGAATGGCACATCGGGGAGACAAGCACCCGTCTTATACCTCTATTGAAACGTTTTAGCGGTGACCCCAGTCACATTTTGTAGCCGCGGCTTTACGCCCCTGTCCTTGGAGTGCGGCAGCCCTGCTGCCCCCGTTGACTCCATTCACTCAATTGCACCGCTTGCTCAGCGGGAGCTCTGCTCCCGCAAGCAAGGCCACATGCGTTTCTGGAGGCTGATTTCGTCTGTGGGAATCAAAAAACTCCGCTGTTAGTTCGAGCGGAGTCTGCGGAGCCAGAAATCGCTCTTCGATCCTCGGACCATCCAGCGAATTCCAACTCGCCTTACACACCCCAACCATACTTCTCTGCGTGCTCAAACGTCCGCTGCATCTCCTGATGCAGCAACTCTAAAAATCCCTTCGTCCCCACGGTTTTCTTTCCCGGCTCCCCAATGTCGCTCGTCCGGTACCCCGCCGATAGCACGCGCCCTACCGACTGCTCCACCCAGTCCGCTTCCAGGCCCAATCCAAACGTGTCGCGTAGCATCATCGTTGCGCTCAGCACCGACCCAATCGGATTCGCCACATCTTTCCCGGCTAGAGTCGGTGCCGACCCGTGAATCGGCTCAAACAGCGGCGCGCTCGTCCCGAAACTCGCCGAAGGAATCAATCCAATCGAGCCCACCAGAGCTGCGGCGGCATCACTCAAAATGTCCCCAAACATGTTCGTGCTGAGAATCACATCAAACTGTGTCGGCCGCAGCGTCAATTGCATCGCCGCATTGTCCACGTACAAATGTTCCAGCTTCACCGACGGATACACTGCGCCAATCGCCGTCACCGTCCGCCGCCACAACTGCGAACTCGTCAGCACATTCGCTTTGTCTACCGAGCACAACCGCCGCGATCGGCTCTCCGCTCTCTGAAACCCGAACGTGGCAATCCGTTCAATCTCCGGTGTCGAATACGACTCCGTATCAAACGCGCGTTCCGTCCCGCCTTCCTTCACGTTGCCACGCTCGCCAAAATACATTCCGCCGGCCAGTTCCCGCACGATCTCGATGTCCAGATCGCCCAGCCGTTCCGGACGCAGCGGCGAAATTCCGCGTAGCGGCTCCAACAGTCGCACTGGCCGCAAATTCACATACAGCCCCAATCCCTTACGCAATTCCAGCAGACCGGTCTCCGGCCGTTTTCCCACCGGCAGCGCGTCCCACTTCGCCCCGCCCACTGCCCCCAGAAACACCGCGTCCGCCTTGCGGCAAGCGTCCAATGTTTCATTGGGCAGCGGCCCGCCGGTCTTATCGATTGCCGCTCCGCCCACCGACATTTCCGTTATCTCGAATTGGTGCCCAAATTCCCGCGCGCACTCCTGCAGAACGCTCACCGCCGCACGCGACACTTCCGGCCCAATCCCATCCCCGGGCAACACCACAATTTTTTTCTTCACCTTCATCGGCCGATCCTTAGTCTCCGCCCGCCCTAACGGCTGCGGAAAAATACTTTTGTGTCGCCGGTGCTTTAACGTCAAGGCCTAGCCTTACAGTTCCCGAAAGGCTTGTTCGTCACCGGGGGTCCGAGCTTTAGCTCCAACATAGCCGCTGTGCTCTACATGGGCTTTAGCCCCTGAGGAATTGCTTTCAGCCTTTCCGCAGTCTTCTAGGCCGCGGGTGACGCAGTAGTTGCCACCACATTTCGGCGGATCACTTCATGCGCAATGGTCATCAAGTCCCGTGCGCGCACGTTCTTTGCGGCATCCGCGAACGCGGTCACGCGCCGATAACATTCCGCCAACTGCTCGTCGCTCGGCTCGTAACCTAATTCCCGCAGCGATTCCCGCAGCGCGTGCCGCCCCGAATGCTTCCCCAACACCAGTGACCGCGACGGCACTCCCACACTCTCCGGCGAAATAATTTCGTAGGTCAGCGGATTCTTGATGATTCCGTCCTGGTGAATTCCCGCTTCATGTGCAAAGGCGTTCGCGCCTACCACTGCTTTATTCGGCGCCACGACTGCTCCGGTGATTTCCGTCAGCAGCTTGCTGGACTTGTACAACTCATCCAGCTTCAGCTTCGTCGCCACGCCAAAGCTTTCTTTGCGCACCGCCAGCGCTACCGCTACTTCTTCCAGCGCCGCATTTCCAGCGCGCTCGCCAATTCCATTTACCGTGCATTCGATCTGCCGCACTCCCGCCTTTACGGCCGCCAGCGAGTTTGCCACCGCCAATCCCAAATCATCATGGCAATGCGCGCTCAATATAATGTGCTCCGGGTCACCCAAATGTTCCCGCACTTTCCGGAACATCTGTCCGTACTCTTCCGGCACCGCGTACCCCACGGTGTCCGGCAAATTCAGTACTGTGGCGCCTCCCCGCACCGCCGCAGCGCACGCCGTACACAGGTAATCGATGTCCGTGCGCCCCGCATCTTCCGCGGAGAACTCTACTTCTTCCACGTGATTCTTCGCTAATCTAACCATCGACTCGATAGCCTCGAGCGCCTGCTCGCGCGTCATGTGCAGTTTCACCTGCAAATGCAGATCGCTCGTCGCCAGAAACACGTGCATCCGCGGGGTCTTCGCCGGCTTCAACGCTTCCGCCGCCGCCATAATGTCTTCTTTCCTTGCACGCGCCAGCGCCGCCACCGGCACATCCCGCACTTCTTTCGCCACCGCGACCACCGCCTCCAGGTCACCCTTCGACGCAATCGGAAATCCGGCCTCAATCGTGTCCACACCCAGCGCCGCCAACTGCTTCGCCATCCGAATCTTTTCGGATGTGTTCATCGAGAACCCCGGCGACTGTTCCCCGTCCCGTAGCGTTGTGTCAAATATCCGCACGTGGCTCATGCCAGTACCTCCAACTTATTCTCCCAGTTACGCATAGCCCGCCCTTTTAGTCCAATTTATCTTCATTCTGTAATTGATAATTCTGCCTTATACTAGCAACGGCTGTTTTCCAGGGGGCCAGCGTTAGAGCAGGGTTTCACAGCTTGCGAATCCCCGTTCTGCATCAGGTAGAGGTAGCTTCGCGGGTTGCGCGAGACTCCGATTCTTCAGGAGGTGGGGGCTTCAGCCCCCACGCACGTAGGTCGCTCAAAACAAGTGGGCTTTAGCCCCTGAAGACTCCTCGTTTTAAACCGTGGTCGTCAGGGCACGACTTCAGTCGTGCCATAACTTCGTAAGAGGCACGCGGCTTAGCCGCTGAGGGGCTTAACGGTTTTAGGTACTCAAGGATCAACTATGGATCTAGCCGAACTTCAGGTTTTTCTTACAGTTGCCCGCGAGGGCAGCTTTTCTCGTGCCGCCGAACGCCTCTACCGCACCCAGCCTGCCGTCAGCCTCGCCATCCGCAAGCTCGAAGACTCTCTCGGCCAGCCGCTCTTCGTTCGCGGTGCACGCCCCGTGCGCCTCACCGACGCCGGCCAACTCCTTCGCGAATACGCCGAACGCCTCCTCAATCTCCGAGATGAAGTCAAGAAGGGGCTCCTCGAACTCGAAGGCCTCAAGCGCGGTGAACTCGCTCTCGGCGTCAATGAAAGCTCCATCCACGCCCTGCTCCCCGCTCTCGCCAAGTTCCGCGAAGCTCATCCCGGCGTACAAGTCCGCCTCCACCGCATGTTTTCCCGCGACATCCCTCACGAAGTGGTGAACTACCGCCTCGACCTCGGCGCTGTCTCCTTCATCCCGCGCGACACCCAATTGCAAGCCACCGAAATTCTGAAAGACGAACTCACCTTCGTCGTTCCGCCGAAGCATCCCCTTGCCAAGCGCCGCGAAGTGGACGTCGAGGAATTGGGAAAGGAAAATTTTATCGCCCACATTGTCGAATCTCCTTTTCGCCGCCGCGTGATCGAGCTTTTCGCCAAGCATCGCACTCCCCTCAACATGCCCGTTGAAATGCCCACCATCGAAAGCATCAAACGTATCGTTCAGATGGGCCACGGCGTGGCCATTGTCCCCCGCATGTGCGTAACCTGGGAAATCGAGCACGGCACTCTTAAGGAAGTCAAAATCCGTCAGCTCAATATGCCTCGCCATCTCTACATGATTTCCCGCCGCGGCGCGCGCCTGCCCCACGCTGCAGCCGAATTCATGCGCCTCCTCAAATCCGAGTAATCCGCACAGGTTTGGGTGTCACACCCTTGCCGCACTTGCAAGGGTGCGGATTTCCTAAATTTTCTCGACGATTTCTTTCAGTTGGATGTCCGGGTTCAGTGTACGAACCTGGGTCTTAGAGTGTGCCGTTTTCTGAAATTGACAACTCTTCTACGGCTTCTTCTCCGACGCCTCTTCCACCGTCTTATAAATCGGCAACAAGTTCTGAAGACCCGCCACCGTCACCACCGCCGTGCTTTGCGGCGAAAGCGCCGCCAGCGCAAATGCCTTCCCTTGGTTCCGTCGCGACACGAACAGCGACACCAGCGCTCCTACTCCCCCGGAGTCCAGAAAGCTGACTCCGCTTAGGTCCAGTACCACGTAGGTCGCGGTCTCCGCGCGCATCTTCTGGATGAACGCATTCACCGTCTCCAGGCTGAGCTTCCCTTCGGCCTTGTAAATTGTTAGAGCGTCCGTACTTGTGGGTAGTTTTTCCAGGTCCAATTTAAATGCTGGCATAACCCTATGACCTTAGCGAAATTTACTCCCGCCCACATTAACAGACGTTCACAAATAAGTCTTCCGTCCTTGTGGCACCCATCTGTTGCACTTTGCCTGCGGAGCCCTGCGCCTTGCCTCTACCGCTATCCGCAGCAGCGGCTTTACGCCGCTGTCTTGGCCTGGGGGGCTTTACTCGCCCTGACATCCGCAGGGACCACCGTCTCTCTCTTTCGTTGTTTCAAAATGGAACGAATAGAGTTTATATTTGATTAGCTTTATCTTATGTTACTTTTTCCCATTGACCTTCTTTCTCCCTCACGTTAACTTCCACTTAGTTTCCCTCTTTTTTTCTAAATTTCGCTGAGCTCGTCCCGTTCAGCCAAGGATCGTTCTCATGGGCTCGCACTCTCTTCGTTCTGTTCTACTCCTCATCGCTGGCCTTCTTTTCTTTCCCGCGTCACGTGCTTCCGCACAAACCACGCAGCCCTATCTATTCGCCGCCACCAATAACAGCAGCGGTGAGCTCTCGGGTTTTGTCACGCTTCTGCGCGACAGCACCACCGGCGTTCTCACCATGGTTCCTAACACTTCGGTTACCTTCAAAGATCCCTGCGTTCCCACCATCATCGATCCCACCGGAAATTTTCTCTTCAGCATTTGCGGTGAAGGCGTCGCCATGTATACCCTCAACTCGACTACTGGCGTCGTTTCTGAGACTCCCGCCTCTCCCTACACTGCTTCCGCCTCAACGGGACAGAACGGCGTTCTCCTCGCCGCGGAAAGCACCGGCCAATACGTCTACCTTCTGAAAGTTGGCAACGTCGATCCGCCAAATCCCTCCACCTTCACTCTCGACACCTTTCAGATTGATCCCAATACTCCGGCGCTCGTTCCGGCGAACAGCCAGTCGCTTTCCTTCACCGGCACGTGGGTTGGTTCCGTGGCCGATCCCGCTCGCCACGGTATTCGTCTTGGTCAATCAATCGCAAGGGGGTGCTTCGCCGGTCGCCGTTCTTTATCCGATTTCCTTCGATCTCTCCACAGGTCTGCCGGACGTCTCATCAGGTGGGATCAACGTCGGCACCAACGCTCTCAATGTCGCCATCAGTTCTGACGGTGGCTATCTCGCTCTCGGCTGGGGCGACACCGTCGACAACCTCTCCATGTATCAGGTATCCACCACCGACTTCAGCATGTCTCTCGTCGGCAATGTACCTCTCGGGTCACAAGACACCAACTACGGTACTTACCTCTTTCCCGCTTCGATTTATTTCAGTCCCGGTGGCAATCTCCTATATGTGCAAGCCCCGCCTTCAGATTTCACCGGTGGCGGCCTGCCCTTTCTCGTCTATAACCCACAAAGCCTGGCGCCTCTTCCCACTGCTCCCATTCCCGTAACCAACGCCACCTTTCTCTACGGCGTCGCCGACCCGCAGCCCTCCTTCACTTATGTCGGCAACTCTGCCCCCACGAACGGCATTTCCGTCTACCAGGTCGACCTCTCCACCGGTTTGCCCAGCCAACCCTCTCCGATCAGTTCACCCTTTTTCCAGCCAACCAGCATCTCTCCTTTATTCGTCACGGTCGAACAAAACGGCCAAGGTATCCAAGCGCCCACCTTAGGTACTTCTCCCGCCGCCATCAGCTTTTCTTCCACGACCACCGGGCGGTCCAGCGGCCCGCAAAAGATCGTCCTGAAAAGTCTCGGCACGCAGTCCGTTACACTTTCCTCCCTTCAAATCTCCGGCGCCAACGCTTCTGAGTTTACCGAAACCGACAACTGCCTCTCCTCGCCCGTACTTCCCAACAATCACTCCTGCACCATTTCCGTCACCTACTCGCCCACCGTCGTTGGCTCGAGTCAGGCCATCCTCTTCATCGCGGACAATGCTGCTGGCAGCCCCCAATCCATCGCCCTCACTGGCACATCCATTACTCCCGCGCCCGGCGCTCCTTCCGTTTCTCTGAACCCCGCCTCGACCCTCACGTTTCCCGGGACGCCCACGCAAGGCACTTTTACCAGCCCGCAGAGCATCACCGTCACCAATTCTGGCAACGTTTCTTTGCAAATTCTCAGCGCTGTCCTCAGCGGCTTCAACGCTTCTGACTTCAGCATCTCTTCCGATACCTGCAGCGGCTCGGTCGCCGCCAACGCCTCTTGCACCATTGCCCTCGTTTTCTCGCCCATCGCTTCCGGCATTCGTACCACCACCCTCACGCTCACCGATAGTGCTGCCAATTCGCCTCAGTCCCTCAGCATCAGCGGCACCGCCGCTCCCGCCGCTACGATCGCTTCGCCCACCGGCAGCTCTACTACAGCCAGCGTCACCGCCGGCCAAACTGCGAAGTTCAATCTGCAAGTCATTCCTGGCGTCGGTTTCACCGGCACCTTATCCTTCACCTGTTCTGGTGCTCCTTTCGGCGCCACTTGCACCGTCCCTTCCGCTCTGTCCGTCACCAACGGCAGCCCCGTTTCCTTCACCGTTTCCATCAGCACCCTTGGCGCATCTCAACTCACTCCCACTCTCGCGCTTCCACCGTCTCTTACTCGACCTACGCCAACGCTTTACTTCCTCGCTTTCTTCGCTGCCCTTTGCGCGCTACTCCTGGTGATTCCGTCTCGTCGCCACTTGCCCCCGCCCGCTCGGGTCATCAGCACCGCAATTGCCACCGTTCTCTCGCTCTTTCTTGTCGCCTCTGGCGTTGGTTGCGGTGGCGGAGCCGGAGGCAGCAGCGCCACGCAAAGCTCGCCCAGCGCCTCCACTGTTGCCGCTCCTTCGATCCAACCTACCGGTGGCACCTTTACCGCTCCGCAATCCGTCTCCATCACCGACAGCACCGCCGGCGCAACCATCTACTTCACCACGGACGGTTCCACGCCCTCCGCTTCTTCTTCGGTTTATTCCGCGCCTTTTTCTCTCTCTAGCGCTACCAACGTCCAGGCCATGGCCGCCGCCGACGGCTACAACAACAGTTCCTCCACCAGCGCTAATTTCAAGTTCCGCACCCCTGCCGCTACCTACCCCATCACCATCAACGTAACCGCCACCGCCGCAGGTTCCAGCAAACTCCTTCAACTCAACCCCATCGCCCTCACCCTCATCGTGCAATAACCAAAAAGCGGCCGACGCGTTCCTCACGCCTCGGCCGCTCTTTTATTCTGAATTCAATCTAAGAAGAAAACGTCACCCCGAACGCACCGAGGGATCCCTCTTCCCTCTCTGCTCCTTGCCACCCAGCAAAACATCACGTCATTTCGAACGCGTCCGCGCAGAAGCCCGTTATCTCACCAATTTTTTCAAATCCGCTCTTGACTCGCCTTCTCCCCGGGAGTATTCAGGTAGTCCGCGCAGCGTTGACTTGGCTTGCCCTCCTGCTGCCCCTACCCCCTGCGCGACATTCCACTCCTTTAGGAGGATTTATGTCTGCTGTCCGTGCAATTCCCGAAGGCTACCACTCTCTGACTCCGTCGCTCGTCTGCAAAGGTGCCGCAAAGGCCATCGAATTCTACAAGGAAGCCTTCAACGCCAAGGAACTCCACCGCATGTCGGGTCCTGGCGACAAAATCGGCCACGCTGAGCTTCAGATTGGCGATTCTCGTCTGATGCTCAGCGATGAATTCCCCGGCATGGCCACTGCACCCGGGTCTACACCCATTACCTCCAGCGCCATCATGCTGTACACCGATAATGTAGATGCGGTATTCGAGCGCGCGGTCAAAGCCGGCGCCAAAGTAGAAATGCCGCTGCAAAACCAATTCTGGGGTGATCGCTATGGCAAGCTTCGCGATCCTTTCGGTCACAGTTGGGGCGTTGCCCAACACGTCGAAGACGTTGCTCCCGCCGAAATGGAGCGTCGCGCCAAAGCATGGACCGCTCAAATGAGCGGCAAGGCTGCCGGCACCAGCAGTTAACCTTTTATTAATCCGCCGCCAAACTCAGGTCCAGGGACTTCGCGCTGACTCAACCGGCCGCAGTCCCTGTACTTTCTATTGAGCCATACGACAAGGGTGTCATCCCGAACGCAGTGAGCGATGGGTTTTGCCTTATCTCTGGCCTTCCACAGTTTGTTAAACCTTCCTCGTCTCTACGCTCTCTGCCGGCCACAGCCACGCCGCTCCACGCACTCCGCTCGCATCTCCGTGTTTCGCCACTACCACGGGCGTGTCCGCCTCCCGCCCAAACACATATTCCTTCAAACGCTGCGGCACATTTTGATAAAGCCGCGGCACCTGCGACACTCCTCCGCCCAACACGATAACGTCGGGATCCAAAATATTGATCATCTGCGCCAGGCTCCGCGTCAGCCGGTCCTCGTACCTCGCCAGGCTGGCCAGCGCCGCCGCTTCTCCCGCCTCGCTC
>DATJOO010000056.1:0-63201 GCA_035506955.1 Verrucomicrobiia bacterium
GATCACCATCGCCAGGAATCACTGATCACCATGCCCCGGAATCCCCAGCCACAAAATATCCATCTGGAACAAAGCGCTTCCTAGGCGCATCCGAAAACGATGAACGTCGATTTGTATTACCGAGTTTTTAGGAGCAGCTTAGGAGCACTTGAACGGGCTGCGAAGCTAGCTAAACGCAACGCAGCAACGACTTTAGATGAGATTTACACTCGCTTGCAAAGCAGGTGCTCTCCCAGCTGAGCTACACGCCCACAAACGCAATTTAGCTATTTTAGAACAGATTTGGGTGGGGCGCATCTCGATCGGAGGTGGAATTTGTGCGTGTGATAACCGGACGCCGCAACTTGGCGGGGCAACCAGGATTCGACTCATGGAACTGCAGGAACTCGGCGAGAGGCACATGCAACCGGGGAGTACGGAACTTTGGGAGTGGGCAGCCGCAGGACTTTCAGTCTTGTCTTCGAGCTACAAGATCGAAGGTGAATTTCAATTCGTCCTTCAAGCGCAAGGCACCCGCGGCAACGGACACCGGCTTGATGCCGTAATCGGACTGGCGGAGGGTGAAGTTGCCGGAGATACGCAAAGAGGTTCCGATCAGGGAGACGTTGGCTTGCAAAGGCAAGGACTGCGTGGTGCCGTGGAAAGAAAGCTGGCCATCGATATTGGCCCTAAACGCATCGGAGGCCATTTTCTGTACGGTAATCTGGTTGCTTTCGTAAAGGGCGGTCGGGTAATGGCGGACATCGAGGACTTTGTCGTACATTTCCTGTTCCATGCGAGTGCGATCGTCGCGCTTCATCTCGTCGAGAATTTCCATTTCGCTTGTCTGCACCGTGACGCGAATGTAAGCCTTCTCGCAGGTAACGGGGATGCACTGAATTTCTGTGTGGTAATCGCGAATCGCGATTGTAGGATTATGACCGAAGGAAGAAAGCAAGCCAGTGGCGAAGGCTTGTACGGAGAAACGGCTCACCGCTTTATCGACCTGAAATTTCACGAGTACGATTCCTTTTTGTGTTCCAGTTTGCATGTCCAGGCACCTGTCCCTTAATTTTTGCGACGTGCCATGATGAAATAGGCGAACTTCAATTCATCCTTCAGCCGCAAAGAGCCCCCGGCAACGGAGGCAATTCTCAGCCCGTAGTCGGATTGCATAATGGAGAAGTAGCCTTGCGCGCGCAAGGTATCTTCACCGGCGACGACCTGACCATCGAGAGCAAGTCCTCGGGTGATGCCATGGAGGGTGAGGTCGCCGCCGATCTTGAGGTGCGCCATGCTGTCGGAAATCCGGTTGGCGTGGACCTGCGAACTCTTGTATTCGATTCGGGGATAAATTTTACTCTCCAAGACTTCGTCAAACATGGTCCGCTCAATTTCGCGACGGTCCACACTGCTGACCTCGTCGAGGATTTCCAGCGAGGCGGCGCCGATGTTCATAAGCAACGATCCATTGTCCAAGGCGACAGGGCGATAGTGGATTTCGCCGAAGATATCGCGAATGGCAAACTTCGGGCTGTGGAGGACCACTGCGACCATGCCCGCCGCGAAAGCCTGCACCGTAAACAAGCTGGTTTTCGCATCGACTTCAAAATGAAGGAGGCCGTTGTTCTCAGGCGTCATTGCTGTGCTGCAATCTCTGCAGAGGGCGCAGATATGAATTCAGCGCGACTTATTTTGGAAACTGGCCTTCGTCTCTCTTTGATCCTTTCGAATTCAGTTGGGGCGAACTCTGCTTACATCGAGCGGAGGCGGAAATAGCGCTCCAGATCCGGCAACGCCGCGGTGGTGAAGTTGCCGAGGCCGACCTGGCTCAGATACTTGCGGACGATGGGATTGGAGAGCACCAGTCCAGCCCCAAAGATGATCAGGGCCACGCCGCCGAGCATGAACAACATTTCCTTGTCAGGTCCGTTGTTTTCGTCGCGATTCATGATTTCTACTGCCATGGGATTCTCCTTTGCATAATGAGAGTCCGTTCATTTCATTGCGGGCCATTCCCCCGCAAGAATTCGTGTGGTGAGCGAGATTACAAACTCGACGGCCCAGTCCACGGCCGCCGCCACGGGTTCACTCAATCCGATTTCGCCCTCGTCGGGCCCCAAGGTGGCAGGCACGCAGCCAACCAGCAGTACGCGGTTCAACTCGCCGCCCATATTCGCAGCCATACGTAAAACATTGAGGGGGTTCATAGAGTGAGGCTCGACCAAGCCTTGAGGCTGATCGGGGGAGTTCAGATTGCGCAAATCGGGCTCAAGAAGAAAGAGAGTGCCGGGGTCACCTTCACCAGGGCAGGCGTCAATCAGAATGGTGGTCTCGTAGCCATCCATCAAGGCGTAAGCCAAATCGAATCCGCGAATACCGAAATCGGCAACACGAACCCCGGTGGGGAAGGCACGGGTTGCCAGGCGGTTGGCGACTTCCACGCCGAAGCCATCGTCGGCAAGGAAAATATTGCCAATGCCGGCGATGAGAATCTTTTTCGGAGGCGTCGACTGGACGTTTTCGCCGTTAGTTACCGGCTCCAGTTCGTTCACGGCAAAAAAGAAGCGGTGGCCGGGCTGACGCAGGAAACCGACGTCGCGGCCGGGATCGTCGTCGAGCACGACACAGACGTGAAGATGCCCCTCGTAGTCCTGCTCGATCGATTCGATGGTGGCGACTTTGCCGTTGAGGGCGATGTCGAACACGTCCCCGCCAGCCCGTGGACAGAGCCTTACGCGATCGCCGCGACGGACGGACACGCCCTGGATTTCGACCGAAGCGACCGGCGACTTATCCTCCAGAAGGCGCCATTCCCATTCGTTCATTCTGTTTCTCTCCTGATCTCGCGCAGTCCCCTTACGGCGCCATGGAGTTTCATCCATTGCTCATCGGGGAGGGATTCGGTGCGCTCCAAAATTTGGCGGGCGCGGTCGTCCGATTCGCGCATCTCGCGTTTCTCCTGGTCGGTCATGGACAGGATGCGGAGCGAGAGGATTTCGTCGATCTCCGCGCCGTCGAAAAGGTCGCCGGGACTTTCCGGAGCGACCTGCGGATAGTCATAAAGAATGATGGGCGAGGAAAGAAGGGTGTCGCGCTGGCCTTCGGTACCCACGAGGATGGGCCAAGCGCCGATGTTCTGGCAGGCCCGAGCGGACGTAGCGTATTGCTGCGGTGGATCGATCAGGGAGATAAACGCGCCACCGCGCACTTGCAGGATAGTGTGCGTGGAAACGAGAGCGAGTTCGAGAGCTTGGTCGCGAAGCGCGAGTTCTGAAGTGTTGATGCGGGAATTGTTAAAGATGTGGGTCCGAATTTTGAAGAGACCGCCCTCCAAACGTTCCGCGGAAAGATCGATGCGACCGGTGATGGTTTTTTTATCACGAAGAATCATTCCGACAATTACGCCGTGCTGGTCGCGGATGGGCTCGCGCTCTTGTTTTGCGGAGAGCCGAAAGGGCCACTGCATGGATTGAGACGCGAGGGCCGCCAAGTTGAATTCGGTGATCTCGATGGTTTCTTCAGAGACTTCTTGCCATGGTTGGTAAACCTTGCCGTTAACTTCGAGGCGCGTGACGTTTTCGAAATGGTCTTCGCCGGAGGGGCCGGCAGCGACGGTGCCGTTCAGGATCGAACGAGCGACCATGCGCAAAAACCGCACCTGCACGACACATTCGGTGCTCTCATCACCCAGCGCTAGACACTCGGTCTGCATGACGCAGGCATCCGTACCGGCGCGCGCCTCACTGTAAGCGTGTGGATAGACAACCCCGAAATTGAAGCGCTGCTGATTTTTTACTGCTGACGGCCGATAAGGGTAAAGCAAGTAGCCTTCGTAGAGCACGGCCCGGACGATTTTGTCGACTAATTCAGTATTCATGACCGCACCGTCTCTGCAAAAGCTGTGAGCGCGCGTTCGAGCGCTTCTTCCCAAGAGGGGATCCCTTCGCGCACCTTAAACTGATAAAGCTTTTCAAAGGTGTCTTTGTGAAGAGCGAGCCACGCAGAATTGGGATAATAAGCGTCCATCAAATCTTTCCAGACGCGGAGAGGCAGGCGATACTTCGCTTCTTTGTCCCAGGAAATCGGAGCGATTTGCAAAGGACCGTCGCAGCATTGATAGAAAACAGTGCCACTGAACAGAAAGCAAAGCGGCAGGTCACCATCGGTTAGCCCATGAAAATATTTGGTGGCCGCAACGTTGAAATCGAAGGTGCAAGGCACGGGTATCTCTACGAGGACGTTTGCGGCAAAGCGCGGCACAACCACACTGGCATGAGTCCAAAGGAGATTGCGGAGGGTTTGCCCCCAGCGATCGGGCTCGCCGAACAAATCTCTAAGGCGGGCCTGCTCGGCGGAGTCGTATTTGCGGCGGGTTACCTCAATCTGAATCTGCGCGTGCAGGGAGATGGTGTGAAGGACTTGGTCGCGGGGTTCGTTGGCGACGCGAGCCTGGAACAGAAGTAAAGGGGTGGCGGCGTGCTCCGCCACTTTCGCACCTTCGATGGTGATGCGGAGGTCAGGCATGGGCGGCCTCTGCGAGAACATCGGCCTTGCTTCTAAGCGCGGCAAAAAACGCGGCTATTTCGCGCCAAACTTCAGAGCCACCGGAAAGGCCGCGCCAACGTGCGCGGATCAAACCGACGAGCTTGTAGCACTCATCAATGGGCACTAGAAAATACTCGGCCGGCGCGGCGCCTCGCACATAACCGACGCGATTCACAAGCAAAGCGGTCACGTCAGGTTCCATCGCCCTGAGGATGGGATTGCGCCCGACGACGTCCGCCCAGGTGTCCAGTGAGAGCAACGATTCGGTTGGGCCCGCCGGGCTGGGATAGAGAGCAATCATGCGCTGGTGTGGAGTGCCCTTGAAGAAGAAGGCCATTTCGATGGGAACCCGCAAGGCGTCCCACTGCGCATCGGTAAGCTGGAAATCGCGGAGGAAGATTACGCGGCGCGGGACGCGCTTGTACCTGGTGCCATACTGCGCTTCGAACAAAATCGCACAGGCATCGCACGCACAGATGAGTTTGCGCGCCTGAGGCTCGACAAGATGCTGGTGCTCGAGAGCGAGTGCGCGATGGCAGAGTTCGCAGTGCTCGACGATCGCTTGCCTGCGTGCATACTGGCGAAGCGTAGCAAAGGCGCCTTCCGGCTGCGAGCGAAAGGAAGAAGACATCTTAGTCGCCACTCCTGTGTGCCGTTGCAGGGTGAGATTGCACCGCGGCGTGGGGGTGTGTGGTTTGTAATTGGGCGATGGGTACAAATCCGTTCGGCGGCAGCCCATGTTCTTCGATGGTCAGCGAAGTGGCATCGGGTGCGGCGTCTTGCAGCGCGGCTTGCAAAGTGCTTCTCGCGGCAGTGCTTGAACCACAGCCTCCTGTCGCTTTTTGGTGGAGTCGCACATGAATTGCGCCCTCGTCACTTATGGATACGATTTCGGCGTGGGCCCCGTGGGATTCGAGGAAGGTGCGGTTGTTCTGCAGCGCACGATGGACGCGCGTGGATAGATCGTCAGGATGGAGACCGTAGAGAAGCAGTAGGCTGCTGACGAGATCGTCGCGCCCGCATTGCGCGACGAGTTGCAGGCCAGCGTCACCGGCGTTCTTCGCGAAATCCAGGATGCGTTCTAAGCCGGCGCCATGGAGAGCCATAAGCGATTCGAGCAACTCCTTCGCCAGGGAGCGCGAGTGCGGATCGCTGGAAGCTTCCAGTTGTTCGACGACGGTAGCGATTCGTTGAATCTTGGTATGTAGTTCCGTGTCCTGCGCCATGGTCCCGGTCACCTAAAGTGCGAAGCGGGCGGCTGCCCGTTGAAGCTGCCAACCACCAGAGTTCCCCTGTACTGGCAACATGACGATGCAGCCTCACCCGCTTACGCGATTGCCCTTCACCGTCAAGAATGCAGGCCGAACATCGGCGAGTGGTGAGTTTCCAGCAATTTGCCGTTGCCGAGATACATGTGTACGCCGCAGGGGAGGCACGGATCGAAGCTGCGAACCGCGCGCATGATGTCGATACCTTTGAACTTGTCTGGACCGTTTTCTTCGAAGATGGGTGTGTTCTGCACCGCATCTTCATAGGGACCAGGCGTGCCGTAGGTGTCGCGGGGGTTGGCGTTCCACGGCGTTGGCGGGTACGGATGGTAGTTGGCGATTTTGCCGTCGCGGATCACCACGTGATGCGAGAGGACGCCACGCACGGCTTCGTGGAAGCCACAGCCAATGGCGTCTTGCGGCACCTTGAAATCGGACCAGGTGCGCGTCTTACCGGCGTGAAGTTCGCCGAGTGCCTGTTCAGCAAAATAGAGGGCAGCGCAGGCCGCATAAACCTGGAAGTAGGTGCGTGCGCGATCGCGTTCGATGGCGTTGCTCCACTTGGGAATCTTCCATTCGAACTCGACTTCGGGCATCGAGGTGGTTTTTGGCAGATACATTTTCACGCTCTTGCCGGTGGCCTTGATGTAGCCGATGTCGACAAGGCCGCTAAGCGCGGTGGCCCAAAGACGCGCGATGGGTCCGCCGCCGGTATCGAGGGCGAGGTGATCGCCAGTGCGCTTATCGAACCAACGAGGCGACATAACCCAAGTGTATTTGCCGGCGAAATCGCGCTTTTGCGGGCGAGGGATGGTGGTCTGGTTCCACGGGTGGTTCTGATCGACGGGATTGCCGAGCGGGTCCTTTTGAACAAATTTTTCGGCGTGCTCCCAGCTGTCATAGTAGGAACTTCCGAGGAGGATGCGGATATTCAGGTTGATGTCGACGAGGTCGTTGGTAACTAAGTCGCCGTCGACGATCACGCCGGGGGTTACATACATGGCGCGGCCCCACTTGCTCATATTCTTGTAGGTGTAGTCGCATTCGTGGGGATTGTTGAATGAGCCCCAACAGCCGAGCAGAACGCGGCGCTGACCGACCTTCTCGTATCCAGGAAGGGCCTCGTAGAAGAAATCGAACAGATCGTCGTGGAGCGGCACCACCTTCTTCATGAACTCCACATACTTCATAAGCCGGACGAGATAATCAGTGAAGAGTTGAACGGTGGGGACGGTACCGACGCCGCCCGGGTACAACGTCGATGGATGGACGTGGCGGCCTTCCATCAAACAGAACATTTCGCGGGTCATGCGGCTCATCTGCAGAGCTTCGCGGTAGAACGAGCCAGTGAAGGGATTGAGCGCTTTCATGATGTCCGCGATAGTGCGGAAGCCGTGCAGGGTCGAGTGAGGCGCAGCGGTTTTTTCGGCTTTGGCGTAAACGGAGGGATTGGTTTCCTTCACCATCTGCTCGCAAAAGTCGACGCCGACGAGATTGTCCTGAAAGATGTTGTGGTCGAACATGTACTCGGCGGCTTCACCGAGATTGACGATCCATTCGCCGAGATGCGGGGGGCGCACACCGAAGGCCATGTTCTGCGCATAGGTGGCGCAGGTGGCGTGATTGTCCCCGCAAATGCCGCAGATGCGGCTAGTGATGAAGTGCGCGTCGCGGGGATCCTTGCCCTTCATGAAAATGCTGTAGCCGCGGAAGATGGATGAAGTACTGTGACACTCGGCCACCTGGCGGTTTTCGAAATCGATCTTGGTGAAGATGCCGAGGCTACCGACGATGCGGGTAATGGGATCCCAATTCATTTCCACCAGTTTTCGAGAACTCGTTGGCATCTTGGTCGCTTCAATTGTCTTGGTGCCCATGATTTCAGCTCCTTTTCTGCTCTGCGTTAGTACGCCCGTGGGCGATAGCCAGTAGTGAGTTCGGTGCGGGGATGGCGCCACTTGGGTTCTTTGTTCACGGTTTCATTGGTGAAAGCGCGCAACGCACGAATGGTTTTGCCGTAGACGCCGATGGTTCCGGTAGAGACTGCGGCTCCGGGAGGCTCGTCCATGAAGGGCATGAACTTGTCTGGGAAGCCAGGCATGGTGCAACCGATGCAAATACCGCCGACGTTGGGGCAACCGCCGATACCGGCCATCCAGCCGCGCTTCGGAACATTGCAATTGACGACGGGGCCCCAGCAGCCGAGCTTCACGATGCACTTCGGCGAGCCGTACACTTCGGCGAAATCGCCTTGCTCGTAATAGCCGGCGCGGTCGCAGCCGTCATGAACGGTGGAACCAAACAGCCACTTGGGGCGGAGTTGTTCGTCGAGCGGAATCATGGGGGCGAGTCCCGCGACTTGATAAAGAAGGTAGAGCAGGGTCTCGGTGAAATTGTCGGGCTGCACGGGACAACCGGGCACATTCACAATTGGCAGACCGGCTTTCGATTTCCAGTCCCAGCCAAGATAATCTGCCAAGCCCATCGCTCCGGTGGGATTGCCCTGCATGGCGTGTATGCCGCCGTAGGTTGCACAAGTACCTGCACCGACCACAGCAAGGGCCTTGGGAGCCAGACGGTCGATCCACTCGTTGGTGGTAATAGGCTGATTGGTGTTGGGGTCCGTGCCAAGCGCGGCCCAATAGCCTTCGCGTTTGATCTTTTCGTTGGGAATCGACCCTTCTACCACCAGGACAAACGGATCCAACTTGCCTTGCTCTGCCTGATACCAATACTTCAGAAAATCGTCGCCTACTTCATAGGCCAACACCGGATTGTGGAGGTGCACCCGCGGCAATCCGGGAATGGCGCCCAGCAAGACATCCTCGATGCTCGGCTGCATTGCCGCAGTGACAGAGACGGAATCGCCGTCGCAACTTAGCCCCGCGGTGATCCATAAGATGTGGATGTCGGGAACCGGGGAAGGTCGTTGAGTTTTTCGCCCGTAAGGAACCTCTTCGTTTGGCATGAATCGTTTCTCCTTTCGGACCTATTGCTGCCGTCGGGATGGGTCTGGTGGCCTGATGCAGGCTCACTTCTGGGGAGGGCTGTATCCAGAAATTTCGATGGCCAGATTTACAATTTTCAGGTGAAGGAACAATCAGGCTTGGGCCGAAATCGTTATAGTGTCCGCCCTTAAGAAGGAATAGGGGATTCTCCTAAGTCGAATTCTAATAGCCTCCCTTTAGGTTCACGGTCCACTCGATAGCGTGCTGCAATAGTTCGCGAGCGTTGCGCAGCGCCAGTTTTTCTTTAATGTGGGCTTGGTAGGATTCGATGGTCTTTATGCTGAGGTGCAATTCCTCGGCAATTTGTCGTGTACCGTGACCCTCGCCAATCAGGCGGAAGACTTCCAGCTCACGATCGGTCAGGTTGACCAGCGGGGATTTCTTAGGGGTAGTTGTGCCGCGGACGAATTGCTGCAACATCGTGCTGGTTAGGCGGTCGCTCAAATACATTTCACCCTGAAGAATGCGGCGAATGGCCACCAAGACTTTTTCGGTGGCTTCCTGCTTCATGATGTAGCCGTTGGCGCCGGCGCGCATGGCGCGTTCGGCGTAGATGGATTCGTCGTGCATGGAGAGAATCAACACCGGAAGGCTGCTGGTCTTCAAGCGAATTTCCTTCAGGACTTCAAGACCGTCGGGGCCGCTCAAAGAAATATCCAGCACGACGATGTCGGGGCGTAGTGTGGTGATCGCGCGAAAAGCGGAGTGAGCGCTATCGGCTTCGCCGCAAACGGATAAGTCCGGCTCGCGATCGATCAGCAAACCCAGTCCCTGCCGCACAATGGGATGATCATCGACGAGGAGTACCCTACATTTCTTGTTCGCAGTGGCGGCGGGAGACAAGCTTGGCATGAGATACACTCCTATTCCGGACCGCGCATTGGAAACCTGCAGCTTACGGTTACTCCGCGACGGGGGTTAGGTTGAACCTTCAAAGAACCGCCGAGAGTGACCGCGCGATAATGCATGATGTTAAGACCCATGCCGGGACGACTGCTCGGCGTCGTGGGGAAACCCTCGCCATCATCTTCGATGGACAACTCACCGGTGACTTGATGACGGGCCAGGCGAATGATGATATTTTTCGATTTGCCGTGGCGGATGGCGTTGTTCACCGCTTCTTGCGCGATATGGTAAAGATTCGTGGACACGTTCACGTCGTTGATTAGCACCGGTTCGTCGCAAACAAAGCGGCAGTGAATATGGAAGAGGTGCTCCAGTTCGCCGGCACGTTGCTGGAGAGCGGAGATGAGGCCGTGAGCCTCGGAAACGACCGGCAATAAACCGCGAGAAAGTTCTTTGGTTTTGCGGATGGCGTCGTTGACCAACTCGACGATCTTGGCGGCGTCCGCGGATTCCGGGACAGAAACTTCGGACAAGCGCTGCTGCAGCACTTTGCTCATGAAAGCAATGCCAGTGAGGTGCTGGCCAAGCCCGTCGTGGAGGTCGCGGCCGATGCGGCGTTGTTCGCGTTCGCTGATATTAAGGATGGCATTTTCGAGGTGTTTGCGCTCGCTGACATCGCGAATAGCGCTGGAAACCAACACGCCTTCCTCGGTTTCCAGCGGACTTAAGCTGATTTCCACGGGGAACTCTGAGCCGTCCTTATGCAGGCCGTACAGATTCAGACCCGCGCCCATGGGGCGAACGCGGGGTTCGGCAAAGAAGTTACCGCGGTGTTCCGGATGCTTTCCGCGCAAGCGTTCGGGCACAAGTTTTTCGATGTCCTGGCCGAGCAAATCTTCGCGGCGATAGCCGAACAGCTTTTCGGTCTGTGCATTGACCAATACGATTTTTCCTTTTTGGTTAATGACCACGACGGCGTCAGGCGCGGCTTCGAGCAGACCGCGGAATTTGGATTGTGCGCGCTTTTGTTCGGTGACATCCATCCCCGAAGCAATAATGTATTTGGAGGCTTGCTTGGCCCCAGGCAATGCGGCCGCGGACCAGACAATGGTGCGGGGTTGCCCATCGCGAGTGATCCAACAGCTTTCAAACTCCGCGCGGTCCATTGTTTCGGAGATTTGCCGGAGCAACTTCTGGAACTGTTCGGCGCCGCCCATTGGTAAGAATAAATCCCAAACTGCTTTGCCTTGGGCCTCACTGAACGGGCAGCCGGTCAGCTCTTCACAGGCACGATTGAATCGCACAATGCGCCCTTGCGGGTCGAGGACGAGCACCAGCGCACCAACCGTATCCAGGATCGCCGAGAGCAAATTACGCTCCTGATGCAACGCTCCTTCGGCCTGCTTCAGTTCGGTGACATCCACGCCCACGCCATGAATGAACCAGGGTCGGCCGTCCTGCCGCCGAATCATTTTCGCTTCGCACTGGAACCACAGAACGCGGCCATCGCGGGCAATCACGCGATAGGAGGAGCGCAGCGGCTTACCGGAGAGAAACATTTCGGCAGCTTCAATGCTCCAGCGGGTCTTGTCGTCGGGATGTATCTGACGGTACCAACGCACGGGATCTTCGAGCCATTCGCTTTGCGAGAAACCCAGTGCGTCCTCGATCTGCGGACTGACATAAGCTTCGCCGATACCTTTGTCGAGATAAGCCATGAACACCACGGCGGGAACCTGCTCGACCAGGGCGCGGTACTTTGCCTCCGTGTGGAGAGAGGGTGCTTCGGCTGGCGGAGCGCTGGCCGTATCAGCGGTGCCCAACAGCGAGGTTTGCTGAAGGAAAACACTGGCAAGTTCCTGCAGCGCTTTTTCAGCTTCCGCTAGATCGGCAGAGGGGCCCTCACGATGCGTAGCCATGGCGGCATTGCGCGCCTCGTTCCATTGCGTCAGAAAATCCAGCCCCATATGCGCGTCTGTCCTTTTTGCCGGCCCTCTCTTTGTAGATTCGCCAATACCGGGAAGAGTTTCCAGCGCATCCTTAATCAGGAATTAGGGCCGCGTGTAGTCCTTCGCGCGGCTGCGCCAGGCGGGCTCCTTGTTCAGGGATGCCTGCGTGAATCGCCGTAATGCGCTGATGGCTCGTCCGTAGGTGCTGACCGCATTCGAAGAAAGCAGTGAACCGGGTGGCTGATTCATGAATGGCATGAACTTGTCGGGGAAACCGGGCATGGTGCATCCGATGCAAATGCCGCCGACGTTAGCGCAACCGCCGACGCCGCCCATCCAGCCGCGCTTACCGACGTTGCACTGCACCACCGGTCCCCAACAGCCGAGTTTTACGATACAGGTGGACGCGCCGTATTCCTCGGCGAATTGGGCTTGCTCGTAGTAGCCGCCGCGATCGCAGCCTTCGTGCACGGTCTGCCCGAACAGCCAGGTGGGACGCAGGGACTCGTCGAGCGGAATCATCGGCGCGCGGTTGGCGAACACGTTCAGCAGATAGAGCAGCACTTCTGTGAAATTATCGGGCTGGACCGGGCAACCAGGCACGCAAACAATGGGAATATTGGACGCAGAACGCCAGTCCCAACCGAGATAATCGGGCAAACCCATGCAGCCAGTGGGGTTGCCTTCCATGGCGTGGATTCCGCCGTAGGTGGCACAGGTTCCCGCGGCGACAACCGCCCAAGCTTTGGGCGCGAGTTGGTCAATCCAATCGCATGTGGTGATGGGCTGGCCGGTTTTCGGATCTGTGCCGAAAGTAGCCCAGTAGCCTTCCGATTTGTTTTTCTCATTGGGGATGGAACCTTCGACGACCAGAATGAAAGGTGAGAGGCGGCCCTCGGCGGCTTGGCGGAAAAAGTGGACGAACTCGTCGCCGTTCTCGTACGCCAGGAAAGGATTGTGCAGGCGAACTTTGGGGACCCAAGGAAACGTGCCGAGCACCAGGTCTTCGAGGCTAGGTTGAGTGGCAGCGGTGGCAGCGATGGTATCGCCGTCGCAACTCAGGCCCGCGGTGAGCCAAAGGACGTCAATCGCCGCGAGGTTTGCACCCGCTGCGGAGAATCTGTTCGTGGACGCGGTAGCACTCATCTGGGGTGCCTCTCGCAACGAAACCTGCGATTGCCCGGTTGGCACAAGCGTACGGGCGGGCTTGGTCCGCCGCGGATTCTATCCAATTCCGGTGATTTGCGCTATCGCTAGTACCGGAGCTACGGGTGAAGGGGTACGCCGACCGGGCCGTGCGCGCAGGTTAAAACCTGAGCTACTGCGGGGGTGCAGCGGAGTAGGTTACTCTTCGCCGATATCTTCGTTCCAGGTTGCGGGATTCGCGCGGATATAGTCTGCGAGGAGCTTGACGCAATCGCGTGAGTCCAGGTCAATCACATCGATTCCCAAGGAGCGTAGCCATGCGATTCCGCCTTGAAAATTACGGCTTTCGCCCACCACAACTTTACGGAACCCGAACTGGCGAATCAGGCCACTGCAATACCAGCAAGGCGCCAGGGTGGTCACCAGGATCAATTTGCGGTAGCTCTTTTGCCTTCCCGCTTTGCGAAAAGCATCGGTTTCCCCGTGGGCGGAAGGATCACCTTGCTGGACACGCTGGTTATGGCCGGCGCCGAGTAAACGGCCGCGCTCATCGAAAATTGCGGCGCCGATTGGGATGCCGCCTTCCTGCAAGCCCATGTGTGCTTCCGCTAAGGCCACTGCCAGCATCGCTTGATAATCCAGGCCCGCACTCATGTTTGCCCCCCGTCCATGCGCTGGATACGCCGCCCCTATCCTATCCGCAGGGCTGACAGGCGTAACGATTAAATTTTGGCCTTAATTTTAGGAGAGAGTGGCCTGAAGGACTTCGCGGAGGAGTTCCTGTTTCTGCGACGTGAGCTTCTTGCCCTGGGCGGTGAGATAGAACACGTCGATAGCTTTCTGACCTTCGGTGTCGATCAAGGCCACATCAATGTTGCAGGAAAGGCGCGCGAGGGCCGAGCCAATTCCGTACAACAGACCGGGACGGTCTTGCGTGACCACTTCGACCAACGTGGAGTGATCCGATGAGCCATCGTCGAAGTTGATCGCGGTTTGCACCAGCACTTTTGGTGGCCGCGCGCCAGAGGCGGCCAAACGTCCGCGCATGAGCGGTTCGAGTGGCTGCTTACCGTTCAGCACGTCGGCGATATTTTGCTGGAAGCGCGCGATTTCGCCAGGGTTCAGCTCCAGCGTGCGGTGCATATCCACGAAGTGGAAGGTGTCCAACACGACGCCGGCAGCATTGGCGAAGGCATCGGCCTTGACTATGTTCATGCCCCAGGCTGCCAGGACTCCGGCAATCGTTGCGAACAATGCCGGGCGGTCAGCGGACAGCAGCGTGAGTATATAAGCGTGATGCGTTTTCTTAATTTCTGTTTGCACCGGTTCGGTGCCGAGTCTCTGGTACAAAGCGAAATGCCCGGCGATTTCGGCAGCGGAGTGAACCGCGAGATAGCGGCGAGGGAAGCCATCCAGGAAGCGCTCGATCTCGCTGCGGTCGGCGCCACCGGTAATGGCGCGGACCTGTTCGAGCATGGGGGCCTCGTCGGAGGCATGGAGACGATCACGATCCAGGGTCCGGCTGAAATGATTGGAGGTGGCGACGAACAATTGCCACAACATTTCTGCTTTCCACGGAGTGAGCGCTTCAGGATTGACGGCGTGAATATCCGCATAAGTGAGCAGAGACAGGCGTTGCAACCGTTCGTGCGTATGAACCAGTGCCGCAAAGCCCGAAACGGTGGCGGGGTCGAAGATGTCGCGGCGCTGGACGGTGGCGGACATGTCCAGATGATGCTCGATCAGGAAATGAATTTCGGCCTTTTCTTCGGGCGACAGCTTCAGGCGGTCGGAAGCGATTTCCAGGGCCTGCAGACTGCCGGTCACGTGATTGTCTACAGGCATGCCTTTGCCCACGTCGTGGAGAAGCAACGCGAGAATCAGTAGTTCGCGGCGATCGACGGTGCGCCACAGAGGCATGAAGTGCTTGGCCAGAGGCTCTTGCGGATCACCCAAATCCTGAAGATGTTCGATGGTGCGCAGGGAGTGTTCGTCCACGGTGTAGCGATGATAAAAGTCGCGAACGACCAGCGAATCAATCGCGCGAAATTCCGGAAGCACTTCGGTGAGCAGACCCAAGCGATGCATTGGACGCAAAGCGACGCCCGGGAAGTCCCCGGCGAGAATCTCCGACAAGACCGGCCAGGTGATGCGCGCGTTGCGCTGCGGGAGCTCTGGATGGGTCATGATGTAGGCAACGCTGCGCTCGGCATCGCGGCTGAGGGGCATGCCGGTGCGTACGGCCTCGGTCAGCAGGGAATAAATCACGTTACGATCCGCGAAGAGTTGTTCGTTGGTGATTTCCAGCAAGCCATCGCGGACGGTAAAAGGCTTGCCCGTAGGAATTTCTGTCCGGCTGCCGATGGTGACATTCATCAGGCGCTGGCGCAGGGAAAGCGTAACCGGCGGGCGCTGGTCGACGTAGCGAAGCAGTTGACGATTCAGTGTACGGGCGTGCCGGAAATACAGGCGCATCCATTCGGCGGCGTTGCGGCGGAGATTGTCGTCGATACCGAGGGATCGCTCGGCGGCTTGAGCCTGCAATTCGTAAGTGAGGGTGTTGTCGTTTCGTCCGTTGCTGTAATGAAGGAAACAGCGGATAGCACTGAGGAATTCGACGGCGTTGCGCGTCAATTCGTCCTCGTTGACGGGACTGAAACGAGGATCGCGGCGGTCTCCCGCAAGTTGGCGCATCCACAAAGTGGAGTGAAAATCGCGCAGGCCGCCGGGGGCATCTTTTACATTAGGTTCGAGATGGAAAATGGTATTGCCGTAGCGTCCGAGGCGATCGCGGGTGAGGCGCTGCAATTCGACCAATAAAAATGGCCGGGCCTGTTTTTCGGCAACGGAGAGGACTTTGGTGTCGAGCTTTTCGAAGAGAGAGTGGTCGCCGTCGAGGAAGCGGCGGTCCAGTATGGCCAGATGGAATTCGGCGTTGTCCTGCTCGATTTTCTTGCACTCGTCGATGGTGCGGCCGGCGGAACTGACACGGAAACCGAGGTCCCAGAGGGTTCGGGAAAATTCCGAGATGAGGGGGCGGGATTCTTCCTCGATTTTTTCGTTGGCGAAGAGGAAAAGCAGGTCCAGATCGGAGAAGGGAAACAAAACCTCGCGTCCGTAGCCGCCCAAACCGAGCAGCGCCAAGCCCTGAGCACCGCCGTCGCGCACACTTTGCAGTTCCCCGAAGACCTTGCGGATGGCACCGTCGGCCAATTCACACAACTGCCGGAGCGTCTCCTGGGCGGTGGCGCCGCTCTCGAATAGTTTGCGTATCCGCTCCCGTTGGGCTTCGCATTGTGGTCCCAACACCGACAGCGGCGTGACCGATTCTTCCATTTTCGTTTTCGGACGAGAATCAGGAGCGAGACCAGGGCGGGGCGAGGACATAGTGTAACTTAGAGAGCGCTTTCCCCTCGTTCCTCATTCCGGATCCGGATCGCTTCGTCCACTCGCGACAAGAATATTTTACCGTCGCCAATTTTTCCAGTCTTGGCGCTCTTCAAAATCGCGTCTACGGCGCGATTGACCAATTGATCCGGCAGTACCACTTCTAGTTTTACTTTTGGCAACAAATCCACCGTATACTCGCGACCGCGATAGACCTCGGTATGGCCCTTCTGGCGCCCGTGGCCGCGGACTTCGGTTACGGTCATTCCCTCGATGCCGATTTCCAGCAAAGCGTCTTTCACGGATTCGAACCTGGACGGCTGAATGATCGCTTCTATTTTCATCATACGAGTGTTCGCTCCCGCCTGGAGTTATTCACCGCTTTGGCAATAACTTCAGGCTTCCAGGTTATATCCCTCTTCCCCGTGCAGGGTGATATCCAGGCCTTGCACTTCGTGTTCCTCGGTGACGCGCAGACCGACGGTCACATCGACGATCTTAAGAATAACGGTGGTGCCCACAATCGCCAGAACCCACGCGATAAGGACGCCGACCAACTGATTGCCCACTTGCGACCAGTGTCCGTCCAAACCGC
Organism: Verrucomicrobiia bacterium; assembly: GCA_035506955.1. Taxonomy (GTDB): domain Bacteria; phylum Acidobacteriota; class Terriglobia; order Acidiferrales; family UBA7541; genus Acidiferrum. Next base: position 16,727 of record DATJOO010000056.1, read on the forward strand.
CAACGGCTTTGCCATCGCCAAAGATGGGATTGATGAACGTCTGGGCAAACACACCGGTGAGAAGAGCACCGATCGTGCCGCCGGCTCCGTGTACGCCGAATGCGTCGAGCGCATCGTCGTAGCCAAAAATGCCTTTGAACTTGGTGACCATCCAGAAGCAGAACATTCCGGCGATGAAACCGATGGCCAGCGCCGGCATGGGTGCGACGAAACCTGCCGCTGGGGTGATGGCCACCAGGCCCGCGACCGCTCCCGAGATTGCGCCCAACGCGCTGGGGCGCCCGTTCTTAAACCATTCCGCCAAGCACCAACCGATGGCTGCGGCGGCTGCGCCGAAATGGGTAGCCACGAAAGCGCTTGAGGCTAAACCATTCGAAGCCAGCGCGCTTCCCGCGTTGAAGCCGAACCAGCCAACCCACAACAGGCACGCACCGGTGAAACTCAGCACGAGGCTATGCGGAGGCATGGGCTGCTTGGGATAGCCGACGCGCTTGCCCAGATACAGAGCGCAGACCAGCGCCGAAACGCCGGAGGTGACGTGCACCACGGTGCCGCCCGCAAAATCGAGGGTTGGGAAGCGCCCGCCCAAAGCGGCGTTCAAGAATCCGCCCTTGCCCCAAACCATATGGGCCATGGGCGCGTAGACCACGAAGAACCAGAGCGTCATGAAAAGAACGGTGCCGGAAAACTTCATGCGCTCCGCGGTGGCTCCCGTGATCAGCGCCGGGGTGATGATGGCGAACATCAGCTGATACACCATGAAAGTGGATTGCGGAATCGTCGCGGCATAGTCGGCGTTGGGCGCGGCGCCTACTCCGCGAAGCAGCGCCATTTGGAAATTGCCAATAAAATGACCGTCACCGCCGAAGCACAAGCTGTAACCCACCAAGGCCCAAAGCACAGTAATCAACGCCATTAGCGCGAAACTTTGCATCATGATGGCCAACACATTCTTCTGGCGCACCAAGCCGCCATAAAAGAGCGCGAGGCCAGGACCCGTCATCATTAGCACTAGCGCGGCGCTAACCAGCATCCAGGCGTTGTCCGCCGAAGATTGTGCTGCGGTGACCTTTTGCTCTAGTTGATTCAACGTGTCGGTCACGGCTTGGGAACCTTGGGAAGAGGAGGCGCTAGCGGAGGAAGTTGCCGGGGAAGCGGTGGCGGGGGATTGCTGAGCCAAGAGCGGCACAGCGAGGAGCATCAGGGCTAGTAAGCTGCAACAGGCAATACCCATGCGCTTCATCGAGTTCTCCGGGGCGAATGGATAGCGTCCACTCCGCTTATCTCATACGCGATAGCAATTGGGGACTGACACCGTGTAGGGCGATTATACGCACCACTTGGGGGAGGCGGGGTTTGAAATTTTTCTGACCCTAATTCATTTTTCGGATAGCTCGCCGTGCAACAGCTTTCTTTTCACTTCGCGAGAAAACTGGTCGGCGTCGCGCGTCGGCCGCGGGATGCGAAATCCACAGGTCACAGCCATCGCCAACTGAACGGCTTTCCTCAGCTGACGCGGTGGCCCTGCGAGACATAGATTGGGCGGACCCCGTCGCGTGTGCGCAAAACCGCGCCGATGCGCTCGCCATTGGTCGTTCCGTCGACTAAGTCCGTCCAAGTCCCTGCCTTCTTCGACAGCGGACCATGCTTGCCAATTGCGAAGCGATCGCGGCCTTCCCACAACTCGCGCAACGATTCCCGGATATGCTTGGCCTCGGGAATCGAGACATTCCAGGGATGCCGACGCGGCTCTATTAATTGGTTCTTCATAACCTTCATCGTATAATGCTGGTGCCTCGACCGCCGCGGGCCTTGGACGCCGCCGGCTAACCGCCCGATCTCGAGCTGAGGGGAGTTCCATGACGCTTCATCCACCACTGGAAGTTTCTGCACGCGAAACGGGTGGCATCCATTATTTGCAAGTGCACGGCCGCCTGACCATCGGGGAACCCAGCGAGCATTTGAACGATTTCACGCAGAACCTGCTGCAACGCGGCGCGCGCAAGCTCGTGGTGAATCTGAACGACATTCCGCAAATCGACAGTTCGGGTATTTCGGCGCTGGTGAAGCTTTCGATTTCGCTGGCGCGGCAGGGCGGCGGGCTGCATCTGGTGTGCGGGCAAGGCCGCGTGAGAGATGCGTTGACCGTGACGCGCTTGGTTGAAGCTATTCCCACATTTGAATCGGAGGCTGCGGCCACCGCCAGCTTCTAGTTCCTTCATCTTTCTATGCTGTTTTAGGGCGTGCTAGACTCTTGCCAAATGCGCCCGCCCAAAGCGTTGCGGTTTGTTTTGTTGATGTTTTGTCTGCCTTTGGTGGCCTGCAACAAGGTTGAAGCGCAGCAGCCGACCGTCGTCGCGAAGCCATCAGCGCCCCCGCCTGCCGACCTGATCACAGCCCTTGCTGCCCAAGTTAAAAATAATGCCGAGCAGATTGACTGCAAACCCGAGAAATGCAAAATCCTGGTCACCACATTCTTATTTTCCGGGAAAGGAATCACCGCATTCGCGGTTCATCTGTCCGACGCCCTCGCCGCTCAATTGTCGAGGGATCCCAATCCATATCCGGTTGCGGACCGCGGTCGTTTGCAAGATCTTATTCACGAGGAGCGCCTTGCCCCTGAGGGTCAAGAATCGGTCGATATAGCGCGCTGGCTGGGCAGAAAACTGAATGCTCAAGCGGTTCTGACGGCAGAGCTGTCCGTAGCCAGCTACAATTCCATCGAACTCTCTGCGCACCTCTTGAGCACCGGGGACTCCAAGAAAAGAGCGCTGAGTATTAAGGGCAATTTCCACGTCGACGTCTCGAAAATTGACCTGACGCGTTCCGATGACAGCCTTCCTCCGTTCCCGAAAACGTTTGCTGGTCAACCCCTGTACAGGGCCGGTCCCGGTATGTTTCCGCAATGCCATTACGCGCCGAATCCGCCCTATACACAGGAAGCGCGGGAAGATCACATAGCGGGCATCGTCATTGTAGAAGCGATCGTGGGCGTTGACGGCCGGCTCAGTAATTTGAGAATTGTGCGCGGACTTCCCGGGGGTTTGGACACGCAAGCATTAGAGACACTGGCCACATGGCGCTGCGATCCAGCTAAGTTTGAAGGCAATCCGGTGGCGGTGCTGGCGTCGTTTGAGGTCAATTTCAAATTGTTTAAGTAGTTGCTGGTTCAGCGGCATCCCCGCGTGTCTTTAACTGCCTTTTTTCAACTCGGCGAGGACCATTTTGGCTAGTTCTTTGAGGGTTTCGAAGACGCCTTGGCCGTTGATGGCCACACCTTCGATGACGGGCTCGCCCTTTTTCTGAAGTTGCGTTTTCAACTCGTCGACGGAGAGGACGTTGGGCAGGTCGCGCTTGTTCAACTGCAGCACATAGGGAATCGTGGCAAAATTCAGGCCGTGTTCCTTCAGATGTTCCTGCAAGTTTTCCAGCGTTTCGAAATTCGCGTCGAGACGCTCTTCCTGGGAGTCAGCCACAAACACTACGCCATCGGCACCCTTGAGAATGAGCTTCCGGCTGGCTTCATAAAAGACCTGGCCAGGGACGGTATATAAATGAAAGCGCGTCTTGAAGCCGCGCACGGTTCCCAAGTCCAGCGGAAGAAAATCGAAGAAAAGGGTGCGGTCGGTTTCCGTGGCGAGCGAAACCATTTTTCCCTTTTGATTCTGTCCGGTGTGGTCATAAATCCACTGGAGGTTCGCGGTCTTGCCACCAAGACCGGGACCGTAATAGACAAGCTTGCAATTAATTTCGCGCGCAGGAAAATTGATGAAAGGCACGAGTCGTCAACCTGAATTCCATCTTGAACTTATAATACACGCGCCCCGAGCAGGCAACGTCAGAACGCGCCATCCGTCACAAGGTACGCTACTAGTTTCGCGGAGATGAGGCGCTTGCAGGGAAGTTATTTTTGGAGATGCTGCCGGACGGTAAAGACTATTCAAATGCGCACTTTCCACAGGGTATTGGCTTCCGTTGACGGATGCCCACGTGTTTGTTACATTCGCGCCATGGCAAAAGTGCACAAGTCCTCTTCGAGCAGAGCCAAGCCCTCGGCTCAGCACAAAGTTAAGCCAAAGAAAGCAAAGGGGTTACCGGCACAGCCGCCGCAGCGTGGCGGGGTGGAGCTGGTTGATCCCCTGGTTCAGGCGCAAATGAAGGTTTACGAAGAAGCGATGAGCCTGTTCCACCAGCAGAAATTTCAACGCGCAAAACAGGAGCTGGAACGGGTGATTGCCGGGCCCAGCAAAGAATTGGCCGACCGCGCCCGCACCCACCTACGCATCACCGAACAGCGCATGAAGCCGTCGGCCGATCAAAACCCCAAGAGCCCCGAGGATCATTACCAGCGTGGCGTCGCCATGATGAATTTAGGACGCTGGGATGAGGCGCGGGAAAGTCTGGAAAGGGCGCGGAAACTGGCGCCCAAAGCAGATCATATTCACTACGCGCTGGCGGCGCTCGATTGCCTGACCGGAGAAGCCGATTCTGCTCTTGCCAATCTGAAGATCGCCATTGAGCTGCGTTCGGCGAATCGCTATCACGCGCGCAACGACGAAGATTTCAATTTCCTCCAGGAAGACCCGCGCTTCACGGAGTTGCTGTACCCTGAAAAAGAAGGCTATTCAGGGTAGCACTGCCGTTGCTGCTTTCCTGCTGTTGTGCGTGTTATTGCTGGCCCGCCCTCGGATGTATCTTTAGAGATGCCGCTCCCCATCTCCGTTCGGAGCAAGACCCGTTGAATTTCTTATGAGTGCATCGCTTGTAAAGCACCCGCCGTTTGCCGGTTTTCGTGTGGTGGCGTTGGGAGGTGGCACTGGACTCTCTGCGCTGCTACGCGGTCTGCGCGAACACGTGATGCGGCAGGGTGACCATCGTCCCACACGGCTACGGCCAATCACGGATCTGGCGGCGATCGTCACGGTGACCGACGATGGCGGCAGTTCGGGACGCTTGCGGCGGGAAAACCGCATGCTGCCGCCCGGGGACATTCGCAACTGTATGGTGGCGCTATCGAAAGACGAGCCGCTGCTGAGCAGTTTGTTTCAGTACCGTTTTCACGCCGGGAAGGGCTTGCGTGGGCACAATTTTGGCAACCTGTTTCTGGCGGCGTTGACCCACGTCACGGGAGACTTCGCGGAAGCCGTGCGCGTTTCCAGCAGAGTGCTGGCGGTGCGCGGGCGCATTTTTCCTTCCACGCTTTCGAATGTGCACTTGGTGGCAACGCTCGCCGACGGCAGGAGGGTGAAAGGTGAGACCCGGATTTCGTGCAGTCAGGTGCCGATTCGTAAAATTGCGCTGAACCCGCGCCGCGTCCGCCCGCTTCCGTTGGCGCTGGAAGCGATTCAGAATGCAGACGTGATCTTCCTGGGACCGGGCTCGCTTTATACCAGCGTGATTCCAAATCTGCTGATTCCGGAAATTGCGCACGCGGTGGCGCGTTCGAAAGCCCCTCGGGTGTATATCGCCAATTTGATGACGCAACCGGGAGAAACCACGCACTATGCGCTCAGCGAACATATTCGCGCCATTCAGGAACACGTGCGCGGGCGCCTCATCGACGCAGTTGTGGCTAATCGCCAATCCATTTCGCCACAAGTGGCGCGCCGTTATCGCGCCAAAGGGGCAGAGCCTGTATTGCTGGATCGCGAAAACGTGCTGAAAACGAAAGTCGAGCTGATTACCGGTGACCTGGTCGAAGAACATGGCGTGCTTCGCCACAATTCTCCCCGGCTGGCACACCTGGTGCTAAACGAATTCCTGTTAAATGGCCGCTGATTCAGGCTGTTACACCGAGCGGGTTGGGCGCGCGTTTTGATGGGGTTTTGCTGACAACTACCAATCACTGATTACCGCTCCACGAAAACCGCACTCCGCCTCGCACAAATATCGGAGGACCCCAGAGCAGTACCGGCGTGGCTTCGTAATACCAACGATCGTCGGTCAGATTCTGCATGGCAAAAAAGACCGAGGTGTGCTTGCCGAATTTTCTCGCAATCTGAGCATCCAAGGAAAAAGCTCTTCCTAACGGCAGCAAATTCTGATCGTCGTCAAATTGGTTTCCGGAAAATCGCGCTTGTACCCCGGCAGACCACAGCGGCTGCACGTAGCTGGCTTGCAGGCTGAACTGGTTTTGCGGCGCCTGTGGCAGAAAGTTGCCTTGAAGTGCCGGGTTCGCAGCGTAGTGCAAAACGATGCTGTTCACAAAAATGTAAGCGCCGGAAAACTGCCAGTGCGGAGTTGCTTGCAGTTGCCCGGCAAGTTCAAACCCGCGAGCCTGGCTTTCACCGAGGTTTTCTTTTTGACGTGTGATCAGAACGGGCGTGCTGGACAGCGTTACATTCGCTACGGGCCCCGAAATGTCGCTCCAGAAGAAATCGCCGCGCAGGGTGAGCCGGTCGTGCCAAAGCAATTGACTCACGCCCACCTCGCCACCCGTCAAATGCTCGCCGGTAAGGGCGGGATTCGCGAGCGTCAGCACGTTGCCTACGCGAAAATTGCGATATAGCTCGTTGAGTGTCGGCGCGCGGAATCCGTGATACACGGACGCGCTCACGGACGTGCCGTGCGCGAGGGACTTGAGCAGAGTCACGCGCGGGCTAAAGGCCGACTCCGTGCGGTTTGGAAAGGTGTTCGCGGTGGGTGCGCCGGCGACCGGCGTGCGATTTTGGTAGCCGTAGTTGTTACTCCAGGTGTCGACGCGAGCGCCAAAATTGAGCTGCCAAGTGCGTGCAAAGGAATAAGCGTCTTGCGCGAAGAAGCTGTAAGTGAACTGCCTGCCTCCCGCGTCGACCACCGCGGTTTCGTGTTCCAGCAGAAAATTCGTGTCCTGGCTGTGGCCGCGGATGTCTTGCGTTTCGAAGCCCGCGCTCACCTTGTGTTTTTCGGCAAACAATCGTGACCAGGTCCCTACGAAACCAATTTGCTGCGACGGATTTCTCTGCACATCGGTGAGCGATTCGCTGTCGCGATTCAGAGCGATGGAGGCAAATGTCTGATGATAGAGTTCCCGCGAACCAAACGCGCGAGCGGAGAATGTTCCGAGATCGGCGGAAGTCCAATCGGCTCCCAAATCCAATTCCGCAACGGTGGTGTTGTAGGTCTGCAGCGAGGTGCCACCTTTGCCACTGTTGCCAAATCCACTGCCTCGCACAAAAAACTGCCCGCGTTCTCCCAGATGTCGCGAAGCCTCCAGATACCCGGTAAGCACGCCGGAGCCTAGCGCGGTGTCCACCGAGCCACGCTGATCGGGTGGCACGGCAATGTAGCCCTGGGTTTGATATGCCTGCCCCGCTCCGGTGAACATCCACTTGCCGAGCGGCGCACCCGCGGCAAACGAAACGTTCGGCGTGCTCATGTTGCCGTAAGAAAGTTCGCTATCCGCAAAAACAGTTTCATCGCTGCGGGTGTGTAGGTTCACGACGCCGCCAAGCGCGCCGCCACCGTACACATCCGACGCGCCGCCATTCACCACTTCCATCGATTCGACGGCTTGCTCGGGCACGCGGGCCCAGTAGACCCAACCACCAAAAGGATCGTTCAAGGGAATGCCATCGAGGTACACGTCGGACCGGCTGGTGGCGCTGGCGCCGATACCGCGCAGCGAGACACCCTGCGACGTGGGATTCGCGAACAGGCTGCTGGAGCGTCGATAGGTGCTGAAGCCCGGGACCTGGCGCAGCATGTCGTCGAGCATCATGCTGCCGTATTGATCCATGGCTTGCGACGAAATTTGGTACTCGCTGGCTGGAGTCGCCGGAATCATGTCTTCGGTGCTGCCCTGGACGTTAATGCGCTGCAGGTAAGGTGCGGGCGTCAAGACAATTTGCAGAATCTGCGGGGACGCGTGAGCTCGAATTTCGCGGGACACGGTGGCGAATCCGGGAAAACTGACGACGAGCGTACCGCCTGACTCCACGCCGGTGAGATGGAAACGGCCTTCCTCGTCGGTGCCGGTTTTTTGAGTCCCTGCAGAAGACCGAAATTCGATTTGGGCGCCAGCGACCGGTGAGTCCGTGGCATCCACTACAGTGCCGGTGATCTCGGAACGTCCCTGCGCATCCGCGAGAAAAGGCAACGCGGCGAGCAGTGGCAGAGCACAAACCAAGGCTCGCCACCATCTCGCGAAGATTAGACTGCGGAACTTCCTGGTTCTCGCACTTCCGCGCATTGCTTGATCTCAAGGACGACTATTTTCCGGGTCCGAACTCCCAGAATTACTTTTCTCGACGAGAATACGGCACACAAGGTTACCACTGGCGATGAGTTGACCGCGTCAGAACGTGGCCGTTCAAGGTAGCCGAACTCAAAAGGAAATGTTGACTTACAAAGTAACTAACGGATGGCACCGTCGAAGGCGGCCGCTACAAAATTAAACACGGGCACAGACTGAAGTCTGTGCTACGGGGCGGATCAAAGGCCGCTGATTTTGCCGGTCAGTATGGTGACGGAGGCTTTCGGCAGTAACACTTTTTGAGTGGGCTTCCAGTCGACATCAGCGCGCTTCGGCGGGCCATCGGGATCGGCATGGCTGGTGGGGCCCGACGAGTGCCAGACGTATTCCGCCGCGCCAAAAGTGACCATTTTCACCGTGCCGCTAAAATCTGCGTTCACCGGCTTGCCGCCGTTCTCGAAGGCGATGTTCACTTCGTGCGCGTTGCTGGGGTCTTTGTTGACGAGCAACAGAGACCACTGGCCATCGGGACGCTTCACGGCGTACGCGGTGATCAAGACCTGCTTAGCCTCGTCCTGGAGATCGGAAGTTGCCGGATACAGTTGGTGCTGGCCGGCGCCGTGTTTCACCCAATCCAGATTGAGCATTTGGCTGGCGAAATATTGCGCGGTGTGCTGCTTGATGTCGAGCTTTTCGTCGGCTACAAAATTTCCGTAAGTGCTCCATGCCTGGCAGCCCGGCCGCAAAGGTTCCGGCTGAATGGGCGAATGATAGTAAACGCCACCGGGGCCAGCCTGTTCGAGGAAGGTGCCGACGCTGTCGGCCAGCCAAAGCCCCGCGAATAAATCCTGCATAGGATCGGTGAGCGACCAGGACACGTTGCTTTCGGTGTTCATCAACGGCACGTTGGGTGGCACGCCATCGTCCCGCCAGGCTTTCAGTGTGCTTCCCACTAACTGCGGCTCGCGATACAGGTCCGACCAGTTGATTTCGCAAGGATTGAGGGGGTAGTGCTCGAACGAGACGAACGCCAAATCATCCATAGCGTGATGGGCCTTCAGATAGTCCAGGAATCGCCCCAGCCAGGAGGTGCGGCCCTGCGCGTCGGGCCACACTTTGATGTCCTCATTCACGCCGGTGAACACGGGCCCTCCCAATTTCAACTTGGGATCGACTTTGTGCAGCGCCTTGGCCCATTGCACGTACAGCGCGGCGTAATCCTCCGGCAGCATGAAGGCGCCGTCGGGCTCTTCGCCCATTTCCACGTAGGAGACGGGGTATCCGCGTTTTTCGATGTAGGCCAATTCGGCGGCGCTATCTTCAGGCGTCACGTAAATCATGGCGATGGGGATCATCGCCGGAAGATGATTGGTGTAACCGCTCTTGAAAAACAGGTCAAATCCGGTCTGGATGCGTGACGAAACGATGTCTTTGTCGGTATGCCAAGGATCGACGGATGAAGCCTGCGTCATCGTTTGCGCCTGGCTGGGCGTGTGTTTCACCAGGTCCACGAACTCACCTTGCGTATTGAAACTGCCGACAGAAATTTCAGAGATGGCGTAACCCACACAATTGCGCGGATCGCCGCTGCCGTGGGTGTCGCAGGTATTCGAAGAGTCGGTCATCCAAATGCGAACGAAGCGCGTCGCGATCGGTAGATCCGCCAGCCGCTGGACTCTACTGCCGCCGGCACCCGCGGTGACTTCTCCTTTAGGGAATTTTACCCATTGCCCGGAAAGCGGCTTCATGAGGGCATCTTCTTTACCGACCCAATACTCGACAACATATTTGGTGGCGTATGGATTGGCCCAGGCAATCTGGATGGCATTGATCTGCTGTGGCAGAACGAAATCGATAAGCACCCATTGCGGATTCGAGGAGTCGGGCTCCCCCGTGAATTTCGAGGTCAAATAGGGATTGCTCTTCCAGTAGGTGGCGGGATCGCCGTCGGTCATGCGGGAAGATTCAAACTGGCCGGAATCGCTGCGGGTAGTGCCGCGGTGAGTGAGCCGGTAGCCAAACGACTCGCGCAAAAAGTCCTTGGGCTCGGCGCTGCCAACGAAGTAGCCGCTCTTGTTCTTGGGGTCGCTCCATTTGCCATTGGGATTCCAATGCCATGCGTTGTAGGTCAATTCGGTGTTCTGGCGGTAAGTCATCGGGCCCCACCCTGCTGACAAACTTTCTTTGATGATGGGCTCGCTGAAGTCCTTCTCGAAATCCTTGGCGGGTAAAATGTCAAGGGAGGTGCCCATGGCTTTGTCGGGATCGAAGGACAGGGCCTTTGAAGGGGTCACGTCCACATGAACGGTTTGCGCAGCCAACGGCGCCGTAAAAAGCAAAAATGCACAAATCTGAGCCAGCATGTGTTTCCAGTTGTTGCTCGAGGGCGCTAAAGTCATTCCATCCTCCACACACATCGCCGCCATTATATCGATTTAATAAGGGGAGGGGCACTGGGGCTCATTTCCGCTGCCGAAGATTACAGATACCATAGCGTAAGCACGCAAGGACTTTTGTCCGGGAGCTAGCGATGTCTACTTTTGGATTCATTGAATACGAACAGGCGAGCCCGCAAGTGAGGGCGGTTTACGACGATATTCGAGCTACCCGCCAAACGGACTACATCAATAATTTCTGGAAGGCGATCGCGCACGATCCTGCTTTGCTGAAACGCACCTGGGAGGATTTGAAGGCCACCATGGCGCCCGGAGCGCTCGATGCGCTCACCAAGGAACTCATCTACATTGCGGTCAGCGTGACCAATAATTGCCAATACTGCATTTATTCCCACACCGCCTCGGCGTTTGGCAAAGGCATGACGCCGGAGATGTTCAAGGAACTGCAGCAGGTAATTGGCATGGCCAACGAAACAAACAAGCTGGTTACCGGTTACCAGGTGGCCGTGGACGCGCGTTTTCAGCCACCGTTGCACCATGGAAAGTGATGGAACACTCGTAGATCGGAGAGAGATTCCTCGCTTCGAAGACTCGTTCGGAATGACCGGCTTGGACTGGTGAATCGCGCGAAGCGCGTTAACTACGCGGCAAGGTGCAGTGATCGAGAGGAATTTCTCGCTGCGTTCGAAATGACATCTTCCAGGTTTTGAGGCGCCCACAATCCAGCGCACTTAGCACACCGCGCAACACGGTGACTGTTCCGGCACATAAATGGCAATGTTTCCATGGTAGTACGCGCGTACTATAGAACGCCTTTCGCTGCCGACCCACCATGTAGATGTACACAAGGGGAGCCCTGCCTCGACGGGGCTTTCACTTCAATTCCTCTCTGAGTGGGTACTCTATGGCACCTAGTTTGAAAGAACTTGAAACTGTACCTGCGGCCCCCAGCGCCTCCGCCCCGGCTACGCCGCAGACGAAGCCGCCGTCGCCGAACGACACGACGGCGCGCCCACAGCCGGTCGCACTGGAAATCCCAGTTACGGTGAATGGCGCTCGCACGGTCGAAGGCTCGGATAAGCGCGCCCCTTTTTCTGAGAGTACCCAGACCGTTCTGGTCTTCCCGCATGGCGCGGTCATTCGTATTGCCACGGCCCTGGCTCCTGGCCAATTAGTGTTTCTGACGAACGAGAAAAGCAAAAAAGAAGTGGTATGTCAGGTCATCAAGTCGAAGTCCAGCGGCAGCGCTGGCGCTTACGTCGAATTGCAATTCACGGAACCCTCTCCAGGTTTTTGGGGCGTGCAACTTCCTGGCGCTGCGGCTCCGGCCGCCGCACCTCGTCCAGCGGCTCCGGCCCCCAAAGCGGTGACCCCTGTTGTGCCTGCGCCGATAGCCGTGAAGCCGCCCGTTGCCGCAAAGCCGATCGCGCCGACGCCGGTCTCGGCGCCACCCGCGAAGTCTGTGACTCCGCCTCCAGCACCGCCGGCGGTTCCTCCCGCGCCGGTTAGTTCGCAGAGTACGCCACTGATTACACCACCGCCGCCATCACCGATTGCTCCGCCTGAGAAGGTGCCAGTTGCTGCAGTTCCGCCCACGATTGCTCCTGAACCGGTGAAAGCTCCGCCGGTCAGCGTAGTGCCTGCGGCCCCGGTGGCCCCGGAAGTACACGCCACGCATCCAGAGCCGCATTCCGCAGAAGCGCACTTGCCTGCGGGACCGGTTACGCCGCTTCGCGATTACTCAAAACAAATTGATGCCTTGTTTTCTTCGCCCAAGACACCCGCTGCTCCCGCAGGGCCAGAATCGCACGTGGCCCCCGTATCTTCCGATCCGTCCACCGAGCAGCTGAAGCAGGAAGCGGCCCGGTTGCAGGCACAACTCAGCTCCATGCTTTTCACGGAAAAGCCTGCGGCAACCCCGGCTGTGGCGGCCGCACCGAAAACACCGGCGCCCATCGCGGAAATATCGAACAAACTGCTTGAAGCGATAGCCGACGAACCGAAGGCGGCCCCGGTGGAGTCGAAACCGGTTCCGGCACAACGCAAACGGGCGACGACAACGCTGGGAGCAGACGAGGAAGTGAAGGTTCCCTCATGGCTCGCCCCTCTGCAGCACACGGAAACAGCAGTTCCCGAAGCGTCGGCCGCGCCTGAAGCGTCGACTGGCTCGTCCATTTCGGTTAATTCGGAGGAATCTTTCGACGCACTGGTCACGGCGGATGCGCCGCAGCGGCCGGAAACCGCGGTTTTCGGCGGACAATTGCTGGGCGAAGCTTCCGCTGCACCAGAAACGGTGTCGGGATCCAAGAAGGGACTATTCATTGGCATCGCGGCCGCACTGATGGTAGTAGCTGGCGGCGGTTACTACTACTTCCACCAGAGTGGATCTACGCCGACTGCTGTCGGGATTAAGCATTCCATCGAGGCACCTGTCGCCAGCGCGTCTGCGCCCGCGAACAGCGTGGCGAGTGTGCCCGGAAGTTCAACCGCTACAGTGGCAAAATCTAATGTTCCTGCCTTGACCACGCAACCGGAAAAGAATTTCACGCCGGCAGTGGCAGCTCCAGCCGTCTCTACGTCGGTTTCCATGGCGCCATCGAAAAATGCCAAGCCTGCGCCGAAGAATGCGGAGCCCGCGCCGGAAGAGCCGAAGTCGGTGCTGGGAGACGTACATCTGGCGGCGCCGGTGGTAGGTCACAGTGACACCACGCAGCCGGCTGCGGACACGCTACAAAATATCGACACCAAAACGATTCCCGGCGATTCCGATGCGTTTGCTTCCGCCGCTGCTCGTCGTGCCGGCCCGGCCGCGCCACTTCCGGTGGGCGGCGAGGTCAAGCAGGCGCAATTGCTCAAGGCAGTTCCACCCGTTTATCCGGCGCTGGCCAAAGCGCAGCATGTTTCGGGAAGTGTGCGGATCGACGCGCTGATCGACGCTTCCGGAAACGTGGAAGCTGTAAAGATCATTTCCGGTCCGACGCTGCTGCACCGCGCGGCAATCGAGGCCGTAAAACAGTGGAAGTACTCTCCCGCAATGTTGGATGGAGAGGCGACCTCGGCACACTTGACCATTACCGTGGATTTTCACCAGCAGTAATCCTTGAATCGAAGTAGTTTGATTAACCGCAAACAGACGCGAGACGTTATCGTTGCGCGGGCAGCAAGGTTTGTGCCGCTGCTTGGGTGGCGCTTTCCTGTGGCTGCTCGTCGACCCGCAGAATCGTGATCCAGGAGAGGTGCGGGAAGGGCAGGAAGCGATCGATCGGTCGAACTACGGGCAACAGGGTGTTCAGTAGCTTAATCTGCCAAAAACCGAACGTGGTTTTCTTTAGAATGCGCCCATTCCACCACCATCCAGGCGCGCCGACGCGGTTAAACTTCAAAATTTTTTCCACACGGAATCCGGCTCGCTCGCAAACGTCCTGGAGTTGCTTTCGGGTGTAGCGCCGGTAGTGCCCAAGCACCTGGTCGAGCGAACCATACAATCCAGGTCCATTCGGAACCAGGATGATCGCTCGGCCATCCTTGCGGAGGGCACTGCGAATGTTCCGCAACGCGTTGAGGTCATCTTCGAGATGTTCGACGACATTGAGGCAGATCACGGTGTCAAAGTGTTCTTCGGGATAAGTCTCGACGGCAGTAGCGTCCGTGAATTGCACGTGAAGGTACGGCCGGGTTGGCTCCAGTTTGCGCAATCGATCCAAGTAATGCGGATTGATGTCGCTGGCCCAATAGACCTGGCGCGGCACCAGATTCGCGGTCAAATTGCCGATACCCGCGCCGATTTCCAGAACCTGCTCGCCGAGATAGGGCCGGATGGTATCGGCCATCCACTTGGTAAAACGAGGGGCGCGATTCAGTCTGGCCAGAATTTCACTGCCGTGTTCGTCGGCAACGTAAATATGATCGGAGATGCCGTATTTCAACAACGCTCCCATAGCGCGGAGGCCGTCTTTCCAGGTGATTTTCTTGCCTTCCGCGTAAGTGCGACCGGAATAACGGATGGGTAATTCGAAAATACGCGCATCCCGCTTCGCCAGCTTGATGGTGATTTCCGGCTCGAAGCCGAAGCGGTTACTATCGAGCGGGATGCTCTTCAACAGACCGGTACGGATCATCTTGTAACAAGTTTCCATGTCGGTCAGATTCAGGTCCGTGACGATGTTGGTGAGCAGGGTCAGCAGTTTATTGCCCAGGGTATGCCGGAAAAACAGAACGCGGCGGTAATCGCTGGCGAGAAACCGGGATCCGTAAACGGCGTCCGCCTCCTCGGTAACAAACAACGGAATCATCTTCAGCAAATCTTCGGGGTGATATTCGAGGTCGGCGTCGTGGACCACTGCCAAGTCGGTGTCCGCGTATTGCAGGGCGGTGCGAAGCGATGCGCCTTTGCCCTGGTTCTGGGCGTGTTCCTGAAAAATCCACTCGAGGCGCGTGGCTCCAGGCTGTTGCAGCTTTTCCTGAATACGTTTCAAAACCTGGGCGGTGTGGTCATTAGAGGCATCGTTCACTACAATGACGCGCACGCGATTTAGCGAGGGAGAATCGGCGAGGATCTCCAACCGGTTCAGGCTGGCTTCCACGAGGTACTGTTCGTTATAAACCGGCACAAGAACCGATAAGCTCAGCTTGGATTCCATGAACTCGTCTGCCCCAATATTGGCTGGCTGTAGTCTGACTTGGTCATTCTACCGCCGGGTGGTTTCCGGCTACTTAATATTTCCGGTGTTGCTACCTGTGTGCCATAACCTTGCTCTCTGCTATGCCCCTTAATATACTGACCACCCGGCCAATTGGCAGGTCCGGCGGGTGGGTAGCCCGCTGAATTGCTCTCCTGTTGGCCAACATTTATCGCGCCTGAACGTCTCTCACAGGCCGAGGTTGTTGCGCAGTCCATTGAAGAATGGGCTGTACGCGTAAAAGGAGAATTTTGCATGGCCAATATGCCTGTGCCGGAAGAGATGAATGTCTACCAAAATGCCGAGGCGCGTTTTGAGGTAGCGGCGAACAAGCTTGGACTGGAACAAGGTGTTTACCGCTACCTGAAGTACCCCGATAAAGAAATCACCTTGTACATTCCCGTAGGCATGGACAACGGGCAACTGGAAGTGTTCACCGGCTATCGTGTGCTGCATTCGACGGTGCGCGGCCCGGGCAAGGGCGGCATTCGTTTTGCGCCCGACGTTTCGCTGGATGAGGTGCGCGCGCTGTCCGCCTGGATGACCTGGAAGTGCGCGGTGGTGGATATTCCGTTTGGAGGAGCTAAGGGAGGGATTGTTTGTGATCCGCGAAAGATGTCGCGCGGCGAACTGGAACGGCTGACCCGCAGGTATACCGCCGAGCTTTCGGACTGGCTGGGTCCCGAGCGTGATATTCCGGCTCCGGACGTGGGTACCAACGAGCAGACCATGGCTTGGGTGATGGACACCTACGCCATGCATGCGCGCCAGGCCACCACCGCGGTGGTCACCGGCAAACCCATCGAGCTTGGCGGATCGCGAGGGCGCCGCGAAGCCACCGGCCGAGGGGTAATGATCTGCGTGGATAAGGCCATCACCAAACTGGGCATGCGCAAAGAAGACACGCGCGTGATCGTGCAAGGCTTTGGCAATGTGGGCTCGCTGGCTGCCGAACTGATGCAGAAGGCAGGCTACAAGATCGTCGGCTTGGCCGATATTGGCGGCGGACTTCATAACGAAAATGGATTTGATATTCCCCAGGTGATTGACTGGGTATACACGCGCAAGAAGCCGCTGCAGGGGTTCCCGGGTGGCGGCACCAAGATGAGCGCCCGTGACGTATTGTTCCAACCCTGTGACGTGGTGATTCCGGCGGCCATTGAAAACCAGATCACTGAACAGAACGCCCATCAGGTGCAGGCGAAAATCCTGTGTGAAGGCGCCAATGGTCCCACCACCTGGCAGGCGGACGCGATTATCGACTCCAAGGGCATCTTTACGGTTCCAGATATACTAGGAAACGCCGGCGGCGTTACCGTGAGTTACTTCGAATGGGTCCAAGATCGCCAGGGCTTCTTCTGGCGCGAAAGCGAGGTAAACGAGCGGCTGTTCGACGTAATGGATCGCGCCTTTGATGAGGTGGTACGCTATGCGGAAACCCATCGTGTGAACAACCGTATAGCCGCATATATGTTGGCGATTGACCGCGTGGCCACTTCGCTCAAACTACGCGGCATTTACGCCTGATTTTTTCTTGGCTTTCACGGCGACCAAGCGTACTCTTTGTGCCAGTGTCGTACATGAAAGTCGTAGGGGCCATACCCCGGGTCCCGGGAAGGAGTCCGAACCGTGTCTACGGACTCAACACGCTCTCGCACCTCTCGAACGGAGGAGCAACACCGGCACGACATTTGCCTGGTGGGCCGATGGTTGTATGAGCGCGGACATATTGTTGCGCAGGAAGGCAATCTTTCGGTTCGTTTGGATGCCAACCATATTTTGACCACGCCCACATGCTTGAACAAAGGCATGATGTCGCCGGGTGACCTTGTTGTGATGGACGTGAATGGAAAGCACGTCCACGGAGACCGGCCCGTTTCTTCAGAGGCAGCGATGCATCTGTTGTTCTACCAGATGCGCTCCGATGTGCAAGCTGTGTGTCATGCGCATCCGACCACAGCAACGGGCTTCGCGGCCGCGGGCCAAGGGCTCGATCAGGCGTTGCTCCCCGAAGTGGTCGTGGGACTTGGCAAAGTGCCGTTGGTGCGTTACGCGACTCCGGGAACTTCGGATCTAAGCGCGGTACTCGAACCCTATGTTCCGCATTACGACGCGCTACTTTTGGCCAATCACGGTGTGGTCACCTGCGGACCGGATTTGTTCACGGCGTTTTATCGCATGGAAACGGTCGAGCACTTCGCCCGCATCGTGCTGGCGGCCCGACTTGCGGGCCAGCCACAGCTGCTCTCCACCCGTGAAGTCGCCAAATTGATGGCTGCACGCGCCCGGTACAACGTCACTCCGCCACCGGGCGGTGGCGCCGAATTGCCGGAAACTTGTGATGGCCGCGAAAGCCCCACCGAGGAAGTGACGCTCACGCGCTCGGAACTCGATGCGCTGGTCGACGAAGCCGTTCGCAAAGATCGCGCCCGCCGCTGAGCTATTTTCTTCGCGTTCATGTCCACCGCCGCGATATTCGAGGCGATCCGTGCAGGCGATTCCGCTTCAGTTCGTTCGCTGCTTAACTCCGATCCTTCGCTGGTTTCCGCCAAAAATAATTCGGGCGTATCCGCAGTGCTGATGTCAGCCTATTGCGGGCGACAGGAGATCCGCGATTTGCTGTTGGCACGCGGGGCGACGCTCGAGATGCACGATGCGGCGGCGGTTGGCAATCTAGAACGCGTTAAGGAACTGGTGGAAGGAAATCCGGTGTTGGCCAAAGCGTTTTCTCCAGATGGTTTTCCCGTAGTGGCGCTTGCCACGGTTTTTGGGCATTTGGCTGTGGCTCGCTATCTGGCCGAACAGGGCGCCGACATCAATGCTCCGGCGAACAACGATTCCGGGTACAACGCGCTTACGGGCGCAGTGGCTGGCGGCCACACAGAGATTGTGCGCTGGTTGTTGGAGAGTGGTGCGAATGCGAACTATCGTTATGGCGCGGGCTATTCGCCACTTTTGACTGCTGCCGCCAACGGTCATCTCGAAATCGTTAAGCTATTGGTGGCGCATCACGCCGATGCGAATGCCATAAGCAGCGACGGAAAATCCGCGCTGGCGCTTGCAACCGAGCGCAATCACCCCGCGGTGGCGGATTATCTACGGAGCCTGGGCGTATAGGTGGCGCAACGTTCTTTCGAGGTGTGCTATGCCGGATGCCGATCGATGGAAACTCGTCAGAAACAGCCTACTCGTGCTCGGCTGCTTTTTGTGCATTACGGCTTGCTCTATTCGTCCAGCGCAAAAAGAGACGGCGGCAGCCACGCTGGACTTGACCAGCGCGGATTTTGCGGCCGGTGCCACCATTCCGAAGAACTTCACGTGCGATGGTGGGGACTCTTCGCCCGCACTCGCGTGGAAAGCGCCTCCCGAGAGGACCCAAAGCTTCGCTTTGATCGCAGACGATCCAGATGCGCCCGTTGGCACTTGGGTTCATTGGGTAATATTCAACATACCGGCGACATCGCGGGCGCTTGCGCAGAATTATCCGAAGGACGAACAATCCGTTGACGGCACGCGTCAGGGCAAGAATGATTTCGACAAAACTGGTTATGGCGGCCCCTGTCCACCTCCCGGGAAAGTGCATCGTTATTTTTTCAAACTGTATGCACTCGACACCAAGCTGAACCTTAACGCTGGTGCGACTAAGAAGGACTTAGAGCACGCCATACAGGGGCACGTTTTGGCCCGAGGCGAATACGTGGGACGTTACTCGCACTGACGAGGCTGCTAGACTTCGCGTTGACAGGCGAAGAAAAAGCGGCAATACTGGCCGGCGATGATCGGACTCCTCCGTGGCCGGCTGCTCGAAAAACGTCCCAACCAAATTATTCTCGATGTT
Source organism: Verrucomicrobiia bacterium (assembly GCA_035506955.1). GTDB lineage: Bacteria > Acidobacteriota > Terriglobia > Acidiferrales > UBA7541 > Acidiferrum. The sequence continues at coordinate 35,813 of DATJOO010000056.1, forward strand.
GGCGGAGTCGGATATCTTGTTGCAGTTCCGCTTTCGACGTTTGCGGCTCTCGGCGAACTCCACGGCGAAGTGACGCTGCTGATCCACACGCATGTCCGGGAAGATGCGCTGGCGCTTTACGGGTTTCTTTCGCAACGCGAAAAGCATTTCTTCGAATTGCTGTTGGGCGCCTCCGGCGTTGGACCGACCCTCGCGTTGAAGATTCTCTCAGGCATGAATGTCGAGGAACTAGTTCCGGCGATTCGCACCGGCGATCTGGCGCGGCTGACGAAAATTCCGGGCGTTGGGCGTAAAACGGCAGAACGCATGGTAGTGGAGTTGAAGGACAAACTTGAGGCCGTTGTGGTGGAAGCGGAAAAGCCCGCGCCGGCTTCTCCGGCAGGCGTGGAAGCCGACGTGAAATCCGCGCTGATCAATCTGGGCTACGACGAGCGAGCCGCGGATTCCGCCGTGGCGGAAGCAAAACGCGAAGCAGGTATTACAAATTTCGAGAAATTGTTGCGCGTGACGCTCACGAAATTGAGCGCGCCACAGACACGTTGATGCAAGATTTGTTCATTGGCGCGGGCTGGCTGCGGTTCGATTTGTGATTCCTGCTATTCTCTAATCAGCATGACGACGTTCGGTTCTAAAAAAGATCCTGCCAACACTGACCGCCAGCCGCGGATCGTTTCCGGTTCGGCATGGGAGGAAGACGCGCGGCTCGATGCCAGCGTTCGCCCAAAAACTCTTTCGGAATACATTGGCCAGAAGCGCGTAAAGGAAAATATCTCTATCGCTCTGGAAGCGGCCCGGAACCGCGGCGAAGCTCTCGATCATGTTTTGCTTTACGGCCCACCGGGGCTGGGCAAAACCACTCTGGCTCAGATCATCGCTAACGAATTGAATGTGCCGATCAAAACGAGCGCGGGCCCATTGCTCGAACGCAAAGGCGACTTGACCGCGATTCTGACCTCGCTCGAATCCAAGGAAGTGTTCTTTCTGGATGAAATTCATCGGCTGCAAGCGGCAGTCGAGGAAGTGCTGTATCCGGCGATGGAAGACTTTCGCGTCGACCTAGTGATCGGACAGGGGCCGGGCGCTCGCATTCATCCGTTTGCTCTGAATCATTTCACCTTGGTGGGCGCCACCACGCGCGCCGGGCTGATCACCGCACCGTTGCGTTCGAGATTCGGAATCGTGCATCGGCTGGATTTCTATGAGCCCGAAGATTTGCTGATCATCCTGCATCGTTCCGCAAAGATTCTGAACATTCAGATGGACGATGCTGGTGCCGAAGAAATTTCCGGGCGCTGCCGGGGCACTCCGCGCATCGCCAATCGCTTGTTGCGGCGGGCCCGTGATTTTGCGGAAGTTCGCGCGGGCGGACGCATCACGCGCGAAGTAGCGCGCGAAGCACTGCAGATGCTGGGCGTGGACGAACATGGCCTCGACGAAGTAGATCGCAACTTGATGATTGCGCTGCTCGACAAATATGGTGGCGGTCCGGTTGGCCTGGGCACGTTGTCGGCGGCTCTAAGTGAGGAAGAAGACGCCATCGAAGAAATGTACGAGCCTTATCTGATGCAGATCGGGATGCTCGATCGCACTCCGCGCGGCCGCGTCGCCACGCATCGTGCCTATGAATATTTCGGCCGCGAGCTCCCCAAACGCCAGCCCCGCCTTTTCTAACGGCCAATTCGGTTGCCGGTTAGTTGTGCTTCACCAAATCACCTTTTGTTCATGCCTTGAACGCTGCCCCAGTGGGCAGCGCACATCTCACCTACGTGGTAATCGGTAAAGCCGCGCCGAATTCTACCATTGCCCTGCGGCAAAGTAATTTCACGGCACATTTGCCGCAATTCGCACCCATGCCGGGCTGGCTGATAAGCTATCTTAAATTTAGGAGCACATGGTCCAGCAAAACGCGAATTGAGTTGGGCATTAGCCGCGGATGGTGGTGCGACGCAAATGTTTCCGAAAGGATCTGGGCTTTCGGCCCGAAGGAATGGATGGTTTGGAATCGACTGTGACCGACCCCGCCAGCTCTAAATCGCAGCTCTCCAGCTCCAAGCGATTCGCTTTCCTCGTGGCCGCCGGCATTTTGCTAAGCCGGATCGCCGGCCTGATTCGCGACCGGGTGTTCGCGCACTACTTCGGCAACTCCGACGCCGCCGACGCGTTTCGTGCCGCATTTCGTATCCCGAATTTGCTTCAGAACCTGTTTGGTGAGGGCGTGCTCTCCGCTTCCTTCATTCCCGTATATGCGCGCCTTCTGGCAAGCGACGATAGGGAAGAAGCGCGCAAGACCGCGGGTGCCATCGCGGCCTTGCTGATGCTGACAACTTCCGTAATTGTCTGGCTGGGCGTGCTGACCGCACCGTGGCTGATTGAAGCGATAGCACCGGGATTCCACGGAGATAAACGCAACCTTACGGTCCTCTTAGTGCGCATTTTATTTCCGGGCGCGGGACTGCTCGTCGCCTCCGCCTGGTGCCTTGGCGTCCTCAACAGCCACCGCAAATTTTTCATTTCCTACACAGCGCCGGTGCTTTGGAACATCGCCATGATCGTCGGTATGGTCAGCTTTGGACGCGGCCGCGCGCAGGATTCTTTGGTGGTGGTTACCGCGTGGGCGTCGGTTGTAGGGAGTGCCCTGCAGGTTGGAGTGCAGCTTCCCACAGTTTTGAAACTGCTTGGCGGATTAAGACTCGCGCTGGCATATCAGGCACAAAACGTGCGTGTCGTGATTCACAATTTTTTCCCGGTGTTTGTAAGCCGCGGCGTGGTCCAGATTAGCGCGTATATCGACGCCTTCCTGGCCAGCTGGCTGCCTACTGGCGCGGTTGCCGCACTGGCCTACGCACAGACTCTTTACACCCTGCCTGTGAGTCTGTTTGGAATGTCGGTGTCCGCCGCGGAGCTCCCGGTGATGAGCGGAGCACTGGGCGCCGCGGATGAAGTTGCGGGCATACTGCGAACTCGGCTGGATAATGGCCTGAGGCAAATCACGTTTCTGGTGGTGCCTTCGGTGGTCGGCTTTCTGATCCTTGGCGATGTCATCGTCGCGGCCATCTATCAATCCGGCCGTTTCATGCACAACGATGTCATTTATGTGTGGGGAATTCTTATTGGTTCGACCGTGGGGTTGCTGGCATCTACCCTCGGACGTCTGTATTCTTCGGCTTACTATGCCTTGCGGGATACACGGACGCCATTGCGTTTCGCGATCGTTCGGGTGGTGCTCACGACATTACTCGGCTATTTGATGGCTCTGCCGTTGCCGCGCTTGTTCGGCATTGAACCGCGATGGGGTGTCGCGGGCCTGACAGTTTCTGCAGGCATCGCTTCTTGGGTGGAGTTCACCTTGCTGCAGCGCGGATTGCGGGTGCTCCTAGGTCACGTCGGGGTGCCCATGCGGTTTCTGGCTCAAGTGTGGCTGGCAGCGCTAATTGCGGCAGCCGCGGGACGCGGTTTAACTTACGAATTAAGCACACACGTTTTAGGTAATCACCATCACATCCTGCTTGCCGTGGCAGTGCTGAGCCTCTACGGGGTTGTGTTCTTCGCGATGAGCTTCCTGCTCAAGCTGCCGGAGGCAGACGCCATGTTTGGCATGTTGCGCCGCCGTGTCGGCATAAAATAACCGGCAAGCATGGCTACTGCTTATATAGCGCTGGGTTCCAACATTGGTGATCGTGAAGAAAATTTGCGCGAGGCCATGCGGCGCCTCGGTACGTGTGGCGTGCGCGTCAGGAAAGCGTCGAGCGTTTACGAGACCGAGCCCGTCGACTACCTGGATCAGGGGTGGTTTCTAAACAGCGTCCTCGAAGCGCAAACGGAACTCCCTGCGAGTGAGTTGTTGACCGCGTTAAGGCAGATCGAATCGCAGATGGGCAGCAAAAAGCCGTTCGCCAAAGGACCGCGCCTGATTGACCTGGACATCCTCCTCTATGACGATGCGACGATCCGCACGCCCGAACTAGAGGTGCCACACCCGCGTATGCTTCAGCGCAATTTCGTACTGGTGCCTTTAGCCGAAATTGCGCCGGACTTGCGGCATCCGTCCTGGTCCGCCACTGCGGCGGAAATCCTTGCCAAATCTGCCGATTCCAGCCAAGTCCAAAAATATTCGCGTGGGTGATGACAGCGGCATGGAGCCGCTACTACAGGTGAAGGCGAATTAGCTGGTTTTGCGCACCACCAAGCGGTGAAGGGTCATTACCTTGGGCTGCAAGGACTCCAGTTCGATTAGGGAGAGGCGGCCATCATTGATTTCACGCCAAACATAAACGCCGGGCTCGGACTCGGTCTGCTCACGTCCCTTGAGCCGCTGCAGAAACTCCTGCGCATCTTGCACCGAAGCTTTTTCGCGCAAGCTCGGTCTAGCTACGGCTTCGACCGCATAGCTGCGCAGGAGCTTGGTCCAATACTGATCGAACAATTCGCCGGAAGCGAAAATGTCGCTCCAGGCCACTTCGCCGCCGTAAGCAATCACCACGCCAACCACCCGCTCGCCCTTGAGGCCGGCGGTTTCTCTGCGGAAGCGGCGCTGCACTTCGTCGACCATGGCTTCAACCGACGTGGACACGCGCTGCGAACCATAAATCTTGGCGTAGGATTGGGTTGGTGCGTCGGTTTGGATGGTTGTCGCCAGCGTGTTTCGTGATACCTGCGGAGCAGGAGCGGCCGACTCTACTCTGGCCGTGGTTCCTGCAACCACGGAATTCCATACGTCCGTTTGCCGCTGATTTACGGCGGCCTGTTCGCGAACGCTGGGATGCACGATGGTGCTGGCAGCGGTAAATTGCGAGCCGGCGGACCAGCGTCCGTGCTCCACGCAAAACACATCCAAAGGCAACGGCTCAGCTCCAACGGGGACGATGCGGTCCTTACCTATGATGCGATCCTGTTTGCCGCCACTAACTAGTTCGCCCGCCAGAAGGAGGAGCGGTTTTTTGCCGTGGTTCACGAGAACGAGCTGATTCACGGAAGGGCCACCATAGTTTTGGACGGGGGGCCGTACGGTGCCGCGGTCGCGGATCATGGTTTCCGCGCCTTGCTCGCGCACGATAACCTCGCCGTGGGCCAGGCCTTCTTCTAATGTCAAAAAGCCGCTGGTGTCGTAACCGGAGGAAGTTACCACCGGAAACACGGTCAGATTTTCATAGCTGATGGGATCGAGCAGCCGCCAGTCTCCATCGGGTTTCCCGGGAGGCGTGGGCGCTCCCGGCCAGGGCCAAAGCATTCCCAACGTAGCGATGCCCAGAGTGGCCACACCAAATAACGAGGGTCCTATAAACGTCTGTGCGGAACGAAGCATGCCATCCTCCTGCGCGCGCTCTCGGAGCACGCCCTGGAGTTGGAACGTTCCAGCTGGATTTCCTTGCAGACTATTCGCGTGGATTGCCGAGGTTGGTCCGCGGTTTGAGGCGGCGATTCTTGCTGGTTTCTACCTCCTGGCGCTCATATTCGGCCAGTTCTTCTTCGGTATAAGAGTAAGTATCACGCGAGGCAAACATGGAGGTGGTGCGACTGCTTTGCTTTTTCTTCTTACGGGCCTCACCAAACTCGTAACGCGTCATACGCAAAGGGGCTTCAATGGCTTTTACTTCCACCAGCAGGTCGCTGACCTTTTCCAGGAAATCGTGCAAGTGGAAGGGACGGACCGCGTAAGGAACGCGGGCGCGCTCGAGTCCCGGGACAAATTGGCTTCCCGCCATTTCCGGCACTACGAACAGGACGCGCACCCGGCCGCCTTCCTCGGGCGAAACCGATGACAATTCCTGGAGCACGTGGAACGTCGGGGAGTCCAGCCCGACGATTTCGACGTTGGCGATGACCAGCGAATATTCGCCGGTCTTCAATTCGGCGTGGAGTAACGTCAGATCGGGAACGACGCGGACGCGCCAACCTTCGCTGTCGAGAATTTGTTTAAGGGTGACGGAATTGCTCGAATCTTCGAGCACAAGCAGACCAACTTGCCGGGCCACGGCGGTGAGAGGAGACGCCATGCGTAAAGTATAGAGACTGGAGTGCGCAAGGACGCCGGACGTAAGGTTCAGGCAGCGTAAACGGTACCTGTCCGAAGGGCCGGGCGCGGTGAACGCGGCTATTTTGGAGATGCTGTGGCAGGTTTCAGGACAATGTCGGCTTGAGTAGAGTTCCCCCGAGTCAGGACCGGGTAGGCCTTGTCGCTGATAAAAACCAACTTGCCGTCCACGGTGATCCGGGCGCTGAGCGAATAAGTGTGCTTCGGATCGATTTTGGCGGGGTCGAAATTCAGGGAAAAGGGCACAGGAACCTGGCGCTCGCCCAAATTGTAGGTTTGTTCGGCGATCGCTTTCGCGGGAGCGTCGGCCAGCGAGACGTCTTGCAGTTTGACTTCGATCACGGCAGTCGGAGGGAGGGCCATGCGCTGAAGGTAAGTTACGGATCCGGTGACGGTTCCAGTTTGCGGGTTAAGGGGCTCGTCGAGTTTGCAATCCTTCACGATCATTTTGCCGTTGCCGTCGGGATTATCTTCCTGCAGAAAACCGCCGTTGCCCTTGCCCCACCAGACGATTTTGCCGTCGGAATAACGGTTGCCATCGGCGGACATAGTTTGCTTCAAGAAGTAGGTTTGTGCCCCAAAACTGACCTTGGCGGAGGCGCCGGCGAGGTAAACGGTTAGTTTCTTTCCTTCGTCGCAGGTGTAGTCGAAGCGCTTCCACTGGACAAGCTTGCGCACGTTGTTGTGGGCTGGGGACGTTTGGGGAGACGTCGCGGGCACCGTTTCTTGTGCCGCGATCGCGGCGGCCAGCAGGGTGCTCCAGGTAAGCGCGGCAACAGCGTAGCGCTTTGTCTTGGCCATGTGGATTTCCTTTCCTCGCGTGTATTGTAGCTCTGCCGTTGGCTCTCTGTCGCTTAGACGCAGGGAAGAGCAATCTGCCGCAAACTTTGCGGCGAGCTACAGCTTTTCGCGGATATTCGTCAGCGGCACAGGCGGGTGTACTGGCTGTGAGGGAACTTGCGATGACTACTACAATTAAAGGCGTGGCCATGATTTTGTTAGCGGTAGCGGCGGTGAAGCTGTATCCCGATTTTATGCGTTACATGAAGATCCGCGCGATGTAGTGGTGCGGGGCACTTTCCTTGTTTCCTATTTGGAAGGGTCCAGAAGCGCCTGATACACGGTGGCGTGCGCGCGGTATTGCAAGCTGTGGTTGTCCGGGTGAGTCATACGCTGGATCATGGCGACGAAGACGACATCGTTGGTGGGATCTACCCAGAAAAAAGTTCCTGCTGCTCCATCCCAGAAAAACGTTCCTTTACCATCCGGTAGGCTGGCCGCGGCTGGGTCGTAGACCACGGCGCAGTTGAAGCCATAGCCGAAGCCGGGCCGCATGACGTGTTGTCCGATACCGAACTCTCCTGTTAGCAAATTGTCGGGAAGGTGATTGGAGGCCATGAGCTTTACCGTGGCGGGCGCCAAGATGCGTTTTTCGCCGAGCTCGCCACCATTGCCGAGCATTTGGGCGAAGCGATAGTAGTCTTCCGCAGTGGACACCAATCCGCCGCCGCCCGACGGCAAGGTTGGTTGGTTCTCGTAATCGCCGTGAGCACCGGGCGGCGCAGGAATGAGTTGGCCAGAGGCGTCTGCCTTGTAATTGGTGGCGAAACGGGCGCGTTTGTCGGCGGGGACGAAAAAGCCGGCGTCTTTCATGTCCAGAGGGGCGAAAATGTGGTCACGCATAAAATCCGGCAGAGATTGGCCAGAGAGTTTTTCGATGATGTAGCCTTCGACGTCCATCGATAGGCTGTAGGTCCAACCTTTGCCGGGTTGATAGTTCAAGGGAATGTCCGCAAGTTTATTGATCATCTCCTGCAGGTTTGCCGATTCTGTCGGTTTCTGTTCTTTGTAGAGCGCATCAACCATGGAATGGCCGTTGCCATAAGAGAAACCAGCGGAGTGGGTGAGCAGTTCCTGCATGGTGGGAGGATGATCGGGATCGACCAGAATCATCTTGCCGTCAGGGCCCACGCCTTTGAAGACTTTCAGGTTCTTGAACTCAGGAATGTATTTCGAGATGGCATCGAAAGGCAGCCATTTACCTTCTTCGTAAAGAATCATCATGGCGACGCCGGTGACGGGTTTGGTCATGGAGTAATCGCGAAAGATGATGTCTTTGGTCAGGGGCGCGCCGCTGGCGAAGTCCTTTAAGCCGTAAGTGCGGTAATCGACGATCTTGCCGTGACGGGCGAGGATGGTGACTGCGCCAGCTAGTTGCTTGCTGCTCACCTCTTGTTGGATCAGGTTGTGGAGGCGTTCGAGGCGCTCCGAGGAGAATCCCACGCTTTCGGGTTTGACCGGGGTCATGTCCAGACTGCGACGAGGTGGTGCCTGGGCAAAGCAAAAAGATGCCGCTGCAGTCAGAAGCAGGAGCGTCGAAGCTGACGGACGGATCATCGATCGCATTTTTCTCAGTTCTCCTCTGCGCGATAAATGGGCGCACTATGTTACTCGTTTTGCGGCGGAAGAGGGGCGACGGATGCACGGGAAGTCAAACGCGAAGAGTGATGCGGGCACGCACCAGGAGGCGTGTGAGAACCAGCATGAGCAGCACAAGCAACGCGGATTTGACGACGCCGAACCAGCCGGAAGTACCCATGGGCGTAAGCGGGTACAACGGCGGGACAAGGAATGGCACGTACGCGAGGAGATAAGCGAGCAGAGGATTTTCGCCCACGGGTTTCGCGAAGTTTGCCCATGCACGCTGGTTTTTGACGTCGATGATCCAGTAGAGCAGAAGAGCAATCAGGAAATTGGCGGCAGTGCAGTAGAGACACCAAGTGGGCGTGTCGCGGTTCTTGGAAATGCCGAGGGGTTGCAGCAGAAAGCCCAAAGTGAAAAGGACAGCCGCACTACCGAACATCCAACGGAATTTTTTCTGAAAGCTGGAAGCGACCTGGTTGCCGACAATGACCAGGGAGGCGAGTACACCGGCCATGGTGAGAGAGCACAAACCGGACTCAAAGGGATACCAAGGACCGAGGAAATCGTTCACAGAATGGAGCCAACCCAAAGTGGAGAAGGCGTTGAGCGCGACGAGGGCCGCAAAAGCCGCCAACAACAATTTGAAACGCTTGCCGATCAGGAGATAAATGCTGCTGACGAGAAGATAGGCCCAGCCGAGCAGTCCCAGTATTTCTACATAAGAGAAATCCAGACGCGCGGGCTGCCCTTCAGGAGTGACGCGGCGAAAGATCAGGAAGAGTGCAGCCATCAAGGCTAAGCCGGAGTAACGCAGGACTTCACGGAGTATCGGTCGCTTGGCTTCGCCGGGAAAACGCAGCCACACGACGGCAATCGCGAGAAAACCGAGGGAAGCCCACCAGGTCTGGTTGAGATGGGTGTATTGCGCATTGACATGAAACGCGTTGGCGATGAACAAACCCATCACCAGCAGGCTGGCGCAGCGAATGACCACATGCGCCCAAATCTGGAGGTGGCCTTGGCCACGGGAGCGGCGCGCGTCGATGGCGAGAGGAATGGACATACCCATAAGAAAGAGAAACGCGGGAAAGACCATATCGACGTAGGTCATGCCGTTCACGTTGCCGCGGTGATAGGTCCACCAGGGTAAGCCGGTGGCCTCGGCGAGGCTGTTCACGAAGATCATGAGCAGGAGGTCGAAGCCGCGGAAGATGTCGACCGAGCCGACACGCGGTTGTCCGGAAGGAAGCGCCGGGTAGGAGACATTTGTAGTTGGTGCTTCTTGTGTGGTGGTGTGCATGGAGATTGTGTAGAGCGAAGCCAGAGGCGTAAAGCCACTGCTACAAGGTTCTATGGGAAAGTGTATGACCATTCTGTGACTGTGGTCACCATTGGCAATCGCCCCGAGGGCCGGAATGATGTTACGCTTTCGTCCCTGTCGGCCATGACCCCGGTTTCCCGCGCGCTGAATTCGAATGATGCCAGCCCGTCCACCCGGACACGTTTGCTGTTTGTAGATAACCTGCGGTGGACAATGATCCTGCTGGTGCTGAGCATGCACGCGGCGGACACCTATAGCCCGTTGGGGAATTGGTATTTTGTGGACCGCAAGACGATTGGGGTGTTTACGCTGTTTTTCTTCGCGGTTTGGCAGATGTATCTGCAATCGTTTTTCATGGGCCTGCTGTTTTTTTTGGCGGGATACTTTGTTCCTGGATCGTATGACTGGAAGGGAGCGACGCGTTTTATTCGGGAGCGGGGATTCCGGTTGGGCTTGCCGGTTTTGTTTTACATGTTCGTGTTGGGCCCGATCACCGAGTACTTCTGCGCCCATTCGTGGAATTCGACGGAGCCAACGTCGTTTGCGAATGAATGGATAAAACACATCCGGAACGGGGAATTCCTGCAGGAGAATGGGCCGCTATGGTTCTGCCTGGCGCTGCTGATTTTTGCTGTTGTGTATGCGGCGTGGCGAGTGTATGGCCCGGGTTCCGGGAGGGGAGGGGAGAGCCGGGAAGCGCCGGGATCCGAGATGCTGGCTGGATTCGCGCTGGGGATGGCGGTGTTCACCTTTGCGATGCGCCTGATTTTTCCGTCGGGTTACTCGTTCCTGAACATGCATCTGGGAGATTTTCCGCAATACATTTTGTTGTTTGGCGCGGGAATTTTGATGGCGCGGAATGACTGGTTGCCGAAGCTGAGCTTCGCGCGAGGAATGGGTTGGCTGCTGGTGGTTCTGCCGGTTGGGTTTGCGGCATGGATTACCTTGCTGTGGGCCGGCGGAATGGTGAAAGGCAACGGCAAGGCGTATTCCGGTGGATGGCATTGGCAGGCGGCGGGCATGAATGTGTGGGAGGCGTTCACCTGCGTGGCGATCTGTTATGGGCTGCTGGTGATTTACCGGAAGAGTTACAACGAGCAGGGACGGCTGGAAAGATTTTTGTCGGACAACGCGTTCAGCGTGTACGTGTTTCATCCGCCGATCCTGATTCTGCTGGCGCGGCTGCTGCATCCGGTGAGTTGGCCGGTGCTGGTGAAGTTCGTGGTGCTGTGGGTGCTGTCGGCGATTTGTTCTTTTGCGCTGAGCGCGGCGGTGTTCCGGCGGATCCCGCTGCTGCGGAAGATCTTGTGACGGGTTGCCGGATTGTTTATAGGTAAGATACTCCCCTCCCCTGGGCCAGCCCGCCTGTGAGAGCCCAGTTGCGGATGTCGTGACGGAGAAGTTTTTCGAAGGTACGCGAAGCGCGCTTGGCATCTTCTGGAGACAGGAAATTCAGAGGAAAAAGGGCCATGAGCAGTTATGTTACAACGTGAATTGACGTGCGCGTGATTCCAGGCAAACGGAAAGGGAAGGCAGTACCTGTTTCGGCAGCGTGTGTCAGCCGTGTGTGGATGCAGAGCGCTGGCCTCATACAATGGATTTCAGAGTATATGAGATGCGCTGTCCGAAATGTCAATTCGATCACGAACTGCAAAGCACAGAGTGCCTGAAGTGCGGAATCGTATTTTCGCGGTATCAGCCGGCGATGGCGCTGCCCGCGACACAGGCTGTTGCAGCGCTGCCTGAGCTCCCGTCAGCCTCATTGGTTCCCGCGGTCCGAGACGATGGGGCGCGAGAGTTAAAGTGGCGCGCGCTGGCGCTTCCTGTCGCGTTGATCGCGGCACGTTTGATAACGGGTACGGGCCTGCGGATGGCCGCGGCGATGTTGGCGATGGTGCTGCACGAGAGTGGACACGCTATTACTGCATGGCTTACGGGCCGGTGGGCAGTGCCGCTGCTGTGGGTTACTCCACATGGAGAAGAACGTTCCTGGATGATCGTTCTGTTTTTGGCGGCGGCTATTCTGTTTGGAGGATATCAAGCGTGGAAAGCGCGGCGTTGGGGATGGTTGTGTGCGGCTGCCGCAGCGCTCGTCTTGCAACGGATTGTTCTGAACATGCCGGCGGGAGCGCTCATCATTTTTTGGGGAGATGGCGGAGCAATGGTGCTGGCCACGATGCTGATGGCGTGCTTTTACGCGCCACGGGAAAGCTGGTTGGACCGGAGTTGGGGCCTGCGCTGGGGCTTGTTAGGGATTGGAGCGCTGAGCTTCATGCACGTTTTTCGTATATGGACGGGCCCGTTGGAAAATATTCCGTTTGGAGAAATCGAAGGAGTGGGCCCTTCGGATCCTAGTTTGCTCACCGAAATGTACGGTTGGTCGGTGACGCAATTGGTGGACCGCTATGTGCGGTTGGGCACGGTTTGTCTGGTGTTTCTGGGCGGGCTGTATGTTTGGGGATTAGCATCGCTGTACATGCAAAGATTGCGGAGGCCCTCGTCGTAGAAACAGTTACGAAATGGGGAGATGTAAGCGGACACTTAAAACTTCGCGTGACGTGCAAAGCGGCGCGTTTGTGATCGCGTCGAGCGTCGGCGCGTGGTCGTAACCGAGCACGAGTTCGATGGTGGTGGATGCGGTGCTGCGGGTGTGCTCGGAAGTACAGGTGAAATGCACGGAGGCGCAAGAGTAGGAGCGTGGCTTCAGCGCTCCGCAGTGGGCGGAGGCGAGAGGCGGGGTTGAGATCCTTCGTCGCGGAAAGGCTCCGCAGGATAACAAATTATATTTTGTTGGGAGAGGGCGGATCGAAGAGAGATTCATCGCAAAAAACGCGATGGAAAACCATACCTCACTACGTTCGGAAGACGTCGATTTCAAAAAAATAAGTGAGTTATTTGCCGATGACGAGATTGTAGCCGGAGGAGTAGCGCTTCAGGCCGGTGGTGTCCCAGAAGATGCGGTCGGTGGAAAGGGTGGATTTACCGGGAACGCCACGAGTGAAAAAGATTTGCAGGCCATCGCGGGACCATTCGGCGTTGCGCGCGAAGGTGTCGGGCGGGCCGAGAATGGTGCGGCGATGGGAGCGGATTTCGTAGAGGAAGAAAGTTTCGTTGAGGCCGACTTGATCGGTAGGAGCGCCGGCGGGAGCGTTGACGTAGTAGGCAGAGACGAGCAGCAGATCGGGATTGAGGGGATTCGCGCGAAGGGTGTCGCTGCTCATGATCTGGAATGTTTCGCCGTAGATGTCCTTGAGGGGGATGGTTTGCGGGGGCTTGTCTTCGCTGAGGAAGTAGGCGTTCTGCGTGTCGGAGGCGAGGAGGGTGTTGGGCGAGACGTAGCCGTGCAGCGAATCGACATATTGTGGGGAGAAGAGCATGGCTTTATCGGGCGCGTTGGTGGGAGCGGTCCAGACCTGCCAATTTTTGCCGTCATATTTCAAGTAGGCGAAGTGGGCATCGTCGGGGGACCAGAACGGTTGGCGAACATTGTTGCCGGCGACTTGCGTGGAGCGGCCAGAGTCGACTTCGTAGAGCATGATCGAGCGCTGAGGAGCGGTTGTGGAAGTGGAGCGGGTGTAGAGAAGAAAGCGGCCGTCGTGAGAGAGGGCGGGCTCTGTGCCGGTGCCGGCGGTTTTATGAAGGTTGCCGCGAGCGACGATGATGCGCCCGGCGGAATCGACATAGGCAACCGCGAGAGGGGGGTGAGAATTGGTGATGGGATCGAGGACCGCTAACTTTTTATCCTTTTCTTTATCCTTGGCAGTGGTGTCGCTAGCATCTTCGGGCATGTCGAGCTGATTCTTCTTGCGAAATTCGGGGAATTTTTCGGGCTCGCTTTGGCCGCAGCCTTTAAGCTGGCCGATCTGCGCGTGATCGACTTCGACGCGAAAGGTGTACTTCGTGTCCGACATGTTATCGGAGCAGGGTTCGCGGGTGAGTTTGACGGCGACGCTGGCGCCAGTGGCGTCGTCCTTGGCGTTGTAGGTCCAGGAATTGCCGGAAGGATCGGCCTGATCGGCGACGATGTCGGCGGGATCGAGAATGATGGGAGGATAGCCGACGCGATCGAGGCGCTCGGGGCCTTTCATGCCGAGACGCAGGGACCAGGAAGGCTCATTGCCGTGGGCGACGATGAGAATCGGGTAGTGGCGAGAGACCGGAGAGGGGATGGCTTCTTGCGCAGGAGTTTGCGTCGACGGTGGAGTGGTGGATTTGGCAGCAGGTTTTTGCGCCGGTGCTTGGGCGTGCGCGGCAACGCAAAGGAGAGTGGGAAGAAACAGGATGGGAATCACTTGTCGAATGCGCACGAGAGTCCTGGTGTTCTCCCGAGAATGAGATGCGCAGCGGTGGAGGAAACGCCGCCCAGCACCAAGGGGCGTGAGGAGAACGCGCCGAAGAGGATTAGAACAGAGGGAGGAGAGAGGAAGCAAGGAGAAGAGGGTGCGGAAGAAGCGGAAGAGTTCAAGGCGAAGAAAAGGAGAAAATGCTTGACACAGCGAAGAAAAGGCGAAATACTGGGCGGGCTCGAGGTGAGCTATGTCCCCAGTTCTTCCCCTTACGGCGCAGTATCCCCGGATGCGGCGCCGCCCCGCAAGACGCCCCGCAGTAAGATTCCTACCTTTCACCACTGAAACGCCTGACCCAACAGCAGAGGCCGGAACCCGTGCCCTGGGTGAAACCGGCTGGTGCAAGGGAAGTCTGGAAATGCCCACGGCGGATTGCCCCCCGCCCCAAGTCCAGACTCCTCGTGCGCCACTGGTGGGCATAGCACGCCTCGCCGCAAATTCGCCAATGGCGGAGACGAGAAGGAAAAGCGCGGAGAAGCCGGAATATTTTGTGCTACCAGTGAAGTCGGTGTTGAACAAGTGCGATTCCGAGCGAGTGCCGTTTGATTGGACGATCAATCCGTATCGCGGGTGCGAGTTTGGGTGCAAATACTGCTACGCGCGATATACGCACGAATATATGGAGATTGATGGCGGGGAATTCGAACGCAAGATTTTTGTGAAGAAAGACGCGGCGGGATTGCTGGCGGGAGAGATGGCCCGGAAATATTCGTACGGGTCGAAAGCGTCCGGCGGAATACAGGCAGAACACATTGCGATAGGCACGGCGACCGATCCGTATCAGCCAGCGGAGCGGGAGTACGGAGTGACACGGGCGTGTTTGGAGGAACTGGCGAAGCGCGAGGGGCTGAGCATATCGATTGTCACGAAATCGAACCAGGTTGTACGGGATATTGATGTTTTGCAGGTGATTGCGGGGAAGTCGGCGTTGAGTGTGAACGTGACGGTGACGACGCTGCGACCGAGACTGGCGCGTTTATTGGAACCGCGTGCGCCAAGGCCCGATTTACGGTTGGCGGCGGTGAAGGAATTGCGGGAGGCAGGATTGCAGGTGGGGGTATCTGCATCGCCATTGTTGCCGGGGATTACCGATGGGGAGTTGGAGGTGCTGGCGGAGGCGTCGAAGGAAGCGGGAGCGCAGTGGTTTTATTCGGGTGTGTTGTTCCTGATGCCGGCGTCGGCGCGACAGTTTCTGCCGTTCATGCAGAAGAGGTTTCCGCGATTGGCCAAGCAGTATGAGCAGTGGTATGCGAAAAATGGATATGCTCCGGAAGAATACCGGAAGAAGATTTCGGAGCGGGTGCGGAAGGTACGAGAGAAGTTGGGATTTTCGACGCGGCCGTGGGAAGGGATGAGGGCGGCGGAGGCGCGACCGGCGCAGATGAGTTTGGGTTGGGATGCGGGAGCGATTAGCGGGGAGTTGCGGCGTCCGAATCCGTGTGATGAGGCGGGGAAGTTCTGGGTGGGATACGAGGGGTAGAGGGTAAGCGAATACGTTTGTTAGGCGCCAAGATTTTTTGTTTGAGCTCTTCGTCGCCTGCCTGCGGTAGGCAGGCAAAAAACGCTTCTCAGGATGACGGTTGTTCGGTTTGTGGATTGAAGAACCCACATCCAAAAGCGGCATGTGGGGCACCCGCCGAGCGGGACTTGGAAGTGAGGGCCTTGGCAAACGGGGCGGCAGCAGGGCGGCCGCTGATTCATATCGCAGCACAATTCAATTAGGGGTACCGGCGGGAGCTGGGCTCCCGCACTCCATGCTGCGCTACTGATGGATGTGGAGGGTGGCGGTTAGGGGTGTGTCGGCGGAAGAGGGGCCGACGCGGAGTTTGTATTCGCCGGGGAGAAGCTGCCAATCATTTTTGGCTTCGTTGAAGATGGAAAGGTAGAGGGGATTGAGAGGCAAGCTAATGTTTTTGGATTCGCCGGGGGCCAGTTGGATACGCTGCCAGGCGACGAGTCGCCTGAACGGTTCATCCGCGGCGGAAGGAAGCTCGGCGTAGACTTCGGCGGTTTCGGCACCGGCGCGGGAGCCGGTATTTTTCACGGTAAATGTGATGGAGCGCTGGTTCTCGTCGAGTTTCAGGCTGGAATAGGTGTAGGTGGTGTAGGAGAGGCCGAAACCGAAGGGGAAGAGCGGCTGTTTATTCTCGGCTTCAAACCACTTGTAGCCGACCTTCAGGCCTTCCTTGTAATGAATGTCGAAAGACGGCAACGGTTGGTGAGCCGCAGTGGCTTTCGACAGCAGATCCATTCCGGGAACCTGCGGCTCGGGCAAATCCGCATCGGACTTGGCGAAGGTGACGGGAAGCCTGGCAGAAGGATTTACATCGCCAAAAAGGATGTTGGAAATGGCCTGAGCGCCGCCAATGCCGGGATACCACGCTTCGAGAATGCCTTTGACGTTGGAGGCCCAGGGCATGGAAACGGGGCCGCCGGTTTCGAGAATGACGATGGTGCGAGGATTGGCCGCAGAGACGGCTTGCACGAGCGCATCTTGATTGTCGGGGAGCGAGAGCGTGGCGGCGTCGCGATCTTCGGTCATGTATTGATTCACGAAAACGATGGCGAGATCGGAAGATTTTGCGAGAGCGGCAGCAGAGGTGGAATCGTTGCCATCGTTATAGGTAACTTTGGCATCGGGCGCTTTTTCGCGGATGTACTTCAGCGGAGCCGAGGGAAAGTAGACGGGTTGCTGCCATTCGGCGGCGCCTTGCTTGGGATTGATGGCATTGCCGCCGGGCGCATCGACCTGCGCGGAACCGCCGCCGGAGAGTACGCCGACGTCGGCGTGGGAGCCGATCACGGCGATGGACTTATAGTGGCTGGCTGCAAGCGGAAGAAGATGGTCGGAATTCTTCAGGAGAACGATGCTCTGCTCAGCGATTTGCTGGGCATCGTCGAGCCCCCGGAAAGGATCAACGACGCGGCGTGGCATGGTGGGATTGTCGACGACGCCGGTGGCGAACATGGAGCGGAGAATGCGATGGACCATGTCGTCGAGGCGGGCTTGGGAGACCTGACCGTCCTGAATGGCTTTCTTGAGTGGATCTCCGAGGAAACCGTAGCCGGGTTGTTCCATATCGAGGCCGTTGTTCACGGCTTTGACGGTGCTATGCGTGCCATCCCAATCGGAGAGCACCCAACCCTTGAAGGCGAGATCCTTTTTTAAAAACTGATTGAGCAGATAATCATTTTCGCAGGCGTAATCGCCATTGAGTTTGTTGTAAGAGCACATGACGCCGGCGGGTTCGGCGATGCCGATGGCGATCTGGAAGGCGAGACCATCGGTTTCGCGGAGAGTGCGCTTATCCATGAGGACGTTGAGAATGCTTCGGCCAGTTTCCTGATCATTGACGGCGTAATGCTTGATGTCGCCCATGACCTGTTGGGATTGGACGCCCTTCGCGAGATTACCCACAATGCTGCCAGCGAGGAGAGGATCTTCACCGGCGTATTCGAAGTTGCGGCCGTTGCGTGGCTCGCGAGTAAGGTCGACGCCACCGCCGATGGACATGTTGTAGCCCAGATCGCGCAATTCGCGACCGAGGACGGAGCCGTAGAGATTAGCGGCATCAAGATTCCAAGTTGCCGCTAGCGCGAGGGAGGACGGGAGAGGTGTGGCATAACGGCCTTGCAGGGCGGCCATGCGAACGCCGACGGCGGAATCAGCGAGGTTGATGTCGGGAATACCGAGGCGGTCGATGCCGGGAACGAAGCCTGCGCCTAAGTTGGAACGCGCGGGAACGGGATCGCCATCGCGCAAGACACCCCAGCCGGTGCCATGCACGAGCTGAATTTTTTCGTCGAAGGTCATTTGCTGGAGCACCAGATCGGCGCGCTGATCGGGAGAGAGGGAGCGGTCCATCCACGGGAACTTCGTTTCGGTAGCGTCGCCCGCTTGCGCGCGGGCGCGAGGAGTGAGGGCAAAGAGGAGAGCAAGAAGGCCAAAAATGGCCGTGGAGATTCGGAGGAATTTGATGATGCGCATGGTTCTCCTTTAAGCGATTGCCGGAATGATTCGCGGGAGCGAGTCGAGAGAGAAGGCCGAAGAGAGAGAAAAAAGAGAGACAAAGAGTTCCCGGTTCAGGTGAAGCCGATTTCTCTCGCAGGCGCGAATAGGCAGCATGGGTTTTCTAAGCAAGGCTCTCGGGCGAGGTGCCCAGGCGAGCCGAGTTAGAATAACCTTATTCTACTCGCATTTGGAGGGGTTGGTGTAGGGAGAATTGGCCCAGTGCTGGGTGGTGAGACGCAGCGGTTGAGATCCTGCGTCGCGGGAAACGCTCCTCAGGAGGACCGGGCGCACAGGCTGAAGCTTGTGCTACTAGGGGACGATGATGCGTGATTGTTCGCGTTCGAGTTCGTGGGCGCCGGGGAACTGGCCGCGGAGAAATTCGATGAAGCGCCGGGAACGAGGGCGGCCATTGGTGCGGAGCAGGCCCATACGGAAGAGGAAGACGAGGAGTTGGAAGATTTCAACATCCTTGATGGGGCCGAAAGCGGGGCCCTGAGAAGTGTTTTGCTTGGCTTCCGCAAGGAAAGCGGAGAGGGCGTCGTAAAGTTCGCGTTGAACGAAAGGCACGGGCGGTTGCTCGTAGACGATGCCGGCGATGAGAGTTTTGTAAGTGTCGGCGAGGGAACGAAGAGCGGCGAGAACATCGGGATCGGTGGCGGAAGGTTGGCCGGCGCAGAATTTGGCGATGGTGAAAGCGACGGCGGAAAGAAAACGGCCGCGGACCTGGATGGTATCCGAACTGATGCGGACATCGAGAAGGGGAGTGTCGGCGGGCAGGGCACGGGGATGGTCGTTTTCGTAGCGATGAGCGGCGATGAGGTAGGCGCAGTCGGAGGGGCAATCGATGGTGATTTCGCGTTCGGTGCCACAACAGACCGCGCAGATTTTTTCGGCCTTGGCGGGACAAAAACGGCCGGGTTTGCGCTTTTGGCAGATTGGACAAGTCACGATAAGTTCCCCTGGCAGTGCGAAATTGGCTTGGAGCCGTATTGGCGAAAGTAAATGGCTGCTACAAACTACACAACAGCAAGCACGCCCTCAGCGGCTAAAGTGGCCCTAATTCCTGCACTCGTTTATGGCACGGATGACGCGGTGCCATAACAAAAAAGAAGCGGCTCAACGGCAGGCGCACAAGCTGAAGGCTGTGCTATGAGCGGCCGCTACAAAGTCGTCGATCGATCGATTACGAAGTGAAAGCGACAGGCCCCTGAGCGCGTCGCAAGCGGCTAAAAACAGAATAGCACGCCATGATGACTTTAGTGGAAACGGCGGCCGTGAGTTGGCGAGACCTTAGGCCAGAAACATAGTTATTGCAGATGCTTAGATTTCTTTGCCGGAGGAGAGATTCTTCGGCGACTTTTTGTTGAGATAGGAGATGAACTGCTGCGCGGATGGGGGAACGGGGACAACGCCCTTGAAGACGATGTCCTGAGCGGTAAGGTCCTTTTTGTAGACTTTGGTGTTGGCGCCATTATCGGGACGGACCGTGGAACCGGCGAGAGAGACACCGGCGAAGAGGCCGCGGGCGCGAGAGTAAGAAAGGATTTCGGCGCGCATAGTGACGTCGGTGGAAGCTTCGGCGTTGCGACCCTTGGGACCGGCGGCGGCGGAAGCGTCCGCACCGAGTTTCACTTTACTGCTGAGGATAGCCTTGGCACCACGCTCGTTCATGACGAGAAGGACGAAGTCGGTAGCTTGGCCGCCGATCTGAAAACCAAAGCTGCCGCCTTCCAGAGCCATCATGGTGGGAGCGCTCCAGGGACCGTTAAACTTTTCGCCAGTGCGACAGGTCATGGCGCCGCGACCGTAGCTGCCGCCGAAGATGAAGGCGCCTTTGAGCACGGAGGGATAAACGATCACGCAATCGGCTTTGTCGATGAGACTCTGGGGGATGTCGTCGGGAATGTCCATAATTTCCTGGACAACCGTGCCGCAATTTTCGAGGCGTTCTTTTTCTTTGGTGTCGTCGGCGAAGAGGGCGGGAACGGCGAGAGAGCAAGCCAGCGTCAATGCGAACCACTTTTTCATGCGAATCACCTTCATCTAAAGATTGCGTCCCGTAGAACAACTACTAAGATGCAGTTTGGGCGTGGAAGCCGCGGATCGCAGACGGGCGAGAACGGCTGGTGCCACTCCTGGCCAGGCGCTGCTGGGGCGGCGAGAAGAGGAGCGGAAGCCCTTACAATCTTTCGAATATACTTTCAGTCGATGGATTTTGCCAATAGAGGATTTATGGTTGGGAAAAAGGGAAGAATCGCGGGCGTAGTAATCGTGGCGTTGCTGACGGCGTGTGCTGGCAAGGCGGGAGCACAAACGAGCACGGCGGGTTCGCGAGCGCCCGTGCCAGGGGCAGCGACAAATAGCACGGCAACGGTGACGGCGGCGGGGCGGTTTGCGGTGCGCGCGGAACAACTGATGCAGGCGGCGCCGGTGGATAAAGGCGAATGGGGATTGCTGGTGGTGGATGCGGTGACGGGCGAGATGTTGTACGAGAAAAACGCGGATAAGTATTTTGTACCGGCGTCTAACATGAAATTACTGACTACGGCGCTAGCACTAGATACGTTGGGTGCGGATTACCGGTTTCGCACAACGGTAGAGACGAATGGAACGATTCAGCCAGGAGGAAAGCTTTCTGGAGACTTGATTCTGGTAGGAAGGGGCGATCCGAATTTGTCGAACAGGAAGTTTCCGTTTGAGTTGAAGGAAGAATTTGATGGACCACCCGAGAAAGCACTGGCGGAACTGGCGGATCAGGTGGTGGCGCGGGGCGTGAAGGAGATCGGAGGGGACGTGGTGGGAGACGACTCCTACTTCCCGCGAGAGCGTTATCCGGATGGATGGGAAATCGACGATATGGTTTGGGAGTATGGAGCGGCAATATCGGCGATTGTGGTCGACGACAATACGGTGACGCTGACGTTGACGCCCGGAGAGAAGGCCGGGGACAGTGTGCAAGCAGTTGTGGAGCCGGCGCAGCAGGAATTTGTGGTGCGAAATGAAGTGGGTACGACACCAGCGAAGGAAAAGGCGGATTTGCGGCTGACGCGAGAGCCGGGATCGGACACGGTGGTGGTGAGCGGGACGTTGCCGGCAAGGAGCGGGCCGCGGAAATTGGTGCTGGCGATTCAGGAACCGGCGCAACACGCGGCTGCGCTGCTGACGAAACTGCTGACGGATCGTGGCGTAAAGATCGACGGAAAGATTCGGGCACAGCATGAGCCAGATCCGCTGGGAGCGCCGCGGACGGTGCTGGCGGAGCACCTGTCCATCCGGTTGGGAGATTCCGTGAAGCTGGTGAATAAAATCAGCCAGAATTTGCATGCGGAAGTGCTGTTGAGGGCGTCGGCGAGGCAGAGCGGGCGGTGGAGCGATCCGGACGATTTGCCGAAATTTCCGCAGGCGTTTTATGCGAAGGCGGGAATCCACGTGGATGATGTGGTGCAGACGGATGGGTCGGGATTGTCGCGGCACGACCTGGTGACGCCGCACGCGCTGGTGACGCTGTTGGACTATGCCCAGAAACAAGTGTGGTTCGCGGATTATTATGCGTCGTTGCCGATTGCGGGAGTGGATGGAACTTTGAATGGACGAATGAAGGATCCGTCGATTACAGGGCGGATTCACGCGAAGACCGGGACGGTGGAGCACGTGCGGACGCTGTCTGGATTCGCAGAAACATTGGGAGGAAGAAAACTGATTTTTTCGTTCATGAGCAACAACGAGGATGTGAAGAATCACGAAGTGCATGACGCGATGGATGCGTTGTGCGCGGCGATGATTTCGGAGTTTGACGAGAAGAAGGAAGTGGTGAAGGAGGATGTAACGAAGAGGTAAGGCGAAGTTGGAGTTGAGGCAAGGCGCGGGGATTGAAGAGGGATCCGTCGCTTCGCTCGGGATGACGGATTTCTGTTTTGCGGCTGGTAGAAGGCAAGACGCAGCGGAAAACGAACGGCCTGCAACGCCACGCGGCAAATTTTGAGGCGGGGATGATGGCGATGGATGAAAAAATTGTGACGGTGTTTGGAAGTTCGCGGCCTCGCGGCGGTGATGCGGAGTACGAGGAAGCGCGGGAGCTGGGGAAAACACTGGCGGAGCGCGGATTTGCGGTATGCACGGGCGGATACGGTGGCGTGATGGAGGCGGTGTCGCGCGGAGCGAAAGAGGGTGGAGGAAAAACGTACGGGGTAACGGCGGAATTTTTTCAGCGCGAGGCGAACGACTGGGTAGACGTGGAAGTGCGGAAGAAGACATGGGAGGAGCGTCTGTTTGGGCTGATGGAAATGGGAGACGGATTTGTAGCGTGCAAGGGAGGAACGGGCACGCTGGTAGAGCTGTCGGTGGTGTGGGAGATGTTGAACAAATCGGTAATGAAAGCGAAACCGGTGGTGGTGCTTGGAGATTTTTGGCAGCTGATTCTGGAGCGCGTGCGAGAAGTGGAACTGGGGCCAGGGGTGAAGGGTTCGCGGGTGTGGGGAGAAGCGAACGGGAGATTGGTACACGGCGCGGAGGGAATTGAGGCGGCAGTAGAGTTTCTGGAAGAGAAATTGAAAGGGCGGGGCAGAGAGGCGTCGAGATAAGGAAATGGCGCGGCCAGCGGAAGAGATTTTAGAGTTTGACAAGCTGCGGGAATTGCTGAGGCTGCGGACGACGTGCGTGCCGGGCCGGAGATTTATCGATGGATTGCAGAGACGTGCTGGGCGCGAGGAGTTGGAAAGCGCGTTTGCCCTGATACGGGAAACGCGAGAATGGCTGAGACTGGGGCGCGAATTGGGATTTGGAGCCTTGGCCGATCCGGCGGGCTGGCTGGAGCGGTTGGAATCGCCGGGAGGAGTGCTGGAGCCAGCGGATTTTCTGGATGCGGGATCCTTGCTGGAAACAGCGGCATGGCTGCGGCAGCAGTTCCGGGAAGAGGCAGCGAAATTTCCGTTGCTGGCGGCGCGCGGAGCAGCGCTGGCGGACTTCAAGGATTTGCAGGCGGCGATCCGGCGATGCATTTTGCCGAACGGGGAGATTAGTGACGATGCATCGAGCGCGCTGCGACGGATTCGTGGCAGTATTTTGCAGACGCGAGATTCCATTCAAAAAGCACTGAAACAGATTTTGCATTCGCGGCATGCAGAGTCGGGCGAAGACTACGTGACGCTGCGGAACGACCGGTTTGTGATTCCCGTGCGTGCGGAACACCGGCGGAACGTGCAGGGCGTGGTGCATGGGGCGAGCGGGACGGGGCAGACGGTGTTTGTGGAACCGTTTGAGACGGTGGAGAGCAACAACCAGCTGGTGCAATTGGCGGAAGACGAGGCGGCGGAGATTTTCCGGATTTTGACGGAGCTGACGGAGCGGTTGCGAGGGAGGCTGGGACCTTTGCAGGCAGCGGCGGGGACCATTGCGGAATTTGATGGAGTGTTTGCGCGCGGAAGATTTGCGCGGGACTTCGATGCGTGCATGCCGGAATTTTCGGCGGAGCCGGAACTGCGGTTGGAAGGAGCGCGGCATCCGGTGCTGGAAGACAAGCTCCGGAAAGAGAAGCGCGCAATTGTACCGATGTCGCTGGAGTTGGGCGGCGAGGACCGGATGCTGGTGATCAGCGGACCGAACACCGGGGGAAAGACGGTGGCACTGAAAACGACGGGATTGGCGGTGTTGTCGGCGCAGGCGGAGATTCCAGTGGCGGCGCAGCGGGCGGTGCTTTCGATGTTCGATGGAGTACTGGTGGATATCGGGGACGAACAATCGATTGCAGCAGATTTATCGACGTTTTCGTCGCACATGCTGAACCTGAAAAGCATGTTAGAAGAAGCGACGGAAAATTCACTGGTGCTGGTGGATGAAATGGGGACGGGGACGGCGCCGGAAGAAGGAGCGGCGCTGGCGGTGGCGCTGCTGGAGGAGTTTCGCAAGAAACATTGTTTCGTGCTGGCGACGACGCACCACGACCGGCTAAAGACGTATGCATCGACGACGGCGGGAGTGGTGAACGCGGCGGTGGAATTTGACGATGTAAATCTGCGGCCGACGTACCGGTTGATGGTGGGAGTGCCGGGTGGGTCGAGCGGAATTGCGATTGCGAAGCGGTTGGAGTTACCGGAGTCGATTATCGAGCACGCGAAGTCGTTGCTGGCTCCGGAAACGCAGGAAGCGGCAGACCTGATCGCGTATCTGCATCGAAGCCGGGATGAGCTGGACCGCTTGCGGGTGCAGATGGCAGAAGAGCGGCGGGCGCTGGAACAGGAACGCGCGAAACTGCGAACGGAGTGGGTGGACCGACAGAAGCAGCGAATCGCGGAACTGGAACAGAAGTTCGCGGAGATGCAGAAGCGGTTTGAAGAGAATGTGGCGAATGTGGTGGAGGCGGTCAAGGAACGCGAACTGCGTGCCCAAATGGAGAAGACCGCGCGGCGGAAGATGCAGGATGCGCGAGTGGGCGCAAAAGAAGAGTTGAATGCGGCGGTGGTGCAGACGATTTCGGAATCACAGCAGGATTTGGGAGTAAAGGCGGAGAGTCTCGAGAAGGTGAACGTGGCAGAGTTGCAAGCCGGGGCGAGGATCCGCGTGCGGGGCTTCAACAAGCCGGTGATTTTGCGGCGGATGGATGGAGTGTCGGCGGAAATTGAGGCGGGACCGTTGCGGATGAAAGTTGGGGTCGATGAGATTGTGGGGGTTGAAGGAGAAACGACGGGGAAGACGGCGTCTCTGCGACGGGAAAATGTGACGGTGAGCGCGCGGGCGGTAGAAGGGGGAGCAACGGGCGAGATCAATGTGATTGGACTGACGGTAGAAGAGGCGACGGGCAAGGTAGATAAATTTTTGGATGAAGCGGCATTGGCGAATCGGAGCCAGGTGCGGATCATTACCGGACATGGGACGGGTGCATTGCGAAAAGGCTTGGGAGAATTCCTGAAGACGCATCCCTTGGTGGAGCGGGCGCAGTTTGAAAATGAGGAACATGGAGGGAAGGCGATTACGGTGGTTGACTTGAAGGTATAGCAAGACGCGATGATCAAAGAGGGATTCCTCACTGCATTCGGAAATGACAGTTTTCTGTTTGGTGGAGAAATAAGCGTGGGAAGGAATTAGCGGCGAAAGAACCCATATGCCAAGCCGGCATGTGGTATCCCGGAGGTGCTGGCAGGCTAAAGCCTGTGCTACAGAGATGGCGGAAGCAGGATCATTTGCGGATCGGGTGAAGCAGCAGGCGGACATTGTGCGCGTGGTGGGGGAGTATGTCCGGCTGAAGAAGAGCGGGCAGAACTATACGGGATTGTGCCCGTTTCATGGAGAGAAGACGCCATCGTTTGCGGTGCACCCGGTAAAACAGATCTTTCATTGCTTTGGGTGCGGCAAAGGCGGAGATGTGTTCACGTTTGTGATGGAGATGGAGAAGTGCCCGTTCCCCGAAGCGGTGCGAACGGTAGCGGAGAAATGCGGGATCGCGATACCGAAGCCGAAGGAACGTTCGCCGGAAGAGAGGAAAGAGAATCAGCAGCGGTCGGCGCTGATCGAGATGCACCGCGAGGCGCAGACGTTTTTTGTGAAGCAACTGGAGACCACCGGAGAAGGACGAGCGGCGCGGGCGTACCTGGAGGATCGCGGGCTGGATAAGGAGGTGATTGCGCGATTCGGGATCGGGTATGCGCCCAGCGGCGGGGATATGCTGCTGCGTCTGCTGAAAGGGAAGTACGCCGAAAAGTTGCTGGCGGAGTCGGGGTTAGTGTCGCGGGATCAGAGCGGGCGATTGTTTGACCGATTCCGGCGACGGATCACCTTTCCGATTGCGAATGAATCTGGAAAAATCGTGGCGTTTGGTTGCCGGGCGCTGGGCGATGACCAGCCGAAATATCTGAATTCGCCGGAAACGCCAATCTATTCGAAGAGCAATGTGCTGTATCACCTGGACCGGGCGAAGGATGCACTGCGACGGCAGGATTTCGCGGTGCTGGTGGAAGGATACATGGACGCAATCGCGGTGGCGCGCGCGGGGATCAGCAACGTCGTGGCAAGTTGCGGCACGAGTTTAGCGGAGCCGCAGATTAAGTTGCTGGGACGATTCACGAAGCGGGTGATTGTGAATTACGACCCGGACAGCGCGGGACTGGCAGCGGCGGAGCGCTCGATTTCGTTGTTGCTGGAGCAGGATTTTGAAGTGAAGGTGCTGGCGCTGCCGGCGATTGGCGACTCTCCTACGGGGGCAAGCAAAAAAGCGGATCCGGATTTGTACATAAGGGAAAAAGGCGCGGAGGCATATATCAAGGCGCTGAAGGAAGCGCCGCCGTATGTGGATTACCTGATTGGACGCGCCCGGCAAATGGACTTGACGACAGGAGAAGGAAAGCTGCGGGCGCTGAATTTCCTGATGCCATACGTGCAGAAGATTCCGAATGCGCTGCTGCGGTCAGAATGGGCAACACGGATTTCGCAACAATTACGGATCGATGAGCCGGTACTACGCGCCGCGCTGAATAAGGCGGCAGCGGAGCGAAGAAGCGAAGTGAAAACCAGGCCCGAACTGGTGGGAAAGGCCGGGAAACCGGCCGAGCGGCGGCTGATTCGCATGTTGGCGGAGTCTGAAGAGTTCAAACGGGAGTTGGCGCAGCGGTTGAAGCAAGAGCGGCTCTACGAGGGTTTAGAGACAGAGAAAATTTTTGCCGCATTGATCGTGGCGAGCTTGGCGGATGAGCCGACGCCGGCAACGGAGATTGGCGCGATGCTGGAAGAACGGGACCGGCGCGTGTTTTTCGAGATTCTGTTTGAAGACGCGGTGCCCGGAACATGGGAAGAGGCGCAGAGTTGCATGGAGGCACTGGGGCGGCGGCAAGTGGAGTTGGAACTAGCGCAGGTGCAGCGGGAAATAGAGAACAATCCAACCGGGTCAGCACTGCGGGATTTGTTGGCGAAGAAGCAGGAATTGTTGAAGAGGCGGGCGGGATAAGAGTTTTGGTTCGGTGCCAAGAAGCGAGGATCGAAGAGGGGTTCCTCGCTGCGCTCGGAATGACGGGGTTTTAGGGGCGGGCAGTTTCGGTTGCAAAGAAATTTGGGACCAGGCGGGTGGTTGCGGCGTCCAAATGGGGTGCGGCGGCGGGAAAATCTAAGGGGAATGAAGTTAAGGGGTGCGCGACATAGAAGTGGCGGTCACGCCGCCCGGCGTTCTTCCCAGTAATCTTCAAAGCGGCCATTGAGATGAGAGCAGCGTAAGGCCAGGATCGTGTTGGCTCCCCGGACGGTCCAGAACATCCCCGATTGTTTAAGACGGGA
>DATJOO010000057.1:0-6666 GCA_035506955.1 Verrucomicrobiia bacterium
ACGACAACAAAAAGAGCAATCACCAACGGGATAAAAAGCAGGGTAATCCACGCGCCTTGCGTGAACTTCGCAACCAGCACAACCAGGACGGTGAGGCCGGTAACGAAGGCGCCTAATCCATTGACGATCGCGTTCCTGAGCCAGTTGGGGCCGCGATTTTTCCCCCAATGCACGACCATCCCGGCTTGCGACAGCGTGAAGGCCAAAAAGGCGCCGATGGCATAGAGCGGGATGAGCCGGTCCGTGACCCCGCCGAAGAGAATGAGAATGAATCCGCAGCAGATCGCGAGAACAACGATGCCGTAGGTGTAAACGAGCCGGCGGCCGCGAAAGCCGAAGACGTGGGGAAGATAGTTGTTTTGGGCGATGGAGCGGCAAAGGCGCGGAAAATCAGCGAAGGCGGTGTTCGCGGAAAGTGAAAGAACGAGGAGGATGGAGCCAACCGTCAGGTAGTAGAAAATCCCCTTCCCGAAAACGGCGGCGACAAGCATGGAAAGAAGGCTCTGGTAACCCGGCTTGCCGGGATCAGTGGCTGTGATCCCGTAAATTTTCACGAGGTATGAAATTCCCGCCAGCAAGACCGCCAGGAGGAAAATGATCACGGTAAGGGTGCGCTGGGCATTTTTGACGGCGGGCTCGCGGAAAGCTTTGACGCCGTTGCTGACGGCTTCCACGCCGGTCAATGCCGTGCAACCGCTGGCGAAGACCTTGAGCAACAGCCAGAAAGTTACGGCTTGTGTGATCGGAGGCGGAGGAGGAAGAGGAGCAGCGGGCGCAGGGTGCCCGCCGCTGACGATGACATGGAGTATGCCCGCGGCTAAGGTAATGAGAAGTGTTCCGACAAAAAGATACGTGGGAAGTGCGAAGGCGAGGCCGGCGTCGTGCATGCCGCGAAGATTAAGAATGGTGATGACAACCAGAATGCAGAGGCAAAGAGAAACCGTGTGCGGGAGCAAAGAGGGAACGGCGGAGATTAGCGCGCCCACTCCCGCGGAAATGCCCACAGCGGCCGTGAGTATGTAATCGGCAAGGAGCGCCGCCGCGGCGAGAAGGCTTGCGGATGCGCCAAGGTTGAAACGCGCGACCGTGTAGGAGCCTCCGCCGGAGGGATAGGCAGCGATGGTCTGGCGATAAGAGAAGTAGACGATCACGAGCAGGGTAATGATCGCGGCGCTGACTGGAATGAGATAGCGGACGCCGAGAAGGCCGAGGGGAATGAGAAGGCTGAGGGCCGCTTCCGGACCGTAGGCGGCGGAGCTGAGCCCGTCGAGGCCGAAAATGGGAATGCCCTGCGCCGGGCCGATTTGCTCGGCGCGCTCGTCACTCGACTTGATGGGCTTGCCGACAACCAGGTCAAGTATGTTCATGGGCGGTTCAGGGTTTGAGCAGCCTACGATACTTTTGTGCGAATTTGAATTAACAAATCGCCTTCGGGCTAGTGGAATGCGGGGCGCCAGCTTGAAAAGATTGTTCGGCTCTGGGCTGCGCGCCACTCCCCCGGAGATTGCTAACGGAAAGTTTCAGTTTCTGACCACCCTGAAGTGAGCAAGCACCATCCCCCAAAGTATTTCCATTCGCAGCGCGCGGAATTGAAGGGGTAGCGCGGGGATGCTACACTTCGAGGCCGCGTGTTCAAATTCGCGCAGCATTGTCCGGGAACGAACAATCCGAGCAGCCAAATTGCAGATTAAGCGTCTAATATCAACCAAGTAGGGGTGGCCGCGCGCTTGCAGCGGGGGACCATCAGACTGAAACAAAACGCACTGCTGGAACGTTACTAGAAGTTTGGAGCGGGCAGAGATTAAATGCGAAGCGTCCTTGAGAGGGGAAAAAGACGATGAGAGCACTTGGTCGAGTGGCGATGGCGGCACTTCTGTCGGGAATGCTGGTGGTGACGCCGGCGCTCGCGGCGGTCCAGCAGGGTCAGGAAGGGTCTCCTGCGGCGATGCAGCAGACGCAAGAGGGCGCCCAGGGGACGCCTCCGGGCCAAACGACGGAAGCGCCCAGCAGCCTGCCGAGAAGTGTGTCGCTTGGCCCCGACTATTCCATCCCCAAGCCATTCTTCCCGAACATTATTGAGCCCTATACGCCGCGGCATGTGGAAGAGCCGATGATGACGAACACGCCAAAACTCGATCAGCTCGTGAAGGACGGGAAGGTGTACCTCAGCCTGGACGACGCGATTTCGATCGCGCTTGAGGACAATCTCGACATCAGCGTGCAGCGCTTTACGCCGTGGATTGCCGAGACGCAGTTGTTGAAAGCGAAGGCCGGTGGGATACCGCAGACCGGGAGCACGCAGCAAGTGGTGCTGGGATCGGCGCCTTCCGTTTCGTTTGACCCGATCTTGACATCGAGCCTGAGCACGACGAAGTTTACTTCGCCGGTGAACAACCCGTTTCTTTCCGGAACAGGGACGCTGACGAGTACGGTAGGAGGGCACCAGGACACATACAACTTCGGGTACAGCCAAGGATTTCATTTGGGGACGAATGTGTCGCTGACGTTCGACAACACGCGGAGTTCGACGACGGTGACGGATGTGCTGTACAACCCGGCTGTGCAATCCACGGTGACTTTCACGGTGACACAGCCGCTGTTGAACGGATTTGGACTCCTGCCGAATACGCGGTACATCCTGGAGGCTAAGAATTCGATCAAGGACGCGACCTCGATCTTTACGCAACAGGTGATCACCACGGTGACGGCGGTGGCGACGGATTACTGGGAACTGGTCTACGCGCGGGAAAATGTGAAGGTGGCGGAAGCGGCGGTGGGGGTGGACGAGAAGTTGTACAACGACAACAAAAAGCAACTGGAGATCGGAACGATGGCGCCGCTGGACGTGCTGACAGCGGAATCGCAGTTGGCGTCGGACCAGCAAGTGCTGGTGCAGGCGCAGACAACTCAGCTGCAGGACGAAACGGTATTGCTGGTGGCCATCACGAAGGAGCCGCTTGCAGGGAACCTGGCAGGAATCGAAATCATACCGACGACTTCTATAAGTCTGCCGGAAGCAGAAAACGTCACGCTGGAATCCGCCGTGAAGGAAGCTTGGGCGAATCGGCCAGAGCTGCAGCAGGCGGGATTCAGTCTGGCCAACTCCAAGATCGAAGTGAAGGCTACGAAAAATGAATTGCTGCCGTCGTTGAATCTCTACGGCCAGTACAGCCAGACTGGCCTTGCCGGAAACGCGGTGGCCGTGACAGAAACGGCGACGGGATATGCGGCCGATCTGCAAAGCCCCATCCTAATGGCGAACAATGCCCCGCCGCCAACGCCTCTCTATTTGGGGGAGCCAACCGGATTCACGACTACCAGCCAGGTGGTTAAGACGGGTGGTCTCGGCGATGCCCTCGACAGCATGATCCACTATAATTTTCCGACGGCGACAGGCGGAATTTCCTTGACGCTCCCGATCCGGAACCGGTCGGCGCAGGCGGACAACGCGCGTTCTTTGCTCGACGAGCGGCAACAGCAAGTGCAGTATCAATCCACAAAAAATGCGATCGTCCTAAATGTGCGCAACGCGCTGATCGCTCTGACGCAGGATCGCGCGGCGGTGGCGGCGGCGCAAAAAGCGCGAACGCTGGCGCAGCAGACGCTCGACGACGAGCAGAAGAAATACCAGCTGGGAACTTCGACCAGCTACAACGTCGTGTTGCGAGCCCGCGATTTGACGGCCGCGGAAGGAACCGAGCTGCGCGACAAGATCAACTTGATTGAGGCGGAACTCAACTTCAACGAGGCGGTGGGAAGGACGCTCCAAACCAACCACATCATCGTCGCGGATGCTCTCCGTGGGAAAACGGGGCGCGATCCTCTGATCCCCGGGACGCCGGACTGGGATGCTACACCGGGGGAGAAGTGAGCCGAAGATAGATAAGATCCAAACCCGAGAGTCCCTCGCTTCGGAGAAAACCGAGGCGAGGGATTTTTGGTTTTTGGGCGGGCGAAACGCGCTAAGGGCGCGGACTGCTTTCCGTCGCTCCTTCGGCGGTGGAACGTAACTTAGAACGGTACGAAGAAATGCGAATGCTTGCCGGGCCTGAATCGCAAGCTTAGAATGAATTCGTAACACGCCCGCTGGGCTGTCGCTGGAAGAGAGGTTCCGATGAGCCAGGAACTGAAGCCCCATCCAACTGTGTCATTTGAAGCCGATCGAAAGCCTTCCGCCGGCGAAAAACGATGGGAAGAGGAGGCGTTGCGGGCGTCTCTCGAGAAGTCCGGAGAGCGAGCGGCGGAATTTACGACCGTGTCGGGATATCCGATCCGGCGGTTGTACACGCCAGCGGACCTGGCGGATTGGGGTGCGGAACGGGATTTGGGATATCCGGGGCAGCCGCCGTATACGCGCGGAATCCATCCCACGATGTACCGCGGAAGACTTTGGACGATGCGTCAATTCGCGGGATTTGGGACGGCGGAGGATACGAACAATCGATTTCGTTACTTACTCTCTCAAGGCCAGACGGGACTGTCGGTGGCGTTCGATCTGCCGACGCTGATGGGGTATGACTCCGATCACGAACTTTCGGAGGGAGAAGTTGGAAAGTGCGGCGTTGCGATCAGTTCCCTTGCGGATATGGAAGTTTTGTTCGACCAGATTCCGCTTGCCAATGTGACGACGTCAATGACCATCAACTCGCCGGCGGCAGCCATTTGGGCGATGTACCTGGCAGTGGCGGAAAAGCAGGGCGCGGACTGGAAGAAGATTTCGGGGACGTTGCAAAACGATATTTTGAAGGAGTACATCGCGCAGAAGGAGTACATCTACCCGCCGGAACCGTCGATGCGGCTGGTGATCGATACGTTTGAATTTGGGGCGAAACACACGCCGAAATTCAATTCGATTTCCATCAGCGGGTATCACATCCGGGAGGCAGGGTCGACAGCGATTCAGGAATTGGCGTTCACTTTGCGCGATGGGATCGAGTACGTGGAGTGGGGCATGCGGCGCGGGATGGACGTGGATGAATTTGCACCGCTGCTTTCGTTTTTCTTCAACGCGCACAGCGACTTTTTCGAGGAGATCGCGAAATACCGGGCGGCGCGGCGCATCTGGGGCAAAACGATGAAGGAGCGGTTCGGAGCGAAGAACGCGCGGTCGTGGGCTTTGCGGTTCCACTCGCAGACGGCGGGATGCTCGCTGACGGCGCAGCAGCCGTACAACAATGTGGTGCGGACGGCGTTGCAGGCGCTGGCGGCGGTGCTCGGAGGAACGCAATCGTTGCACACGAACTCGCTCGATGAGGCTTGGGCGCTGCCGACGGAATTTGCGGCGACGCTGGCGCTGCGGACGCAGCAAATCATTGCGCACGAGAGCGGGGTGACGAACACAGCCGATCCGCTGGGAGGCTCGTATTTCGTCGAAGCGCTGACGAATGAAGTGGAGCGCGGGGCGTGGGATTACATCGAGAAGATCGACGCGCTGGGAGGGATGGTGGCGGCGATCGAGCGGGGGTATCCGCAGAGGGAGGTTGCGGAGGCGGCGTATCAGTACCAGCGGGCGGTTGATCGCAAGGAAAAGATCGTTGTCGGCGTGAATGATTACGTGGGCGAGGAGAAACCGCTCGAGATTTTGCAGATTGACGAGACAGTGGCGCAGCGGCAGGCGGCGCGGCTGAAGAAGCTGCGGGCGGAGAGGTCTCAGGACGAGGTGAACCGGCGGCTGGCGGGGCTGCGGAAAGCGGCGGCGGGGTCGGAGAACCTGATGCCGTATTTGTATGAGGCGGTAAAGGCGTACGCAACGCTCGGGGAGATTTGCGAGACGATGCGCGAAGTGTTTGGGGTGTACGAGGAAGTGGCGGTGACCTAGCCGCGGTATCTGTGCCCCGACGTTTCCGCCACAGAGACACGGAGGCACAGAGAAATACGAGAAAAAGTGAAATGAGAAAAGATCCACGCTTCGGCAGAGGTGCGCGAGTATGTCTCGTATTTGTATTTTTGTTCGTTGCCGCGGGGCCCGCGTGGGGACAAGGCCATACGCCGACGCAATGGAAGGGCGGGATTGTGACGGCTACGGATGGGGCGAAGATTCACTATGTGGAGGCAGGTGAACCTGGAAAGTTCGAGATGCCAGAGCTCGAGCGGTATGGTTCGCCTCCGAGCGCAATAGATCTGACGACGCAACGCCCCCAGCCCAGCATTCTTTTCGTACCCGGCTGGCTCATGCCTGCGTGGATTTGGGAGAAGCAGATCGAGGTGCTGTCGAAGCGATACTACGTGGTGGCGATGGATCCGCGAGCGCAGGGGGAATCGGAGAAGACTACGGAGGGGCTTTATCCGGCGCAGATGGCGCGTGATATTCGCTCGGTGATCGAGCAACTGCAATTGGCGCCGGTGGTGATTGTCGGATGGTCGATGGCGGTGGTGGAGACATTAGCGTACGTCGACCAATTCGGGACGAAGGATGTGGCGGGGCTGGTGCTGGTGGATGAGTTGGCGGGCGGGCAGCAACCGGGCGACGCGGATTGGGAGTTCCCTATCCTGAAAGGTGTTCTGGAGGACCGCAAGAACACTACAGACTACTTCGTGCGGAAAGTGGAGTTTCACAAACCGCAACCGGAGGAGTACATTCGACGCGTGATTGCGGCGGCGATGAGCGTGCCGACCAGCGATGCTGTGACGCTGCTGGTGGGGAGATACACCGCCGACTATCGCGGG
>DATJOO010000058.1:0-18168 GCA_035506955.1 Verrucomicrobiia bacterium
GTGGGGCGTCTGAAACCGGGAGTTTCCTTGGCGCAGGCCAACGCCGCCATGAACGTGCAATTCACGCACGCGCTGGCCCAGGCAGCCGGCAGCCAGATGACCGAAGAGCAGCGCAAAGGAAATTTCGGCCAGCACCTGGAATTGCATCCCGGCGCGCGAGGCGCCTCGACACTCCGCGAATCGTTTAGCCAGCCCCTGCAGTTTCTGATGGCCTTGGTGGGCTTGGTCTTGCTGATTGCATGCGCCAATGTCGCTAATCTGCTGTTGGCGCGGGGTGCGGCACGGCAAAAGGAATTCGGCATGAGAGTCGCCATCGGCGCGGGGCGCGGGCGCCTGATCCGTCAACTGCTGACAGAAAGTCTGCTGCTGGCAGCGTTCGGTGCGGCTGCGGGAGTTATCCTTTCCTATTGGGCAGATAAGCTGCTGCTGCAGATGGTATCTGGCGGAAGCTCGTCTGCCGCATTGCCACTGGATTTGCATCCGGACCTAACGGTGTTGGCGTTTACCCTGGGCGTCACCGTGCTGACCGCGCTTTTGTTTGGCTTGGTTCCTTCGCTTCTTCTAACGCGCGTAAATCTTGCGCCAGTCCTGAAATCGACTGCGCAGGGCTCCAGCAACGGTTCGAGTGCAAGGCGGTGGTCCGCCGGAAAAATACTGGTCATCGCGCAAGTCGCCGTTTCCCTGGTGCTCCTGGTCACTGCGGGAATGTTTGTGCGCAGCCTGGCGAAGCTGAGCGAAGTGAATCTTGGATACAACCGCGAGAACCTTTTGCTTTTCGGCGTGGATGCTGCTCCGACCAGACTCAAAGGCCCAGCGGCTCTCCGTCTCTTTCAAGAGCTGCAAGAAAAGATTGCGGCCATTCCTGGCGTCCGCGCCGTGGCTGTCTCCGCGAATGGACTATTTCTAGATTCCGAATCTGGCGATCCGGTATCCGTGGAGGGCTACACGCCTAAATCCGGCGAGCGCATGAATGTCCGTATGGATCACGTTGGTCCGCACTATTTTTCTAC
Source organism: Verrucomicrobiia bacterium (assembly GCA_035506955.1). Classification (GTDB taxonomy): domain Bacteria; phylum Acidobacteriota; class Terriglobia; order Acidiferrales; family UBA7541; genus Acidiferrum. Next base: position 1,011 of record DATJOO010000058.1, read on the forward strand.
GGTCGGAATCCCGATCTTGATAGGGAGAGAGATTAAGGAGCAAGACAACAGCGGCGCCCATGTCGCGGTCATCAATCAGAGTTTTGCTCATCGCTTTTTCGGGAACAGCAATCCCATCGGCAAGCGTGTGAAAAACACCTATCCTGGCAACCCCACCGACCTGGAGATTGTTGGGGTGGTGGCAGACGTGAAATACAACAGTCTTCGTGAGGAAGGGCTGCAGCGATTGTACGCTTCTTTCTTCAACCCGATGTGGGAGGAAACGAGCGTTGCCTTTGAAGTTCGGACGTTTTCGGATGCATCGGCCATCAGCGAGCCCTTACGCCAGGTCGTTGAAGCGACAAATGCCGCGATTCCTCCTATCGAAATTAAAACGATGTCTCGCTTGGTGGACGATTCGCTGCAAACTGACAAATTCATCAAGCAATTGTCGGAGGCGTTCGGAGTGCTGGCGATTGCGCTCGCTGCCATTGGTCTTTACGGAGTGATGGCTTATACCGTCGCGCGGCGAACTCGAGAAATCGGCATTCGTTTAGCTTTGGGCGCAGCGCCGGGGAAGGTTGCGCGGCAAGTTCTGCGCGAAACGCTAGTGTTGGCGCTATTAGGCGTTCCGGTTGGGATGCCTATTGCGCTGCTCGGCACTTACTTGGTGCGAAGTATGTTGTTCGGATTGAGCTTAGCCGATCCGCTCACGTTGTTTGGCCCTGTACTTTTGTTGCTGTGCGTCGCGGTAGCCGCGGGCCTGCTTCCTGCACATCGCGCATCGCGTGTCGACCCCTTCGTGGCGCTGCGCAACGAGTAAGCGTTAACAAGTCCGGGGAAGCGGCTCCTGCTTTAGCTAATTTATTTTCAATTACTTAGCCAAGACAAAAATTCACCTGTGGAGTATCTGCAGTTCACCTCGCGTGCATTGTCGTTCCGCTGCGCTTCGGGCAAAGTGCGGAATGTCATTCGGCAATTTTTATTGCAGAGGACAGCGCAAGAGCGGTGCGGAGCTTGCGGTTGGAGACCCTATGTCGAACGTGATCGTCATTCCTGGCACCGAGAGCTTCCGGTTACCGCCCATCGATCTGCGCAAGAAGCGCAATGCGCAGGGATTGTCCACATCGGATTTCCGTCGGCTGCTGACAGAGTTGAAGCACCGGCCACCTTCGCAACGGGCCTTTTTGCGCAAACTGTTGCGTCGCGCGATGGCCACGGGCGCGCCGGCAAATTTCCCCGTAGTACACCACGTAGTTCGAACCCCGTGAGACCTACCTGACCAACCCACCACCGGAGGTGGCGTGCGATCCCTGGCGCAACCTTCGGAACCCTGAACCAGACGAAGCCCGGGCGCAACCCCGGGCTTCGCTCTATTTAGACCGAGAGCGATTCGTGGCCGGGCAATTGCGATGGGATTAACGCGAAATGTGCCTTGACAGCGGCACTGCATAGGACTAAATCTCATGGCAATCCGCTCCGATTAAAACGATTCAATGAAGTGGGGGTGTGCTCATGAAGATTGCCGCGCGCATTCTGCTGACTCTGTTGTTCGCTGCTGTTCCCCTGATGGCGCAGGAATCCCAGGCCGACCAGGGGCGACGCGAAGCCCCGCCCAAACACAAAGTCGTTGGGTATTACCCGCAATGGGGCCTATATGGCGGTTACCCGTTTGCCGGATATTTCGTGAAAAACTTGATCACCAGCGGCTCGGCCGATCGCCTGACGCACTTGAATTACGCTTTCGCAAACGTCGTTGATAATCAGTGCGCGAGTTTCGATACTTGGGCCGACTTTCAGGATCCGCTTTCCGCTGATGAAACCGTCAATGGCCAGCCGGATAGTTTGGCTCCCAATGCGTTCGTGGGAAATTTCCACCAGTTGCAGGAGTTGAAAAAGCGCTACCCGAACCTGCACATCGTCATTTCCATCGGAGGTGGTAGCGCGGATCCCAACGCCTTCAGCAGCGCTGCCATGCCGGAGAATCGCGAAGCCTTCGTGAAGAGCTGCATCGACATGTATATCCATGGCAACTTCGCGCCGGGGATTCATGAACCTGGCATCTTCGACGGGGTCGACGTAGATTGGGAATTTCCGGCCACGACTGCGGATGAAGAGAATTTCACGGCGTTGCTACGGGAATTTCGCAAGCAACTCGATTGCATCCGGCCCGGCATGACGCTGTCGATGGCGGCTCCGGCGGGCAGTTGGGCTTATCAATATATCGATCTGCCGACGATCCAGCACATCCTGAGCCACTTCAATCTGATGACCTACGATTTCGATGGTCCGTGGAACAACGCGACCGGATTTGTGGCTCCGCTGTACGCTTCCCTACTCGATCCGGACCCAACGAATAACGCCGACTACTCCGTGAAGGCTTATCTCAGCATGGGGATTCAGCCGGAGAAGATCGTATTCGGCGTGCCATTCTATGGATACCAGTGGGACCAGGTGCCGAACATCAACCACGGCTTGTTTGAACCCGGCACGCCGGTCGGCTACGGCTCCGAATACAATTACATCGTCACTATTGCGAACACGTTGCAGGAGTATCGCGACCCGACAAATAAAGCGCCATGGCTGTATGACGGGAACAATTTCTGGACGTTCGACGATCCATACGTCTTGGCCTTGAAGGCAGATTACATCCAAAAACAGCACTTGGGCGGTGTGATGATCTGGGAAATCAGCGGCGACTTACAGGACGGGTTGCTGCTGAAGACTCTGGTTCGCGGCCTGCATCAGGAACCTTGCGATCCGTAAATATCCGCTTCGGCGGAGGACTAGTTTTCCCGCTATATGACGGCGGCACACGATTAGACAGCGACGGCTAGTTCTTTGGTGCGCGAGTTCTTCCACAATTCGACGTAGGGGCGGAGGTCGTCCATCATGCGGGCGAACTGGCTCAGGTCGAGGGATTGTGCGCCGTCGCTGACGGCTTTTTCAGGGGCGGGATGTGCTTCGACGATGAGGCCATCAGCGCCAATGGCTACGCCCGCGCGTGCCAAGGCCGGAACCAAGCTGCGTTTGCCGGTGGCGTGACTGGGATCGAGAATGACGGGAAGGTGCGTGAGTTCATTCAGAACCGGGATGGCGGAAATGTCGCAGGTATTGCGCGTGGCGGTCTCGAAGGTGCGGATGCCGCGCTCGCAAAGAATAACGTCGGGATTGCCATGCGCGGTGATGTACTCGGCGCTCATGAGCAGTTCCTTGATGCTGCTGCTTAGGCCGCGCTTGAGAAGAACCGGGCGGCCGCACTTGCCAAGGGCTTTCAGCAACATGAAATTCTGCATGTTGCGTGCGCCGACCTGCATCACGTCGGCGTAACTGGCGATGAGGTCGACGTCGCGGTCGCCCATCACTTCGGTGACAATCGCGAGGCCGGTGGCTTTTTTGGCCTTTTGTAACAGCTTGAGGCCTTCTTCTTCCATCCCCTGGAAATCGTAAGGAGAAGTGCGGGGTTTGAAGGCGCCGCCGCGCAGAAGTCTGGCGCCCGCTTTCGCAACGGCTTCAGCGGAGCGCATAATCTGCTCTTCGCTTTCGACCGAACACGGCCCGGCAATGACTACAAATTGATCGCCGCCAATTTCGGTGCCGTTCACCTTGATGCGCGTTTTACCCTTGCGAAATTCCTTGCTGACGAATTTGTAGGGCGCGGTGATGCGCACGACCTTTTCGACCTGCGGCATGGCTTCCACGGATTCGAGGCAGGGGGTGACATCGCCGACGCCGACGACGCCGATGACCACGCGCTCTTCGCCTTCGATGGAGTGCACCTTGTAGCCATAGTGCTGCACAATGCCGCAAACCTCGTCGATTTCCTGGCGGGTTGCATGAAGCTTCATGGAAATGATCATGTCCTTTTCCTTCTTCCCTCCGCAGAGGAACGGGCGCAAAAATGAAAAAGCCCACTCACTGCGAGTGGGCCGAATGTTTCTGAATTTCTCGCTTGCTTAGACGGCAGCCCCTCGCTTCCGGTTGGTCCGGTAGGTAAATCGCCACCAGTACGAGTAGGCCACGAAATTCATGCGGTTCAGTGTAGCGGTTTGGGCGGAAAAGGCAACAGCGAATTGGTTATGCCGGGCATTAGCAGGAGCAATGGCGCGTCGAGTGAAGGGAGACAACCGATTGGAGAGGGTTCCTCGCTCTGCCTGCTTTCCGCAGGCAGGCTCGGAATGACAGGATTGGAAGATCAAAACAACAGGATGGCGACGCGGAAGCGGGAGAATTCGGAAGCGCCGGTGGCTTTGCAGGCACCTACGGCGGCGGAGTGAAACTTGCCCGAGTCTACTTTTTGCATCACTTCATCGGGGAGATTGCCGAGGTCGGACATTTCGTAGCGAAGCACGGCGGAGGGCCTGGGACCGGACCAGCCGCGATCCATTTCGCAGGTTTTACGGGCATCTTCGGAACCAGAGGCCACATGCAAGTCGTGGCCGGAGAGTTGCGCGGCGACTGCTTGTTCCTGCTGGTCCAGGCTCAGCGTTGGCACCGAGACGGAAAAGTCTTCGACAGCAAAAAGCATGTTGCCGGACTGCACGACGGAAATGCCGATGGCGTTTAGATCGGGATCCAGGATGTTGGCGCGATGCGGGGGCGAGTTCATCCACTGCGTGTGGATGCCGCTGGGTGTGGGACCTTGCGCGACGTTTTCCGCAATCGTGCTGAAGCGGGCTCCGGCGTGGCGAGCGCGATCCTGCATGGGCGGTTCACCGGGAAACTGGTGGGAAAGCTGATTCATCTGAGCCATGCGCAAGGCATGTGAATGAGCAGCGGAGGCGAGCGCGGGATCCCATTGCAAAGGATGCAAGCCGGCAGCGGCGCGTTCGCGATTGGCGGCGTTGAGCAAGACTTGGTCGGCGGCGCTGTTTTGTGGAGGCGCGGCAAAGAGCGTGGGCGTGAGCAGCAGCGCAATCAAAACAACCGTCGCGATAATGGTGAGACAACGCCAAGCCGTAGACACGAAAAGCTCCTGGTTCCATTGAACACTAGCTTCGCGGAAAAGGTGCGGGAAAATTGGGACAGGATTCGGCGAAAGACTTAGCTGACCGGGAGGACAGGCGTACGGCCAACAGTCGACAGTTATCGGAGGGTGATTGCCACTGGAGCGATTGAAGAGGGATTCCTCGCGCCAAAATCGCGCTCGGAATGACAGGTTTGGAGTCGGGAGGCAAGACGCGTGGACCCACATGCAAACACGGCATGTGAGGCACCCTGAGGTTAGCCGCGGACGTGGACGGCGCTGAAGCTGATGACTACGTGGCCGCCGGGGATGGGACGACCGAAGCTGAGCATCGGGCGGAAGCGGGAGAAGATCAGCATCTGATCGAGCTGATGACGCATGGTGGGCGAATCGTTGCCGGAAATAACATCGTAGGTGGTCATCTGGCCGTTGGCGTCCACGGTGACGTCAACGAGCAAGTCGTGCTGCAGTTCGAGATCGGGATGCTGCATTTCCGCAACTACGCCCGCAGGATAATCGGAAAGCGAAATCAGTTCGGCGGGCTGGAGCAAGCCGGTGGGAATATCGTTGGGATCGGCGCGAACGATGATGCCGGGAGCAATCATGTGCAGCACAAAAACGAAAATGATGAAGGCGGAGAACAGGCCGCCGGTGGCCGGAACGGTGAGGGGACGGAAAGTATTGTCGAGCAAAATTTCCGCACGGTCTTTGATGCGCTGCCAACGATTTTCCCAACCCTGGGTTTCCTGAGCTTGCGCAGCTGCGACTTTGATACGGATGGCCAGATCCGCGGGAGGCACCGCGCGGGGCATGCGGGAGAGAAGGACAGAAAGTTTGCGGTAACGCTGCAATTCCTCCCGGCAGCTTGCACACACGTCCAAGTGCCGCCCGATCTGTCGGCGCTCCTCGGGCGAGGGAGCATTCACGAGGGCATCGTCGAGATACCCTGCGAGCCGAGTTCGTACAGTCTTGCAACTCATGGTTGATCCTCTCGCGTCCGGTCGAGACGCATGGCTTCCTCGGCCCCCAACCAATCCGTGGCCGGCGCATAGGCCAGTTGCAAACCGGAGTGCGCGGTAAAGCCGGTTTCTGGGGCAGGGCGTTCGCGCCCATCGTTGTGAGCGGGGTGTCGCTCACCGAGGAGGGGCTCGAGAAGTTCCTTCAGGGCGCGGCGACCGCGAAGAATACGGGATTTAACGGTCCCGACGCTGACTTCGAGCACTTCGGCGACTTCCTCGTAACTCAAACCTTCCAGGTCTCGCAGCATCACCGCGCTGCGAAACACCTCAGGTACCTGCTGGAGGGCACCCTGCACTGCAACCTGAATTTCCTGCGCCGCGAGTTGATCAAAAGGAGTGGCGCTGAGGTCCTCCACATCAATCTGGGCAAAACCTTCTTCGGGGCCCGCATCGATCGAGACGTTTTTTTGCAAATGACGCTTGAACCAACGGCGATGATTCAAGGCTTCACGGATAGCGATGCGGTAAAGCCAGGTCTTCAAGGAACTGCCTTGACGAAAATGGCGAATGCCCTTGAAGGCTTTCAAAAAGACTTCCTGTGCGGCGTCGGCAGCATCGGCAGTATCGCCGAGCATGCCCAGAATCAGGTTGAAGACAGGACCGTGGTAGTGCGTGACGAGCCAGTCGAAGGCCGTTTCAGAGCCAGCTTGCAGCTCGGTGACGAGTTCGGCTTCATTTCTGCCCCACGCGAGGGCGCTGGCCCAATCGGACACGGTGTGCCTTTCTTCGCCTCCGCCAACAAGCGGCTACGGCGAACTGGCCTGAAAAAGTTGGTGCGGGAGACCCAACCTCTGTCCGCTGTAAGTATTAGACACCGAAAGGAAGCGGATTGTTCCTCCCGGAGCCGACCCGCAAGGCGGGTCCGAAAAGTTCATTGTGGCACCAAGGGGAGGGGGGGCGCAATGGGCGGGAAGTTCTGGGAGCGGAGTGACGGATGTTTGTAATTTCGATACTCCCCCTCCCCCTGGGTAAAAATTAAAAAAGCGGCAAACAAAGGAGTTAGCTTGAAAATTTTTGAAATTTTTTAAAATTTTGCGCGCCAGAAGCGAGGAAAACAGTGGAGCTTGCTGCGCCAGGGCGAGCGAGTGGTGGGCGAAGAGTCGCGAGCGAAGACCGGAAAGAAAGTGGACCGAAGGCGCGGGGACCCGGGGGGTGAGGTGAGTCGTTCCGAGCTCAGGATAAGGAACCCGAGGCCCGGAACGGGCGGATGCGGATAGTGATCGGCGCATAGTTTGTAGCGCGTTCCCGAGGCGCAGAAAAATGATAACGGAGTTTATAGTTAGTCGATACGGTACTAAAGGGCAAAAAATGGGCAGCGTTCGGGCTGCCGCGACGAACAACCCGCGAGGTAAGAATTAAGCCAAAAAGCCCTGGGGCAAATGCGCGAAAGTTCGAGATGTTCTGTCTTCACCGGGAACCCGCGGCAGCCGCCGATCGTGAGGAAACGTTTTTGCCCACTTCTTTCTCCGCGCCCCTGTCGATATCGATGGAACCCCGGAAATCCGCCCCGTCTTCGATCAGAATCTGTGCGGTCGTTAAATTTCCAGTGACAGCACCACCCTTCTTGATCTCGATCTTTCCCGTAGCGTGGACGTTTCCCTTAACAAAGCCGTATACAACCACGTCGCGGGCGTTGATGTCCGCAGCAAGTTTTGCAGTGGTACCAACGGTCAGTTTTCGTCCATCAAGCTGGATCAGCCCTTCCACTGCACCGTCGATGAGCAGATCCTCGGTTCCTGAGATGTCGCCCTTCACACGCAGGCTTGAGCCTAACCACCCATCCGTGAGGTCTGCCGCCTTATCCAAAGAACGCACCGCATCCGGGCTTTTCATTTTGGTCCCCGCGTCTTTCGGCTCTGGAGCCGCAGCGAGCGGCACGGCCTGGTTTTTCTTGTTCCACATCAGACCCTCCCCGTCACAGTCAATCCTATGCAGACGCTGCGACGTTGTGCATCCGACGCAATTCGTAGACTCGTTAAGAGAAATTCCGCGTGTTCGACCGTAGACCGAGTCGATGTCCCACGGGTAGCCCATGTTAGGTTGGGGCCGGAGGTAAGTCAATGGAGTGAGGACAGATTGGGCGGGCGCTGGAGGAAATCAGGCAGCAGCGGCCGCGGGCTTATAGTCGCGGCATTTGCAGTTGGGAAAGAAACAGGGATGGCGGAGTTTGCCGCTTTTATCGCGTTCGACACGGTGGATGGATTTACCGTGAGTACATTTACAAGGTTGTTTCTTTTTTGGGTTGGTCATGTCGTCGTTGGGAAGCATTCTACTATCAGGCGTAAAAAAAAAGCACGCGGGAAATTACTGTAGAGGAAGATAGTAAGTACCTTAGAGAGTAATAACGGGGCGCGGCGAGAGGAATAAATGCGATTGTGCGGACATGGGGCGCAGGAGTCCTGCGCCCCTGCGGGGAAAAGGCCAGCGGCGTAGAGCCTGCTTACTGCAGGCTGCTGCGACACGACACGGAAGCAAAACGCCCGCTTCCCTTCCTGCGTCAGGACGCAGAAGGCGGCCGCTACAAAGGCGAGCAGGTGTGGCGCCGCAATCTGGACGAGATAAGTTTTTGAGGAGGCTAAGGGGCGGAGGCGGAGAAGGCCAGGTTGGTGGGAAAGGGGACGATTACTTCGATTAGGGTGCCGGGGTGGTGATTTTCCAAACGAAGTTGGCCGCCGAGTTCGGCGAGGCGCTGACGCATGCCCGCGATGCCAACGCCAGTGGTGCCTGGTTGCAGAAGAGCGACCTGTTCGGGGATGCCTTTGCCGTCGTCGCGCACGGAAGCGATGATGCGATCGTCGTCCTTGGAAAGGACAATCCAGGCGTTTTTGGCGCCGGAGTGGCGATAGACGTTGGTTAAGGCTTCCTGAATGATGCGGTAGAGGGCGGTTTCTAATTCTTCAGGAAGGCGGGGAAAATCGAGAGGGCGGACCTCCAAAACGGTGCGAATGCCGGAGCGCTTGGTGAGGCCATCGAGATACCACTGAATGGTGGAGAGCAAGCCGATCTCTTCAAGGAGAGGAGGATGGAGCAAATGAGAGAGGCTACGGACCTGGGTGAGCGCCCCATCGATGAGAGCGCTTAGCTCATGAGCACGGGAAGAGAGATCGGGCCAGCGACTGAGTTTGCAGATGGCGTCGGTGGTCATTTTGGCGGCGGTAAGTTCCTGACCCAGGCCGTCGTGGAGTTCACGAGCAATGCGGCGGCGCTCTTCATCTTGAGTGGTGATTAAGCGGCTGGAAAGATCGCGAATGCCACGGTTGAGGGTCTCGAGTTGGCGGGTCTTGCGGTGAAGCTCCGCAAAAACTTTTACGCGAGCGCGAAGCAATTCGGGAATGATGGGAAGTGAGAAGTAGTCGACGGCACCGTGCTCGTAGCCCCGGAGAAGATCGCGGTCATTGAGAGGACCCGCGGACACCAAGATGATGGAAGTGTCGCAAAAGCGGGGATGCTGACGAATCATATCGGCAAGTGCAAAGGCATCGAGATTGCGAGCGCTGACGCGAATCAGCACGACCGCAATGTCAAATTTGAGAAGAGCGGCGAACGCATCGGTAGGAGAATGAGCCTCGATGAGATTTTCGCCGAGTTCAGCGAGAATGACATCGCAATCCACTAATTTGCCGTGATGATCATCGACCAAGAGAATGTTGACCTGCTCGAGAGTAAACGGAGTCAACGGAATTGTCGTGTGTGGCTGGGGACCATGCAACTTCTCGATCATGCGCCCTCCGGGAACAAGCATGCAGAGGATCAACAAGCGTTGTGCAAGGCGGGTTTGTTTCTGGCGGAGGTGTCGAGCGAGGACCCTGCCGCAGGGACAATATGCACAAGGCGCCGATATCGAAAAAGAATCGGGCGGGGGTCTGGGAAGAAGAGTGTACACGGCGTCGGGGAAATAGCAACAAAAAGTGAGAAATTATCCAAAAGTGGCAAGAAATGGGGAAGAAGCAGTGACGAGTGGCTGGTGGCGAGTGGCGAGTAAAAGAAACGACAATCAGCCGAGCGTGGGCAGGGCGGGTAGAAGCACGTGGAGGCGCCGGTTTTTCGGGAACCCACCCTGTTTGAAACAGACAAGCCTCACAAACCGAGGGTGGGGAACCCGCAAAGCGGGATGAGCGAAGACGGATTCCTCGCGCCTGCGGCGGGCGAAAGGCGTGCTCGGAATGACAGATATTGTCGTGTGGGGTGGAGGGGAGGAGCGGTTGGCGGAAAGCGGTAGCGAGCTTCCGCAAAAACAATGGATCCCACATGCAAAATCGGCATGTGGGGCACCCGCAAAGAGGGATTCCTCACTGCGCAGACTCTGTTCGGAATGACAGTTCTCGTTGGATGGAACGGGAAAGAGCAGCAGCCGGTGGTTAGCGCTTAAGGTGGGCGAAATCGGTGGAGCGGAAGGCGTCGTTGACGGTGCGGAGAAGAGCTTCGCGGCTGAAGGGCTTTTCGAGGAAGAAGCTATCGGTGGGGCGTGGAATCTGTTCGATATGTTCGAGATAACCGGTCATGTAGATGATCTTGAGGTCGGGATTGAGCGCAGTGAGACGAGCGGCCAGTTCGGTGCCACGCATACGGGGCATGACCACGTCGGTGAGGAGAGCGCCGATGGAAGCGCGATGTTCAGTGGCGAGTTGCAAGGCTTCAAGGCCATCCTTGGCGGCGAGAACCCGAAATCCCGCGGAGTCAAGGAAGCGTCCGGCAAGTTCGCGCACGGAGTTGTCGTCTTCGACGACGAGAACGGTGCGGGAATCGGGCAGAGAGGGCAAGGAGGGCTGCTTGGCGATGAGGGGGTCGCACTGCTCCTGGACTTGAGGAAGATAAACTTCGAAGCAAGTTCCCTTCCCTGGAGCGGATTCGACATAGATGAAACCGCCGCTTTGCTTGACGATGCCGTAGACCGTGGAAAGACCGAGGCCGGTACCTTTGCCGACTTCCTTGGTGGTGAAGAAAGGTTCGAAGATGCGAGCCTGGGTTTTTGCATCCATGCCGTGCCCGGTATCGGTGACGGAGAGCAGCACGTAGTCGCCGGGAGTGAGCGCAGGGCGAGTGTGAGCGACAGAAGCATCGACGGTCAGGTTTCGGGTTTCGACGACGAGATTGCCGCCCTGGGGCATGGCGTCGGAAGCGTTGACGGTCAGATTCATCAAGACTTGCTCGAGTTGGCCAGGATCGGCTTTGACGTGGGCAAGGTCCTTACCAGGGATGAAGACGAATTCGACATCCTCGCGAATGAGGCGATGCAAGAGCTTCTGAATTTCGGTGACGAGATGATTGAGGTCGAGCACCTTGGGCTGGAGAATCTGACGGCGGCTGAAAACCAGCAATTGACGGGTAAGTGAAGAGGCGCGATCGGCGGCTTTGTGAATCTGCTCGCCACTCTTGAAGGAAGGGTCGACGGGGCTGAGGCGATCGAGGAGGAGTTCGCTGTGGCCCTTGATGATGGTGAGTAGATTGTTGAAATCGTGGGCCACGCCGCCGGCGAGTCGCCCCAAAGCTTCCATTTTCTGAGACTGGCGGAGTTGATCTTCGAGTTGCTGGCGCTCGGCGGCATTGCGCTGGAGAGTGCTGCGCATGCTTTCGAAGGCAGCAGTGACCTTGGCAACTTCGCCGCCACCGCGGACTTTGAGGTGGTAGTCGTAGTCGCCGCGCTCGACCGCCTGTACACCCCGAACGAGGTAAGCGAGTGGTTTGGTGATAGTGCTGGAGATAACAAAGGCGAGGAGACCGCCGACGACGACGGCAAAAAGGCCGAGACGAAGGAGCAAGCGATTGAGGCGCTCCAAGAGGGCCATGGTATCGGCATCAGAGCGAAAGACGATCAAGCTGGCGCGGTTGGGGTCGTCGGGGGTAAGCAGGACGGAACTGGCGTAGTAACGCTGACCCGCGAGAGAAAGCTCGTCGGGGGCGTCGCGGCCGAAGAGTTGGGAGGAGAGTTGCGAATCGCGATAAGGATCGAAGGTGCTGACGATCACCTTGCCGTTGTAGCGGAGAGCCATCTCACTGGAAAGTAGATGGGCCAAATCGCGGACGTTGCGCTCGTCGAATTCCTGGCCAACGATGACCGTAGAAGTCTGCGCCTGGGCACCAGGCTCAAGGGAGCGAACCGAGTGGATCTCGACCTGGTAGAGACGGCCATCAGCAAGCCACCAATCAGAGAGTTGCTTGCGGGCGAGCGAGGAGCGCAGAAGGTCTTCGACCAATTGAGGGGGAAAATTGGCATGGGTGGTATGGAGTGAGACGATTTTACCGCTGGCGTCGGCCAAAGCCATGAGATCACTGCGGGAGGTGTCGAGGGGATTGTTGGTGGAATCGTTGAAAGAGGAGGCGTCGTCATCGGACAGGAAGGCGGAGGTGGCCAGGAGGTCGGCCTTGCGGGACATAAGCACCTGACGCTGGTGCTCGAGAATCTTGAACATGGAAACGGCGTTCTGGGCGCTGTTGGCTAAGTCCTGGCGGGCTTGTTGCTGGAGACTCTGGCGGATGACAAGAAGGGTGACACCGCTGAGAGCGGCAATGACCAAAACCATAGAAAGCAGAAACTTGGAACGCAGGCGGAGATTGGCGAGTAGGCTTGCCATGCTGCTTGAAACCCTCAGGAGCTTTTGCGTAGAGCCAGGAAACTCGATTCTGGCAACTTCCTAGCAAACCAGGAAATGGAACTCAGGTACCGATTGAGGATGTCGAAGGTACCAAGGGGCGTAGACGGGGTCAAGCGGGGGATTGAGGTGGAGTGCTGGAGTAGACCCCTAGGTAGCTTCTAGCGGGGGTTATTGGGGTGCGTAGAAGAGGTAGTCGGCGGTGTAGGCGATGCGGGTTTCGTGGCCAACGGTGGTGGAATCGCAGCCGGAGTCGGGAGCCTTGCCACCTTTGGTGTTAATGCGCTGGATGGAGGTGGCGCGGGAAAGGATGCCGGTGCCGCCTTCGTGGCGGACGACATGGACGAGGAGCCAAGGGATGGAATTGGGGTCGGGAGCAGGGGCGTCGGCGGCGGCCTGGCCGACTACGAGGCTACCGTCGCTAGCTTCCCAAGTGGGACCGGCGAAATGCTTGCCGAAGGGCTTGCCGTTCTTGTAGAAGAGCTGGGCGTCCGGCTCCTTCAGGACCCAGGTGATGCGCGTTGCCCCCTCTTTGCAGGTGTAGACCTGGTCGCCTTTGGCTTGGAGGGTGAGGAAGAGTTGCTCGCCAGCAGGAGGCTGAAGAGAGGAAGGAACCTGCTGAGCTAGAAGGGTTATGGCGAAGAAGACGACGGCGATGGCTGCGAGATAGAGTGCAGGAACGCGGCGGAACATGGTGGAGTCCTCCTCCGGCGAAACATAGTTTGAGTGGCGGATGGCAAGAATAGTAACGCAAATGGTTAGGAGAAGGGAGCAACGAGCTAGAGGGAACGGGCGGCAGCGGCGGCGGAGGCCCAGGCCCATTGGAAATTGAAGCCGCCGAGCTGGCCCGTGACGTCGACGACTTCGCCGATGAAGAACAGGCCGGAAACCAGGCGAGATTCCATGGATTTGCTGGAAAGCTCACGCGTGTCGATGCCACCTGCGGTGACTTCGGCTTTGGCGTAGCCTTCGGTATCGGCGGGACGAACGGCCCAATTATGTAGCTGCTTTTCGAATGCGGCGAGGGAGGCATTGGTGTAGTCGGGCAGGGAGTGGAAGTGGAGCCAGCGGTCAGCGAGTCGATTGGGCAGAAATTGGTGGAGGGCCTTGCGCAAGATGGATGGGTCGCGGCGGGAAGAGGCGCGAAGGTCGGCGGTGGCGTCGCGAGTGGGAGCGAGATCGAGGTGAATGGGTTGACCGGGTTGCCAGTAGGAAGAGACTTGGAGGATTGCGGGACCACTGAGTCCGCGATGGGTGAAAAGCATTTTTTCGCGGAAGGATTGGTTGTTAGCGGAGGCGACGACTTCGGCGGAGACGCCGGTAAGTTCGGAGTAACGATGGTGGTCCTCGCGGTTGAACACCACGGGAACCAGGGCCGGGCGGGTGCGAATGATGTTGTGGCCAAACTGGCGGGCAAGGTCGTAGCCGAAGGAAGTGGCACCGATTTTGGGAATGGACAGGCCGCCGGTGGCGACGATGAGGATGGGCGCGCGAAATTCGGTGGGGTCGGAATGCAGGACGAACTCGGTGGTGCGCTGGACTTCGGTGATGCGCGTGTTGAGGAAGATTTGGACTTTGGCGGCGTGACATTCGGACTCGAGAAGCGTGGTGATATCGGTGGCGGAACGATCGCAGAAAAGTTGGCCGAGGGTTTTTTCGTGACACGGGATGTGGTGCTGTTTGACGAGTGCGAGGAAATCAGCGGGGGTGTAGCGGGCCAACGCGGATTTGGCGAAGTGCGGATTAGCGGAATGAAAATTTTCCGGAGCGGCGTGGAGATTGGTGAAATTGCAGCGGCCTCCCCCGGAGATGAGGATTTTTTTGCCGATGCGGTCGGCGTGTTCGATGAGCGCGACGCGGCGTCCACGTTTGGCGGCTTCGAAAGCGCAGAAGAGTCCGGCGGCGCCAGCGCCCAGGATCAAGACGTCGAAGGAACGGGACAGAGTGGCCTCACGAGAAAGGTTGTAGGTGCCAGTGTAGGGCAGATGAAGGCTGGGAAGAAGAGGAGGGGTCCGGGAGACCATCACTGCAAATCACAGGCTAAAAGCCTGTGCTACAGGTTAGTCGAAAGAGGTGGGGAGTTGGGGGTGGCGGAGGTGGTCGAACATGAGGGTGATCTGGGCTGGAGTGACGCGGACGAGGGAAAGCGGGGGAAGATTTGTTTCGGTGAAGAAGGCGGCGTCGGCGGTTTCGTGGCTGTCTTGCGGGCCGCCAGCGGTGATTTCGGCGAGGAAGAAAAGTTTGTAGGAGTGGAAGGCGAACGGTGGATGACCGTGAAGATTGCGGTCGTGGACAGCAGCAAGTTTGGTGATGCGGACGTGGTAGCCCGATTCTTCGCGAACTTCGCGGGCGGCGGCGATGGAAGGAGGCTCACCGACATCGGCCCAGCCACCGGGGAGAGTCCAGCCGCCATCTTCGAGTTCGCGGACGAGGAGGATTTTTCCGTCCTGGAAAGCAGCGACGCGCGTATCGATTTTGGGAGTGGCGTAGCCGGATTGTTGGGCGAAAAGATTTTCGAGGGATTCGGCGTTGGCACTGTTTGAGGCGGCAGCCATCATTTCGGCGGCGATAGTGCGGATTTGGTGGTAACGCTGAATGTCGAACTTATCCTGACAATAGGTAAGGCCGGATTGGGCGATGGCTTGCAGACGGCGCGCCCAGATGAGCCAGTCAGGAACGGACATAGAAGCATTTTGGCAGCGGAGGTCATGGCGAACAAGTCGGGTGAATGAGTATTCGGTTACAAAATGACAATAGGAATTGCGGTAAGATGCCGCAGCTAAAGACAGGAGTTGAGGATGACACCACGACAACAACTGGAAAAATGGATGGCCAAGTACGACCCAGCCATCGCGGCGCAGGCAAAGAAAGCGTTGGCAAAGATGCGTAAGCTGGCGCCGGGCACAAACGAGCTGGTATATGACAATTACAACGCGCTGGTCATTGGATTTGCGCCGGGGGATCGCGCCTCAGCGGCGATGCTTTCCATTGCGCTATATCCGAAATATTTGAGTTTGTTTTTTCTTCACGGCAGAGACTTGCCGGATCCCGCGAAACGGCTACAGGGCAATGGAAAGCAGGTGCGATGGATCCGGTTAGAATCGGAGCGCACACTGGATGAGCCGGAGGTGCGCGAGTTGGTCAACGTGGCGTTGCACCGGGCAAGCGTGGCCATTGATCCAAAACGGAAACGGCGAATGGAGATTCGGGCTGCGGTAAAGAAACAAAGGCCGCGGAGAGCGCCAAAGAAATAGCGACCAATGGAAAAAGCGCCGGCAATCCAGAGAGGCGATTTCCGGCGTACTATGGCGAGAGAAACCACAGGAACAAAGTGAATTGACGCCGCACGGCACAACGGGAGAGACAACCACAGATTGGTCGTTGCTGGCGCGCATCGGCCGGAAGGATGAAGAAGCGCTGTCTGCGCTATACGACCGATACGGCGGATTAGTGTTTTCCGAAACAAAGCGAATCCTGCACGACACGGGAGCGGCGGAAGAAATCCTGCAGGATTTATTTTTTCAGGTGTGGCGCATGCCGGAAAAGTTCGACCCGGCCAAAGGATCGCTGGCGGGATGGCTGCTGGTGTCGGCGCGCAACCGGGCGATCTCAAAGCTGCGGCGGAGCAATGGAGCGAGCGAAGAACTGGATGAAAAGGGAGTGGCGTTTCACGTGAACGTGGAATCGCACGCGGCGCAGAATCTGATTGCGGACAAAGTGCGGGCAGTGATGACGAATTTGCCGGAGAACCAGCGGGAAGCCTTGGAGTGCGCGTATTTTGGAGGAATGACGCATTCGGAAATTGCGGACAAGACGGGCGAGCCGCTGGTGGCGGTAAAGACAGGAATTTGCAGCGCGATGGAGGCGTTGAAGAGGGTTGTGCGTTGAGCGACGGCGAACACATTCGCGGGGAAAAGTTGGAATTACTGGCGGCGGGCGCATTGCCGGAACCGGAAGCAGCGGCGATCCAGGCGCACGTGTGCGACTGCGCGGACTGCGGGACGAACTTG
Source organism: Verrucomicrobiia bacterium (assembly GCA_035506955.1). Lineage (GTDB taxonomy): Bacteria > Acidobacteriota > Terriglobia > Acidiferrales > UBA7541 > Acidiferrum. The sequence goes on from DATJOO010000058.1 coordinate 17,575, forward strand.
GCGGAAGCACGAGGCATAGCGGCTCTGTTGGGCTTTGCGGTGAAACAAGACCGCGCGGCGGGAACGGTGAAGGCGGAATTGATGGCGCGGATTCGGGCGAATCGCGAGTCTGACGAACGAAACGCCTGGCCGCGGAAGGTGCTGCACGAACCGGAAGCCATGCCGCGCGAGAGCAAAGCGGGAATTTCGTGGTGGACGTGGGCGTTGAGCGCGGCGGCGCTGGTGTTGGCGGTGGTGAGTATTGGATTGTCGTGGCAGAACCGGAGAATCGCGGGAGAGTTGACGAAGGAGCGACAAGCCGCGGAACGGATGGTTCAGGACCGGGAACAGATTGAGAAGTACGTTGGCGTGCTGGCGGCTCCGGACACGATTACGGTGAAGCTGTCGGGAACGGGCGAGACCAAGAAGATGAGCGGCACGGTAAAATTTAATGCGAAGGTGGGGATGGTATTGTACGCGGCGGATTTGCCAAAGTTGCCGGCGCACAAGAGCTACCAGATGTGGCTGGTGCCGACGGATGGGGCGCCCATCAGCGTGGGATTGCTGGGACCGGGAGGACGCGCGTGGGGAAATATGTGGACGGGCGACGTGCCA
>DATJOO010000059.1:0-12965 GCA_035506955.1 Verrucomicrobiia bacterium
AAAGCTTCTGGCCGCCCACCGAATGGGCTTGCGCACCATCATCCTTCCGAAGGATAATGAGAAAGACCTTGCGGAAATCCCCCAGGAGATACTCACCAGCCTGAAGATACACTTCGTGGAAACCATGGATGAAGTGTTGCAGATTGCGCTGGAACAGCCGCTTGTGCCGCTGGAACATTCCGGGGTTGCGCCCGTCGCAGCAGAACCTTACGCCGGCGCGGATAAAGATACGAGTTTGACCAACTAGGCAGTTCCCAGGCTCGGCCTGCACCCGCGGGCTGCTCTTTCGGTTCAGGTCTGGCGCTGCTTCCGGTTGACGAAAAGCTGGTTTGCCCGCCCTGGTGGTGTTTCGGTGCCCCAGAAGGTACACCGCCGCGCTGTCCAGTTCCGGAATTACACGGTCAAGTTCAGGTCAGCTTCAATCACCACATACTAAAGTCAGGATATATGGCAAAAGAAACGAACTCAGAAGCAAAAAATGAAGTGAGTATCAGCCTTGCTGAGCTCAAAGAAAAGAACATCACCGATCTGGCCAAGATTGCCAAGGAACTCAACATTCCTGGCGCCAGCGGTATGCGCAAGCAGGAGTTGATCTTCCAGATCCTCCGCGCGCAAACGGAAAAGAGCGGACTCATCTTCTCGGAAGGCGTCCTCGAATGCCTTCCCGACGGTTTCGGCTTTCTCCGCGCTCCGGAATACAACTATCTTCCGGGCCCCGACGACATCTACGTCTCCCCGTCGCAAATTCGCAAATTTGATCTGCGCACCGGTGACACTGTCTCCGGCCAGGTCCGTCCTCCCAAGGACGGCGAGCGCTATTTCGCCCTGATCAAAGTCGAAGCCGTTAACTTTGAGGATCCGGAAGTCGCTCGCAACAAAATTTTCTTCGACAACCTCACTCCGCTTTACCCTCAGGGCCGCCTCAAGATGGAAACCGCCAAGGAAAACTTGACCGGCCGCGTCCTCGATCTTCTCTGTCCTGTCGGCAAAGGCCAGCGCGGTCTGATCAACGCGCCGCCGCGTACCGGCAAAACCATGATGCTGCAGTCCATCGCCAATTCCATCACCGTCAATCATCCCGAGGTCGCTCTCATCGTGCTGCTCATCGACGAACGCCCCGAAGAAGTCACCGACATGCAGCGCACCGTCAAGGGCGAAGTCATCAGCTCCACCTTCGATGAGCCCCCACAGCGCCACATTCAGGTTGCGGAAATGGTTCTTGAGAAGGCCAAGCGCCTTGTCGAGCACAAGCGCGACGTGGTCGTCCTGCTCGACTCTATCACCCGTTTGGCCCGCGCCTACAACGCGGTTACCCCGCCTTCCGGGAAGGTCCTCTCCGGCGGTATCGACGCCAATGCTTTGCAGCGTCCGCGCCGTTTCTTCGCCGCGGCCCGTAACGTGGAAGAAGGTGGTTCGCTCACTATCATCGCCACTGCCCTTATCGACACTGGCAGTCGCATGGACGACGTCATCTTCGAAGAATTCAAGGGCACCGGCAATATGGAAATCTATCTCGATCGCCGCCTTGCTGATAAGCGCGTCTTCCCCGCCATCGATATTCAGCGTTCCGGCACCCGTAAGGACGAACTACTTCTCCCGCCCGAAGAACTCAGCCGCGTTTGGGTCCTCCGCAAGGTGCTCAGCCCGCTGTCCACAGTCGAAGCCATGGAACTCCTGCTCAGCCGCCTCACCAAATCCAAATCCAACAATGAATTCCTGGCCTCCATGTCCGCCCCAGGCTAATTCGCTACTAGTACCCGCCGCATCGCGTTCCGCACCTTTAACGATTTCTTCCCTCTTCGTAGGGGTCTAGCACGCTAGACCCCGTGTCCCCACGATCTTCGCGTCTTGAGCAGCCTTTTATAGGCCCCGCCTTTTGCTCGCCCTGAGCCATCTCCGCGAAGGGAGGCGCCCCGTTTGCCCCCGTTCTGTCCTCCAACCTCCAACCAAATAAAAACCACATTCCTAGCGAAGCGAGGAATCCCTCTTCGACCCACGCGTCTTGCTGACCGAGAGCGCGCACGATCTTCTCTCCACTCTTTTACTCTTATACTTTTTCCACCCTTAAACATTTCACTCTTTTCTCGCCACTGCCTTTAAAGCAACAGGTGCAGCAATCGCCCCGCCAACCGCCAACATCCGCTTCCAACATTTTTCTTCGCCATCGTTACCTCCTTCCTGCCCTGAGCGTTTTTTTTTTGCGAAGGGCCTGTCCCAACTGCTTTTCCGCGAGCAGCTTTCTATCGCCTGCCGCATCTCCCACTCCCGTCAGGACACCGGGGCTTGGAGCCTGCCTGCCGGAGGCAAGCTCTGGCTCCGACATTAAAAACTCGTTCTCTCTGGGCTTTCGCTCCTGAAAAACTGTATTTGCCGTTGCCGCTAATTCACCAATCGCTGCCTCACCGCGCAAATATTGAACTTGCCCTGACTGTTGTTCACGTTTACCAGGTCGCCTTCCTGAATCCGCAGAACTCCGGCAAGCCACTCCGGAATCACGATCTTCAGGTTCTCGCGTTCCACCTCGGAGATGCCCTCGGAACACGCCATCAACTCCACGCCTCCCTCAGCGAGAGGGATGAGCAGCATCAACTGACCATTTCGCTTTTCTACCGGCCCCGCGAGCGAGATCACTCCTTCGTTCTGCTCTATCATTTTCCTCACCTCCTTCCTTCAAAACTGCTGGACGGGAACATTCGGCCAGGGACATTTGGCACTCTATCCGTTGAGCATCGAACTCGCGACCTCCGCGGCTCGTCGCCACGGCGCTCTACCGAAGTAACGCGTTCCTTCACCACACCGGAAACCCTTCCCATTCGCCCACACCCCAGTAGCACAGGCTTTACAGTTTGCGGAAAAATGTGTTCGGCACGGGGGGTCGGAGCTTTAGCTCCGACATAACTGCTTGGCAATCAATTGGGCTTCAGCCCCTGAGGAATTGCTTTTCGACTTTTTCCGCAAGCTGTTCAGCCTGTGTTCCTCTTATCGCCTGTCTGGAAAACTCCGGGAGGAATTTCCGTTCACGCTTCTGCCAGAGAGAGTGTGCCCCTCCCTAGGCTCTATGAAATAATCGTGAACTTCACCATCCCGGGACAAATTCCCGCAACGGATCCAGCTCGTTTGAAATGACTTAAGCGGTTTTTCTTAAAGTCGCGTGTCAGAGCAGACCACGAAACCGGTTCGCCGCGTCATCTGTTTGTCATGACTTGGTTCGTCTTGCCTCATCGTCTGCTTTCCACGCTCAGTGAGGTCTGCCCAAACCCAAACTTGCAGCAGAAATTTCTGAGGTATCTGCAAAGTAAACGTTCTTCCAAATATTGTCAAGCCCTACTTTCAAATCCCCGCATTTTTACTGCCGTTTTCGCTCTAACCTATTACTTTCCTATACCTTACTTTCGCAAAAAAAAAGAAACCGTCATTCCGAACGATCTCCGCGTCTTGCCCAGCCTGTGTAGTGGCCGAACTTTAGCCTGCCTGCCGCAGGCAGGATCGGCCAGGGCGCGTCTGCGAGCCCGCACAACCCTTGGCTCTAAATCGTCATTCCGAACGAAGTCTGCGGAGTGAGGAATCTCTCTGATTACTGATTACTTTCTTCCGCCGTCACGCCGGCACCCGCTCGTTCGCCAAAAACACAATCAACCGCGCGGTCTCTTCAATTCCCATCGCCGTATTGTCCACCAACACCGCGTCCTTCGCCTTTACCAGCGGCGATACCGTCCGCTCCCGGTCACGCTTATCCCGTTCCCGCACTTCTCGCAATACTTCCAGCAGCGGCAAGTTCTCGCCTTTTTCCTGATGCTCTTTCCATCGACGCTGCGCTCGCACTTCCGGCGATGCCTCCAGGAAAATTTTCAACTCGGCATGGGGAAACACCACGGTCCCGATATCCCGTCCTTCCATCACCACGCCTCCACCCTGCCCCGCGCGTTGCTGTTCCGCCACCAGCACTTGGCGCACTCCCGCAATCGTCGCCAGCCGCGAAGCCGCCTGAGCCACTTCGCCGGTGCGAATCGCTTCGGTCACTTCCCGACCATCCAGAAACACACGATTTTTTAACCCCGCCGATTCCTGCTCCGCCGTCGGCGCCTTCAATTCAACATGCGTTTCCCGCGCCAGCGCTTCCAATGGCAAATCATCTTTCAGCGGAATCCCGCGCTCTAACGCTTTCAGCGCCACCGCGCGATACATCGCCCCGCTGTCTAAATACAAATATCCCAGCATTGCCGCAACCCGCCGCGCCACGGTACTCTTCCCCGATCCCGCCGGCCCATCAATCGCAATCTTCAATCCCGCCAAGCTCTTCTCCCATTCCGCCAACTCGCAATCTTGATCGCCCACGTCCTCCCAACCGCCGCGTTTCTGCTCGCCCTTCTCTGTTCTACTGTTGCCCTCTTATACTCTTAAACTTTTGCACTGTTTTTCTCGCCAGTAGCCACCAGTCACTCCCGACTGCCTTTTCAAAACCCCATAATGTTGTATCCGCAATCCACATAAATCGTCTCACCCGTAATCCCCGATCCCGCTTCCGACAACAAAAACACCGCCGTTCCGCCCACTTCCCCGGGATCCACATTCCGCTTCAGCGGTGCGCGTTCCGCATGCGATTTTAGCATCTCCCCCAATTGCGAAATTCCCCGCGCCGCTAGAGTCTTGATCGGTCCCGCCGAAATGGCGTTCACGCGAATCGCCTTCGGCCCCAGATCATTCGACAGGTACCGCACCGTCGCTTCCAGCGCCGCTTTGGCCACGCCCATCACGTTATACTTCGGCACCACTTTCTCCGCGCCGTAATACGTCAGCGTCACGATCCCGCCGCCTTCCGTCATCAACGGCGCCGCCGCACGCGACACTGCGATGAGCGAATACACGCTCACGTCATGCGCAATCCGGAATCCTTCCCGCGACGTATTCACGAACTCGCCCTTCAATTCTTCCGCCGGGGCGAACGCCACGCTGTGCACCAATCCATGCAGCACGCCATACCGCGCCTTCAGCTTTTCAAACAGCGCCGCGATCTGCTCATCGAAGCTCACATCGCACATGAACCCTTCCGCGCCCGGCAATTCCGTAATCAAGTCCTTCGCTTCCTGCTCCAATCGCTCGTTCTGATACGTGATGGCCAGTTGCCATCCCGCCGCATGCAATTTCTGCGCGATGGCCCATGCAATGCTCCGCTTGTTAGCCAATCCAAAAATCACCGCAGTCTTCTGTCCGTCGCTCAAAGTAGATGATCCTCGCTTCGTTGAATGATTCGCTGCCCAGCCAAGCTTCCCGATCGCTGTTCGCCAGATCTGATCACTGACTACGAATTACCCTCGAATCTTTTTGCCCGCCCCAACTGACCAGCCAATTCCGCACTCCCTCGCCAGAGCCTCCGTGCCCTCTGTGCCTCTGCGCACTCTCTCGCCACTCGCCACTAACCACTAGCCACTGTTCTCTAGATCCTATGAAACGCCTTCTCAATCTCCTTCACCGAATACCGCAGCACCACCGGCCGTCCATGTGGACAACTCATCGGGCAGTCCGTCTTCGCCAGCGCCGCCAGTAGCCATGCCATCTTGGTCTGATCCAGCGGCATGTTCACCTTAATCGCCGCATGGCACGCCGTTGACGCCGCTATCTTCGATTGCAAAGTATCAATCGAAATCGCCGCATTCTCCCGTTCCAGCCCTTCCAAAATCTCCATCAGCAAATGTTCCGCATCATTCGCCGCTACGCCCGCCGGTACTGCCTGCACCGCCACGCTCTTTGGCCCCATCAACTCCACTTCAAACCCGTTCGCGCCCATCTCTTCCGCGATTTTTTCGTAGGTCACCAACTGCCGTGGCGAAAGTTCAATCACCAGCGGCATCAGCAATCTTTGCGCCTCTACCTTCCCCGCCCGCCGCGCCTCCAAGTGCTGTTCGAACAGCACGCGTTCGTGCGCCACATGCTGGTCCACAATCCACAATCCTTCTCCATTTACCGCCACAATGAAACTTGCGCTCACCTGCCCCAGCGGCTTCAGATCCGCAATCTGCTCTGGCCGCGGCAGCGTCGCAGGAACATCCGCACTCGTACGCGAAAAATTCTCTGCCCACTGCGGTTCGCGCGCCGGCATCCCCCCCGGCATCGCTCCTGGGCTGAAACTGGCGCCCGGGTCAAATGCAAACCGCTGCGGTGTGGGCCTGGCCGGTGCCGCCGCTGCCAGTTCAAACGCGCTCGGCGCCGCATAATCGGATCCCACGCCCGACCCCAGCCCGATCTCCTCCATCTCCGGAATCATCGCGCGCGGCACGCCGGAATTACCGTGCGCCTCAACGAAACTGCTATCGAACGTTCCCGGCGGCGGCGCAGGATTCGCCGCAAGATTCCCCGCAGCCGAGGCCGCAGCAAAACTCGCAATCGGCCGCGTCGCCATCAGTGCCTGCCGGATCGCATCGCGCGTGAAATCGTGCACGAATTGCGATCGCCGGAAGCGCACCTCAATCTTGGCCGGATGCACGTTTACGTCGACTTCGTCGTACGGCATTTCCAGGAACAGCAGCGTTGCCGGAAACGCGTTCGGCGGCAGAATATTCCGGTACGCCTCGTGGATCGCATGGAGAATCAATCGGTCGCGCACCAGTCGCCGGTTCACAAACACGTAAATGCCGTTGCGATTCAGCCGCTGCACCGCTGGCCGCGAAGTGAACCCCGTCACCGTCAGTGTGGCTTTCTCTTCCCCCGATTCCATTTCCGGCTCGGTAATTGCCGCGCGAAATGCCGCCGACGTCGCCGGAATCTCCACCAATTCCTCTAGCGCTTGCCGCCCGAACAACTGGTACACCCGGTCCGCCATCTTTTCGGCCGGCGGGCAATTGATAATCTCCTGCGTCGGCGTCGTCAGCGTGAACTGCTTCGCCGGATTCGCCAGCGCATAATGCGTCACCAGCGAAGCAATATGCCCCAGTTCCGTCGTGTCTGATTTCAGGAATTTCCGCCGCGCCGGCACGCAATAGAACAAATCGGCCACGCTGATGGTTGTTCCCGCCGGCAACCCTGCGGGCTTTACACCTACCAACTTTCCCCCCGCAAATTCCACGCGCGTGCCTTCGGCTTCGTTTGCGTCTCGTGTTTCCAACAACAGGCGCGAAACCGCCGCAATCGACGGCAGCGCTTCCCCGCGAAATCCCAGCGTCGCAATCGAAAGCAAATCATCCGCGGTGCGCAGCTTGCTCGTCGCATGCCGTTCAAATGCTAGCAGCGCATCGTCGTGTGTCATCCCGTGCCCGTCGTCGATCACCCGGATCATGCGCTTCCCGCCCATCTCCGTTTCGATCCGCACCGACGTAGCGCCCGCGTCCAGCGCATTCTCCAACAATTCCTTCACCACCGACGCAGGCCGCTCCACCACCTCGCCCGCCGCGATCTTATTCGCCACCGCCTCCGGCAATATCCTGATCCGGCTCATTTCTTCCGCTCTTCCGCTAGCCTTATTCTCTGTGGTTTAGAAGACGGCGTGTTAAGCCTTGCTGCAACTGGGGCCTCTGTTAGGGCAACGGGGGTCGGACCTTTAGGTCCGACATCATCACTCTGCCTACCATCGGCGCTCAATCTTACGGCACCGGGGGTCGGATCTTTAGGTCCGACATTCTGTGCTTGCTTTGCGAGCGAAGGCACCTCAGCGATTTTCTCCAATTCTTTAGGAGGCAGGGGCTTCAGCCCCTGCGGTCGGCCTCCAACTTCCGGGATCTTGGCCCTTGCTGCCGCGGTCTTTGGTAGGGCACCGGGGGTCGGAGCTTCAGCTCCGACATTTTCGCCATGGCTAGGAATGGGCTTTAGCCCCTGAGGAACTGGGTCAAGCTTATACTTGCCGCTGGCCGATCCATAAGGCCACAACTCTGGCCGTTCAACTAGCTTAGCCGCCACAGGATTGAACCACACATAATCCTTTTTCTTCTCATAATCCGAGGGGCCCGTCACTCGCGATTCATGAAAACCCGACTGCCAAACCTCTGACCTGCTTCCTCGAAGTCTGTGAATTTCAAACGAACTACCGCCTTTGATTAGCTGCATGCACTTTTCCAGACTGACTGAAGCAGGCGTTAGAATGACATGCAGATGATTCGGCATAAGAATAAAATCGTGCAGCAAATAATTGCTCTTGTCTCGATATTCCATCATCTTCGCCACAATTATCTCGGCCGTCTCCACGACTCGAAACAAAAAACTGCTGTTCCAAGCTTTCGTGGTCACAAAATAAGTCCATCCTGATCCCGTTGTGTGAATTAGCCGGCCCATAACTCAATTCCTCAGGGGCTAAAGCCCAATTTCATCCACCGCTGAACGTCGGAGCTAAAGCTCCGACCCCGGGTGCTTTTTGCGGAATATCCTCCAGCACACTACAATATCTCCGGGTTTCGACTGTTCTTTACTTGCCGGCACTCCTTTACTCTTTAACTCTTTAAACTTTTACTCTTCCACTCTTTCACTCTTCCTTTATCTTTATCCCCAGCTGATCCAACTGCTCCTTCTCCACCTTGCTCGGAGATTCCGCCATCAAATCCTGCGCCGCCGTAGTCTTCCCAAACGCAATCACTTCGCGCAGCGACTTTTCCCCCGCCAGCAGCATGGCAATACGATCCACGCCCAACGCAATGCCTCCATGCGGCGGCGTCCCATACGTCAGCGCATCCAAAAAGAACCCGAATCGCTGCCGCAACACTTCCTCACTCAGCCCCAGCACCTTGAACAGCCGCTCCTGGATATCCTGCCGGTGAATTCGGATGCTTCCCGATCCCAACTCATACCCGTTCAGCACCAGATCGTAGCCCTTCGACCGCACTTCCCACGGCGCCGTCTCCAATTTCTCCAAATCTTCATCCACAATTCCCGTGAACGGGTGCTGCGCGCTCACCCACGTCCGCTCGGTCTCGCTCCATTCAAACAACGGGAAGCCCGTCAGCCACAAAAATTTCCACTGGCTCTTATCAATCGCGCCCGGCGCCTCGCCCAAGTGCAGCCGCAACTGCCCCGCCACCAGCGCCGCCGCTTCCGTCCCCTTGATCTGCTCCTTCGCCGACACGGCCACCACCAGGTCGCCCGTCTTTGCGCCGCAAATCTCCGCCAACTTCTTCACATTCTCCGCGCCAATCAACTTCTCCACCGTCGACGTGATTCCCTCCGCCGCTATTTTGACGAAATACGCCCCGCGCGCACCTAGTGCTTTTGCCTTCTCCGTCAATTCATCCAACTGCTTACGCGAATACGCTGCTCCCCCGGGCGCCGCCAGCGCAAACACATTCCCTTCGATCTGCAATTTCTGCTTCGCTTCCGCCGGAAAGCACTCCGTCACTTCGTGCAACTCCATGCCAAATCGCAAATCCGGCTTGTCGCTTCCATACTTGCGAATCGCATCCTTGTACAGCATGTGCTGAAACGGCGCCGTCACCTTGATTCCCGCTACTGCGCACACCCGCACCATCACCGTTTCAATCACATGAAAAATATCTTCCTGCCGCGGAAACGACATCTCCAAGTCCAACTGCGTAAATTCCGGCTGGCGATCTGCCCGCAAATCCTCGTCGCGGAAACACTTCACGATCTGGAAATAGCGGTCCAGCCCGCCAATCATCAGAATCTGCTTAAAAATCTGCGGCGACTGTGGCAACGCATAAAACTGTCCGTGGTGCACGCGACTCGGCACCAAATAATCCCGCGCGCCTTCGGGCGTCGACCGCGTCAGCATCGGCGTTTCCACTTCGATGAATCCCAACTCGTCCATCGTCTTGCGCATTTCCAGCACGATTCTGTGGCGCAACGCCAGGTTCGCATGCGGTTTCTTCCGTCGCAGGTCCAAATAGCGATACCGCAGCCGCGTCTCCTCTGCCGCATTGATCTCATCTTCGATCGGAAATGCCGGCGTCTTCGCGTTATTCAAAATGTGCAGCTTCGTCGCCACCAGCTCGATTTCGCCCGTGGCAATTTCCGGATTTGCCTTCTCCCGCTTTACCACCTTTCCTTCCACCGCCACTACAAACTCACTCCGCGCCTGCTCCGCCTTGGCGTGCGCCTCCGGCTGCGTTTCTTTGTTGAACACCACCTGCACGATCCCCGACCGGTCGCGCACATCCAGAAACAGCAAATTCCCCAAGTCGCGCCGCCGGTGCACCCAACCCATCACTAGCGCCTCATGTCCCGCATCCGCAGCCCGCAGCGTCCCGCAATAGTGTGTCCTCTTCAAATTCCCCAAAAAATCCAACACGTTCATCACCTGTAGCTCACCCCTTCAGGGATGAGGCCTTACTCTTAAACTCTTAGACTCTTTCACTCTCTTCACCACATCCCCCGCCGCCACCTTCTCCTGCGTCCCATCCGCCAACTTCTTCAGCGTCCACAACCCGCTCGCCACTTCATCCTCGCCCAAAATTAACGCATGCCGCGCGCCCAGACGATCCGCCTGCCCCAACGCCTTCCCAAATTTCTGCTCCATCGCCGGCAACTCCACTCGCAATCCTGCCCCGCGTAGCATTTGCGCTGCCTTGATCGCCGTTTCCTGTGTCTTCTGACCCATCCAAGCAATGTAAACATCGCACGCGGCTTTTTCACTCGCCACTCGCCACTCGCCACTCGCCACTTCTTTCGCTGCCTCCTGCAGCGAAAGAACCAACCGATCCTCCCCAATCGCAAATCCGATTCCCTTCGTAGCTGGGCCGCCCAGCAACTCCACCAGCCCGTCATAACGCCCCCCGCCGCACACCGCGTTCTGCGAGCCCAATCCCTTCGCCGTAATCTCAAACGTGGTTCGCATGTAGTAGTCCAACCCGCGCACCAATCGCCAATTTTCCTTGTACGGAATCCCGCGCAGATCCAATTGCCGTTTCACTTCCGCATAGTGCTTCGCGCATTCATCGCACAAGCAGTCGCCAATCTTCGGCAGCGTCGCAATGATCGCCTGTTCGTGCTCCAACTTCGAATCCAACACGCGCAACGGATTTGTCTCAATCCGACGCCGGCTATCCTCACCCAGCTTGTCCTGCACTTCTAGTAACGCCGCCCGCAATTTCTCCACGTACCCCCGCCGGCATTCTGGCGCATTATGCCCAATCGAATTGATGTCCAGCTGGGTTCCTGGCAGCTTCAGCCGGTCGAAGAAGGTCATGACCATCTCAATCACTTCGGCATCTACGGCGGCGTCTTTTTCGAGTTCTTTGCTCGCCACTCGCCCCTCGCCACTCGTCACTTCTCTTTCCAGCACTTCCGCCCCAATCTGATAAAACTGCCGGTATCGACCCTTCTGCGGCCTCTCCCGCCGAAACATCGGCCCGATGTAATACAACTTCACCGGCTGCGGCATAGCATGCATGTTGTGCTCAATATATGCCCTGCACACACTCGCCGTCGCTTCCGGCCGAAGTGAAATTACATCGCCGAACCTTGCCACCCTCAGTGCTTGACGAACTGCATTCAGCGACGGATCGAATTGAATGTCTGGCGCCCCAGCCGCAATCTGTTCAGTGAGGAACCTCATGTGGCTAACTTGAACACGAAGGTTTTCGAGTGCGCGATTGTTTTCTGGCGTCGCCGGCATTCGTCGCTTGGTAATGCCATCCTCAAACTTTTCAATGAACTTTTCGAGCCTGCTACTGTACCGGGTCATCGAGGCGACGTTAAATGCTTCCGGCGTTTGAAAGAGCAGATCAGTTCGGAGCCTTTCTAGTTCTGCAAAATCGTGATCTTCAAGTGTGTACATCTCTTTCGAGACAATGTCCGTCTCCCCGCCCACCGCCCGCGCGAACAATTCCGTAGGCTCAAGAATCGGCGGCCGAATCTCCCCGAACCCATAAGTCCCAAACACCTCGCGCGCCACCGCCTCTACTCGGTTCCACAACTCCGTCTCGGGAGGCAACAGATCCCGCGTCCCCTTAATCGCCTGAAATCTTTTTTTCTCGGCCATGACTCAGTAGCGCCTCGGGGAAAGTGGCGAGTGGCGACTGGCGAGTGGCGAGCCAACTTCAAGCTTTCTTTTTAGCGCGATAATCATCTTCTGTATCTCATCGATTTCTTGCAAGCCTTCCGCGACCCCTTCTTGCCCGGCAAATCCCAAATCCACACTCAGCATCAGCTGTGTCTCCACTTCTGCCAGCGAACCTTGCGCATGCGACAAAAACTGCAAAAACTCCTTCGTAGTGTGCCGAGCTTGCCCTTTGGCAATGTTCGACGGCACCGAAACCGCAGCTCGCCGCACCTGCGAAATTAATCCGTATCGCTCGTCAACGGGAAACCTCGCCGACAACTTATATACGAACTTGGCCAGAGCCATGCCTTTTTGCCAAATCAGCAAGTCTTTATAAGATTTTGGCTTGTCCCGTTTTTCCACTTCTGTCTCGTCTCTCGCCGGCTACTCACTTTTCTTCTCTTCGCTCGCCACTCGCCACTCGCCACTCGCCACTTCGCTCTTATATATCCTGCTATACGACACATATCTGCCCGCATAATCCCCTATCGACGCCAACTCCTTCTCCGTCAACTCCCGCTTCACTTTCCCCGGCGAGCCCATCACCAAACTCCCCGCCGGAATCACCGTACGCTCTGTCACCAACGTTCCCGCCGCAATAATGCAGTTCTTCCCGATCACCGCCCCATTCAAAATCGTAGCCCGCATCCCAATCAGCGCCCGTCCCTCAATGGTGCAACCATGCAGCGTCACCGAATGTCCCACCGTCACCTCATCGCCCAATACCAGCGGATACTGATCCTTCATTACGTGCAGCACGCTGCCATCTTGAATATTCGTGCGATTCCCAACACGAATGTAGTGCACATCGCCCCGCACCACACACATCGGCCACACGCTCGACTCTTCCCCAATCGTCACATCGCCAATGATCACCGACGCCGCATCGATATACGCCGACGCCGCAATCTGCGGAAACTTCCCGCGATACGCTCGAATGTCTGGCACGCGATTCAAGTGAGTCAGATTCCCTGTAACTGATTGCAGGGCT
>DATJOO010000060.1:0-31357 GCA_035506955.1 Verrucomicrobiia bacterium
TCGGTCAAACGCAAACTCTCGGCGCGGGCCCCAGGCCGTAGCCTGCCCATGCAAGTTCGCCAAGCCCTGCTGCTCGGCCTGAGTTTCAATCTGTACCGCTTGAGGCATCGTCACCCTTTCCCGAGGATGTCAACAGAGCCAGTCCACTTCAAGCTCCAACCGTCGGGTGCCGGGTGCCCCACATGCCGTTTTTGCATGTGGGATCCGTGCGTCTTGGCCCCGCCCTAAACTCGTACCTGTAGCAGCGGCTTTACGCCGCTGCCGCTTGCTTACCACAAACGCTCCTCCAAACCCCGTCATTCGGAACGGAGTCCGCGGAGTAAGGAATCTCTCTTCTCTCGTGGATTCACCCAACTTCAGCATCGCCCTCAGCTCTTCCCGTTTCCGTGCGCCGCCGCCTCCCACTCCTTTTTCGTCATCACGCACCGGAACCCCAAATGGTTCGTCCCCGTGCTCACTTCGCCTTTTCCCCGCGTCCCCACGATGTACCGCGAGCAATACTGATCCGTGCACAAATACGATCCTCCACGGTGCACCTTTTTCGCCTGATCCGGCTCCGACGGATCGTAGGGATGCTCAGGCCCTTGTGGATTCCGCGTCACTCCGCCAACCTTCGCCAGTTCCGCGTAGTATTCCGGACGGTACCAATCGCTCGTCCATTGCCACACGTCTCCTGCCATATCGTACAACCCATATCCATTGGCGGGATAACGTCCCACCGGCGAGATCCCCACAAATCCGTCTTCTCCCGTGTCCTTGTTTGGAAAATGTCCTTGATGCGTATTCGCCATCCACTTCCCATTTGGACGAAATGCATCCCCCCAAACATACGGTTTTCCCGCAAGCCCGCCTCGCGCCGCAAATTCCCATTCCGCTTCCGTCGGCAGCCGTTTGCCCGCCCATTTGGCGTACGCTGCAGCATCCTCGTACGCCACCTGCACCACCGGATAATTGTCCTTCCCGCGAATACTGCTCGCCGGTCCCGTTGGATGTCTCCAGTTCGCCCCTTTTACATACGACCACCACTGCAAATGATCATTCAGCGGCACTGCATGGTCCGGCGGCGCAAACACCACGCTCCCCGCCACCAGATTCTCCGGCGGCGCCCCCGGAAAATCCGCTGCCGTCGGCGTCCGTTCCGCTACTGTCACATATCCCGTCGCCTTCACGAATTTCGCAAACTCTGCATTCGTCACGTCGGTCTTGTCCATGAAAAATCCGTCCACATACACCCGATGCACTGGACGCGAATCCTCCGTCGCCTGCATTCCCACTTTTCCATCGCTCGGCGAATCCGCCGCACCCATCGAAAACTCTCCACCCGGTATCCACGCCATCCCCACCGGTGCAGCTCCCGTAGGCTTCCAAGTGTTCTCCACCGTGGGCTGAAACGCGCTCCCCGCCGCAGGCATCGTCGCCGCGGACTCTGTAGTCCCACCAGCCACCTTTGTCGCGCTATTCGTTGGCTGTGTCGTCCCAGCGTTTGCCTTCTGCTCCACCTGCTTGCACGCCGCTAAACTCCACGCCAACGCAATCCCACCAATCACCCCGACCGCCAAACTGTTGTATCCGGATTTCATGATCCTCTTCCTGCTCCCTGTTTATTTCCCAAAATAACCATCCTTCTCTCGCGACATTCTCTCACCACCCTACCTTCCTGGCGAGCATCTTCCTGGCGAACCTCGCCGCCATGTTTTCGCCTCGCGGCCGCGAAACTGCGGTGGCCCAGCCACCGCGCCCGTGCTAGTATTCAGCCCCGTTGATCGTCACTATCGCCCACCGCCTGATCAGTCCATTCATACGCCTCAACCGCGACAAATCGTGACGGGCTGTTTCTGCGATGGCGCAAGTTGCAACGCAGATGGGAGTGGTGCCCGGTTAGTCGCGAAATGAGAAAGTAGGTACGAAGACCACTTACCCGCGAGGCCCCGTTAATCGGGAGCTGTTGGCCTTAGCGGGGCTTTTTGGCATAGATTTGAGTACCAGAAATTCATTGGAGTTCGACAGGTCAGCAGCCCTCCGCTATAGTGGCGGTGCTGCTAAACTAGCAGGGTGCCAGTTGGGCTAACCTTCCTAATTGTTTGCCTCGTCGCGATACCGACCCACGCGGGCGAGGATCAGTTGCTAAAGGTCTTCGAGGCTCACTACAGCTCCGCACAAACTCTGCAAGCCACCTTCCTGGAACGGTACCTGGAGAATGGCGAGGTGGTTCGGGCGGAAGCGGGCAATGCCTATTTCCTGCGGCCCGGCAAAATGCGTTGGGACTATCAGCAACCCGAGAAAAACACATTTTTGGTAGACGGAAAGTTCGTTTGGTTCTACTCGCCTGCGGATCATACGGCCACGCGAATGCCCGCGAAGCAGAGTGAGGACTGGCGGACTCCGCTGGCGTTCCTAACCTCACACATGAAACTGTCGCGGCTATGTTCGGAAGTGGCCCCGGCACAGGGGCAATTGCCGGCTCGCATGGGCGACAGCGTGTATCGATGCACGCTGCGGAATGCCGAGAGTGCTTCGACTCGTTCGGTGCTGTTCGAGTTGTCGCCTGAGGGAGAGTTGCGGCGCATCGTGATTCCCCAGGACGGAGGAATTACGCTGGAGTTCTCTTTTGCCGGTTGGCGCTGGAACCCACCTTTGGAGAAAAACGTGTTTCAGTTCACGCCCGAGCCGAACACGGTAATTGTCGATGGGGTGCTACCGGATACGCCGGGGATGCGTCAGTAAGGAATAGGAGCCATTGGGCTTGCCTGATGCGCGGGGCTTGCTGTCCACGCGGATGCCGGGTATGGTCGGCTTGAGGTAGACTATCTAACATGGGTGAGTTTGTTTGCCGCGTCGCGGACGCGAATGGGCGGGTCTTCTCTCACGTAGAGGCGGCTTCCACAAAGGATGAAGCACGGCAGAAGTTGGCCGATCGCGGACTCTACGTGTATTCAGTGGACCCGCGAAACACTCTGGTCAGCGGGTTTTTGGGGGTGCGCCGGGACCGCAAGATCGGTGGAAACGATTTTCTGGTGCTGAACCAGCAATTCAATACGCTGATCAAGGCCGGCCTTCCTATCTTGCGTGCACTGGATCTGCTGGCGACCCGAGCCAGCGCGCCGAGGTTGCGGCCGATCCTGACGCAGATTCGTGACCGTGTCCGGGAAGGGAAGTCGCTGTCCGAAGCGGTGGACGAAGCCGGAGTATTTTCGAAGGTGTACTCGACGGCGATTCTGGCGGGAGAAAAGAGCGGCAATCTCTCCGGCGTGCTTGAGTACTACATCAACTATCAGAAAGTCAGCACGGGCGTACAGAAGAAGTTGATGGCGGCGCTGGTGTACCCGACGCTTTTGATCATTACGGCCACGGCGATTGTGACGTATCTGGTGACGTTCGTGGTACCCAAATTTGGCGCGCTGTACCGCGATTTGGGAGTGGAGCTGCCGACGCCGACAAAAATTTTGATCGCGGTTACGATCGATTATCGCTTGTACATCTTGGGGTTCATCGCGGTATTGGCGCTGACGGCCGTGGGAGTGTTCTTCTGGTCACGGAGCGAGCAGGGCGGTGTGGCCTTCGACCGATTCAAATTCAAACTACCAGTATTAGGCCCAACGCTGCTGAAGTTTCAGGTGGCGCAATTTTGCCGGACGCTGGGCACGCTGCTGACGGGTGGTACGCCGTTGGTCGCGGCGTTGTCTACAGCCTCGGAATCGATTGGCAGCCGTTTGTTGCGCGGGACCGTGGGGCAGGCGACGCAGATGGTGCGAGAAGGGGAGTCGTTGCACGGCGCGCTGTCCGCCAACCGTGTCATGCCGGAGATGGCGCTGGACATGATTGAGGTGGGAGAGACCAGCGGCGCGTTGGCACCTATGTTAAATAGCGTGGCAGAATTTTACGAAGAAGAGGTATCGCTGAAGCTAGGAGCTATGGTTTCCTTAATCGAGCCCATCTTGCTGATCGTAATGGGCTTGCTGGTTGCCGGCATCCTGATTTCGCTGTATTTGCCAATCTTCTCGTTTTCGGTTTCGGGAACATCGAGGTAAGGTAGTGACTCGCTATGGCGGCTGACCCAAATCTTCCGAATTCCGCACTGGCGCCCGGCGCGCCGATGGACCTGGAGCAGGAGCGCTCCCACGCGCGACGGCTTGCGGCCAGATACCGTTGTGGATTCATCGATCTACAAGAACAGCGCATTGACCCAGACCTATTTCGAGGAATTCCCGCGGACCTGATGTTCCGCTACAATTTTGTGCCCTTGGTGGAGCATGACGGCGTGCTGGTTATCGCCGTGGCCGACCCCAGCATCGTTATCCTGAGCGACGAACTCCCGCTGCTGCTCGGCAAAAAACTGGCTTACAAGGTAGCGACACCGCGGCAGATCAGCGATCTGCTGAAACGCACCGAACAATCGCAACGCGTTCTGGAACAGGCCACCGAAGCCTTCACCCTGCAGATCTCCAAGGACGACCAGGAGGAAGGCGAGGAGACCATTTCCGGCGACCGGCTGACGCGGGATACCACCGCCAGTCCGGTAGTTCGCCTGGTCGAGACCATTATCTTCACCGCTCTGGAACGCCGGGCCAGTGATATTCACATTGAAGCGCGCGACACGGAAGTGGCCGTGAAATATCGCATTGACGGCGTGCTGCAACATGCCATGCAACCGATCGCTAAAGAGTGGCACTCCACGGTGCTGTCGCGCATTAAAGTGCTGAGCGATCTGGATATCGCCGAACGCCGCGTACCTCAAGACGGCCGCTTTCGCGTGAAATACAAGGGCCGCTTCATCGATCTTCGTGTGTCGATCATGCCTGCCAGTCACGGCGAAGATGCCGTGCTGCGCGTGCTGGACAAAGAAACGCTTTCCGAGAAATTCCAGAGCCTTAGTCTGGATGTCGTCGGGTTCTCTCCGGACGAGACCAAGAGCTTCCGGCGATATATCCGCGAGCCCTACGGAATGGTGTTGGTCACCGGGCCGACAGGGTCGGGCAAGACCACCACGCTGTACGCGGCGATCAATGAAATCAAGTCCGACGAAGACAAGATCATCACTATTGAAGACCCCGTGGAATATCAACTCCGCGGCATCACGCAGATTCCCGTGAACGAGAAGAAGGGGCTGACATTTGCTCGCGGATTGCGCTCGATCCTGCGGCACGACCCCGACAAAATCATGGTGGGCGAAATCCGCGACCAGGAAACCGCGCAAATCGCCATTCAATCCGCGCTTACTGGCCACTTGGTGTTTACTACCGTACACGCAAATAACGTGACCGACGTGATTGGCCGGTTCATCAACATGGGTGTCGAGCCCTACAACTTCGTGTCCGCACTGAACTGCATCCTGGCCCAGCGACTGGTCCGCTTGATTTGCCCTAATTGCAAACGAGCGAAGAAATATACGGAGACGGAATTGACCGAATCGGGCATCGATCCGGCCACCGCGAGCCAATTCCAGTTTGCCGAAGGTGCCGGCTGCCTGGAATGTTCGGGCACGGGCTTCCATGGCCGCAGTGCCATCTGCGAATTGCTTGACTTGAGTGACCACATCCGTGAAATGATTGTGGACCGCAGGCCTACTTCCGAAATTAAGCGAGCAGCTATCGCGGCCGGAATGATCACGTTGCGCGCAAGCGCGCTGCAGAAGGTGCGCGCCGGCGTGACCACGCTGCGGGAAATCAATAAGGTGACGTTCGTTGAGCAGTAGCGCGGCAATCCGAGAAGGCATTTACAAGGTCGACGCGGTCCGCCGGTTCCTGCGCTGGCTCGATGCTACGCCGCATCCCGCACTAGCCATCGAGATTTCACCGGAACGAATCGCCGGTGTGCGCTATGGACGCGCGGGTACGCATGTTTCTTATGACATTGAAGAACTGCCAAAGGGAGCGATCGTCGCGTCGGCGATTGAAGCCAACATCCAAGTTGCGCCGGCGGTGAAAGCGGCGGTAGCCAAGGTTTGCCAAACTATTGCCGCCAAAGATGAAGACGTGGCTCTTTTGGTTCCCGATCCTGTGATTCGTGTGTTCGTGCAGCATTTTGATGAATTTCCGCGCAGCAACGAAGAGGCCGTGCCCATGCTGCGTTGGAAACTCAAGAAAAGCGTACCTTTCGAGGTAGATGAAACGCTGCTTTCGTATATGCGCCAAGCGCCGAAGGCGGAAGGCGTGGACGTAGTGACGGCGATTGCGCGGCTGCGCATCATCAAGGAATACGAAGCGTTGCTGGAGGAATCCGGATTGCGGCCGGGTGTGGTGATGAGCACCACGCTGGCGGCGGTTAGCCTGCTGGAGGACCAGAAGCCCACCTTGCTAGCCCGTGTGGCAGGCACCTCGTTGACTACTGCCATCGTGAGAGAGGGAGTGCTGGCAGGATACCGGTGCACGGAGTTGCCGGTGCATACGGAAGCCCTGACCCCACATTTGCTTCTGGAAGAGATATATCCGCTGGCCGCGTATTATCAGGATACCTGGCAAGAGGGAATTCAGGCCGTGCGCGTGGCCGGTTTGGGCCATCGGCTGCCGGAGTTTGTGAAGCCGCTCGAGGATGAGTTTAAGTGCCCGGTCCAGTCGTTGCTGAGCGCCGCGATAAAAGATGGGAACCTGAAAGCGGAAGCGCGGCCGCTGGCGGATCACGAATTGGAAGGCCTGGTCGGTTGGATGCTGCAACGGAATTAAGGAGAGTTAACAAGAAGGTATGCAAGTCGGACTGAATCTCGCGACCAAGCCACTCATCAGCCATCGGCGGTTCTTGCTGGGTTCCGCAGCGCTGGGGCTGGTGGCCTGCGTTCTTCTTGTTTATCTCAGCTGGCATTTCTACACGTTGCGCAAGGCCGACGAAGTGTTCCGCGCGCGCATGGGAGCGCTGCAGCAGCAGATGGCGGGCCTTCAGGAACAACGCGGCGAACTGGTGCGTTTTTTCGCGAAGCAGGAGAATCACAATCTGCAGGATCGCGCACGGTTTGTGGGCAGTGTGATCGAAGCGCGCAGTTTTAACTGGACCAAGATGTTCATGGACCTGGAACGCACGTTGCCGGCGGGTGTACATGTGGTGAAAATTTCGCCGACGTTGGAGAGCGGGTCGCTTTCGGTGAAATTCGTGGTGGCCGGTTCCTCGGAAGAGGCAAAAGTGAAGTTGCTGAAGTCGTTTGAAGATTCGCCGTTGTTCACGGATGTGGAACTGACGGCGGATATGTCCCCCAAAGCGGGGGGCGCACCGACGACGGACGTTTTTACGATTGAATTTTCTGCGATTTACACGGGTATTTGAGGATGACGGACTTCAAGACCAAAAAACGGTTGATTATCGGGGCGCTAGCGGTTCTTCTTCTGGTCGATGGAGCGCTGGCTTATTTCAATGCCAGGATGTCATCTCCCGCGAATAACCGGGCGCAAGCGTTGACTGCTGAGAGCCAGCGATTGGCGCTGGTGAAAGCCGACGTGGATCGCGCGGCCAAAATCCGGCAGACCATTCCGGATATATTGAAGAAGTTCGATGATTTCGAATCGACGTTGCTGCCGGCCTCGAAAGGCTATTCGGTGGTCACGCAAGAGCTGGATGAATATGTACGAGATTCCCATTTGCTGGTGGACGCTTCGCAGTTCCATTCCAAAGAAGTGACGGGGCGGGATCTGACCGAAGTGAAGATTGAAGCCGCGGTCACGGGAGATTACAACGGGATTGTGAACTTTCTGAATCATTTGCAGCGATCCAAGAATGTTTACATTGTAGATTCACTAGGCGTAGATACAGAAGCCGCGCATGGAGCGACTGGTGCGCTGCGTGTGACGCTGCACTTGAGGACATATTTTCGGAAGGCGTGATGGCGCAAACGAAGCAGCAACGAGAGCGAATCGTGCTGGCGGTACTGCTGGTAGTGGCGGCAGTGGTCTGGTACTTCTATTTCGGCAAGCATCACAGCACAAGCGCGGGAATGACGGTCAGCGGGAAATACACGCCCATTGACGCGGAAGATTACAGCGTGATTTTTAAGGATATGGCCGCGTCGGCGTCCACCGTGTATAAACCATCCGGGCGCAATATTTTCATTGCGGGGCCGGTGCCGGTTACGACGAACGCCGCGGAAACCGTAGTCAAAGCGCCGGTCAAAAAAGGGCCGGAGTATCCGACGGTGCACCAGCCTGCCCCGCCGCCGCCGCCGGTGCTGACGATGAAGTTCTACGGTTATGGCTCTTTGCCAATCAACGGGCCGCGGCGCGCGTTTTTGTTGGATGGCGAAGACATCCGCATTGTGCAAGAAGGCGACACGGTACAGAACCACATCAAGATTACGCACATTGGGAATGACCGGATCGAGTACGAAGACACGGTCACCGGCCAGAAAAATTCGACGAATTTGGAAGCGGGACCGCAACCACAGGGATGAAGCAGAGGTTCCCAACTCGACGAAGGACGGGGCGCGATGCGGGCTATGCCCTGTTGCTCATGATGTTTTTTCTGGCGCTGCTGGTCATCAGCATGGCCGCGGCCGCACCTACGGTACTGAGCAGTGTGCAACGTGAGCGCGAAGCGGAGATGGTGTGGCGCGGCAAACAATACACGCGCGGGATTCGCATGTATTACATGAAGATGCAACGCTTTCCGACTTCGCTGGACGATTTGACCAAGCCGAAAACGGGAATCCGGTTTATGCGGCAGGCCTACAAGGATCCGATGAATCAAGTGGATGGATCGTGGAGGCTGATTTACGTCGGGCCGAACGGGCAATTAATCGGCAGCCTCAGCGACCGCTCCCTCACACTCAACGGCATGGGCGCCGGGGGCATGGGAGCGCAGGGATCGAATTCACTCTTCTCGTCGGGCAATGGTCAGACCAATACAGGTGCTGGTGGCTTCGGTTCGTCGAGTTTTGGGTCATCGAGTTTCGGATCTTCCGGCTTTGGATCGAATCAGAATCAGGCTGGAGTTGCGACGGCAAACGGCGGTGGCGGAGCGGGCACGGGCCAGGGCGTCAATAACGCGGGACCTGGCACTCCAGGTGCGAACGGCACGGGAACCACGGACGATCCGCTGCAGCCACACTCGCTGGCGGGCCCGATGGATGCCAGCAACACCATCGGCGGAAACATTATCGGCGTGGGAAGCAAGGTGAACAAGAAATCGTTCCTGATTTACGAACACGCCAAGAACTACCGGCAGTTTGAGTTTATCTGGGATCCGTCGAAGGACACGACCGTGGGCCGCGCCTCCGCGGGAATCGGCACCCCCGTTCAGAACAGCAATGGGATGAACCCTGCTGGCTCCGGCACCACGCCGAGTTCGCCGTTCTCGTCGAGTCCAAATCCCGGGCAGGGTATTAACCAGCAGCAGGGACCGGCTCAAGGCCTGCCAACCCCAGGTGGTATGAGTTCCGATCCGTCGCCGTTACAAGCCCCAAATCAATAGAGCGCGCGGCTCTTCGTTCCAGAGTGGAACGCAGGAAAATTCAGACGCATTTTCGTGTAAGCGTGAGTTCTAAAGGAGTTAGGTGGCGTTATACCGCCCAATTTGTCGTAAGTGCGGATTCTGAAGGAGTTGTAAGTACCGCATTTTGATAATGATCTGTAAGTGCGGAATCTAAAGGGCTTGTTGATGCCATCGGACGCAAGCATTCATTCCACGGAGCTTAGGGTGTAAATTCGTGGCTGCGTTGGCGAATTCCCGAACTGCGGCATGGCTAACCCCTCCCCTCTTTTTGCTAGCTGTTGACTCTACGAGGGTTATGCAGACAGATTTTCGTAAGTATTGAGTTTAAAAGGGTCGTGGGGTTTGCACAGCTAGGTGGACTTGCGAGGGAATTCGAGACTGGACGCAAGTCTTCCTGACCAGGATGCTATCCTTATCGTAATACATTGTCAAGATAATTGTTTAGTTATTCTTTGGCCGCGGTTTGGGTTTTGAGCTTGGCGTAGCTTTTGGCGATACGTTGGACGTACTTCATGGTTTCGAGGTACGGAGGCACGCGGCGGCCGTATTGATCGACGCGCTCGGGGCCGGCATTGTAAGCGGCGAGGGCCAGCGTCAAGTCGTGATACTTCTCAAGTAGCCCTTTAAGATAGCGGGTTCCGGCGTTTACGTTCTGTTCAGGATCGAAGATGTTTTTCACGCCATACAACGCAGCAGTTTGCGGCAAAAGCTGCATCAGGCCACTGGCCTTCTTCGGAGACACGGCTTTGGGATTGAAATTCGATTCGACGGCAATCACGCAGTGAATCAAGTCCGCATCCATGCCGTAGCGTTGTGCGGCGGCACGGATTACCTTTTCGAATGGCGTTTTATCGGTGAGGGGTTCCTCGATGGGGTCAAAAATCTCTTCGGGCTCAATCGCTACAATTTCAGTGAGCGGAACCTGCGCAACACCACCTTGCAGATGCAGGATGTAGTGATCGGGAAAGATCTCGTAGCCGGTGACGTCAAGCCGGGCGCCGTTTCGGAGTACGACATAGTCCGCGCGCGCCACGGTGGCAGCGGCGAGGAGCAACATGAGAACGGCCAATCGAACAAAGAGAGAGCTTATTTTCACGCTAAATCCGTCTACACCAGAGCGAAGCGCTCAATCGCTGCAGCTACACCGTCTTCGTCATTGGAACGGGTGACGTGCCAACCGCGCTCTTTCAACTCCGGAACGCAGTTGTCCATTACCACTGCGGTACCAGCAAAGGATAGCATTTCCAGGTCGTTGTGATTATCGCCGATGGCCAGGATTTCCTGCGGGGAGATGCGGCGAAGGGCGGTCCATTGGGCCATGGTGGTGCCTTTGGTGGTTCCGGCTCGAATCACATCAAGCATAGCGAAGTCGCGATCCTCGTAGACAGTTACGGCGAGAGCGAAGTCTTCAGTGAATTGGACGTTGCGGAGGGCGGTTTCGGCTTCTCGCATGGTGACGACTCCGCCGGTGTACATCACCTGGATGGGATCTTCGTCGAGGCAGTTTTCGAGGGGAGTAACGCTGGCGAGAAATTCGCGATTTCGGCTGTAGTAGCCGCCGCGCTTGGGGTCGTTCCAGTCAATGGATTCGAGGATAAGCTGATTGGCTTGCGGGCGATCGAAGACAACTACGGTGGCGGAGCGCCAAGGTTCGGTGGCACGAATGACTTTTTTGGCGATCTCGCGGCGGAGAAGATGGCGCAGGAGGGTTTGTCCCTCCGTAGTACGGACTAGGGCGCCATTGTTGACGATCATGGTCAAGGGCGCGTCGATTTGCCTGGCGACGGGCATAGCGAAGTCGTAGCGGCGGCCGGTGACGAGAGCGACCTCGACGCCACGTTCAGTGGCCTCCCGGATAGCCTGGCGATTGGCGGCGGAAACCTCAAAGCGGCTGTTGAGCAAGGTTCCGTCGATGTCGAGAGCGATGAAGCGGATGGGCATAGGGCTAGTTTACCGGAACAGCGTAGAAGACTCGCGGTAAGACAGGCATTTTGCGCCGTGAAAGGGCAGACAAATTGGTGGGCCCTGCGCTTTTGGAGTGCGACCGGGAGAAGTGAGGGTTGGGAGAGCAAGAGAGATTCCTCGCTCCGAAGACTCCGCTCGGAATGAAGTAGTTTTGCTTCCGCCTCAGTGATGAACTTTCAACCCTTTCCTTCTTGGCATCTGGTCTCCCAAGGCGCGGCCGGGGAAAGTCCGGCAAATTGGTGTGCTAAAATCGCGGTTTTATGGTCACGCATCGTTTGTATTATGAGAACTCTTCGATCCGCAATTTTTCCGCACATGTGTTGTCCTGCTCTTCCGTAAGTCCCTTTACAACGCCGTCCGGTCCGAAAGCGGCGTGGGAAGTGCTGTTGAATCGCACCGCGTTCTATCCTACGTCTGGAGGGCAGCCCAATGACCTTGGTCGTTTGGGAGAAGCCAACATCCTGGACGTGCGGGACGAGGGCGAAGAGATTGTGCACATCGTTGACCAAGCGGTGGGTGTGGGTGCAATTGAAGGCTGCGTGGATTGGCCGCGACGATTCGATCATATGCAGCAACACACGGGCCAGCATTTGCTGTCAGCGATGTTTTACGAACGCTATGGGCTGCCTACCGTTTCGTTTCACCTGGGGAGCGAAGACTGCACAATCGATTTGCGTGGGCCGGAGCCAAGTCTCGACGTGCTGCAGGGGGCACAGAACGCGGCAAACGCCATTATTTTCGAAGACCGGCCGGTAAACGTACGGTATGGAACAGCGGATCAGTTGGCGCAGCAGGGGGTGCGGAAAGAGGTTGCGCGGGAAGGGATCTTGCGGGCGATTGAAATTGAAGCAGCCGATTTGCAGCCGTGCGGGGGTACACACGTAAAGAGCACGGGACAGATCGGCGTCGTGCTGGTGCGGCGAGTGACGAAGATCCGCCAGGACTGGCGCGTGGAGTTTGTGAGCGGAGGGCGAGCCGCACGAAGCGCGACGAGTGATTTCCACTTGCTGCGCACGATTGGGGAGCGGCTGAGTTGCTCGATGGAAGAAGCGCTTGGGTCTATCGAGAAATCCGCGGCGGAACGGGATGCGAACCACAAGAACTTGCGAGTGGCGCTGCAGCAGTTGGCACAGGATCGCGCCAGGCTGTTGGTTGCTGCTGCGCTGCCCGGAGCAAATGGAGTACGATGCATGGCAGTATTGCTCCGCGACGAGAATCCCGAGCTGCTGCTGCCACTCGCAACGGAACTGACCAAAAATGAGAAGACCATCGCGCTGGTAATTCACGAAGGGTCCGGACAATTGGTCTTCGCGCAAACTGCGGGCGGCGGGAAAGATATGGCCGCGCTTCTAAAGCAGGTGCTGGCCAATGTTCCGGGCAAGGGCGGCGGGACGCGCGACTTTGTGCGGGCCAAGCTCGCGGAGCCCTCGCGTTCCAGTGAAGCGCTCGCGCTGGCGGCGCAAACCGCGGGCAGTTGAAAGAACAGCAAGCCTGAAGCAGGAGGAGAAATGAGCTTCGTTCGAAGTGCATTCGTGTTTTTGGCGATGTGTGTTTTGGCATCGGCAGCACGCGGACAGATGGCGGCGCAAAAGCCGGAAGTGCCAGTGGAGAAGTGGAGCGGGAAGACGATCATGCTGATCGGGGCGCACGCGGATGATGATGCGTTGTCTCACGGCACGCTGGCAATGCTGCAGGCGCATGGCAACCAGGTGTACGTGGTGACGATAACGACGGGAAATGTGGGCACGCAAGATCCGAAGCTTTCACGCATGCAGTTGGCGGAAATTCGCCGGCGAGAAGAGCTGGCGGCGCTGAAGGATCTGGGGATACCGGGGGACCATTACATCAATCTGGGATACGACGATGGCTTGCTGGAGTTTGAAGATCGCAAAGCGGTGGTAGAAAACCTGGTGAGGTGGATACGCAAGTTGCATCCGGACGTTCTGTTTGCGTGGGATCCAGGGAAAGTTTATCAGCGCTGGCACAAGTCCGATCATCGAGCCGCAGCGTATTTGGCCGCGGATGCCGCGCGCGCAGCCATGTGGCGGCTGCTGTTCGAGGGCCAGATTACGCAAGAGGGTTTGAAGGAATGGATGATCCCGGAATACATGTTCTACAACGATTTCGATTATCAGGACGAAAACCTGTGGGTGGACATTAGCGACTTCGTGGAGGCGCGCGTAAATGCGGGCTCGCACTATATCAGCCAGTTTGGGCCGGGATGGAAGAACTACAATCCGAATCCGAGTGTGGAAGAAATCAAGGAGATGAAGGCGCGGGTACGCGACTCGATACGGACGCGCGATGGGAAACCCGTGGAGGGCTTTCGGTACTATCGCGGATTTCCGGATGCCATCGGAAAATAGCTAGTACAAATCAACCTGGCCCTTGATTCGGCGCGACTTAGCGGACAATCAGCCAATCTTACTTTTTTCCCAAATGGTGGGACGATTCCGATTCCGCCGTGGTCGAGAGGCGCTGGGTGTACCTGAGGATCTGGGCCATTTGCGTCAGGCGGTGGCTTCGAGCTACGAATTGAAGAACCTGAGGGTTCGAGGCACGTCAGAGCCCACTGCTGAATGAGTTTTTCGCTGTTGCGGAATACGCGATTGACAATGACCCTGCTGTGCTTTCGTACCTGTCCGGGGGTGAAGTGAATATAGCCGGTCGCATCTGCAAGCACTGACCGACTATGACGACGCTCGAGTTATGAGCTCGAACTCACTAGCGAGCCGGTTCGGGGATGGGTTCGATGCGGCCTAGGAGGACGGCGTAGCCGAAGATACCGATGAGCAGAACGGCGGCGGCGATGACGAAAGCGGAATTGAAGGAGCGGGTGGCGGAGACGATGTAACCCGTGATGATGGGTGCGGAGATGGCGGCAAGCTGGCCGGAGAGGTTGGCGATGCTGGCCATGGTGCCGACGCTGCCGGCTGGTGCGATGAGGGAAGGCACGGTCCAAGCCACAGGAGCCGCTGCTGCTAGGCCGCCTAATCCCAGGCTGATCCAGCAAAGCGCAAAGACCGGACTGTGCGTATGCGCAGCGCCGAAGATAGCGAGGCCGAATGCGGTGCCGCCGATCATCACGGTTTGCCGCACACGATTGGCGTTCCAGCCGCGTTGAATCAGCGTGTCGACCAGCCACCCGCCGATGACCAAATCCGTGATCGTGGCGAAGACCCACGGCGCGCTGGTGTAGAGCACGGATTGCAGCAAATCCATGTGGTGCGCGATCGACAGATAGCTCGGCAGCCAGTTGAGGAATAAAAAGAAGCTGTAGTTGTAGGCGCCCCAGCCGAGAGCGAGGCCGTAAACTTTTGGTTGCAGCAGAAGGTAGCCGAGGAGTGAAGAACGCTTCGATTGCGGCGGGATTTCGGGCTGCGCGCCACCGCCTGCGACGATCCAGTCCAATTCTGTGGGCGATAAGCCGGGATCTTCGCGCGGATTGCGGTAGTACGCACAAAACAAAATGAAGTAGACGAGGCTTAGCAGACCGGTGGTGGCAAAGGTGACGCGCCAGCCGAAGTGTAGAAGGACCAAGCCGAGGAAGGGAACTCCGATCGCGGAAGAAAATTTGGCGGCGGCGTCGGTGATGGAGATAGCGAAGCTTCGTTCGTGTTGGGGGAACCAGTAGCCTAAGGCTTTGGCATTCGCGGGAAAGACCGGAGCTTCCGCGGTGCCAAGGAGAAAGCGCGAAACGGAAAAAAGGCCGAGTCCCGGAGAAAGAGCGCCGGCGAAAGAGGCCACGCTCCAAAGAAAAGTGCTGACACGGCCGACGCGGCGCACGCCGAAGCGGTCTAACAACATTCCCGCAGGCATCTGCATGAGGGCGTAGGTCCAACTGAAAGCACTGGAGAGATAGCCAAACGCGATGAGAGAGATGCCGAAGGACACGTGCAGGGCATTTTGCGAAACCGCGATGTTAATGCGGTCGAAATAGCCGATGATGACCCCGAAAGCGAGGAGAAAGGCTACACGCCAGCGACGCCGCGGGATAGAAGAGGAATCAGGGCTGGTTGGAATCAAGCGCACACCTGGTGGGCGGGATTGCGCGGAGAGCGAAAAAGGTGCGCATAATGGTGCATAGTTTGGCACGGCCGTACGGTGGTCAGCAACGCTTAGAAAGGGAAGCCGCCACGGAGCTATGGTGATTGGGAAGGGATATGCGGATGGGACGCTCTCAGAAGATGAGCTGAGGGATTTCATCGCGGCATCGGCGAGAGAGTTGAGTGTCGACGGCAAGCGCGTTCTGGTGATCGTTCCAGATGGAACGCGGACCATGCCGATGGCACTGATGTTCGAACTGCTGCAGGAGGAAATCGGCGGGCGCGCGGCCGCGTGTGATTATCTTGTGGCGTTAGGAACGCATCCGCGGATGACCGACGAGCAGCTTCGTCGTCATTTCGGACGTCCAGTGGAGAACGGAACATGCGATGGAGCGAAGATCTTCAATCACCGTTGGGACCTGGCGGATACGTTCGCGGAAATAGGGACGATACCGGCGGAAGAAGTGGCGGACGTGTCGGGGAAATTGTTGAGCGAAGCGATTTCCGTACGGATTAATCGGCTGATTTTCGAATATGATCAGGCGCTGATTTGCGGGCCGGTGTTTCCCCATGAGGTCGTTGGCTTTTCGGGCGGCAACAAGTATCTATTTCCGGGAATCAGCGGGAAAGAGATGATTGATCAGACGCACTGGTTGGGTGCGCTGCTCGGCAGCTATCACATCATTGGCACGGAAAAGACGCCGGTGAGGGAACTGATTGATCGTGCCGCCGCGAAGATCAAGGTTCCGGTGGCATGCATGGCGCTGGTGGTCGGGCATGAAGGAGTTTCCGGATTTTACTTTGGCAACGCTCGAGAAGCGTGGAAATCGGCCGCAGCTCTTTCCGCACAAACGCAAATCGAATGGGTGGAGCGCCCATTTCGTCGGGTACTGGCGATTATGCCGGAGATGTACGCGGACATGTGGACGGCGGCCAAGGGTATGTATAAGGCGGAGCCGGCGATGATGGATGAGGGGGAAGTGGTGGTGTATGCGCCGCACATCACGGAGTTCAGCTATACGCACGGGCCGCAGATCGAAAGCATCGGGTATCACTGCCGCGACTATTTCCTGAAGCAGTGGAAACATTTTGAGGATGTGCCGCGGGGAGTTCTGGCGCACTCGACGCACTTGCGGGGGCAAGGTGCGTTTGACGTTTCCACGGGGTTTGAGCGGGATCGCATTCGGGTGACGCTCGCGACCGGCATTTCGGAAGAGCGCTGCCGTAATGTGAACCTGAGCTATTTGGACCCGCGGGAAGTGCAGCCGGAAAAGTGGGTAGGGCGCGAGGCGGAGGGCATAAAGCTGATTCCACGTGCCGGAGAGACGCTCTACCGGTTGAAGAAGGCGCAACGAGGCTGAAAAAGAGAGATCTTTCCAACTAGAACTGCGGCAAGCAAGCGAAGCGCGAGACTTGCTTGCGCGAAAGGTCGAAGAAAAGCAGGTTTCTCGGGCAAACACCGCCCTGGAAATGACAATGGGGTAAGTTTGCCGCAACCTGTTGGCCCGCGATGTTCCGCGCGGTTACGGCACGACGTGAAGTCGTACCCTGACAGACGCACCGAACCCACATGCAAAAACGGCATGTGGGGCACCCGTCGCCTCCTGTGAAGCTTTCGCGCTTGTTACGGCACGGTCCTTCGTTGCTCAGGGTGAACTGAAGCCGTGCCCTGACGCCATTCGCGGGAGTGACGCATGCTAAAGGTTCCGCGGCGCTCTATCTCCGAGATATCAGGCTTGGGATTGCGCGGCCTTTGCGGCGGCAGAGTCGTAGCTCTCGCCGTAGATGGCGGGGACTCTTCCACCCATGGCGCGCAAGTACGCGGAAAGCTGGCCGCGATGATGAATCACGTGGTTCAGAGAAAAGTTGAGCCAGGTGATCGCAGGTGCTTGAACCATTCCACGAAAATCGAGAACTTTTGCGAGTTGCTCGCCGGAAAGGTTGGGAAATTTATCAAAGTTGTCGGCGAAGGATGCGCCGTACCATTCGCCAATCTGTGCGGGAGTCTTGACGGTATCGGGGCGATGAATCGCAGTGAAGTCGAATGCACCGGTGACCACGGCGCTATAGAAGCGTTGTTCCGCCGCGACGATGTGCCAAGCAAGCTCCAGAGAGCTCCGGGAGTTGGAATCCGGGCGGTAATCGGCGCCGGATTGAGGGATCGCTTCGATGACCGCACGGGTGGTGCGATGCTCGTTTTTTACGGATGGAAGAGTGTATTGCAGAAGGAAAGTGGCTTGTTCGGGGGTGATGGCAATCATGGCGTTGCCTCCGTCAGAAAGTGGTAGACCGAGCGGTTGGATGCATGTGCGCTGCTAAAGGGTATTCGGAGATATAGAGAAATTAGAAGAAGCGCGTGCGCACGCGGTCGGGCAGGTTGGCAAGATCGACCAAGGTGAGAAAATCGATGGTTTTGAATTCGCGATCGATGGAGGGCGGCCCGCAAATGCGCCCAGAAATCTCCAGGTAGGCGCGGAACAGACGCGGAGGGCGCTGAGCCTCCACCGCTGCCCCCGTTGCCCAGCACTCATGGCCTGGCTGAGGGGTGGTGCGCAGGGAGGGCTCGACGAGATAGTTGTGTTTGAGCGCGTCGTACATAGCAACGCCGACGTTTTCATCCTGCGAGGAGATAGAACTGCAGCCGATCAGGTAGCGCGAGTCGTGGCGCACGGAGTAGACAGCGATGCCTTTCCAGAGTGCGTGGAGCACCATGATGTTGCGGTAATCGATGTGAACGCAGGCGCGACCCAATTCGAGGACTTCACGGCGGACGCGGTTGTAGACAGAAAAATCAAAAAGCTGGTTGCCGTAGTAACCCAGATTCTTGCGCGCGACGTCGCCGGTCTGCAGACGATAAGTGCCGACAAGCTTGCCATTCTCTAAGTCAGAGACCATCAAGTGATCGCAAAAGGAGTCGAAGGGATCGATGTCGAGGCCGGAGCGCTCAGAGATAGAAAGGCCCTCGCCGAGTTCGAGGTTAAAGACGTCGTACCGCAAACGCTGGCAGGCGGTCAAATCTTCTGGGGATTGGGCAAGGGAAACACGGAAGAGCGAAGTTTCGGTAAGGAGCGGATCAGCGGTTACCGTTCGCACAGTTGACCTCTGGCTGAAGCGAGTGTCCCTTGAAGCAGGTTACGAGAATGTTTCATCTACGTCATTTTCGTATGTTCGTAGTAACTAATTGAGAACAGAAAAACACTGTTCCTTCAGTTTACTGGGAAGTATGGGCAAAAGAAAGGGAAGCGGCGTCGGCCGTTTAGTGACTGGCAACAGCAGAAGAGACGGCCGCGGTGGAGGCGCGCACAATCAGTTCTGGCTTGACGACAATGTCCTTGGGGTACTCGGCCTTCTGCGGGGAGTTGATGCGCGCCAGAAGGGTTTCTGCCGCAATAACGCCCATTTGGCGAAGCGGTTGGCGGACGGTAGTGAGGCTGGGGTTTTGATACGCCGCGCTCTGAATATCATCGAAGCCGATGACGGAAACATCCTCGGGGACGCGCTTTCCGGATTCGCGCAAAGCCTGGATCGCGCCGATGGCGGAAATGTCGTTGAAGGCAAACAGCGCGGAGAAAGGCTCGCCGCGATCCAGCAGGCGACGAGTGACGCTGTAGCCAACCTGCGGGGTGGGATTATCGTTGTCGAGTTGGATGGTCAATTTTTCGTGAACGGTAATGCCCAATTCGTGCGCAACAGCATGAAGCGCAGCCCAGCGAATCTCTGTGTCTGAGCTGAAATCCTGACCCTTGATGAAGGCAATGCGAGTGTGCCCCGCCTTTTGCAAGTGCTGCAAAGCGAGGCGTGCTGCCAGGTTGTGATCTAAAACGATGTTGGTGACACCGGGGACGTCGTGATGTCCGGAAATAGCTACGGCGGGGATGATGCAGTTTTGGGTGAGAGTTGTGTCGACCGCGATGATGCCTTCGACGGCGCGCTGTTGCAGCAGCGATGGATATTCTTCGATGAGGTCGGTGCGGTGACGATGGCTGACCACGAAATAGAAATAGCCTTCCTGGAGAAGATGGTCCTCAATGCCGGACAAGACCAAAGCGGCGTAGCCCTCGCTGACCTCGGGAACCACCACGCCGATAGAAAAGCTGCGTTTCTGGCGCAGAGAGCGAGCCATGAGATTAGGGCGGTAATTCAACTCGCGAGCAGCGGCGCGGACGCGTTCCTGAGTAGCAGGTGGAATTGATTTGGCACCCGGAGAACGATTGATGACCAGGGAAACGGTGGCGGAAGAAAGGCCCAAGTGAGCGGCCAGTTCTTTGAGGCTAATGGCAGAACCCGGCGACTTAGAGTTTTCGACGCTGGTATCTTTTGCTCGCTCCATAGATTGGTTACGGCGTAGTCTGGCACAAGGCGGGCGAAGGAGCAAGGGCGGACGGGGCCACCGAGGTTGTAGTTTTGCCGCAAGAAAATCGTTTGTGCGAGAACCAGAGTTGGTCTCTTGGAGTGTACTTGGGAGAAATTTGGACATTACTAAGGTAATGG
This sequence comes from Verrucomicrobiia bacterium, assembly GCA_035506955.1. Lineage (GTDB taxonomy): Bacteria > Acidobacteriota > Terriglobia > Acidiferrales > UBA7541 > Acidiferrum. Next base: position 19,911 of record DATJOO010000060.1, read on the forward strand.
CGGAAGATAATTGCGAGTGGTTTGGATGATAGAACGCGCAGGCAGCAGTCCTTATTGCGAAAACAGGATTTCATCAGGCATGAAAACATGCGGCGGTTGTTAATCCCATTGGCTCTTTTCCTGCTGCCGGTGGCAGGGCAGGACAAACCGGCAAGCTCTCCACAGAAGCCCAAGACTGACGGTCCGATCCGCTTTGAGGAAATAGCGGAAAGGGCGGGGTTGCACTACATCACCGCGAATGGAAATACGGAAAACAAGAATCAGCCGCAGACGATGGTCGCGGGGGTAGCGCTGTTCGATTACGACAACGATGGCTATCTGGACGTGTTCTTTGTGGGAGGCGCGGCGATTCCATCGTTGCAGAAAGAAACGCCGGCTTATTGGAACCGGCTGTTTCACAACAATCACGATGGCACTTTCACGGATGTGACGGAGAAGGCCGGCTTGGCTGGCATCGGTTACGGGAGCGGTGTAGCCATCGGCGATTACGACAATGACGGTTGGCCGGACATCTTCGTGGCCAATGTAACGGGAAATTTGTTGTATCACAACAACCACGATGGGACATTTACGGATGTCACGGAAAAAGCGGGCGTCGGCGGCGCAAAACTAAATGGGAAAAAGATGTGGTCGGTGGGCGCGGGCTGGTTTGACTACAACAACGACGGCCTGCTGGATTTGTTTGTGGTGAATTATTGCGTTTGGGAAGTGAACAAGGACCCATATTGCAGGGTGAAGGAAGGCGTGCGTGGCTACTGCCATCCGCGCTATTACCAACCGACGCACAACACGCTGTATCGCAACAATGGGGACGGTACATTTACGGATGTGTCGGAAGAGACGGGCCTCGCGAAACATTTTGGCAAGGGCATGAGCGTGACGTTCGCGGATTACGATGGCGACGGTTATCTGGACGCGTTTGTGGCGAATGATACGACGCAAAACTTCCTGTTTCATAATTTGAAGGGCAAGAAGTTCGAGGAAGTAGCCTTGGATGCGGGTGTGGGCTTCGCGCCGGATGGCATTGCCAGGTCTGGCATGGGTGCGGACTTCCGCGATGTGAACAACGACGGATTACCGGATATTTGGCACACTGCTGTGGAGCACGAGGAATTCCCGTTGTGGATCAATCAAGGAAAAGGGGAATTCCAGGACATGACGGTGGCGAGCGGGCTAGGGAAAACGAAAGACATGTCGGGCTGGGGAGCAGGAACGGCCGATTTTGACAATGACGGCTGGAAGGATCTGTTTGTCGCGCGCGCCAACGTGATGGACAACATTGCCGAACAAAATGTTGGGCGACGCTATCCGGAACCAAATACCATTTTCCGCAACCTGGGGAATGGCAAGTTTTCCGATGTAAGCGCTACCGCGGGGCCGGATTTTCAGTTGGAGGCCGCACATCGCGGAGTGGCGTTCGGCGATTTGGACAACGATGGGCGTGTCGACATGGTGGTTACGGTGTTAGATGGTCCGGCCAAGTTGTTCCACAACATCACGGAGAATGGAAATCACTGGCTTTTGCTAAAGCTGGTGGGTACAAAGAGCAACCGCATGGGCATCGGCGCGCAAATCCAAGTGACCACGGAATACGGCAAGAAGCAGTGGGACGAAGTGACCACGGCGGTGGGCTACGCTTCGTCAAGTGATCCGCGAGTGCACTTTGGGTTGGGCAAGAATGAGAAGGCGAAGGAGATCAGCATCCGCTGGCCAAGCGGAATCCGGCAGGTGCTGAAGGATGTTCCAGGCGATCAGATCCTGACAGTTACCGAGCCGCAAAACTGAGGTGTAACGGCGCGCTGCGGATTCTGAGGAGGACACATGCGAGCGGGCGTGCGAGTGCTGCTGTTAGCGTGGATGAGTTGCGGAGTGGTGTGTGCGCAGAGCCTGGATTGGCTGGCAAATGTGACGCAGGCACACGATTACGTGCAAAAGCGGGTGTCCAGTTACGACACGACGGGAGGGAACGACGATTTCCGGGCGATTGCAGCGGGACAAACGCTGACGGTTATGGATGCGGAAGGACCGGGAATTATCACCCATATCTGGTTCACGTTTGCGTCGGACGAGCCGTATCATCTGAAAAAGTTGGTGTTGCGAGTTTATTGGGATGGCGAAAGCACACCGAGTGTGGAAGCGCCGATTGGAGATTTCTTTGGGCTGGGGCTCGGCGAATATTTCACGTACGAGTCGTTGCCCTTATCCGCGGCACCGAACCGAGCAGTGAATAGCTTTTTTCCGATGCCATTTCAGAAACACGCGCGAATCACAGTGGAAAATCAGGGCGGCATGAAACTCGACGCGCTTTACTACAACATTGATTACCAGTTATACGCAAAGCCATTGGCCACGGACACGTTGTACTTTCACGCGCAGTACCGCCAGGCTTCGCCGAACAAAGGTCTGACCGGAGATTGGACAGACAATGGCGATCCGGCGCAAAACGACCGGAAAAATCTGACGGGCGAAGGGAATTATGTCTGGATGGAGGCTACGGGACGCGGCCAATTCGTGGGCGTGACCATGTCTGTGCTGCAAAACCAGGAATATTGGTGGGGCGAGGGCGACGACATGTTCTACATCGATGGCGCCAAGGAGCCATCGATTAACGGCACCGGTAGCGAAGATTATTTTCTGGGCGCGTACGATTTTGGGGGCAAGCCATTTTCGTATTTGCTGTATGGGGCGCCGGTGGTTGGCGAAGAGAAAGCGGGAAGCCGAAGCAGTGTATACCGATTTCACCTGGATTCGCCGATCCCGTTCACGAAGTCGATACGCGCGACGATTGAACACGGCCACGCGAACGGGCGCTCAGACAATTACTTTTCGGTGGCGTATTGGTATCAGGACGAGCCGCACGCGGCGTTTCCAGTTTTGCCCGCGGTGCAGGAACGCTTGCCGGTGTTGCATGCCGTGGGCGGTCCTGGTAATGCCACGAAGTAGGCAATCAGGGCTGAAAAGTTCAGCTGGTACGCAACACAGGCTGAACAGCTGGCGGAAAAAGCTGGATGAAGAGCCTTCAGAGGCTGAAGCCCGGCTCATTTTTGCCCGAGTTACGCGGGGGCTGAAAGCCGCCGCCTCCTAAAGAACAGAGTTTTTCCGCAAGCTATGAAGCCTATGCTACTTCGGGATCACAGCTTCGCTTCCAGCTCAGCCCAGCGCGCGTAAAGAGCGTCGATGGTGTTTTGCGCCGCTTCCATTTCGAGGGAGATGGTTCGCAGACGCAATCCGTCGTTCATTACGGCAGGATCAGCCAGGGCATCATGGCGGGCTTGCAGTTCTTTTTCGGCATCGGCAATGCGCTGTTCGATGGATTCCAACTCGCGCGCTTCTTTGTAGGACAGTTTTTTCTTCACGCTCGGATTCTGTGGAGTGGGTGATGCGTCAGCGATCGATTTCCGCGGGACTGCTTCTGCTTTTTCCACGGCTAGCTGCTCGCGTTGCCAGAGTTCCCATTGGGAATAGTCGGCAAAACGTTCGACGTGGCCAAGGCCGTCGAGTCCCAAGACAACCGTGGATACCCGATCGAGCATAAAGCGGTCGTGTGTGACCAGAACAAGCGCACCGCGATATTCGAGCAGACTCTCTTCCAGAATTTCCAGCGTGGGAATGTCCAGGTCGTTGGTGGGTTCGTCGAGCAGCAGCACGTCCGCCGGTTGTAGCATCAATTGTGCGATCAGCACGCGCGCTCGTTCGCCTCCCGAAAGGCGGCCGACCGGCTGGTTCAATTGCTCGCCGGTGAAAAGAAAACGCGCGGCCCAAGAAGCTACGTGGGTGACGCAGTCCTGATAGATCACGGAATCAGAATCAGGAGCAAGCGCACGGCGAAGAGTGACGTCCGAGTCGAGCACGCGATTCTGATCGAAATAGACGATTCTCAACGATTCGGCACTGCGGATTTTACCGGTGGTGGGCTTCAGATCCTGGTTCAGCAAACGTAGGAGGGTGCTTTTGCCGCTGCCATTTGGCCCGACCAAGCCAACTCTCATGCCCGAGGTAATAATGAAGTGGAGGTGTTCGAAGAGCGGGCGGTCGGAGAAGGAATAACTGAGGTCGTCCAAGGTGACGAGTTGTTTGGTTTTGCGGTCCGAGGAAGTGAAATCAATTTTGGCTGTGGTGGTGCGCGTACGAGCATTTAAGCAGGCCAGTTCGCCGATGAGTTCGTAGGCTTTGTCGATGCGCGCTTTCGATTTAGTGGTTCGTGCCTTGGGACCGCGGCGCAGCCATTCGATTTCGGTGTGCACGCGGTTTTCGAGTGCCGCTTGGCGGTTCCGCTGAGCATGCAGGTATTCTTCTTTGGCTTCGAGAAAGGCGCTGTAGTTACCGGAAACGCGCAAAGAGCCGTTTTCGTAGGCGGGATTGATCTCGACGATTTGATTGGCGACGTTTTCCAAGAAATAGCGGTCGTGGCTGACCACGACACACGCGAAAGGAGCATTGGCCAACACCCATTCGAGCCAATCGATTCCAGCAAGATCGAGGTGATTGGTGGGCTCATCGAGAAGGAGTACATCCGGCTGGCGGACCAAGGCTTCGACGATGGCGAGACGCTTGCGCCAGCCTCCGGAAAGGGTGGCTGCCGGGGCAGCTAAACCCGTGAACCCCGCGCGGCCGAGAATGCTCGCGGTTCGCGCGGCGCGATCTTCTTGGGGAACACCAGCTTCATTGAGGGCTGTGGTGATAACGGACTGAACGGTTTCGCCGGCAGCATAATCGGAGACCTGGCGCACCAGGCTGAGATGCGTGCCTTTGCGGATGGCCACGTCGCCGCTGTCGGGTGGAGTACGGCCGCTGAGAATGTCGAGGAGCGTGGATTTGCCGGAACCGTTTGGGCCGATCACGCCGATGCGCTCGCCGTCGGCGACAAGAAAGCCGAGATTTTGGAAAAGGGGCGCGACGCCGAAGCGTTTGGCCAGACCCTGAGCGCTGATAATCGGTGGCAAGACTCTCGCTTCCTCGAAAATGGGATGAATCCAGAATAACAGCAGGGATTCGAGGAAGCGAAATCAGAACGCGATCATAGAGATGCTATTGGTCCGCGAGCAACTCGGGCAGAGTGCAATATCACGGCTACTTGATGGGAATGACCGCGCCCAAGACCACCCCGGTCATGGCCGCGTCGACGTAAGCATTCTCGCCGGGAGCCTTATGGACGACGAGGTAGCGCCAGCCGCCCTGAAGTGTTACCCGCTTGAGCTGATACCCGAGCAGGCCGACGACTTGATAATCCAACTTGGAGCCGCCAGCACCGGCATCGCCAGCGATGGTGAGCCAAAGCTTAGGGGCGATCATCGCCTGGAAGCGCGCACCCTGTACGGCGTCGACCCAATTTATAGCAGCGTAGCGACTGTTTCCCAATTCGCTAGGCTGCAAAGTGAGAGTGGCGCCGTAATGCCAATAGCGAATGCCGATCAGCGCGTCCATCTTAAACTTGGGAGTGCTGACGAGGCGGTAGCCGACTTTTGGAGTGAACAGATCTTCGTTAAGTTTGGTATGAATGGACTCTGCCAATCCCAGATTCTCGCCCAACGGAATGCTCTTATTGTCCTCGAGGCGGACCCACATGAAATCGAGGGGCATAACGATGCGGTTATAACGGAACTCGGCCGCGCCCATTAATCCGAAATTGAAGTTCGACAAAACATCGCTGGCACCTACGTGCACGCTGCTTTGGTAGTCGCGCGCGCCGACGGTGCCGTTAATGGCGGGGAACCAAAGGTAGGGTGCGATGTCCACGTGCCAACCTTGGTCGGCGGGATCGACATTGTTCGACACGGTGCTGCTAGCGGTTGGGGCCGATGTTTGCGCAGAGGCGATCGGTGCGAAGCCAACAGCCAGAAGTGAAATAAGGAGAACAGTCAAAATGGCAACAAACTTTCTCGATAGGAGCATCAGAAAAGCCCTCGAACTGCAACGTGAAGGATTAGTCTGGACGCGATGAGCACGCAGACTTGCAATGCAGGAAAGCACGAGGGAGGCCGAATGCGGCAGTCGGGAAGCACCATGTAAGGGCAAGAAAGGAGGGAAGTTGCAGGGTGGGGCCCCTGGAAGGGTCGGCCAGAGGCGGAGTGCGGGTGTCCAATATGTTGGAGTTGCCCCAACAGCTTGGAGATAAAGAGTGGCGGCGCAAGGCGGCGGCGTTGATGGATGGAGCGTGCTTTCCGTATGAGGCCCGCAATAATCGGGATAGCTGCGTGCAAATCACAAGGTCACCAGTTGAAATTGGGTGAGTATGGATGCTCGGTTGCAGCAGTAGCCCGGATACTCTGGGGGGTTCGTGGGCACGCCATTGGTTTGCACAATCGTTGGGTTTTTTCGAAAGCGCGGGCGGTGTTTTGCGCTGCTCCTGGCGGTTGGGGTGTTGACGTGTTGCGGAGGAGCCAGGGGGCAGTTCCAGTTTCTGCCGGAAGTAGATACGTATGACAAGTTGAGCTCGAATGTCCGTTTTGATTTTCAAGCGAAGGAAACACGAGAGGCGGGTGATCCCACGCAGGTGGAGGTGGGACCGTCGTTCGACTTCTACCTAAAGCCGCTGGTGAAGTTGAAACACGTGACGGAGTTCGATCTAGACGACGCCAAGACGCGGTTGCTGCAATTGTCGGTGGGCTTTCGCTATGTACCATCACCCAATGAGCCGCATATCGAGCGAATGATTGTGGCTTTTACGACCAATTTTCCATTAGGGGGCGGGTTTCTGCTTTCGGACCGGAATCGCGCGGACCTGGATTGGGAAAAAGGAGCGTTTACGTGGCGGTATAGGAACCGGTTGAATCTGGAGCGCACCATAAAAATCGGCAATTATCATCCGTCCCCGTATGTGGCGGTAGAGCCGTATTATTTGAGCCAATACCAGAAGTGGAGCACGACGGCACTGTATGCGGGGTGCATTCTGCCATTCAAAAAACACTACCAGCTTGATCCGTACTACGAACACCAGAACATTACCAGCAAGAAGCCGAATCAGCAGTTGGAACAGTTTGGGCTGATTTTGAACATGTACTTCGGGCCATAGGTATTCGTGTATAGCAGGCGCAGCACCCGGTGGAGGACATGAACAGTCATCGGAGGGGCCCACGGAGGGAGGGATTTGAAGTAAAGTAAAGGCAAAGCATGGCCCAGCGAAAAACGAAACGAAGTTACAGCATTTGGCTTGTGCCACTGATGTACGCGGCGGGAGCCTTGGTGTTCGGCTTGACGGTGCCGCGCATCGGGCACGCCCTGTTTCCGCAGTTTGTATCGACAATCAGCGTAAACGCCGCCATTGGGATTTATTCGGCAGTGGCGTCAGGGATGTTGTCGCTGACCGGGATCGTGTTCTCGCTGACGTTTGTGATGGTGCAGTTCAGCGCCACGGCGTATTCGCCGAGGCTGGTGCTGTGGATTGCGAGGGACCCGTTCCTGTCGCACGCGATGGGGGTGTTCACCGCGACGTTTCTGTATGCGCTGAGCGCATTGGCTTGGGTAGATCGTGATGGCGCGGGGCGCGTACCGCTGATGGGGATCGCAGTCGGTACGATGTTGCTGGCGATCAGCGTGGCGATGTTCATTGGGTTGATTCAACGGGTAAGCATGCTGCAGGTGACGCGCATGCTGATTTTCACCGGTGGTCAAGGGCGGAAAATCGTCGAGCGATTGTACCCGCCGATTGATACGCCACGCTCAAACGCTCCCGGGGAAGCGCTACCCGCGGTGACGCAGACGGTGTTGCACCATGGAGATCCGCGTGTGGTGCAAGCGGTGCAGATTGAAGAGTTGATGGAAATCGGCAGTAGCAGAGGATGCGTCATCGAGATGGTGGCAGCGGTGGGGGATTCGCTGGTAGACGCGAGTCCGATTTTGCGAGTGTACGGCGCCGCACCGTTGCCGGAAGAGATTTTGAGAAATGCGGTGGAGCTTGGGCTGGAACGGACGTTTGAGCAAGACCCGAAGTACGCCATCCGATTGCTGGTGGACATAGCAATAAAAGCGCTGTCTCCGGCGGTGAACGATCCGACGACGGCGGTACAAGCGCTCGACCAGATCGAGGATCTGCTGCTCCGGGTGGGCCGGCGGCGTTTGGAGATCGGGGCGTTCCGCGATGGGCAGGGACGGTTGCGCGTGTTGTTGCCGTTGCCGGTTTGGGAGGATTTTCTGGAGTTGGCGTTTGACGAAATTCGCTATTACGGAGCCACCAGCGTGCAGGTGATGAGGCGCATGAAGGCATTGGTGACCGAAATGCTTGCCATCATGCCGGAGGAGCGTCGGCCCGCGCTGCATTACTGGGAGGAGCGGCTGCAGGCGACGGTGCAAAGGGCGTTCAGCGACCGAGAGGACATCCTGGACGCGTCCCACGAGGATCGCCAAGGGCTGGGCAGTTCGAGGCGACGAAACACGAATAACTCCAAGGAGTAAGCTGCGGACGCAGGGAACGAGACGGTGGAATGAGCAAGCAGGTGCGCGTGTGGGCGTTGCTCGGGGCGATCCTGGGGATGCCGTGGTGGGCGAGGGCACAGGATTTGACGCCGCGTGCGTATGTGATTACGCCGGTGGATGCGAACGTTGTGAACCTGACGTACTCGCATCTGGGCGGCAGCTTGCTTTTTGACGGGGCGGTGCCCATCACCGGAGCCACCGCGACCATTCAGCTACCCGTTTTCAGCTACTACAGGAGCCTAAACTTCTTTGGCCGCTCCGCGAACATAGCGGTGGGTATTCCCTATGGCGTTGGCGATTTTAACGGAAAAGTTTTTGACGCCCCGAGATACGCATATCGTTCCGGATTGCTGGACGCGTCGGTGCGGTTTTCGGTGAACCTGAAGGGCGGTCCAGCGATGAAGGCGCCTGAGTTTATGAAATGGCATCAGCGCATTCTGCTAGGAGCCAGCCTGAAGATCGTTGCACCAACAGGGCAATACAATCCGACACAGTTGATTAATTGGGGCAACAACCGGTGGGCATTCAAACCGGAGTTTGGCTATTCGGAGAGGTGGAAGCACTGGGTGCTGGATGCCTATGCGGGGGTATGGTTTTATACGACCAATCCGGAGTTTTTCTCGCACAACCCTTACTTCCCAGGAACGCAGTCACTTTCGGAAGAGCCGGTGGGATCGATCGAAGGGCATCTCAGCTATGACTTTAAACCGCGGTTGTGGGTTTCTCTGGATGGCAATTTCTGGTTCGGAGGCAAGACTACGATTGATGGGTTCCAAAATCCGATCACGGAGCAAAAGAGTTCTCGAGTGGGAGTGACCGCTTCTGTGCCGTTGACCAGCCATCAAGCACTGAAATTCACTTATAGCAATGGCGCGTATGTGAACTATGGGGGAAATTACCAGAACGTTTCGATCAGTTGGCAGTACTCGTGGATTGGCTGGATGCCACACGCTCACTAAAGTGGGGTGACGACGAGAGCAGTGGGGATTATCCGGCGGGTTCGACGGTACCCTGGTGAATTGTCTGCGGGCGCGGTTTGAAAAAGAGAGTCTGCAGCTTGCCTTCTCCCCAGACGCGTTGCAATTCGGTGTAACCGAAGAAGGGAATCAGAACCACAAAAAGAACCATGGTCAGGCCGAGGATGGCTTGCAAGGTGCCGCCGCCTAGATCGGCGATACTCTGTTGGAATGTTTTGTGATGAAAGTAGCCGACAGCAGCTTCTTCGAGAATTTTGAAGCAAGCCAAGACGATGGAAAAGAGGGCGGACTTGAGCAAGGTCGGGTAGATTAAAGGCGCGTCGTCATAACTTTCGCCGAGGTGAAAAGCCCGGGCAATCAGCACGACCTTGCCGAGAGCAAGCGCGTTAAGAATAGCGAAACCCTTTTCCCAGACCGTAATGTGTGATCCAACGTGTTCGGCATTAAGCACTATGGATTTATAGAGCAGCATGACGCCCAGAACGACCCAGAAGTAGAAGGAAATGATAAGGAACTCCCGGAATTCGCGCCGGGCCTTTTGTTTGAGAGTTGCTTTATCCACGTCTCACCTCCGTGCGCGCGAATGCGTCAAAGTACCAGGGCGGATGTTCCAGGCATAGCGGAACGAGTGGTCCCGGAATAGTAATGCAGATTGGCCGCAGTGCATAGACCAACGGAGGATTTAAGATGGGTACGGTTCTGGTTAAGACGAACTATTTGCCGGCGGAAACAACCAGTTCCGTGTCGGAATTGCCGCACATGCCGTATACGGTACCAGCGGTGCAGGCCCCGACAGAGTAGCCGAAGCAGCCGGGACGCTTGGCGACGACGGTAATGGGTCGATCGTAGCCGCCCATGATGGCACCTTGGTTCCCGAAGGGCGAATTGGGACCGAAGTCGAGGACGAATCCAGTGTCTTTGGAACTCGAGTAGAAGGTCACATGCGTGCCGACCTTGATGCAGAAGGGCGTGTTGCCCTTGGCATCGGGGATATTGGGAGTGGCAGTGGCGTCGGCCTGGCCGCTGCGCTTAATGTCAATGCGGCAAGGCGTGGAAGCTGAGCCACAAGTAGTGGCGGCGCTGCAGATACTCTGTGGATTGGATTCGGAGCAGGAGAACTTGTCTTTCTTCTCACCGGCGGAAAGAAGAAGGCTAAGCAAGAGCGGAAAGACGCATAGCACAGTAGGGATAACGAGCGATCGAGTGGTCTTCATAGAATCACCTCAAAGAAAATCAACAACGAGTGGTAAAGCCACAGCCCAAGGAACGACAGCGGAACAGCGGCCTGAAGCCACTGCTACGAGTCGCAGTTCGAATGCGCGGTGCCGAACAGCTTTCAGTTGGTGCCGGTCGTGCCTTTCCAATCGAGCACGTCGACGAGATTCCAGGGATTTTCTTTTAGCTGGAACTGCAGCTTGCCTTGGTTGTCGATGGCCAACTGCGCGGCCGGGTAAAGAGCGCCGGTGCTCTTGCTACGATCTTGATCGTTGATATTGAATACGCCGGCGGTGAGGTTGAAAGACTGGCTCTGGGTGTCAAAGTAAACTTCACCAAAACGAAGCTGCCGGTTGGTAATGAAGCGAATCTCGCGCCCGGTTGGTGTGGGAAGCATTTTAATGTAGCTGACGTCGTAACCGAGCGTGCCGGTAATGGAGCAATGGCCGACGGCCTTCATCCTAGTGAGAGCGTTGACCAAGCCTTGATTCTGACCTTTTTCGAAAGCTTGCACGAGAAGCTGGTAATCGGCGGGAGTCGACCATTCGTAGATTTCCAGCGAAACACCGACAACCGCGCCCAGCTGAGTGCCGGTGCCCATGGCGCTGGCTTCGATGGTTTCGTACTTATCCCTGGAGAAAAAGGGTAAAGCTCCCAAAGTAAGCATGACCAGCAAAATGGCACTGCCTGTGAGAACGCGTTTCAGTTGATGCTGAGACCACTTCGATTTCATCATGTACGCCCTCCGAGTAATCCGCCAACGGTATGACAGTTTCAGTTCTTTCAAACGTGGCCCATTTGCCTTCAGCAACGGAAGCGAAGGCAAAACTGAAGAAGCGCGAG
>DATJOO010000061.1:0-23294 GCA_035506955.1 Verrucomicrobiia bacterium
TCGACGAACCGGAGATCCGTGACATGCGTATCTACTTTGCCTTGGAGACGATGCGCCAAGACTGGGAGCGCACGAAGGAAGCGCGAAGTGGCCGGCGCGAGAATAAGTTCGGCGGAAGCGGCTCGGCAGAGGGTCTCGGCAGCTTGCGCATCGCTGGCGAAACGCGGGTGCGCGAAATCGGGCCCGGTGACTGCCAGAATTTTTTCCGAGGGCGCGGTGGCGATGGAGTCGGCTGCGACTTGGACAGACGAGCCGATTAAGCCGACGGTTAGGGCGGCGCCGGAATGCTCAGCGAGATCAACGGCTGTACCCAGAGCCTCGAACGCAGCTTTCGGAAGAGCGGCGGCGGAGTCGTCGGTGTGAGCAAGAAACAGGATGCTTTTGGTCATGAGGTCACCTTGCAAGCGGATGAATTGTTACTCGAGCCATTTGACGATTTCCTGGGCGATGGCTTCGGGAGTCTGATCTTTCACGATGCGTGTTTGGCGCTGCTGCTTGGGCGGAGTGACGCTGGCGTAATGCAGCGCAGATGGCGCCGGCGCTGCGGTTTTGGCGCGCTGCAACGCGGGCATGACCGTGCGCATGTTGGCCATGCCAACCTGTGGATTATTGCGCGGCTCAGGCAAGCTGCCGGTGGCCCAGCCTAGAAGCGCGGGTGCGCCCTGGCAGCAAGATACCTGGTGACGCCCGCCCTCCATGCGCTCGAGCACTTCAAAAGATCCGTCGGCCTTTGCAGTGAGTTGGTCGACGCCAAGAAATTGATCGAGGATGCCAAGGCGTGCGCCAACTAGTTGCAGTGTGACTCCTGCGCCACGGGACGCGGATTCCCAGCCGCCAAAGAGAAGAAGGCGCGTGCGGTCAAGTCCTGGGATGGTTTCGATGGCGCTGGCGAGAAGTTCGGCGGTGGCATGTGCGTCCGTAAAGCCTCCTGCCGAAGCATCAATGGCGATCAATTCGAAGGTAACTTTTTGCGCTACGGTCATCATGACTTGCTGCAGCTTCGCTTTGGGACCGAGGCTGACCAGCCATACTTTGCTCCCGGGACAATGGGCGGCGAGATGAGCGGCTTCGTACAGCGCGTGGCTAGCCCATGGATCCAGCACCGCGGGCAGCATCATTTCGTTTTTCAAAGCCGGACCGCCAGCCGTTTCGACGGGTTCGAGAGTTTGCAGTGGATCGGGGACAATGCCGCCGCAGACGACGATGTGGAATCCGGTGGACATTTTCTGCTGCTCCTTAAATCCAGTCAATGCAACCGCCTCAGCCATTCCCTTCACTCAGAGAAAAAGGCGGCGCTACAAAACCATTCAGTTGAGGGCTGAGTGCAAACCGCCCGCACCAGCACAAAAATCGATGTTCTTTGCGTTGCAATTCCACAAACATGCGCCGCAAAACACGCATTTCTCGCGATCGAATTGCGGCACGGCCTGATCACCGCGCGTGATCGCCTGGCCGGAACACATTTCGACACAAAGCTTCGGCTCACAATCCCGGCAGACTTCCGGGCGAAGAAACACAACATGATTGGCATAGCCCGGAGGAGCCTGCACACTGCCGCCCATAAGCAGCGCATCCTGTTGCGAAATGAGAAGCTGTCCGTCGTAGGGTATTTCGGGCCAGCCGCAACGGTTCATCGCGAGATCGTGGAGAGGTTGGCCATGTGAAGCCGCTTCAGTTTTTAACTGCTTCCATTCCTCCGCAGCGATTCGACTGGCAAAGAAATGTTCGGGCGCTGACCCGTTGTTACCGCGGCGCATTTTCGGAAAAGCGAGCCGACCGCCCGTGAATCCCGCGAGGGCCATGCCGAGGAGGCCTTGTGGGACCCCTTTTTCGAAGCCATTCCTCGAGTCGGCGGCGGTGCAGGACTCGTCATCGAGCCAACTGGCGCGGCGTCGACGCACGTAAGTGTTCTCGAGATTTTCCCGGGTGAAGGGCTGGTTCTTCTGCAGCAATTCGATAACAGCTTCCGCCAGCTGCGTGCCGGTGGTCCAAGCTTCGTCGATTCCAGAGCCGGCAAGAACGTTTGTGCTGCCGGAACCTTCGCCGATGCGGGCATATCCGTTGCCGGCGAGGAAAGGCTCGCCGTGTCGGCCCGATTCCTGCAGGGATTTAGCGCCCCACGATTTGAGCGTGCCACCTTGGAGATAGCGCCAGAGATAGGGATGCAAGAGGAAATGCTGAAGATAGCGATAGGCCGTCCGCACCGGACTGCGAAACCAGGACGGAATGAAGATACCGACCGAGGCGAGGCGGTCCGTGTGAGCGTACAAGAACCCGAAAATTTCAGGTTCGGGAAACCCCATGGTATGAACCACTGTTCCCGGTTCGAGCCCAGAATCTTCGCGAAGATCGATGACCATCTTCATGCCCAGAGCCCACTCGGAATGCTCATTGCCGGGAGGAAAGCCAAACTGCGCGTCCAGGGCACGACCCACAGCGCCAACCGGACCATCGCCAACGACCGTTAGCGCAGCGTGAATATCCATGCCTGGAAGAAAATTGGCTTCTGGTGAACCTTGAAGACTCGTGCCCTGATCCACCAGACGAACGCCCACGACAGACTGCTTCTCGGTCAGCGGCTCGCTGACTGGCGTTCCCGGCCAAATCTGGACTAACCCTGTGGCGGTGAGTTGCTCGGCGACCCACTGATTGAACTGTCCGAGAGACAGAATGAAGCCGCCATGTTTGTTCATGAAGCTGGGAATAAAGGGCAATTCGACCGCGTCGTAATTCGCAGCGAGGAGAGGTCGGAAGGTGCGAAGCAAGCGATCGACGAGGCGCAAAGTCAAAGAACGCCGGCTGGCACCGATGGGATCGAGCAGGTAAACCAGTTTTTCTTGTTTGACGGGAACGGCTAATGGTATCTGCGCAAGATCAAGCACGGGAAACGTGGCGCGAATTCCGCGGCCACGCGTAACCGCCCCACTGACGCCAAAGCCCAAGCCTTCAGCGCGCTCGTAGCAGATGACTTGCAGTGGAGCGCCGGGCATGGACGGGCTTTCGAAGCGCGGCGTACCGTCAGCGTTCAACAAGCTGCGCGAGAGCGTAGTGAGAAACCCGCCCATCGCAGGCCCAAAGCCAACGCAAGCGATATCGACTTCCATTTGCTGGCGGTCGACAGGCGGAATGTAAGCCGGTACTTCTGTGCTCATGCCGGATAGTCCAACACTTCCGGAATCATGATTTGCGAAACCGCCTCCGCGGCGCGGTCTTTGGCCAGCCGGGCGCCTGTCATGCAAGTGTCGAGCTTATTGTGCATGGCGAGGAATTGCTCGGCGCCGTGGCACTTCGCGCACGGTCCAGCCTTCGACGGATGCGAGCCATCGTTCGCGATGACATCCGTGGCGCAGGCAGAGATTCCAGGGATGAAGCCTTCGAGTTCGATCAATTCATCCTGCGAAAAGCAGCCCCTGTAGCCGGCTTCATCCCAGGCGGGATGTCGGTTGTAGCCGAAAACCAGTTCCGCGCAGATGCGCGCAATTTCGCCGCTGGCGTGTGCGGATTGCACGTGACAAAGGTCCGTAAAGAAATTCAGCTGCCCGGTCAGTCCTTCTGCGACGGAAGCATCTTGCGGGCCGCAACGCTCGAGTTCGAGCCGGTCGAGAATCTGGCAGCGAACGGCCATCAGCCAGCACAGCGCGTCGGCGAGCGGGAACGTCACGCCTTGGCGCGCACTTTGATAGAGTTTGCTGCCATCGGCGTCGGTGCAGTGCTGCAGGTGCTCCAGCGTCCAGACCCACATGGTCATGGCGGTGGCTAGCGTGCAGGCACCCGTGCCTGGGCGCTCTGAAGCGATCGCGCGCATTTCTTTAATCCATGTGCGAAATTGCGCCAGGAAGAGCGGGTTCGTCATGGTGATGGAAAGCTGGCGGCGCTGAACCGCTTCCGGACCTTCATAAGTGGCTTCCAGTTGCGCATCCATCCACTTGTTGCCAAGGAAGCCGGGGCAATCTTCGGTGATGCCGTAGCCGCCCATCAGGCTGACCGCTTCACGCATCATTTGCGTGCCGTATCCGGTGTTCCAAAGTTTCGCCGCAGGGCAGAGGATGTCCGCGACAGAGTCGAGCATGACGAAGCGGCAGAGCGGATCCGATTGCAGGCGTGTGCGCTGCGGGTCGCTGCCAGGCAACTGGAGCAGAGCGGCCGCTTCTTCGGAGACTTGCCGGAAAAGCTTGGCACGAGCGCGCCCTCCCGTGACATTCCGTTCGGTTAAAAGAGCGTCCACTTCCCTTTCAAGAGGATCGAGCTGGTCGAAGGCACGGGCGGCAGCAAAAGCTAAGGAAGCGCTGGCTTCTCCGGTGGCCCAAACATCAACGAGGCGGTGCAGCGCGTCTTGGCGGGATTGCAAACCCATTTCGTAGCGCACGGTTCCTGGCGTGGCGGTAGCGGCGCCGCGGAATCTGCCGCGCTGGTAGCGGATGACCGGTTCAACGGCGGAAAGCAGTTTGGCAGCAGTCATCACACCAACGGTGACGCGGGTGCGCCGAAATACCGCTTCGATCACTTCGCTGTGGCTGAAGCGCGGGACGACAATCCCGTCCTTGACGTCGTAACCACCCACGATGCGGCTAGCCGGAATCCGCAGGTTGAAAATAGGATCACCGGTGGAAGAAAGCTGGTGGACCATTTTCTTTGTGGGAGTGCCTCGATCGAAAATACCGGGGTCGCCTTCTTCCAGGATGACCATGCAACTACCCTTGATGCGTTCGTCGTCGGAATCAACCGCGGCGGTGACGAAATTGGCGAAACCGATGTTAGTGATAAAGCGGCCGCGTTTTTCAACCTGAAGAACGGGCTCTTCACCGGGCTTCCAATCGACGATGCGGACTTTTCCATCCAGCATGCCGGTGTCGACGCCCACGTAAGGGATGGGTTCGGTCAGGCAGAACGCGCCTCGCCAGGGCTTGCGGTCTTCACCGGGCTGCGGTGGAGCAGCCAGCTTCATGTAATGTTGCTGCTGCTCCAGCGTGCCCCGTTCGTGGATGGGGGCCAGCGCCAGGCACCCCGCCAGGCTTGCCGTTGCGGCGCCGCCATCCACCCAGGCCAGTTCGAATGCGACCAGAGCGAGCGCCAGGTTTTTGGGGCCCACGAGGAAGCCGCCCTGCTCAGGGTCCATGAAGACAGCGGTAATCCCAGATTTATCAAACGCTTCAAGCAATTCGGCCTTGGCGGGAGTCCATTCATGAGAATTGCGCCCGCCTTGCGCGACCAGTTTGGCTACCGGACCGCGGGCCACGCCGCGCGCGGATTGCACCAGCATTTGCAGGTCGTAGCGGTCCGCGAACTGCCAAAGGATTTGCCGCACCGCATCGGAGGGGAGGGTGCGCAAGGATTCGAGTTTATGGGAGGTAGCAGTGGACATAGAGGGCCGTCCTTCCAGAGGGAGACAGAGGTAGAGTTTCAGACTGTGGATACAGGGGTCTGTGAATGGAGTCACCTGAGGATGTGATGAGGAAACAAAAGTGCCACCAAGTGGTGATGCCTGAACGTCACAAACTCGGAAGATGATAGGGTAAGTGGGCTGGAGGATTGCTGTGAGAGAAGGGTCGATGATGCGATTGAGTCGGATTGTACTGGTAATGGCGTGCATTCTACTGGGCGCGGTGGCGGGGGCGGCGCAGACGGCCAAGGAAGGTGTTGCAAGTGGCGGAACTCAGAGTGTGTTGCTTTGGGGAAAGCTGACAAGCAACGTCCAACAAGTGGATCAGAGCCTGGACGGAACGATGGGCGTGGCGATCCTGGACCTGGCCGATGGACGGACGTTTTTGTTGAACCCGGACCACACGTTTGCCACAGCCTCGTCGATCAAAGTGGCGATTCTGGCGGAACTCTACCGGCAGGAGCAGCAGAGCGAACAAGGAGTAGCCGGCAAGGCACGGCTGAGCGACCTGTACACCCTGGACGCGAAGGACATTGTCGACGGTAGTGCCATCATGGCGGGGCTGACGCCGGGCGTCACGCGCGTGACGAATCGCGACCTCGCGACGTTTATGGTCGCGGTGAGCGACAACAGCGCGACAAACGTCCTGATCGATCGCTTGGGAATGCAGAATGTCGATGCCTTACTGGATTCATTAGGACTGCACAAAACCAGGCTGCAACGAAAGATGATGGACGTAAAGGCGGCGCAACAAGGACGCGAGAATGTGTCGACCCCGCGGGAAATGATGGCGTTCTTTAGCGCGCTCTATGAACAGAAGCTCCTAAACAAAACCCTGACCGAGGATTTTTTCAAGGTGCTGGGGACGCCGAAGGCGAGCGATATTCCGAGGGACATCCCGGAAGATGTGGTTTGCGCGAATAAGCCCGGAGAGTTGGCCGGCGTGCGTAACGATGTCGGAATTGTGTTCGTACCGAAACGGCCATTTGTGATTGTCGCGATGACCGCGTACTTGAACCACGAGCGAGACGGAGACGACGCGATCGCAAAGATCGCCGGAGAGGCGTACGAGTATTTTGACCGCGTAGGGCGATCGTCGGAGTACGGACGGATTGTGTCGGAGCGCGGCTCGCACTGAGCTGAACCGAGTGCCTGGGTAAGAAAGAGTCAGCTGCGGAGTTTGAGGCCCAAGCCGGGGCCCGTAGGAAGGATCAGTTTGCCCTTTTCTACGGTGACGCCGGAGAACGGGTCGTTGCTGATCAGCAGGAAACCGTCGAGGTCCGCGTAATCGACCAGCGGAGAAAGGTGAGCCGCGGCGGTGCAGGAGCAGGAACTGGAAATCATGCAGCCGAGCATCACCTTCATGTCCATGGCCCGCGCCATGGAAATCCAACGATGCGCTTCCAGAATGCCGCCGGCTTTATCCAGCTTAACGTTAATGCCGTCGTAGGCTTCTTTAAGTTTGGGAATCGCGGAGGCGGTGGTGCATGCCTCGTCGGCCATGATGGGCAGATGAACTTTGCTGCGGACGTACTTCGTTTCTTCGAACATGTGCGCGGGCATAGGCTGTTCGACGAATTCCACGCCCTGCGTTTCCAGCCAGTTGATTTTGCGAATAGCTTCTTCCTTGTCGGTCCAACCCTCATTGGCATCCACGCGTAGAGGTTTGTTGGTTACGCTGCGAATGGCCGCAATGCTTTCTTCGTCGGTCTTAAGGCCAACTTTCACTTTGAGGACCGGGTAATCGGCGGCTTCGAGAGTTTTCTGCCGGGTGATTTCGGGCGTGTCGATACCGATGGAAAAAGTCGTCACCGGAGTGGCGGCGGGATCGAGGCCGAAGTAGGCATAAACCGGAACGTTCATGTGCTTGCAGACCCAGTCGACTACAGCGATGTCCACCGCGGCCATGGCGGCGCGCTCATGATCGCCCAGGCGTTTGCGGACGTCCGCAAGAAAGCTGGTGAAGTAAGCAGGATCACCACCCGTAATCACTGAGAGATTTGTATCGATCGCTTTCTTGGCCTCTTCCGGATATTCCTTGTAACGAATGATAGGCGCGCCTTCGCCGTAACCGGTCAGGCCCCTGCGCGAGTACCGGACATTCACCGTGTCGCGGTAAGTGCTGGAGGACATGGTGGTAGTCCAGGTGTGCTGCAGGTTGAGGCGTTTTAGCTCGACATCAACCACTGAAGGCTGATTGGCTTCAGGCGCGCTCGGAAGAGCGAAGGCCGGCGCGGAAGAAGCGGCGGCCAGGCCGGCAGCGCTTGTATGTTTCAACCAATCGCGACGATTCATGATTTGGGCCTCCTGCACGCGACAAGCAACTTCGTCCAGGGCTGCTCGTCCAAAACAGAAATCTGCACGCCGGGATGCTCGTGCGTGGTGTCGTGAATAAATTCGCCGTTGCCGATATACATGCCGGTATGGGTGATGTGATCGGCACGCTCGCCGAAGAAGAGTAAATCCCCGGGCTGAAGGTCTTTGCGTTCGACGGGAACAACTCCGCTCCAGGCTGCCTGCAGATCGGCATCGCGTGGCATCACGATGCCGCGAAGACGCATCAGCATTTGCGTGAACCCGGAGCAATCGAACCCGAAATCCGAAGAACCTCCCCACGTATAAGTGACACCCAGGAACTTTTTGGCAGCCGCGATGGTCTGGTCGATGGTCAGAGGCGTGAAGTCGGAAGAAACGTCGCCGTTTTGCACAAAGGCCAGTTGACCATCGGGAAGGCGCACCTTCCGCCAGCGATTGTGTTCGTCGACTTTATCGGGCAACGCTTCCAAGCGGGACTGCCACGGAAGGGTGAGGAGCGGCGCGTGCTTAGTGACGTCCGGTTCAAGATAGAGATTGGCGCTGAGGTCCGAAACTCGCACGACATCGCCGGATGTTGCATAAGGCGCGCCCTTGAATTTCAGCAACCCGGAAGATTGCACCCAGCCGGTGTAGCCGTCGTCGGTGCGGATATGGACCCAATGCCATTTCCCGGCGATTCGAATCGCATTGCTTCCGTAAATGGCTTGGGAAACCACATCGGAAGTTTGCGTGGGTTTCCGATACATATTGACGACCGGCTTGACAACCACGTAGTCGGCTTTTGTGAGTACTGCGGCAGGCGACGGCGAGGGTGCGCTAGAATCGGCCGTTTGAGAAAAGGCCGCGGGCACGACCGCGATGCTGAAAGTGACAAGCAGTATCGAACGAACAAGAATTAACCAACGGCGCAAAGCCACGCTGATCTTCCCAAGGGGCGGCATGCATTGATTTTGAAACATTGGCAGGCATGCGGTCAAAGGTGTGCGCGACAAAAATGCGGCACGGACTTGGCCTTAGCGGTGGAGCACCGTAAAATAAAAGAGCTGTGAAAATCGGAATCGATTTCGGAACAACACGAATCGTAGTGGCAGTGGCCGACCGCGGTAACTACCCCCTTGTGAATTTCGAAGCGCCGGATGGACAAGTAAGGGATTGGTTCCCTTCTCTTCTGGCCCTGTGCGGTGAGAAGAGATTGTACGGCTGGGAAGCGCTGGCGAAACAAGGCGAAGCGGGCTGGACGGTAGTGCGTTCGCTGAAACGCTGGCTCAGGAACGCGGGCCCGCAAAGCGAACTGGAGATCGCCGAGCAGCGCATGACGCTGGCGCAGGCGCTCACCGAAATGATGACCGCGCTGCGTCGCGAACTGCTTGAGAAGTCGACTTTGGGGGCAGGAAAGTATGACCCACTGCAGGTCATGCTGGGCGTACCGGCAAATGCGGATAGTAATCAACGTTTTTTGACACAAGATGCCGCGCGGGCGGCGGGATTTGAAGTGTTGGGATTATTGAATGAACCTTCGGCGGCCGCCGTGGAGTTCGCATACCGCAACAGCAGCGAACGCAAGCGGCGCGCCAAGGGCGGATTGCTGGTTTATGACCTGGGCGGGGGCACATTTGACGTTTCGCTGGTGGCGCTGGGAGAAAACGAACACACCGTGATTGCGTCCGACGGAATCCCGGATTTGGGCGGCGACGAGTTCGATGAGATTCTGGCGCGACTCATCCTGAAGGAAGCAGGACGACCGGCCGCGAAGGAAGAATCGCTGACGCCCGCGGAGTGGTTCGTGCTCTTCGATGAATGCAGAGAAAAGAAAGAAGCGCTGAGCACGAACAGCCGGAAAATCACCGTTGACCTGGAGCGCGTCAGAAAACACTGGGGCGAAGCCTCGATCGCCGTGGATGGGTTCTATGAAGAGTGCCGGCCGCTGGTAGAGTCGTCGCGCAAAGTGACGGAGGATTTGGTTGCAGCGCACCCCGACGAAGTGATCGACACACTGTATTTGACCGGCGGCGGTTCCGAGTTGCCATCGGTAGCGCGCGTGTTGCGCGAGACCTTTGGCCGCAGAGTGAAGCGCTCCGCGTACATGCGCTCCGCCACCGCAATTGGGCTGGCCATTCGCGCGGAGGGTCATGAGGCACGCCCGTTCCGGGATCAGTTCACAAAACATTTTGGCGTTTGGCGCGAAGCGGACGCTGGCCACAACGTAGTGTTTGATGTGATATTTCCCCGAGGACTGCGCCTGCCATCGCGAGGCGAAGAACCTCTTAGAATCGTCAGGACGTATCAGCCCGCGCACAACATTGGTCATTTTCGATATTTGGAATGTGCGCAACTGGATGCGTCCCGTCAGCCAGAAGGCGAAATCAGCAACTGGGATGAAATCCTGGTGCCGTTCGATCCGGAAGTGGGAAGTTCCGCGGACGCGACCAAAGAATTGGTCCGGCGATATTCCGCCCCGCAGCACCAAAGGATCGAAGAACTGTACACGTGCGACGCCAGTGGCGACGTGCGCGTGAAAATTCACAATACTCTGACGGACCAAACACAGGAGTACCGGCTCGGGCGATGGTCGAAAAACCAAGGCGCGAAGCAGGCGCGGCGCCGTGGCAGTGCAGGTTAGGCGGCTAAGCCCATTTCGCGGTCACGTCTGCTGCCAGTTTCCTCGCAAGTTGAATCTCCAAACAAAACCGAAACTTACAGATATGTGCTTTATTGTGTAGGACATAACGGAAACGCTGGGATGGGTGAGTTGGCGCAGAAGAGGGTTAGAAGTTGAGTTAGTTCTCGCACAAGCGTCGACGCCCGCCAAAACCGCCTTTTGTATCTCATAGAAAAAGCTGATAGTTCCTATTCGGATTTGCTTATAGTGTGGTGGCTCTCCGTTTGCACTTCTTTTTCCCGGAGTACTCGCTTCTTCAGAAACTTTGAGCCTTCCATCCATGTCCTCAGGGACACCTGCCGGAGGAATTGCTATGCAGAATCGCATTGTGATCGTAGGAGCAGCAGGACGTGATTTTCATAACTTTAATGTGTGCTATCGGGACGATTCCTGGAGCCAGGTCGTCGCGTTTACCGCCACGCAGATTCCCGATATCGCTGGTAGGAAATACCCCGCGGAGCTGGCGGGGTCCAGATATCCCGAGGGCATTCCGATTGTGCCGGAAGAGGAATTGGAAACGCTGATTAAAAAAGAAAAAGTAAATGTGGCGGTGTTTTCCTATAGCGACGTGTCGCATGTACGCGTGATGAATCTGGCGTCTCGCGTGCTCGCCGCAGGCGCGGATTTTCTGCTGCTCGGTGCAGAAAAAACAATGTTGAAGGCGAACGTGCCGGTGGTATCGGTCTGCGCGACCCGCACGGGCTGCGGGAAAAGCCCGGTATCGCGACGCGTGGTGGAATTGTTGAAAGAGCAAGGCTTGAAAGTCGTGGCGATACGTCATCCGATGCCCTATGGCGAACTGCAAAAGCAGAAGGTGCAGCGGTTCGCGGATATGGCGGACATGGACCAGGCAAAGTGCACGATCGAGGAGCGTGAAGAATACGAACCCCACGTGCAAAGCGGAACTATCGTCTATGCCGGAGCAGATTACGCGGCGATTTTGCGCGAAGCGGAAAAAGAAGCGGACGTGATCATTTGGGATGGCGGCAACAATGACACGCCCTTCTTGAAACCCGATCTGGAAATCGTGGTAACCGATCCGCTGCGGGCAGGCCACGAAGTGCTCTACCACCCAGGCGAAGTGAACCTGCTGCGCGCAAATGTAGTCGTGATCAATAAGGTGGATTCGGCCTTTCGCGAAGCAATAGAAACGGTGCGCGCCAATGTACAGCAGCGGAATCCGAAAGCGTTGCTCATCGAAACCAGCTCCGTAGTGAAGGTGGACCAGGGAGGACGGCTCAGCGGAACAAAAGTCCTCGTAATTGAAGATGGGCCTTCGTTGACGCACGGCGAGTTGGCGTTTGGCGCCGGCGTGATCGCGGCGCGTCGAGCGGGAGCGACGTTAGTGGATCCGCGGCCTTATGCGGTCGGCAGCATCCGCGACACCTTCGGGAAATATGCCCACACCGGCCAGTTATTACCGGCGATGGGCTACAGCGAGAAACAGTTGGCGGACCTCGAAGAAACGATCCGCCGGACTCCGTGCGACTTCGTGCTGATCGCAACCCCCATCGATTTGCGGCACCTGATTTCCATTCCCCAACCAACCGTCCGCGTGACTTATGAAGTGGCCGAACAGGGCCCCAGCAAACTGGCGGCTGTCATCCGGGAATTCGTGAGCCAACACGTGCCTGCGACGATGGCATAAGAGGAGGAGCACATGTATCGAGAGCGCGCGAGTGTGGTTACTCCCAGTGTTGTTCCGTGGCATCTGCAGCCGGCGGTGGGAGCCAGTAAACGGGATTTCCTTTCGCTGCACGACATCACGATTTCAGAAATGGAAGCATTGCTGCGGCTAGGAGAAGAAGTAAAAGCCAATCCCGATATCTACGAGATGTCGCTGCGCGGAAAAATGGCGGCGTTAATTTTTGAAAAGCCCTCGCTGCGAACCCGGGTCACATTTGAAGTGGGATTCGAGCAGATGGGTGGACATGCCGTGTACCTGGCTCCGGGCGACATCGGGCTGGGAAAACGGGAAAGCGTGAAAGATGTCGGGCGAAATCTTTCGCGATGGGTGAACGTGCTGATCGTGCGGACATTCTCGCAGAAGCTGCTGGAAGAGTTGGCGTTGGCTGCCAATGTTCCGATCATTAACGCGCTGACCGACCTGCAGCATCCCTGCCAGGCGATTGCGGATTTGATGACGCTGCAGCAAGCCAAGGGAAGGCTCAAGGGCTTGCACTTGGTTTACATAGGCGACGGAAATAACGTCGCGCATTCACTGGCGCACGCCGCGGGAAAAGTGGGCATGCACTTCACGATCGTCTGTCCACCAGGGTACGAACCGAATCGCGACATGCTGACGGAGGCGCGCGCAGACGCCGCAAGTACCGGAGCAGAAATCGCCGTGGTGCACGATCCAAAAGAAGTGCTGAGCACCGCGGATGCCCTGTACACGGATGTTTGGACCAGTATGGGTCAAGAGAAGGAAACGGCCGACAGGCTTCGCGCGTTCGTCGGATTCCAGATCAACGAAGAGCTCATGCAAATGGCTCCGCCCGATGCCTTATTCCTGCATTGCTTGCCAGCACACCGGGGAGAGGAGGTAACCGACGCGGTGCTGGACGGCAAGCAGTCGGTCGCGCTGGAACAAGCAGAAAACCGGTTGCATGCACACAAGGCCATTTTGTTGGCTGTCTTAGCGGGACAGGAAACCAAAAAGGCGAGGGAGGTTAGGCCATGAAACCCATAGCAGTGGTTGCCATTGGCGGGAACTCGCTGAAGCGCGCCAAAGAAACAGGGAAATTCGAACAGCAACAGGCCCATGCGGCGGAAACGTGCCGCGGAATCGCTGCGATTCTACGGCAGGGATACCGCGTGGTGCTGACACACGGTAATGGGCCGCAAGTGGGAGAGGCATTGCTGCGCTCCGAGTTGGCCCAAGATGTGCTGCCCACGCATAACCTGGACGTTTGCGACGCGGAGACGGAAGGGTCGATAGGCTATCTGCTGCAACAGACTCTCGACAATGTTCTGCAGGAATCGGGGATGCCACAAAAGGTAGTGAGCATCATTACCCAGGTGCTGGTGGATCCGAATGACCCTGCCTTCTTGCGGCCGGACAAGCCGATTGGGCCGTTCTACGAAAAAGAAGAGGCGCAGCAAAGAGAAGAGCGGCTTGGCTGGAAGATGATCGAGGATTCCGGCCGAGGCTGGAGGCGGGTAGTGGCTTCACCGCACCCGCAGCGCATTTACGAACTCGAAGCGATCAGCGCGTGCCTGGATGCCGGATTTGTGGTGATTGCGGCGGGCGGCGGCGGAATCCCGGTGGTGAAACGCGAAGGGCACTTGAAAGGCAGCGATGCGGTCATCGATAAAGACCGCTGTTCTGCATTGCTGGCCATCGAGTTAGGTGCGGAATTGCTGGTATTTTCCACCGGCGTGACCCACGTGTATCTGCACTTCGGGAAGGACAACGAGAAGCCGCTGTTTCGATTGAGTTGGGACGAGGCGCGTACCTACCTGCGGCAGGGGGAATTCGCCGCAGGCAGCATGCGCCCCAAGGTAGAGGCCGCGCTGCGGTTTCTGGATCGCGGAGGCCGGCGGGCCATTATCACCGCGCCAGAGTTCATGGCATCGGCGGTGGCTGGCGGAGCAGGTACCGAAATCCAGCCGCCCATGCCGGTGGAAAATGAAAAAGTACCTGTGTAATGCGTCACATTTTCCAGCGGGCCGTTGCTGAGAAAATGGAGCCAACGGAAGTGTCCAAGGAAAGGTCACGGGTGTGACATGTTCAAGATACTGAGTGCGGCGCAGATTGCGCCAGGAATTAAACGGTTCGTGATCGAAGCCCCGCGGATTGCCAGAAAGCATGAGGCGGGGCAATTTTTGATTTTACGGTTGGACGAGCACGGCGAACGGATTCCGTTAACGATCGAAAGCGCAGACGCTGAGCTTGGAACTATCTCGATCGTGGTCCAGGCAGTAGGCAAAACGACGCACCAGTTGAATGCGCTGGACCCCGGTGACTCGATTCAGGATGTTGTGGGACCGCTGGGGAAGCCATCCGAAATTAAGAATTTTGGGACGGTGGTGATCGTGGGCGGCGGAGTGGGAACAGCTCTGGCCTATCCCACGACGGCAGCACTGAAGCACGCGGGGAATCGCATCTTGACCATTCTCGGGGGACGCAACCGCGATCTGGTGATCCTGGAAGACGAGATGAGAGCGCTGAGCGACGTCCTGTACGTGACCACCGACGATGGAAGCTACGGCCAAAAGGGATTGGTAACCGATAAGTTGCGGGAACTGATGGCGGGAGAAGAGCACATAGCCATGGTCTTGGCCGTGGGGCCAGTGCCCATGATGAAGGCGGTGGCCGACCTGACGCGAGACACAAGCATTCGCACGGTGGTAAGCCTGAACCCAATCATGATCGATGGCACCGGGATGTGTGGCGGGTGCCGCGTGTTGGTGGGAGGGAAGAGCCAGTTTGCGTGCGTGGACGGTCCCGAGTTTGAAGCGCACGAAGTAAATTTTGAAGTGTTGATGCAACGCAACAAAATGTACCGCGACGCAGAGAAACGTTCGCTCGAGGAATACCAGCGCGTTTTGCGCGAGAACGAGCCCAGCGTCTGCCTGGTTGGCGGTGGCAAGTCATGAGCCCGGTCAAAGAGCCTAGCGCGAATCCGCTGACCCTGAAAGAACGGATGAAAGTTCCACGCCAACACATGCCGGAACAGTCCGCCGGCTTGCGGATCATGAATTTTACCGAAGTGAATCTGGGTTATTCGGAGGAACTGGCGAAGCAGGAAGCGCTGCGCTGCCTGGAATGCGCGAAGGCAACTTGCGTCGAGCATTGTCCCGTCGGCGTGAAGGTCAAGGATTTTGTCCGGCTGATCGTGGAAGGGAAATTCTTGGAAGCGGCGGCGAAGATCCGGGAGGATAACGTGCTGCCCGCGATTACCGGCCGTGTGTGTCCCCAGGAAGATCATTGTGAGGGGGCATGCCTGCTGCACAAAAAGGTGGAGTCCCTGGGCGTGGGATATCTGGAACGGTTCGTCGCGGATTTCGAGCAGCGCATGAACGCGCCGATGCCGCCGAACGCTCCGGCCACCGGCAAGAAAATCGCTATCGTAGGCAGCGGACCGGCAGGATTGAGTGCCGCGGGGGATTTGGTACAACGGGGTCATCAAGTGCACGTATTCGAAGCACTGCACGAGATCGGCGGGGTGTTGGTGTACGGCATCCCGGAATTTCGCCTGCCGAAACAAGTCATTCGTCAACAGATTGGCAAGATGCGCGAAATGGGTGTGGAGTTCGAGACCAATGTCGTAGTGGGAAAGACCGTGTCCATCGACGAATTATTCGGAGAAGAAGGCTACCACGCCGTTTTCATTGCCACGGGTGCGGGATTGCCGGTCTTCCTGAATATTCCTGGTGAACACCTGAACGGAGTTTATTCGGCGAATGAATTCCTGACGCGCATCAACCTGATGCACGCCTACGAATTTCCCAGCTATGACGAGCCCATGGTGGATTTGCGAGAAAAACATGTGGCGGTAATTGGTGGCGGAAATACCGCGCTGGATGCCATCCGCTCGGCCAGACGGCTTGGCGCCGAAAAGGCCTATGTGATTTACCGGCGCAGCGAAACGGAAATGCCCGCCCGCATCGAAGAAGTGAAACACGCGAAACAAGAGGGGATCGAGATTCGCGTCCTGACCAATCCCGTGGATTTTCTGGATGATGGCCGGGGCTGGTTGAAGGGCGCCCGATGCGTGCAGATGGAATTGGGCGAGCCGGACGCATCGGGAAGAAGGCGACCCATTCCCATTGCCGGATCGGAGTTCGAGGTTCCCTTGCAGGTAGCGATCATCGCAACCGGAACGTCCGCGAATCCGCTCATTCAATCGACCACTCCGGGGCTCAAGACAAACAAGTGGGGCTACATCGAAGCTAGTGGGGAAACGCAGCGCACCTCTCGTAAAGGCGTCTTTGCGGGCGGTGACATCGTAACGGGAGCAGCCACGGTGATTCTCGCCATGGGGGCAGGACGCCGCGCTGCGCAGTCGATTCACGAATTTCTGACAACCGGGGAGTGGTAGGGCTACGACGGTTCGGGACCATCGCGCGCAGGGTGCGCGCAGAGAGAGTCGTTTGGTCGGGAGAATTACCATGACAATCACTAAATCGCAGGCGCTGGCCTACCATTCGGGCGGCGCGCGTCCAGGGAAGATCGAAGTTTCTCCAACGAAGCCATGCCGGACCCAGCGGGATTTAAGCTTGGCGTATACGCCGGGGGTGGCCGAGCCTTGTCTGGAAATCGCGAAAGAGCCCGGAGATGTCTACAAATATACGGCTAAGGGCAACCTGGTGGCGGTGGTGTCAAACGGCACGGCGGTCTTAGGGCTGGGAAACATCGGCGCGGCAGCCGGGAAGCCAGTGATGGAAGGAAAGGGAGTGCTCTTCAAGAGGTTTGCGGATGTGGATGTCTTCGACTTGGAAGTGAATTCCTTGGATCCGGAAGACGTCATCAAGGTTTGCCAGTTGCTCGAGCCTACCTTTGGCGGAATCAACTTGGAGGACATCAAGGCGCCAGAGTGCTTCTACATCGAAGAAACACTGAAGCGGACGATGCAAATACCAGTGTTTCACGACGATCAGCATGGAACCGCGATTATTTCCGGCGCTGCCCTCCTGAATGCGTTGGAATTAGTGGGCAAGTCAATCGATGATATTCGCATGGTCGTGAACGGAAGCGGTGCGGCAGGAATCGCCTGCGCCGAACATTATGTGCGACTGGGCGTAAAGCGCCAGAACATCACTCTGGCGGATACCAAGGGCGTGGTTTACGAAGGGCGCACCGAAGGAATGAATCCGTACAAGGCGCGGTTTGCGCGCAAGACCGAGTGGAGGACGTTGGCCGACGCAGCAAAAGGCGCGGACGTTTTGGTCGGTTTGTCCGTGAAGGGAGCGTTCACTCCGGAGATGCTGCGTTCGATGGCTGAGCGGCCGATTGTGTTTGCCATGGCCAACCCGAACCCGGAAATGACCTACGACGACGCGTTGGCCGCACGCAAAGACGTAATCATGGCGACGGGGCGGTCCGATTATCCCAACCAAGTGAACAACGTTTTAGGCTTCCCGTTTATTTTCCGGGGGGCACTGGATGTCCACGCAACCGCGATTAACGAGGAGATGAAGCTGGCGGCCACCAGAGCGCTAGCGGCTCTCGCGAAAGAAGACGTGCCGGATTCCGTCTGCCATGCCTACGGAGTCGAACGCCTGCGATTTGGACCGGAATACATTATCCCCAAGCCGTTTGATCCCCGTGTACTGGTGTGGGAAGCATCAGCCGTGGCGCGGGCCGCGATGGAAACCGGCGTCGCCAGAACACCGGTGGATCTCGACGAATATCGCGAAAGGCTCGAGAGATTGCTCGGCAAGGCACACGAGGTCATGCGCACAATCATCCGCAAAGCGGCCGCACAGCCGCGCCGTGTGGTGTTCCCGGAAGGCGAAAGCGAGAAAATCCTCCGCGCCGCCCACATTCTGGTGGAAGAACATATCG
The DNA here is from genome assembly GCA_035506955.1 of Verrucomicrobiia bacterium. GTDB lineage: Bacteria > Acidobacteriota > Terriglobia > Acidiferrales > UBA7541 > Acidiferrum. The sequence continues at coordinate 17,869 of DATJOO010000061.1, forward strand.
CCCACCCGATCTTGCTCGGTGATGAAAACGTGATTCGCGAAAAAGCTCACGACTTGGGCGTCGCGCTGGACAAAATTGTCGTCGTGAATCCCCAAGTGTGGCCGAAGCGTGAGGCCTACATCCAGTCGCTCTATGAATTGCGACAAAGAAGAGGCGTTACGCTTTCTGAAGCGCGGGAATTGGTGAACAACCGCACCGTGTTTGGCTCCTTAATGGTGCATCTAGGCGACGGCGACGCATTAGTTGGCGGCGTGGACAAGCACGTGCCCGATACCCTGCGCCCGGCGTTGCAAGTTATCAAACCCCGCCCAGGACTACATCGCGTGGCCGGCTTATATGTTCTGGTAACACGACGTGGCGACATGTACTTCCTGGCGGACTGCACCGTAAACATCGAGCCAACCGCGGAAGACCTGGCGCAGATTGCGATCTGCGCCGCGCAAACAGCGCGACGCTTCAACGCGGAACCACGGGTGGCGATGCTCTCATTCTCGAACTTCGGCAGCACGCGACACCCGCTCGTCGAGAAAGTACAGCGGGCAGTCAAACTGGTAAAAGAAGCAGAACCAACCCTGATGATCGACGGCGAAATGATGGCCGATACCGCCATCGTCCCGGAAATCATCGAGGAGACCTATCCATTTTCGACGCTGCGCGGAGGCGCAAACGTCTTGATCTTTCCCGACCTCACCTCGGCAAACACCTGCTACAAGCTGCTGCGGAGGATTGGCGGCGGAGAAACGATCGGCCCGATCCTGATGGGCATGTCGCGGCCTGTCCACGTAATTCAACGAGACACCGAGGTCGAGGAAATTGTAAATATCGGGGCCATTGCCGTGGTGGATAGTCAGGAGACGGAAGCGCAAGTGGTCGCGGAACTGGGAAAGGCAGCGCCGTCCATTCAAGAGGAACACACACTGCCGCTAGAACCGTCGCGTCGCTAAAGCCGGAAATTCGATTGGCATATCAGACTGTTAAACATTCGGGTTCGCTCCCCCAAGCAAGTTGCGGTTTAGAACAGCATCCCTAGCCCAAGTGCTCCGTTTGATGCCTGAGATAAGGATGCCGGAGGTTCCCTGTGCCCACCGTTCCCATAGAAGACACAGTTGCGGCGGAAAAGCTGACCACCAAAGCCGGCGAACTGGATACGAAGGTCCTGCCTGACAACGCCTACAAGACCCTGAAACCTGGAGAAAGCTACAGACCCATTGTTCCTGCGGGCGAATTGCTCCCAGAACTGACGGGGCGCTCCATCGCGTGGGGTTTGTTTTTGTGCGTGGTTTTCACCATTGCATCAGCATACTCGGGACTGAAGGTCGGACAGGTGATGGAATCCGCGATCCCAATTTCCATTTTGGCCATTGGACTGGCGCGCTTGTACAAGCGTCGATCCAGCCTCCTGGAAAATGTGATCATGACCGGGCTCGGCGGCGTCGCTGGCTCCGTCGTCGCCGGAGCCATTTTCACCATTCCGGCGCTGTATATCCTGCAGCTTTCGCCGCATCCGGTGGAGACCATTTTCATTTGCCTGGCTGGAGGATGCCTCGGCGTTCTGTTCTTGATTCCGCTGCGGCGCTACTTCGTCCGAGAAATGCATGGAGTACTTCCCTACCCCGAGGCCACGGCAATTACCGAAGTATTGGTGACCGGCGAGAAAGGCGGATCGCAAGCGCAACTGCTGCTGGAAGCAACTGCGGTCGCCGGAGTCTACGACTTCCTGGTGACCACGTTTCAGCCCTGGAAGGAATATGTGGACTTCCAATTTGTGCCCGCGATGAAAACGCTTTCGGACAAGGCCAAGATGGTCTTCAGCTTCGACGCGATTGGGTTCATTCTGGGGCTAGGTTACGTCATTGGACTGCGCAGTTCGTTAATTTTGTGCGCTGGCGGTGTGCTGTCCAACTTTGTTTTGGTCCCGTTGATCTGGTTCGTCGGCAGCCATCTGGATGCGGCGGTTTATCCAGCCGCCATCCCAATCGCCAAAATGACGGCCGTGCAAATTTACCGGAATTATGTCCGGTTCATCGGCGTAGGGGCGATTGCCACCGCAGGCATTTTCGGAATTGTGAAGTCCCTGCGAATTGTTGCCGGATCGTTCGGAATTGCGTTGCGCGTGTTTCGAAAAGGAGAAGCGGCGACCACCGAACGCACGGATCGCGATATGTCCATGGGAGCGATTCTGCTGGGAGTGGTGCTAGGCGCCCTGGGCGTCGCGATGTTGTTGGGCCATTTGAAAACTTCCTGGCTGGTTGTGGGAGCAGGCTTGGTGCTGACGCTGGTGTTTTCGTTTTTCTTTACCTCGGTGGCGGCAAATGCCATTGCGACTACTGCACGAAATCCCGTGTCGGGGATGACCATGCTCACGATTATTTTGTCGTCCGCGGTGCTGCTGCGCTTCGGGCTTTCCGGAACCACCGGCATGTTTTTCGTCATGGCGATTGCCGGAATGGTGTGCACCGCGCTCTCCGTTTCCGGGCAAGCGATTACGGATTTAAAAACGGGATACTGGCTCGGCTCCTCGCCGTCGGCACAGGAAAAAGTGAAGTTCCTTGCGGTGATTGCGGCGGCCGTGGCGGTAGGTTTGACCATCGTAATGCTGGCGCGCACGTTCCAGTTTGGCGAAGCAGCGCCGGGAGACATGCGGCCCGTGCTGGCTTCGCCGCAAGCCTCGATCATGAAGGCGTTGGTGGAAGGATTCATGAGCCACCAGCCGATTGCCTATCTGTTATTCGGGGTTGGCGCGATGATCGCGCTGGTTATGGAAATGCTCGGCCAACCGTCGCTGATTTTTGCGTTGGGTATGTACCTGCCATTGGAATTGAACACTCCGGCGCTGGTGGGAGGCTTCTTGTCGCACTGGATTAATCGACGCGCGGAAAGGCGCGATGGCGAAGCAGGCAAGCAGACACGGGCGCGCGGAGTGATTATCGCGTCGGGCCTGATGGCCGGAGGTGCGCTGGGAGGAGTGTTGGGTGCGGCGCTGCGCTTGTTCCCCTGGTATCGAGAAGATCTGATTCGGGCGCCGTTTTATGGAAACGAAGCCACGTCGCAGCTGGTCTCGGTTATCTTCTTTGTGGCGCTGTGCTGTTATGTGTGGTTCCGTTCGCTGAAGCTCGGGAAGGAGTAGCTATGGAAGCAATAGGGAAACTGGTTGCGGATGCGGTGATTGGCATCGACACGTTGTGGGGCGGCGACGTGATGTGCGCTTCCGGGACGGGGCGCTTCATCGCGGATTCGTGGTTCTCCGACGAGAAGCTTCCTGCGGCATACACGATTCCAGCGGCGGCACGCATCCGTGAAACGGGCGGAGTTGCGTCCAAAGAGCCAGACCGCATGGCCATCGACGACTACCTGAAACAAATCGATATCTGGGGAGCCGCCAACAAAATCCGTCAGGAGGGCGAAAAGATTCGCGGACTTCGTGGCGCATACCTCACCGGACTGGCTGGCTGCATCGAGGTGATGTGGGACCTCGCCATGGAAGTTCTGGGAAAAGGCGCGCCGGTGAGTTACGAGAAGTGCGTGAAAGCATCTACGGGCCGCGCACCAGAACAATCCAAGCCCCAGAAGAAGCGCGAAAGAATCGCGGAATTGCTGCAGCGCGCGGGCCACGCCATCTCAGGGGACAGTGGAGTCTTGAAGGCGGTGGACGCTTGGCGGGCCGACCGGCTTGTCCCCATGGCTTCAGTCCGGGCGCTCGGCAATGCGGTGATCGCGCACTATGACCAGCTCTGCCAGAAGAACCTCGCGCCCCTTTTGCCGAAGGACTTCGCGGACGTTCCGCGCGCGAATATCGAGTTTCTGCCGATTAAGGACGCGTGGTTTTCAGGCTCGATGAACTACCTGGGGCGCGCCCGAAATGCCAATGGCAGCCCGCGATACGAAGCCACTTATGAAATTAATGCTTCGCTGAAAATGTCCGTGCCGGAATTCGAGCAACTCGTCAGCCATGAGGTTGTCCCCGGACACGTGACCACGTTTGCCTATTTGCAGAATCTCTACGTCCGGGGCGTCGCCGGCTTTGAAGCCACCGTGCTCACCATGAATACGCGCGCAGCCACCCTGTTTGAAGGCATCGCGAACAACGCCATTTTGATCGCGCATGGCGTCAACGAAGTGGACCAGTTGTCCGACGAAGACCTGCAGATTGGCGTGAATCTCGCGCTCTTGCAGGATGACGCGAAGAACCAGTCTTCCTATTTGACCTGGAGCCAGAAGGCGCCGCGGGAAGACGTGGCGCGGATTCTGCGCCACGATTTTCTGGTCACGGAAGAGCGCGCCGACAAGCTATCGGGCGCCTGGGGCCGCCATCCCTTGCTGGGCCGCATGTATCTCCCCGCATACCGCTCAGGCACGGAAACAGTAGCGGAGCTGCGCCGGAAGCATCCAGCCCCCAAGGTGTTGCCCGCCTTGTACGGCTGCTCCGGCTTAGTGGATATCAACACCGTCGCAGAAGCAATCACCCCCGGCTCGACCGCACATTCAGCAGCTTGAGTCTTAGGCACTGCCGCTACGGCAGCCTAACTCCCCGTCACTCGCTTGATTGGAGGAACGGCTCCCTGGGTCCTGATACATACTTGATGGGAGGTTAGCCCGTTAACCAGGCGCTGTCGCTCTTGGACCTGCAAGCCAGCCTCGCCTCCGCGCTGAGGCCCTGGATAACAGAGAAACTGTTTCTCCAGATGACGCCCCGGAAGCAGCCCCAAGAACCTCAGCCTGCGGCTGGCGACTCGACCTGCGCTGGCTACGGGCTAAGCAGTCAACTGTTCGCCCGCCTTGAGCTTTTCAACTTCTTCGTCGGTGAGAGGAGGACCAGTAATCTGCATCCCACCGATTTCAGCCGCCGCAATAAGCTCAAGGACATCTGCGACGGTCAGGTTCCGTTGCTGAATCGTTGGAAAGAACTCTTTGAATCCGCCGGGACCGCCGGGCGTAATGATCACTGTGAGGTGAACGGGCCGATCATCGATGGAACGCCAGGTATGGGGAACGCCCGAAGGAAGGGAGATGACGTCTCCTTCATGCAAGATTCCGCAACAGTCAGGACTCCAAACCGCAATCGTGCCCTGGTGGATCTCAAACACTTCGTCCTGAACGTGGTGGAGGTGACGAGGTGGGCCGAAACCGGCCGGCGCCCGGTAATCGAGTATGCAAAAGTTGTTGTCAGGGTCTAGGCGGAGCGCCCGGATGCAAGCCATTTCGCCCCAGGAGGTAATGGCAAATTCGGCCAAGTTCTGAGCCCGGCTTACGATGGTGCGTTTGAGTGTGTCAGGCATGCAGGAGATTCTATTCATCGGGAGTTGGTGAAGAAAGAAAAATCTGCGGCGGATTGTCGCCGATCCGGATTGTCGGGCTCATGAATCCTGAGTATCGCAGAATCGCCGATGCACTCATTGAGGATTGGTAACCGCAACTCGGTTTGTCGG
>DATJOO010000062.1:0-2892 GCA_035506955.1 Verrucomicrobiia bacterium
ATGCCAACGATTTCGATCATGTTGAGCGCGACAGCTTCTTTCAAGCCCAGACCGCGCTCGAGTTGAGGTTGTGGGGATGAGCTGTTCTCGATTGGGAACGAATTTCCCATGCGCTGCGAGAATAACAAAGGACGCAGCGCGCGCCTAACACGAGCTCGCCGGGCAGTATCCGACAAGAAACAGGTCCTATTGACGCGGGTAGACCCGCCAGCGAAAGTAAAAGAGCAGACCGGTGTGCCTGCCGTTCCCTCTTGGCGCGCCGAAACACCCTTCCTCTTATTGCTCTTTTCAGCGGACCTCTCCCGCCATCAACGATGAAGGACTGTGGCGATGCGGAATCGACAGACATGTGAAGTGCCGAAAGGCGCGGCGCAAGCCGTGAAGCACACGTTGGCAAGGCCGTTGGCCAGCGCCAACGATTTGGCGAGCGTCTCGTTGGGATTACCGTTTTGCATCGGGCCGCTGGGCGGGTATTTGAATGGCGCGTGGGATACCCGGGCGACCGACACGGCGACGGGAATATTTCTGATATCGATGGCAACAGTGGTGCTGTGGTTGACGACGCGACTGGGCAAGGGATTGCAACACCGCGCCGTGTTCGCGGCCATGGGAATTGTGTACGCAGCATGCGGATTCGCGCGCCTGGCGATTCTCTTCGATGCCACGCAGAACTGGCCGAAGTGGCTCAGCTCCAGCGTGCTGGTTTTCTTGCCGCTGGGCTTGTTACTGCTGTCGCTATTCATGTTTAGCTCGATACCCCCGCTACTGGAGGTGCTGCGGGCCAGCGATGAGGTGCAAAGCCTGCGAGGGCAAGCCAAGTTTAGAGCGGTCGTTCAGGCTGTGCCGATGGCGGTGGTTGGAACGGATTGCGAAGGCCGCATCACCTCGTGGAATCCGGCGGCGGAACAGATTTTTGGCTATCCGGAGAAGGAAATCCTGGGCACCCTCGGACTCACACATCCGCAGGATACCCTCGAGGAGCAAGCAGGACTGCTGCAAAGCACGTTGCAGGGACAGGTCACCAAAGGGTTCGAAACCTACCGCGTCAACCGCTCCGGACAGCAATTTCCGGTGAGCATATCGACGGCGCCGCTACGCGACGACAATGGCAAACAAATGGGCATCATGGCGACGATCGAGGACATCAGTGAACGCAAACGGATTGAGCAGGAACTAAACGACAAAACCGTCACCCTAGCGGTAGTCACTGACGCGCTGAATAGCTACCTGGAGTCTGGTAATTGGGGAATAGCCAGCAAGAAATTACTGTCACATGCACTGAAGCAAACGCGGAGCAAGTGCGGACTGCTAGGTGTGGTGCTGGATACTCCGAATGTGCGGATCCTGGCGCACGAAGGAGCGATTTGGGATCCGGAAATAAACCGGCAACTTTATGAAGCGAAGCTAAGCCAACAAGCGGCACAGGGGTTCTTCGACCTGGAACATCGCGGCAATTTATTTGGAGAAATTATCCGCGAAGGGAAAATCGTCGTTTCGAACGAACCGTCCAACGATCCGCGAGCGGGGAGAATGCCCCCCGGCCATCAGCAGCTTGTCAGTTTGTTGGGCGTGCCCATCTTTAAAGGTAAGAGCGTCGTTGGAGTGATTGCGGTGGCGAATCGGCCGGGCGGCTACACCGGGGAAGAGTCTCGTGCGCTCGAGGCCATCTCCCAGGCAACCGGTGTTCTGTATGAGAATTATCGGCAAGAATTAAAGCGCCGACAACTGGAGGAACAACGCTCGCGGTTGGAAGGAGAATTCCGGCAGGCGCAAAAAATGGAGGTGCTGGGACAGTTGGCGGGAGGAATTGCGCACGATTTCAACAACATGTTGATGGTGGTTTCGGGCTCCACGGAATTGTTGGAAAAATCGTTGTCGAATGGCGTGCAAGCCGACCGCTACGTGGAGCAAATCAAACGCACCGTAGAGAAAGCCGCCGCCATCACCAGACAGTTGCTGGCATTCAGCCGCAAGCAAGTGCTGGAAATTGCGCCTATTGATTTACACGAAGTGCTGACCGATAGCGAATTCATGTTGCCGCGGCTGCTAGGTTCCGACATACAGCTGACGTTTCAGCACCAGGCGGCGCATTCGTGGATTCGCGCCGATGCCGCGCAATTGGAACAAGTGATCGCTAACCTGGCCATCAACGCCAGAGACGCGATGGCCGGCGAAGGATCGCTCACGATCTCGACCCGCAATACATTTTCCCTTCCCGAGGGCATTGCGCCGGACCCCGATAGTGCCACGGAAGCCGGTTGGGTGGTTTTGGAAGTGAGCGATACGGGCAGTGGGATGAGCGAAGAGACGCGCTCGCACATTTTCGAGCCGTTTTTCACGACGAAACCGGAAGGCAAGGGAACCGGACTGGGATTGCCGACAGTGTACGGAATCGTCTGCCAGGTTGGCGGTCATATCACGGTGGATTCTAAACTGGGAGAAGGAACGCGATTCCAGCTGTATTTCCCAGTGCGAAATCCTGAGGATCAAGTGCAGGCCCATTTGCGAGTGCGCCCGCGGGAAGAAGCGGAAAAAGGATTGACCATCCTGTTGGCAGACGACGAAGGGTCGCTACGCGAGGCCATCGCCGAATACTTGCGAGGTGCAGGGCATCGCGTGCTAGAGTCGCGCAGTGCGCATGACGCGTTGGAACTAGCGCGCAGCGAAGCCGGCAGGATCGACGTGCTGGTGACCGACGTGATCATGCCGGGCCTGCGAGGTCCGCATCTGGCGAAAGAAGTGCAGGCGCTGCGCCCGGAGATGCACGTCATTTACATATCAGGCTACGCGCAGAATCTGCCGGAAGCGCAGGTGCCGCGAGGAGCCACATTTCTGCAGAAGCCATTTCGTTTTGCTTCCTTGGGAGAACAGCTTAAACTCGTGCCACGGAGG